>NZ_JBIAGU010000009.1:0-284984 GCF_042869935.1 Kitasatospora sp. NPDC006697
GCGCGCCGTGTCCTCCGGACACATGACGCGCCGTCACTACCGTGACGGAATGATGTAACGCCACTCCGTGGCTCTTGGCTGGCTAGGAGGAGGGGGCCGGTACAACTCTCGCCCATCGGTGGGGCGGTTCTTCGGGGCCGGCCCTGGTGTCGATCCGAGTCCCTGGGTGGCCGCTACCCTCGTGGAACTCGGTTCTCTAGTGCTTTGACCTGGGTTTTTCTTCCGTGGTCTCGGGCTCTGTCTGCTCCGGCCGGGCTCGCCCCGGGGTTCGACCGGCTCCTTCGGTGGACGCCCTCCGGGCGCCTGCCCTGTTGTGTACCGGGCTCCAGTATGTCACGGTCCCCGCCCCGTTACAAGTTGCTGGCCAGGGAATCTGTGACTCTAAGTCAGCTACGGCTCTCGCCAACTGGTCTGAACCACTCAGGCAATTCTAGCGATCAAATCGGGGCTTGTACAGGCAGCGGCGGCATTTTCTGTAACGCGCCTGATTGGCGGTCAACCGCATCGGGCTGATTGCCCCTCATATCCTACGGGACTTCTCGCTGCGAACGGGGAAGTTGTACCGGACTCTATCAGCCTGAGCCTGTATCAGAATTGCACGGTCAGGGAATCCCGTCTGATGCCCCGTCTCCCCTCCGAGTTGTACCGGGGATTCATGCTGCGCCGCTTCGAGAATTGAACCGGGAATTCCTCCCGGAGACCGGTCATCCGAAGGTGTGGCCGCGGTGCCGCCGACGGGCGACTCGGCCGGCCCGCTCGGCCAGGTGGTGGAGCTCCGGCCGGGACCGGCGCGCAGCGGGGCGGGGCTGGCCGCTGGCGGGGTTACCTCCGGGGGTCCGGCTCGTTGGCCTGGTGTGAGCGACGAGGCGGTCCCGGTGGACGGCGGCACGATGTACGCCGTCGACGTCGGCCGCGAGCCGTTGCGGCCGCTGGGCATGCAAGCGTGGGCCGTCGAGGCGCAGCGGGCGCAGGTGGTCTTCGCGGCCTCGCACCGGATCGAGACGTTCGCGTCGGCCGGCGGCCGCGGGCCGGATCCGCACCTGGCCGGGCTGGCGTCCGGTGGGTGGGCGCGGTTCGACGACTTCGAGGGTTGGGCGGAGCCGGCGGCCGGCTGGTCGGCCGTCCTGGAGGTGGCCGGCGATGTCCTGACGGTGACCGGCCGGGCCGGGGTCTGCTTCTACGAGGGCGGCCTGAACAGCTCGCGATCCTGGCGCCGCACCGCGCGTCGGCACGGTGTCTTCGTCGCCCTGGCCGGCGGCATCAGCGGCCCGTGGGACGTCGCGAAGGCGCAGCTGCGGGGGGAGATGTACGCGTTGCTGTGCCCGGTGGTGCTGGTCTGAGCTGGGGTGGGGCGCAGTTGCGGCCCGGTGGGGCGGGCGCGCGGCTGGTGGGGGTGGTCAGGCGCCGAGGCCGATGTGGCGGACGTAGGTGTAGGCGCCGTAGTCGGAGTCGAGGTCGGCGATGATGTCGTCCCAGATCTCGTCGAGCTTGCCGATGTCGCCGGCGGCCATGGCGTCGACGGCGTCGTCCCAGACGTAGTGGACCTGCAGGGTGCGGATGCGCAGGTTGTCGCGGCGGCGGGGTTCGTCGACGACGTCCTGGTTGATGGGGTGGATCTCGACCCGGGTGCCCTTGCCGTTGTTGTTGAGGTGCTGCTTGAAGGCGCCGGGGTTGTTGAGGATGTTGGCCGCGCGGAGGTTCCAGTAGGCGGTGTCGATGGCCTCCAGGTTGGCGGGGAGAGGGTTCTGGGTGCCCTTGGTCCAGGCGCTGATGGTCTTGGGGACTGCGGTGATGCCGGCGTCGGCCATGGCTTGGGCGCCGCCTTGGGTGTTGGTGAGGTACTTCATGCGGGCGGTGAGGCCGCGGCGGGTGGTGACGGGGGACTTGATGCCGCCGTCGATGATCATCCGTTCCAGGGCGTCTTCGAGGGCGCGGCCGAGGACGATTTTCCCGTGGCGGTTTTCGGGGTCGAGGTTGGCGCCGTATTTGCCGAAGTTCTTCCATCCGTCGGTCGACATTAGGCGGCCTTCGCGTAAAGGGTGTACTGGGACTTGAGCTTCAGCTGAGTGGTGAGGCGGCCTTCTTCGAATACCGTGCGCCACGCGGTGTCGCCGGTGATGTGGAGTTCGTCGGTGCCGCGGAGTCGGACGATGGTGAGGCCGTGCTCGTGGGCGCGGAGTGCCTTGTACCAGAGGTTGGCGAATGCCTGGCTGCGGATGATGTGCATCCAGTCGGGTCGGCGGAGGTCGCGGTTGAATGATGATTCGCCGATGGTGGAGACGAACTTGGAGTAGATGGCCTTGACGTATTTCTCGGTGGCGTCGTCGCCTTCGAGGATGGCCTTTTCGCGGGCGATGGTGAGGACGCGGCGGAACTTCTCCGCGATGTTTTCGGAGGCGCCGGAGGTCCACGCCTGGGTGATGTACGGGGCCTCGCAGAGGTCGAGCTTGTGGCAGCGGATCAGGAGGCGGATCGTGGCGTCGTCCAGGAGGACCGGGCCGGGCTCGCGGCGGTTGCCGATCGGGTCGGGCAGGTGCGGGTGTTCCCAGGTGGGGCGCTTGGGCAGGAGGTAGATGCCTGAGCGCTTGGGGTTGAAGCCGCCGTTGGGATCGTGCTGCAGGGCGCCGATGGGCAGCCAGACTTTCAGGGCGCTGCAGTAGGCGGCGTTGGTGTCCAGGACGTCGACGTCGACGTCGGGGTGGGTGCCGGCCTTGAGCTGTTCCAGGAGTGGGCCGTTCTCCCACTTGTGGCGGCCCTCCCAGATGTCGTCGGCTCCGTCACGGGATTTCTTGCTGAGGAATTCGAGGCGCTCCGGGTAGACGGTGTGCTCGTAATTTCCGCCGACCCGGGTTGCCTCGAAGAGGGCCATCCCGTTTGGAATTGCTTTCAGCTCCAGCGCGGTGATCGCGGCTTTGATGTCGCCGCCGTGCTCCTGGAGGGTCTGGTCGACGACGGAGCTGATCATGTTGAGGAAGTGGCCGTAGTCCCGGCCCGCGTAGTCCCCGCCGCTGGTGCGCGCGGGCCTAGGGCCGGCCGTACGCGGCGCGGAGCCCCGGGTCGGGCGCAGCGGGCGGGCGGGGGGCTGGTCGGGCGTCAGGTTGGCCAGGGTGTCCAGGGCGGCCGCGGTGGCCGGGGTGACCTCGGGGTCGGGGTCGGGTTGGGGCGCAGCGGCGGCGTTCTGGGTGGGGTGGCCGGGGGTCGCGACGGTGGGCCAGGCGGAAGCCTGGGTGGGCGCCTCCGGCGCTGCGGTGGTGGGTTGGGTGGGCGCCTCCGGCGCTGGGGCGGGAGCGGGGGGCGCCTCCGGCGCCGGGGTGGGGGTGGTGGCGTAGGGGTTGAAGGGGGTGGGGTCGGTGAGGCGGGCGTGGGTGCGGTCGGCGGTGAGGGTGAGGGTGGCCTGGGTGCCGAGGTCGCGTTCGGCGATGGTGGCGAGGAGTTGGGTGGTGGGGGCGTCGGGGTGGGGGTGGAGGGTGAGGGTGGTGTCGAGGCCGAGGGTGGTGATCAGGTCGGGGTGGTCGGTGTCGAGGATGGCCAGGACCGGGACGTGGTGGGTGCGGGCGAGGTGGGCCAGGGCTTGGGCGGCGTCGGTGAGGCGGGGGCCGGAGAGCGGGAGGCGGGGGTCGTCGAGGGCTTGGAGGCGGTCGACGACGACCAGGGCCAGGCCGGGCTGTCCGTCGGTGGGGTGGGCGAGGTCGGCGGCGGTCTCGGCGATGGCTTCGGGGGTGAGGTCGGTGCCGTCGTCGATGTAGAGGCGGGCGGCGGCGAGCTCGGCGTGGAGGGTGGTGGCGTCGGCCTGTTCGGTGGGGGTGAGGCGGCCGGTGCGCAGGCGGCGGTAGTCGACGGGCAGGTGGGCGGCGACGATCCGGGCGGCGACGTCGGCGCGGGTGAGGCCGGAGGCGGCGTAGAGGACGGGGAGGTGGTGGTCGAGGGCGGTGGTGCGGGCGGCGGCGATGGCGAGGAGGCTGCCGCCAGCGCCGGGCGGGGCGGCGACGAGGTAGAAGCGGCCGGGCTGGAGACCGCCGAGGGCGTCGTCGAGGGTGCGGATGCCGGTGGACAGGGCGCGCGGACCGGCCGGGGTGTCGGTGTCCGGGGCCTGGGCTTGGGGGGTGAGGACGGTGGTGAGGGCGTCGGCGAGGGGGGCGAGGCGGCGCGGCGGCCGCGGGGCGGCGGGTACCACGGTGGCCGGCTGGCCGGCTGGCGGGGCGGTGGCCGGCGCGGGGTTCTGCAGGGCGGGCTCGCCGGCGGCCGGCGCGGGCGGGCTCGAGGTGGCCGTACCGGCGTCGACGTCCTGGCCGGGCGCAGCTGCGGCGGGGGTGTCGGTCGCGGCAAACTCGGCCGGCCCGGGGGTCGGCTGGCCGGCGGCCAGCGGCAGCAGGGCGTCCGGGTCGGCCAAGGGCAGGACGTCGGCGGGATCGACCAGCGGCAGCAGCGCGGCCGGGCCGGCGGTGGCGGTGTCGGCCGGGGTGGGGAACAAGGTGTCGCCCGGTGCATCAACTCTGCTGCTGGGCTGGGTTGTTGATGCCCGGCGGGTGGTGTTGGCCGGGGTGTGCGGGTTGTCCGGGGGCGGAGTGGTCGACGACGCGGGGGCGGTCGGGGCGAGGGGCGCGGCTGCGGCGGGGAGGGTGCCGGTGCCGGGCTCGACCGCTGCGGGCGCCGGGGCGGGGGCCGGCTGGTCGCCGGGAGCGCCCAGGGCGGCGTCCGGGGTGGGCGTTACAACTGCGGTGCTGTGTGCGGTCGTTGCTGCCGTGTCGGGTGTACCGGGGGTGGGGTGGTCGGGGTGGGTGGCGGGCGGGAGCGGGGTGCCGTCGGGGGTGGCGGGGAGCAGCACGGCGAGGGGGGTGACGTGGCGGCGCAGGACCTGGGGGTGGCCGGTGGCGGCGGCCTGGATGAGGTCGCCGAGCTTCTTGCGGGCGTCGGCGGTGCCGTGGGCGGTGGCGGTGGTCAGGTCCCAGCCCAGGGCGGTGGCGGTGGTGGGGGCGGTGAGCAGGGCGTGGTGGGTGCCGCGGGTCAGGGGGGTGGAGGTGCCCTGGCCGGCGGCGCGGATCAGCTGGGGGAGGGTGCTGCGGGCGTGGTGCAGCGTGGTCGGGCTCGGGGCCAGGACCAGGGCGACGGCCGGGGTGGGTGCGGCAGGGGCTTCACCGGCCGGGGCGGGGCGCAGCGGGGCGGTCTCCGGCACGGTGGCGGTGCCGGCCGCCGGAGCGGGCGCCGAGCCGGTGGTGGCGGTGCCGGCCGCGGTAGGTGGGGCTGGCGCGGCGGCCGCCTGCGGGGCCGGGGTCGGGGTCGGCATGGTGGTGGGTTTCCTGAAGGGGTCGGCGGCGGGGGCCGGCTCGGCCGTGGCCCGGCCGGCTGCTGGGGCCGGGCGGGGAGCAGCACGGTCGTCGTCGGGCGCGGCGGCCGGAGCGGTGGGGGTGGGGGTCTCGCGCGTCTCCGGCGCGAGGTTGGCGGCGGGCGCGGCGGCCGGGAGCGGGTCCGGGGCGGGGGCGCTCTCGCGCGCCTCCGGCGCGGGGGCCTCGGTGGGGGGCAGGCGGTGGTGGTTGGCCGCGGACTTCAGGCTCGCCAGCTTGGGGCGGTTCAGGACGGTGTGGAGGTGGTCGTCGCCCGCCAGGACCAGGGGGAAGCGCTCCGTGCCTCCCCGCGCCCACAGGCCGTAGAGCGTCTGCAGCGCGGCGGTGGCCAGCTGGTGGGCGTCGGGCACGACCACCAGGCGGGCGGCGCGGTCGAGCGCGGCGGCGAGGAGCTTGAGCGCGGCGGAGTGCTCGCGGGGCTGCGGCTGGCGGTGGTCCAGGCCGAGAGCGGTGTACAGGGCGTGGATCAGGGCGGCTTCGTCGGTGCCGCGGGGGTGGATCCGGACGGCGGGCAGCGGCAGGTGCCGGGTGGCGGCGGTGATGGCCGTGGTCGCGGTGTCGGCGGGGCCGGTGATGCACAGCAGGGTGCGGTGCTCGACGGTGGAGCGCAGGTCGTGGAGGAGGCTGGCGGTGTCCGGGCCGGCGGCCGCGGGCTCGGGCTCGGCGGCCTCGGCGGTGTCGCCGCCCGGGGCCGGGGCGGGTCGCAGCGGGGCGGCGGGGACGGTGGCGGTGGCGGTGGCGGTGGCGGTGGCGGACGGCGTAGCGGCCGGCTCCGGGCCCGGGCCGGCGGCCGCCCTGGCGGCCGGGCTGGTGTCGCCGTCCGGGGCCGGGGCGGGGCCCGGCGGGGCGGCGGTCAGGCGGCGGGTCGCACTGGCGTAGAGGCCGGTGAGTTCGGGCCGGCCGAGGACGTCGTCGAGGCGGAGGTCGCCGCCCAGGACAAGGGGGAAGGCCGAGCTGGCCCACAGCAGGCCGAGCCAGCGCAGAGCGTCCTCGGGCAGCTCGTGAGCGGCGGGCACGACGACCGGGCGGGGTGAGCGGCGCAGCTCGGCGGTGATCTTGACGACGGCGGTTTCCAGGGTGCGGGGGCGGCGCCGGCCGAGGCCGAGCTGCTGGAACAGCTCGGGGACCACCTGGTCCAGGGCGGTGCCGTGGACGTAGAGGGGCTGGAGGGCGCCGGTGTCGAGGGCGTCCGCGAGGGCTGTGCCGGTGGCGGCCGGGTCCGGGCTGGTGACGACCAGCACCGAGCGGTGTTCGGCGGCCTCGCGCAGGTCCGCGATCAGGTCGCCGTCGGGCGCCGCGGTGCCGGAGGCCGGCGCGGCCGGGCCGGCGGCGGGCGCGGGGGCCGAGGCGGCGGCGGGCGCGGGCTGCTGGACGCGGTGGACGATGACGTGGGGGTGCAGATCCGCCAGGTCGTGGCGCTTGAGGAGACCGTCGAGGGTGGTGTCGCCGACCAGCACCAGCGCGAACGGCTTCGGCGACCACAGGCGGTGCAGCAGCAGGAGCGCGGAGGGGCGCAGCCCCAGGGTGGTGGTGACGACGACCAGACGGGGGACGCGCATCAGCTCGGCGGCGATCAGGGCTTCGGCTTCGTCGAGCCCGGGAAGCCGGCGGCGCTGGCCCAGGCCGAGCCGCGCGTACAGGGCGTGGATCAGGGACGCGCGGTCGTGGCCGTGGACCTGCACGGTCGGCAGGTCCGAGGGCTCGAGGTCCTGGACCTGGGCGAGAGCGGTCTGCGCGGTGGCCGTGTGCGTGCTGGTGACCGCCAGGATCGTCCCGGGGTGGACGGCGGCCTGGTGCAGGAGCTCGGCCAGGTCGCCGACCGGCGCGGGTGCCGGTGTTCCGGCCGCCGGGCCGGACCGGACCGGGGTGGTGTCCGGCTCCACCGCGGCGGCGGCCGGGCCGACGCCGGGGGCGGGCACGGGCGCGGCGTCGGTCTCCGAATCCGATCCGGGCCCGGCGGCCCCCGAACCGGCCGAGGTGGCGTCAACAAGGCTGGATGGGAAGGGAGTTGCTGCGGCCGGGGCGGCCCGGTGGGAGGCGTCGACGTCCGAGGCCGGAACGGGGCGCAGCGGAGCGGCGGCGAAAGGGGCGGTGTCGACGCCCGGGGCGGCGGGCGCGGTCCCCATAGCGCCGGAGGGGGCGTCCGGCTCCACCGCCGTGGCAGCAGCGGCCGGGGCGGGGGTCGGGTCGGTGGCGGTCGCCGGGGCCGTGCCGGTCTCCGGCACGGCGGCCGCGTCGGCGGGGGCGGACTGGGCCAGTTCCACCCCGGCGGCGAACTCGGCCGCGGCGACCGCGCCCAGCGCGGGCCGCAGGAAGTCGGCCACCATCTGCTCCAGTGCCTTGTACGCCTGCTCGGCGCGGGCGCTGACCGGACCACCGAACGCGGCACGGGGAGCGGTGAGCAGTTCGAGCCAGTGCGCGCCGGTGATCTTGCCCCGGGCGGCGGCACCGAGCGCGGACTTCAGCTTGCGGCCCGCCGGGGTGGCCAGGTGCCCGCGAGCCGGGTTCACCAGCTGGTACGCGGGCATGGCCAGGTTCTGACGCAGCCCCAGCGGGACCGACGCCCACAGCGGGTCTGTCGGGCCGGGAAGGTTCAGGTACCCGGCCGCACCCGGCCCCGGCTCCGGGGCGGAAGCGGCGGCGGGCCGGACGGGGCGCCGCGAGGAACCGGTACCGCGCGCCGCGCGCGGGGAGGTGCCCGAGCGAGCCGGACCGGGCGCAGCACCGGCCGTCGTCCCGGCGGCGTCGGCGTTCCGGCCCGCCCCGGCGTCGGCTCCCCCTGCGGGCGCCGGCCGGGCGTCACCCGCCGGGACCGGACCAGCAACCAGAACCGAGGCCAGAGCCGAGGCCGGGGCCCGGCCGGGGGCCGGGGCAGCGTCCGGGGCGCCCCCGGCAGCGGACGCACGCCCGGGCCCGGGCGCGGCCGGACCGCCCGGAACAGGGTCCGGAGCAGCCCCGGGCGGGGGCATACCGGCCCCGGGCGCGGACGCGGTCTCGGCTCCGGACGCCCGGGCGGGCACCGTGGCCGGGGCGGGGGCGGTGTCCGGCCCGGCCGGGCCCGCGACCGGCGGGACCTGGTCCGTGCCGTGCCCCGCGACAGCATCACCGCGACGGCCACCGGCAGCACCGGTAGCGGCGCGGGAGGAACGAGAAGAGGACACCACGACTCCAGACACAGAAGGGCACACGAGGAGACAACGACGCGCAGGCAGCCCAAGGACACCAGGAGACGCCCACAGACGCCCGAGGACAGCCGAGGACGGCCCGGCACCGGCACCGGGGGCCGAAGGCACACCGGCCCGGAACAAGCCCGGGAACCACAGCAGGCAGGCCCGGCACGGCGCAGCGGCGGCCGGACCGGTGGCGCCGGACGGCCGGACGACCACGGCGGACCAGACAGCCCGGACGGCCCGCGCCGGGCCGTGCCGGTGACCACCAGCACCACCGGGAGCAGCACAGCACCACCGGCACCACCCAAGGGCGCGGCACGGCCCGCGACAACAAGCCGCCCCACACCCACAGAAGGTGTAACGCTGGGCGTCAGTCTAGCCACACCGGTACACACCCCGGGCGGAATGTTGTAACGAGAACGAGTGGCGTCGTCCCGGCCACACCCGCTCACCGACCCGCACGAACAGACAGACACCCGACACAACAACGGACGGCGGCGGGCCGGCGGCGGCGCGGGCGGGCCCGGCGTCGGCGGCGGTGCGCGGGCGGGCCCGGCGGGGAGGCGGCCGGGCCAGGGCGGAGCAGGCGGCCGGGCGGAGGCGGAGCGGCCGGGCGCGGCCGCCATCGGGCATGCTGTCACGGTACGGGCCGGATCTGGAGGGTGGCGGGATGTCGGGACTGTGGGTGTGGTGGGCTTGGCCCGTCGGCTATCTGCTGATGCTCTGGGCCCAGCGCAACGCCCGGTGGGAGCTGGGCCAAGCGCTCGCGGCGGGCCGGAAGACGGACGCGAACCGGCACGGCCAGCACGCGCGCCTGTGGCGGCGAGTCTCGCTGGCCTGGGCGCTCGGCTGGTCGGCCGCCATGATCGTCTTTCAGCTGGCACGCTGAGCCTCGCACGGCGGTGACCGTCCAGGTCCCGGAGCCCGGCTCAAGGCATGGCTGCGGGCGTAGCGGGCGGCAACACGGGGCGGAGGCCCAGGCGCAGCCCCTACATGGCGTCCGCCGCTACGCGGCGGGGCCCAAGCAGCGGCCGGGCCCACGCCATGTCAGGGCTGCGGGTGGCCGGGGAAGGGGATGGCCTTCCAGCCCTCTTCCAGGATCGAGTTGTGCTCCAGAAACTCGTGCCCCCCGAAGAGCTGCTGCAACGTCAGGGCGCCGCCCAGCGGGTTGGTGAGCAGGAGCTGGGACAGGCTGGTGTCAGTGACGGTAACGGCTTGCTCCAGCTCGTGGATCGAGGCCGTGGTGATGGGGATCGTCTCGCCCGTCACCGGGTTCGGGGTGCGCTGGATCCCGGCGCGGAGCTCGGCAGTGTTGAGTAGGTGGAACGGCTCCATCGTGACGACCATGCCCCGCCTCGGCAGGTGGGCCGGGATCTGCGCGAAGGCGGGGTTGCCCTCGGCGATGAGCCGGTCGGTCCGCTCGATCTGGGGGAACGCCTCGCCAGGCGTGCGGGCCAGCTTCTTGGCGTAGTTCGCCGCGCCGAGGCGCAGGTCGGCGTTGGGCCTGGCGGACTTGACCTCGACCAGCAGCACCAGGTCTGGGAAGACGACGATCCAGTCCACGGACTCGCCGGACTCCTTCCGCTTCTCGCCGACGAACGGGATCTCGGAGTGGACCGTCGCGTTGTCGAGCAGATCAAGCTGGCGCCCGACGTACGCCTCGAAGAGGTACCCGAGCTCGGTGGTGAACAGCTTGCCGCGCGGAGTGAGGTTCGCCTCGCCGCCGGTGTAGTAGATGCCGAGCATGCTCGCCTTGGACAGGACGGCTGCCGGCACCGGGACCAGGTAGCCGTCACCGAACCCGGCGACCAGCGGCGTCGTCCGCAGCGGGTTGTGGCCGTACCGCCGCAGGAGCGGGTCCGGAGAGGCGGGGTAGGCCGCCCGAAGCCGGGCGGCATCGGTCACGAAGTGACGCTCCAGCACTGCGGTCGCGTCGGCGGCGGACCGCAGAGAGGTGAAGGGCGAGTAGTCCACCGGGTCGAGCATCATGTCCGGGTTGAAGCGTCCCTTGAGCTGCGGGATCGGGGTGCCGGTTGCGGTCGCCCAGACGTAGCGGGCGAGGCCGACGTAGTCGGCAACCGAGCACCCAAGCACGTCCTGCGCCCAGTTGGGGCCGATCGCCTTGAGGGGCTTCGGGGAGGTGGTCTGGGTGAGAAGGGCGACGGCGCGGCTCAGCTCGGAGTACTCGTCCACCTGCCAGGTGAACTGCTGGCCGGCCACCCGCAGGAGCAGGCGCGCCAGCCTCTCCTCCGGCAGTTCCTTGTAGAAGGGGTCGTCCAGGGCGAGGTGGAGGCCGAGGATCTGGGCAAGATCGCGCTGCTGCGCCGGGGCGCGGTTGATCTCCTGGCCGAGTGCGAGGGAGATCCACGCGGCGTCAGCGAGGGCCCAGGGGCCGTACACGCCAAGTCCTTCGTGTTCACGCAGGTCGCGGGGGTGCGGGAGGCGGGCGCTGGTGGAGGCGATGAGCTCCACGAGCGAGCTCTGCGAATGGCGCTGGATGCGCCGGACATACTGGGAGTCCGGGACGCCGGACGGAGGAACAGACAGCGGCATAGCCGATGATTCTCCCGGTAGGCGGGGCCGCGCCGCACCCCGGTTTTCCCCGGCCGGGCCGGAACTGTTCGGGAGTCGGCGATGAAGCGGCCGTCCGAACGGACCGTCAGGCTACGGCCGACTCGCCGCCCGCCCGATCTCCTGCATGTCCCGGTCCAAGAGGGCGACCAGGCGGTCGACCTGGTCGTCCGCGAGGGGCAGGCGAAGGCACTTCGCGGGTTCGGAGTCTGCCGGCGGCGCGACGACGAGCCGAGCGGTCACTGGGCCGTGGAAGCTGGGCACCGCGTCGATGGTCTCGTTGGCCCACGCGATGAGCGCACGGCCCAGGCGATCGTGATCTGTCCCTTCGTCACCCGGAACCCACTCCCTGCTCGCCGCGCCCAGAGCATCTGTCATGCCATCAGGCTTCCACGGCGCGAGCCGGGCCGCCTGCCAGGACGGGCCGCCCTCGGCTCACCAACGTGGTTGCTCGACGGCGACCCTTTGGCCGACACGGCTCTGGGCGCAGCGACGGGGGTCGGGACGACTTCTTCTTGAGCAGCGCGGGCCCGCCGCTCGGCGGATGAGCGCCTTGTCGGCCTCCGTGAGCGCTACCCGCCCGGCGTTCACCGCGTCGCGGCCTGGCGTTCGCGGCGCTCGGCTTCGACCGCGGCGTGCTCGGCCACCTCCAACTCGTGCTGAGCTTCGGTGGCCTCCTTCTCGGCAGCCGGCCCGGGCAGCCGCTTCCACGAGGCGGGCCCGGTCGGCCTGTCCCGAGCGACCTCGCCTCGGCTCAGTCCTTCGCCAGCCGGAGGGCGGAGGCGGCCCGGCAGGGCAGGACAAGGGGGGCGGCATAGCGGGCGAATCTCGGGGCTTCAAACCCGCGCGTTGCTACGGTCTTCTCCATGACGTTGTCCTCACCAGTCGCCCGCCGGGTCGATCTCCGACGTGAAGCAGTCGATGCCGTAGTTGATCGCGTGGAGCGGTCGTTGCAGGTGCGCCTCGACCAGGAGACGTTGGTGCGCAAGCGCCGGTCGGTGGGGGCCCGAACCAACCGCGGGACCTGGGTACGTATCGAGCGGCGGGGACTCGACCGGATCGGCGTGCAGGGCGGCGACGGTACCGCTGCGGCCGAGGCGCTGCACGGGATCTCGAAGCCCGCGTGGTTGGCCGGCACGGCGTGGCGGGACGAGGAAGATCCGGTGATGTGGCGGGCCGACGAAACAGCGCTGCTGCCCTCCTCCCCGGCCGGGTCCGCCGTGGTGGCGCAGGAGCCTGAGCTGTCACCCGGCTGGTGGTCGGGGTTGAACGCGTCACTCGATACTCTCGCCGCGCAGCACACCAACCGGATCGCCACACCGGACACAGAGACGATCACCCAGGGACTGGTCACCGCGACGATCCACCAGGTGTTCCCGGACGTCGACGCCATGGTGAACGAGTGGGTTCCGGCGCACGCGGATCTGAACTGGGCGAACGTGACCGCGCCGGAGTTCTGCGTCTTCGACTGGGAGGACTGGGGGATGGCCCCGCAGGGTCTGGACGCGGCGACCCTGTGGGGTGCGTCGCTCCTTGTCCCGGCTCTGGCCGATCGCGTCCGCGAGGAGCGGCGGAAGGATCTCGAGAGCCGGGACGGCAAGCTGATGACGCTGTTCGTCGCGTCGAAGATCATCGGACCGTACGCACGTCCCGAAGATCCCCGCCTGGAGCCGGCCCGCGCGGTGGCGGAACAGCTGGTGAACGACCTCACCTCATGATCGGGCGGAGCTTCGTTCGTTGAGAACGGAGGGTTTACGGCTGCCAGTCGTGGCGGTAGTCAGGGTGCTCCTTGCACTGCTCGGCGAGTTTGAGCATCAGGTTGCCGAGCGCGGTGGCCGTGGGCCATCGCCGGTTGTTGACCGCTTCGCAATACTCGTTGACGATCAGTTCGACCACGGCAGCGCCCTCGAAGGGATGCCCTGGATCGCTAATGCGAGCGCGGAGGAAATCCTCTACGAAGGTCTCGTGCTGCACCTGCTACTCCGACGTCGTGGTGTGGTGTCGCGCCATTCTGGCAGCTTCGTCGCACTCGCAGGAACGGACGCCGGGCGCCGGCAGGGTGTTCTGGACCAGGTGCCGGGGCGGGGGCGCGAGGGCCAGAAGCGCGGCCGAACAGGGTCTGAGCCGCACGACGGGCCGCAGCAGGCTGGCGGCGACTCAGCAGCTCTTCTGGCAGGACGAGTTGCTCGCATCCGGCCGCAGCAGAATCACGGCCGGGCCATCCGCCACCGCGCACACCAACTCCAAGTCCTGGCTACCGCCGGGCCCGGACACAGCGACGGGACGGGACGGGGGCGGAGGGCAGCGGCCCCAGCGAGGTGATTCGACACATATTAGGTCGCTTGTACTGTAAGTACCATGTCTGTCGATATTCGTACTGTGCTCCGTAAGCACGAGGAAGAGCTCCGGCTCTTTCGCCGGAACCTGTTCTCTACGGAGCCGGCCGATAGCGGCCTGACCTCCGTGCTGCCACAGACCGTGCTGGAGCAGTTGCGGACGGAGGGACAGGTGATGCCACACCGCTTCGGACCGGTGCGCTCGGTCACCGACCGGCATGCTGTCCTCACCATCGTCGGGGACATCACCGACCAGGCCGCACTCCTGGGGAAGCCTGGCCAGGAGGGGGCTGTACTGACACTCTCGGTCGCCACGCGGCACAAACAGCTCCGTACTCGCCAGCCCGTTGATCTGGAGGAGGCGAGGGCCTGGGTGGAGGCGATCGTGGGCCCCGGCTGGCTGCCACACTTCTACTCCGCTGGGGCCCTGAGCGGCTCCACCACGGGCGGGACCTCGACGCCGAAGCCGCTGATGACGCAGTACTTCTACATGTTTCTAGGCCGGGACGGTGTCCCGCATGCCGAGCCGGAAGGACATCCGCTCGGCGCCCTGGCCCCGCTCGTCCAAGCACCCTGACGACCACCAAAACCCACGGTGAGCGGTATCGGTGGCCGACACGGCGCGGTGTTCAGGGCCCAGGCGACTAAGTGACAGCTCTCCCTTTGGCGGGCACGCCCTGCAATGCTAGTCACTGGTATCAACTGCTAGCTATGCTGGGGGTATGGGTAAGCAGACCAACATTCGGCTGGACGAGGCCGTGCGAGCGGCGGCCGAGCAGCGGGCCAAACGGCGCGGGCTAAGCCTGCAGGGGTACGTGGCCGATCTGATCGAGCAGGACGTGAACGAGTCCCGGTCGGCGTTCATGGCTGGCGCCGCCAGCTTCTTGGCGTCCTACGCGGAGCAATTCGAGGTGGAGGTCGGGGAGGACCGGTACCCGGGGCTCCCCAACGGGCTGCCGAAGGACGAGCCTAGGGACGCCGCGTGAACCTGAAAGTCGACCTCGCGTGGATCCTGGCAGTGGCGCAGCAGATCCCGGGGGATCCCCAGGTCGTCGACTACGGCGTGCCGATCGCGGCCGAGGCCCGGCATCGCGCGGAGATCCTGGGCCGGGAGGTCTACCCCGAGCCGCACCACAAAGCCGCCTCGCTCCTGTGCGAGCTGGCCCGGCAGCCGAGTCTGGAGGCCCGCAACCTGCTGTTCGCGGCCACCGTGACCGCCGCCTACCTGGCCGCGTGTGGGCTGCCGGTCAGCCCCGGCCTCGACACCGTGCTCCCGCTTGCCCGTGCCGCCCGCGACGGACTCCCAGCACGCGAAGTCGCCGCCCAGATCAAGACCTGGACCAATTAGCCCGCTGGCGAGGCTCTGGCGACCGGCGCGACTTGGTGCGCCGATTCGCGCCGACTTCTCCCCACTCACCGAGCGCTGACGGCGAGGTCACAGGGGCCAGACGAGGCCGGCTACCGCCCGCACTGGGACGAGGCATGGCAGCCGGAACCGAGGTTAGCGGCGACCCGGCGGGTTTCCGGCGGAAACATACCGAAACGCCAGAACTGCTTGTGTCTGCGTTCAAGCAGCGATCTTCGGTGGCGTGGACGTTCGCGCCACAAGGTCTGCTGCACGCGCCTGTAGCTGGGCGACCTCTGGGGAGCGGTAGCGGCTTGCTGCCGCTACCAAGGTGTTCAGCCGTGACGCTACCAGCGCTGACTGCAGGCCCGCCCCGTCGAGGGCCTGATGCCCCGCAACTGCCGCCTTCTCAGGTTCGCCCTCATCGAACAGCGCTGCTGCCAGGCCGATCCGGTCCATCGCCCGGACCCGCTCGAAACCCGGAGCTCGTAGTCGTAGGGCGGCCTCGAAGTGTGGGCTGGCACGGTGCCCGCGGTGGCCTCGGTGGATCAGGTCGCGGGCGCCGACCGCTCGGGCGCCAGAGTGTTCGGCGCTGTCGAAGTACGCCGCCCAGGCGGGTGCTGGTTCCGTGGTCGCGGTGGCGAGGAGTTCATCGGCGCGGTCGAGGTGGCGGGCGGACTCGTCGGAGTGGCCGAGCGCTGCGTGTACGCGGCCCGTCTGGGACGCCACCAGCGCTTGGACCAGAACCTGCCCATCCTGCTGCGCTCGGGCCGCGGCATGTCCCAGCAACTCGAGAGCGTCGTCGAACTCCCCGAAATAGATCATCTGGTGGGACATCCTGGTGACGATCTCCGCGCCCCGGCCGGGCACCCCTGCCTCGCCAGCCGCGTAGATCGCGTAGGCCCAGTACCGCTGTGCGGTGGCGTACCGTCCCGCATCGTGACTGGTCCATCCGGCGAGCGCGGCAAGGTCTGCTGCGGCGGCGAAGACCCGGGTGCGCAGGCTCGCGGGCACTCCCTCCTGGATACGGCGCGCTACCTCGGAGAGCTGGCCGATGATCGCGGCCCGATACAGGCCGCCGCCGTGGTCGGCCTCCAGCTGGGCGAACGTCGCGGTCACCTCTTCGAGAGCGGTCGTGCTGTCCGTGTCGAAGCCGTTCTGAGCACGAGTCAGGGATCGGCTGGTGCCGCCGAGAAGGCGTGCGGCGATGGCGATGAGCGGGGCGCCGACGCTGAGTCTGAGCGTTTCACGACGGTCGAGCATCAGCAGGTCCATCCGGGTCCATCCGGCCAGCGTCGCCGCGGCCGGTTCGGTCAGCAACGGGAGTTCGAGGGTATCCAGCCGCACGCCGGCGGTCATCAGCCCCAGGTCGCCGGGTGTGATCGTCCGGTGGAGCTTGTCGGAGAGCACCTCGGCGAGGAACTGGGGGACCGGGGGCCTGGGCTGCTCCCCGTCCAGCCAGCGGCGGACCCGGGTCGCATCGCTGGCGATCTGCCGCAAGCCCGCCTGGTGGGCCCGCGCGTTCACCTGCCGGGCGATCTCACCGTTGGACAGTCCGCTGGCCGCCACCCATGCCTGGAGCAGGGGGTTCCCTGGCCCTGGTGCCACCGACGCCCCCTCACCAGCCCGTCACAGTAGGTCAGTTATTCGCCACGATTAGCGACCCCCACACTACTGGTCCACGGCCCAGGCGGTGGCTGATCCTGGAATGCCGCCGGGGCAGCAGACCGTCTCGGGGCTTTCGGATACGTCGAGTTGATAGAGGTCAGGCGGATGGTTGACACCGTTTCGCCCGTCGTCGGTGCGGCGGATGGCTGCGGGGCGCGGGGGGACCTGGTGCTGGCGGGGTTGCGTCTGCGGGTCGCCGCGGCGAGTCCGTCGCTGCTGGATTCGGTGGTCGGCGTGCTCGCTCCGGCGTGCGGGGTGGAGCTGCCGACGGGCGAGCCCGACTGGACGCTGACGGTCGTCCAGGAGGTGCTGCCCGTCGAGGCGGAAGTACCGTTCGAGGGCCGGTTGGTGCTCACCCTCCCGTACGGCGGTCGGCAGTTGGCCGTGCTGGGTGCTGCCGAGGGAGTGCTCCGGCTGGCCGCGCGCTACCGGCCTGCCGCCGCGGCGGTGGTGCTGGAGGTCGACGCCGCCCGCCGCTCGACCCGGCTGGCCGTCTCGCCGGGTGACGGGGTGGGGGTGCGGTGGGCGGACTGGCTGGCGCGGGTCTTCTTCGCCTCCCGTCTGCTGGCGTCGGGGTGGCGGATGCTGCACGCCTCGGCGGTGGCCCTCGACGGTGCCGCGTTGGTGTTCCTGGCCGGTCAGCGTGGCGGCAAGTCCACGTTGGCGCACCGCGCGGTGGGCGAGTGCGGTGCGTTGTTCATGGCCGACGACCTCGTGCTGGTGGGGCCGGGCGCGATGGTGGTGGGCTGGCCGACCAGGGTCGCGGTGCCCGCCGAGCTGCTCGCCGGGCAGCCGCCGACCGTGGGCCGGGTGGAGCGCACGGTGGTGGCGGGGGTGCCGCGGCAGCGGGCGCTGTTCAGCCCGCCTGAGCACCGCCAGGCGCTGGGGGTCTCCTACTCTCCTCCTGTCCCGCTCGGTGCGGTGGTCGTCGTGAGTTCCGGGGAAGGCGCGGTCAGGGTCGGCCCCTTGACGGCGGTCGGGGTGCAGGAGGCGGTGGCGGAAGCCGCCCGGGTGCCGCAGCAGTTGCTGTACGTCAGCGACGCGCTGAGCCTGATGGGCGGCCCCGGGCTGGCGGAGCAGGCCGCAGGGGCAGTGGAGCCGGCCGGGCTGTTGGACGGGATTCCTGCCGCGTTGCTGAGCGTGACGGTCGAGCAGCTGGCGACGGCTGACGTGTGGGGTGCGCTGTTCTCGGTGGTGCCGTTGGCCGGGCGCCGGTGAGCGCCGAGTACCGCTCCTACCGGGTGTCGAGCGCCGGACGGACGCTCGCGGTCCGGGCGGCTGGCGCGTCCGCGGGGTGGTGGGAGCGGATCGTCCCGCACCTGCCCGGGGTCGCGTCAGGGGGCGTCACCGAGGGCACCGGCACCAAAATGGTGGTGCTGCCGGCCGGAGTCGCCGACGGCGACGCACGGCGGCGGATCAACGCCCACCTGCACCTGCTGCACCTCGCCCACGGGGCGCTGTGCGTGCACGCCGTCGCCCTCCGGCATCCGGGCGGCGCGGCGGTACTGCTGCTGGGCGGGCACGGAGCCGGGAAGTCGCTGGTGGGACTCGCGCTGGCCGGGCACGGCTGGCAGGTGCTGGCCGGCGACGTGGCGGTCGTGGACTGCCCGCCCGGGCAGGACCGCCCAGTCGTCGTCGGCGGCACCTCCGCGTTCATCGCCCGCCGCGCTCCGGCCCGGCGCTGGTTTCCCGGCCTGCAGCTGCCTGCCGACGGGCCGCAGCGGCTCGACCTGGCCGCGCACCTCGGCCCGCCGGAGCGGCAGCCGCCGCCCGGAGCGCCGGCCCCGGTGGTGGCAGCCGTCCTGGTCGACGTGGACGGCGACCCGCAGGCCGGCGACGGCGTGCTGGACGAACTCGACCCGCACACCGCGGCGAACGTGTGGTGGCGCGCCAGCGCCCACCTCCTGGACCGGCTCCTGGACGACGGCGAGCAGCCGCTGCGCCGGCTGGAGGGCCCGGACGGTGCCCGGCGCCGGCTTGCCCGGGTGCGACGGCTCGCCACGCATCTTCCGCTGCACGCCGCCTGGGGCACGCCGCAGACGATCGCCACCCATGTCGAAGCCCTCGTCCTGACTGCCGGCCCCGGAGGTCGATGATGTCGCAGCGAACCACCACTCGGCCCCCGCACGCGGGCGCCCGGATCCGGCTCCACGCGGGCCGGGCGTACCTGCTGCCCGCCGCCGACGTGCCGGAGGGCATGGTGGCCGGCGCGTTCAGCGTGCTCAGTCCCGGCACCGAGCGGCGCCATCTGACCGGCCCCGAGCGGGCAGCCGGGTACATGGGCCTGGGGCAGGCCGACGACGCCTGGGTGCTGGCCCCGGTGCCGCACGGCGCGGCGTTCGACCCGCGCTGCGAGGGCGCGGTGCGCACGCCGCCTGGAACCTCGGTGGAGGTGGCCGCCCTGGCCCGCTTCCAGCAGATGGCCCGCCTCGGCCTTGACCGGGTGCCCGCCGCCGAGCTGGGCGGGGCGATCGTGGTCGGTTCCGGACCGGTCGCCCTCGGCTGTGTGCTGGAGTTGCACCGTCGCGGTGGCACGGACGTGCGGGTGGTGACGTCGCGTCGGCACGCGCCGATCGGCCGCGCCCCGGGCGTCAGCTGCGTCGCGCCCGGCAGCCCTGTGACGGGGCGGCTGGTCATCGACGCGGCCGGCGACCCTGTGCGGGCGGCCGCGTTCACCGTGCCCGGCGGCGTCCTGGGGCTGCTCGGCACCCCCGGGGCGAGCGCCGCTCTGCCGGCCGTCGAGGTGCACCGGGCCGGGTGGACGGTGGTGGGGATGCACGAGCTCGCGGCCCTGGACACCGATGCCTACCAGGATGCGTACAGCGCCTCGGCCGCGTTCCTGACCGACCGTCTGGCCCCGGAGCTGCTCGCGTCCTGGTGCCGGAGGGTCCCGGGGGTTCGCGCCCCCGAGCTGTACGCGCTGCTCGCCGGCGCGGGCCGCCCGGCGGAGCCGGTCATCGTCTTCGACTGGCGCAGCGCATGAGCGCGCCGACCCTCGGCCTCTACAGCATCTCGGTGCGCGGCCTGGACGTTCCCGAGCTGCTGGCCTGGGCCGCCGACGAGCAGCTCCCGTTCGTGCACCTGCGCGGCGGGCCGCGCGGCGTCGACCTGGCCCGCCGTGACACCGCGACGCTGGCGCACTGGCGGCACTGCGCCCAAGGGGCGGTGCCGGTCACCGGGGTGAGCGCGGACCTGGACCTGGCCGACCTGTTCGACCCGGACGAAGGCGCCCGGGCGATGGCGGAGCGCGAGCTGCTCGGCCTCGCGCGGGCGGCCGAGGCGCTGGGCGCGGGCTGGGTGCGGCTGCTGGCGCGCACCCCGCCCGCCGGCCGGGGCGCCTTCCGCGGCCGGTCGCTTCCCACCACGGCGGTGCCGCTGCTGGCCGAGCTCCACCACCCCGGGTGGCTCACCGAAACGGCGCTGGGCGCGCTGGAGGAACTGCTCGACCGCTCGCCGCAGTTCGGGCTGCTGGCCGACACCGCACAGCTCGGTGCCGCCGTCGACGCGGCCGGCCCGGGCGCGGCGGCCCGGCTGGAGCGGGTGCTGGCCCGCACCCGGGTGCTGCACCTGTCGGACGAGGGCCAGGGCCTGGAGAACGCCGGCCGCCGGGCGGTCGCCGAACTCGCCGCGGCGCGGATCGCCGCGGGGCAGGCGATCGAGGTCGCCGTGGAGTGGACCGGCCAACCCCGCACCCCTGCCCAGTGCCTGACGCGGTATCGGGCAGCGGCAGCGTGGTGGAACCGCGTCCAGCGACACACCGACCAGCCGTAGAGTGTTCACCCATTCACTTCACGTAATCAGGAAGGGTGTCATGCCGACCACCGAGACCACCGCCCTCACCACGGCCCTGGAGCGCGACTACGGCCTGCCGGGCGCCGTGCTGGAACGCCTGCCGATCGGCCAGGTGACCGTCAACTACCGCGCCCGGTTCCCGGACCGGGCGGTGCTGTTCGTCAAGCACTACCCTGCCGGCGCCGACCTCGCCGCCGAGAGGTCGGCGATCGCCCAGAGCCGCCTCGCGGGCGAGCACGGCGTCCCCGTCGCCACCGCACGCGCCTCCCTCGACGGCCAGGTCATCACCGAGCACGACGGCCACGCGATCTCGGTCTGGGAGTGGGTCGAGGGGCGCACCGTCGAGGACGGGCTCAACCCGGCCCAGCAGCGGGCCGCGGGCCGGGCGCTCGGGACGATCCACCGCGCGTTCGTCGGCCACCCGGCCGCCGCCAGCGCCTCCTCGAAGCTGGAGCGGTGGATGAACCCGGACATCCAGAAGTTGGAGGCGACCGTCGACAAGCTGCTCGGCATGGTGAACGAGCGGGCGCAGCGCGACGACTTCGACGAGCAGGCGCTGCGGACGCTGGCCGAGCGGCGTGCCGTGCTGCACCGGATCCCGGGCCTGATCGCCGGCCTGCCCGAGCTGTCGACCCAGGTCCTGCACGGCGACTACTCCGCGGTGAACCTGCTCTTCGACGGCGACACCCTCACCGCCGTGCTCGACTTCCTGCCCCCGGACCCGTTCCTGACCGCCTACGAGCTGGGCCGGATCGCCTTCGACCCGCGGGCCGTGGTCCTGCACGAGGACTGGATCACCTCCGGCGTGCGGCTGGTCGGCGCCTACCTGGAGACCAACCCCGATCTGCCGGCCGCCGACGTGCGCGCCTGCGCCCGCGTCGCGCTGCTGCAGCTGATGACCAGCCTGTACGGGGTCAAGCAGCACTACATGGAGCCCGGCCTGCTGCAGGACGACCTGGACCAGTTCTGGCTGCTGCGGCACGCGGCCGCGCAGCGCCTGCTAGAGCGCCTGGAGGAGGTGGAGGCCGCGTTGGGTGAAGCGGCCGCACGGCACGGTCGTTGACGGCCACCTGCCCCGCCGGCGGGTCGCACCCATGGAGGTTCCGATCAGCACAGCAGCTCTGACCGATCCCGGGGCGTGGATAGTCCTGCGCGGCCCGGCCACCCCCGAGTCGGTTCGCGAGGCGGCCCAGGCGCTCGCCGAGCGCCATGGCCTGGTCTGCCACCCTCGCGGGGACTCCGCCCTTGCCCTTGGCGCCTCGCCCGCCGCCGTGCCGCTGGTGACGGTGCGGTGGCAGGCGCTGGCGCCGCAGCCGCCGCGCACCCTCGGCTTCCAGCTCCCGCCGCCCGCCGCACTCGACATCCTGATCGACCCCGGCCCGGGCGAGGGCGCGCACCTGGCCCGAGAGCTCCACCAGCGCCTGGCCGAGGTCGTCCTGCCCTACACCGCCGCCGAGCTGGACGGCATCCGCGCCTCCATGCCCCTGGTGGACCGCTACAGCACCGGGCACCCGGCGTTCCAGGAGTGGGCGCTGCTCTTCCGCGACCACTACCTCGAGCACTCCGTCGGCTTCCTGCTAGGCATGGAGCGCGCCGGCATCCCCGCGCAGTGGATCTTCGCCCTCGACAAGGGCGACCGCACGTTCAACCGCGACCGCGTCCACGCCACCTTCCTCGCCCGGGGCTACCGCAGCGACGTGTTGGACAACGGCGCCGTCAACGACCCCGACGCGCACACCGCCGAACTGGAACGCGTCACCGCGGCCGTCGACGCGTTCATCGACCAGGCCCACACGGCCGGCCGCCGCGTCCTGGTGGTGGACGACGGGGGTCTGCTGGCCCGCGGCTACGGCGCCACCGCGGCGCCGCGCCGGGTCGACGCAGCCCTCGAACTGACGGTCAGCGGGATCAAGCGGATCACCGCTGCCGGCCCTCTGGCCATCCCCGTGCTGAACCTGGCCCGCTCCCAGGTCAAGACCCACCTCGGCTACCTGGAGATCGCCGACTCCTGTCTGCGCCGCCTGCGCGCCATCGTGCCCGACCGCAAGTTCATCGGCCGCCACGTCCTGATCCTGGGCCACGGCACCCTCGGCTCGCGCCTGGCCCCGGCGCTGCGCACCCTCGGCTGCCGGGTCTCGGTCGTCGACACCGACCTGCTCGCGCTGATCGGCGCCGCCGAGGCCGGCTACACCACCCACCGCACCGCCCGCCAGGCCCTCACCGCCGAGGCCCCGTTCCTGGTGATCGGAACCACGGGAGAGATCGCCCTCACCGAGGACGACCTGGCGCTGCTGCCCGACGGGGTCCTGCTGGCGCCGTTCGCCACCCGCGACTTCTCCGCCCTGACCGAGGGACCGCGCCGCCAGGACGCCACCGAGATCCCCGGCATCGGCCTGCGCTTCCCCCTGCCCGGCAGGCGGACGGCAACGCTGCTCGGCAACGGCCGCTCGATGAACCTCTTCGAGGCCGACTCCATCCCCAACCAGGGCTACGACGCCTACCGCGCCGGCACCCTCATCGCCGCCACCGCCCTGTGCGCCGACCCCGCCGCCCTGCCCCCCGGACTCCACGCCGCCCCAGCCAACGAGGCCATCACCGCGGCTGGCCTGCTGGACGCCTACTACGACCTCTACATCGCCCCACAGCCCGCCCGCCTGCCCGCCGTGCCCCTCCAAGGGCGCCGTCCGGCCCTGAGTCGGGCCGCCGTCGTGGGGTACGGCGTCGCCGGCCGGCTGCACGCCCAGTTCCTCACCGAACTCGGCGCCACCATGGCGATCATCGACCCCAAGCACCAGGACCTGCCCGCCTCACCGCACACCTTCCGCCACGAAGTCGGCGAACTGCCGGCCGCCATGGCGGCCGGCATCGACCTGTGGTCGATCTGCTGCCCGACCGCCGACCACCTCCCGGTGCTGCGCACCATCCTGGCCCGCAACCCCGCTGCCCGCGTCCTACTGGAGAAGCCGGCCTGCCAGGGCCACGAGATCGACGCATTCACCGACCTGCTGGCCCATCACCCCGGCGCCCGCGTGATCGTGAACGACCAGTACCGGCACTCCACCGCGGTACGGGCGTTCACCGACCTCGTCACCCACCTGGAGCCCGGTGCACCGATCGACCGCATCCAGGTCGTCTTCACCAAGGACCGCGGCCCCGACAGCGCCGCAGGACGGTTCGTCGACCGCACCTACGGGGTGCTCGGGTACGAGTGGCTGCACATGCTCGCCGTCCTGCGCGAGATCCTGCCCCCGCACGACTGGGACGCGTATCTGGCCACCGACCCGGCCGCCGCTGACACCGACCCCACCTGGGACGCACGCCTGTTCGTCCCCGCCCTGACCGAACGCACCACCCTCCACTCCGAACAGGGCAGCACCATCCGGCTCGCACTGACCTCCTCCATCCTCGGACCCTGCCCCGCCGATGACACCACGCCCGAGCCTCGGCCGCCCTGGCGCCAGGGCCTGCGCACGGCCGACGACCGCTACCGGCACGTCACGGCCCACGCCGGAGTAACCCGGTTCACCCTCCACCTCGACCCGGTCACCGCCCCCGGCGGCTGGCAACTCGAGCGCAACCACCACCGCATCACCGCCGTCCGCGACGGCCAGGTCGTTCACGACGAGGTCCTGCACGACTCGCCCCTGAGGACATCCGTCCACCACGCGGTCACCGCACTACTCGCCGACCCGCCACCACCCGCACCCGACCTTGCCCCGCTGCGGCGCATCGCCGCCCTGGCAGAGGTGCTTCGCTCCCGCGCCCCGCAGCACCTCCCGGCCCCGCGCCCGGCCACCGCGTAGCCCCTCCCACCGCCTCAGCGCGGGCCCGGCGGACGACTCCCTGCCCGTCCGCCGGGCCGTGCCACCTCACGGAACCGCTCGGAAGGAGTTCCCGTGCTCCACACGCTCACCGTTGCCGCCGGCCACCGGGCGGTGACCATCCGCTCCGACACCCGGACCGTGACCGACTGGGCAGAGCGCTACTTCGGCTCCTCCTGGACAGCCACGCCCGGCACGAACGGCAACGGCCCCCTGGTCACCGCCACCGACGATCCCCGCCGCACCTGCAGCGCAGCGGATGCTCCGGACCCGGACGGCCTGACCGATGAGGCCGTCTTCGCCCGCGAGCGAATCCGCTACACCCGCCACCCTGATGGCGTGGTGACGGCCCGGACCCTGACCGCCCCCGTCCTGCACTACCGCTACACCCCGGCCGCCCGCCGCCTCGACATCGCCGCGAGCAGCCCTCTCGCCCCCACCTCCACCTCCGACCGGCCCACCCGGCTGGCGACCGCCGTCACCCGCTTCACCCGCGAACTCATGCGCGCCCAGCTCATCGCCGACGGCTGGGTCCTCCTCCACGCCTCCGCCACCGTCCTCGCCGACGGCACCGCCCTCCTGGCCCTCGGAGACTCCGGCTCCGGCAAGACCACCACCGCCCTGACCCTCGCCGCCGACGGCTGCGCGCTCCTGGCCAACGACTGCTGCTTCGCCCGAGTCAACACCGCGGGCGAACTCGACCTCCTGCCGTGGCCGTCGGCGGCCGCCATCGGCCTCGGTCTCCTCGAAGCGCTCGCCTGGACCAGCACCGCCGGGGCTCACCTCGGCGACGGCGAGTCACCGCACCCCACCCAGCACCAGCAGGTCACCGAAGCCCTGATAGCCGGACGCGTATCGCCCATGCGGACGCAGAGGGGCCGCGAACTCAAGGCGCACGTCTGGCCCGAGCAACTCTCCCGCTGGTTCCGCCTGACGCAGGCCACCAGCGCGGTGGCCGCCGCCGTCCTCCTGCCCCGCGTCGATCCGTCCGCCAGTGCCGTACCGCGGATCAGCACGGAACGCGCAACCGAGATCACCCCCTCCATCTTCGTCACCTCCGACGGGGCCGAGCGCTACCCCGACCTGTTCGGGCTCACCGGCGGCAGCGGCAGCGGGCACCCCGAAGCCCGATCCGCCGTTATCGCACACCTGAACGCCCTGCCCAGGCAAGCCGTCGACCTCGGCCACGACCACACGGCGAACACCGCCTTCCTCAGGAGCCTTGCCTCCCACTTCGCAGCAGGCCGGTGATCGCGCGGACAGGCCCCTGCCGCCGACTCATGACCACGACCCCCAGGCATCGATCTCCAGAGGTGAATGATGAATCGGCAACCGTCAGACGCCGCCCCTGTCCGCGAGATGTCGCTGTACCAGCAGTACTACGACCTGGTGGCGGCCGGCCGGAAGCGAGTGGAAGTCCGTGTCGCCTACCCCGAACTGCTCGACCTCGCACCGGGTCAGCAGATCAGGTTCCTCTGCGGGCAAGAGTCCACGTTGACCCAGGTCACGAGTGTGACTCGCTACGCGAACTTCGAGGAGCTGCTGGACAACGAAGGCATCGAGTCGGTGAACCCGACCGCCTCGCGCCACGAGCAGCTGAAGGCGATCCGCCGAATCTACCCGCCCGCGAAAGAGAGGCTGGGCTGTCTGGCGATCGGGATCAAGAAGATCTGATGCCTCATCGAGGACAGCGGCCGGGTCGCCGACCGTTCGGGGCTCCCGTGCCGCGGCTGCGGCCGCGACGTCGCGCGCAAGGCGGAGGAGCAGTCGGGCCGTGGGTCGGCGGCGCCGGGTCCCATCAGTTCTCCGCGGTCCGGCTCCACGGTGTGCCCTTCTTCACCTTGCTGATCATGTAGCGCACGCCCTGGTTGTCGTTGGGGTTGGTCCGCAGGCTGTTGCTCATGACCGCCGCGGCCTTCGACGTCTCCGCCAGCCGCCACCAGGCGAGTCCGAGCCCGTGCAGAGCCCTGTGGAACGGCCGGTTGTCCAGCTGCGACCAGGCGAGAACGCCCGTGAACGCCGGGGGCAGCGACAGTTCGGCCACGGCGACGGCCGTCTGGTAGTAGCCGAGGGCTTCGGTCAGTGCCGTCGCATCCGAGCCGGCGCGCTCAAGGGCGTCGTTGCCCAGGTGTGCCCAGCAGTCGATCTGCCGAGGGTCCTCACGTACTGCGGCGAGCAGCGCGGCCCGGTAGGCGGCGCTGTCGCCGGTGCGCTCGCGCAGGGCGAGGGCCCGGTCGACCGGCGGGTCGCCTTCTCCTGTGTACGGGGCGGGCATCCGCCAGTCCTCGCCGCCGAAGTCGAGACGTGCCGGGGTGATCCCGCGGTCGTGAAGCCGCTCGAGGATCCGTCGGGTGTCGCAGCGCTCGTAGCGGTCAGTGATCTCCGACAGGTACACGTAGCGCTCGCCCGCGCCGGTCTCGCCGTCCGGCCCGGATTCCACTTGGGGTGCCGGCAGCACACGGCGTAGCCCGTCCAGCAACTCCTGCAGCACGTCGTCGGCCTGCTCGTCCGTCAGCGGCCATGCCAGGTTGAAGTCACGCGGCACCGCGTAGACGGGGTACCACAGGCTGTCCCGGTCCAGGCCGCTGCGCTCGGCGAGCATCGTGCGCAGCCCGTCCTCGGTCACTGTCGTCATCAGGTGTTCTTCCTCGGGCCGGGGTTCGTCGGGCTGGTTCGGTCGGGCGGTAGGAGGCCTGCGGCCTCGCGGACCTGGCTCAGCAGCGGCGCGGCGTCCTGCTGGTCCTGCGGGTCGAGGTAGAGGAGTCGGAACAGGATCATCTCGGCGGTGTTCCAGCGCTTCTGCCTGTGCGCGACACCGGCCAGCCCGTGCAGCGCCCGCAGCAGCGGGCGGTTGGCCTCCACGCGCCACGGCAGCGCCGGGCCGGTTTCCCGGCCGTCGTACAGGGGGAACTGCAGTGGGACTTCGGCGACGGCCACCGCGCACTCGTACCACCTGCGGGCCTCCACAAGCGCGGCCCGATCCGGCTCCTCCCCTCGTTCCCGGGCCTGCGCGAGGACCTGTTCGGCCCGCAGGACATATGCCTCCACAGCCGCCGGACGCTGCGCGATCAGGTTCTCCAGCCGGGCCGCCGCCGCGGGTGCGGGCAGCCCCTGCAGTTCCGCCCGCTCGGAGAACTCCAGGCTGTGCGCGACGGGCAGCCTGTAGACCGCGCGTACTCCTTGGGTCAGTACGTGCCGCTGCCACCGGTCCGGCTCGTCGACCGGCTCGCAGCGGGAGGGTTGGGCCCCGTCCTCGCCGTCCTCGTCCCATTCCTCGTCGTCGGGGGTGCCGTAGTAGTCCAGGGGTTCGACTCCTGCCGCGGCAAGGTAGGACGGGTCAAACTCGTCGCCGGTCGGCTCCGGCTGCCCCTGCCCGCCGGCCCGCGCGGCCGCCTGGAACGCCTCCTCGCACGGGCGGCTCGGCGACCACGTCATCGACACCGGGTGGTAGGACTGCGGCCACGGGTGTGCCCCCACACCAGGACCCCAGAACTCGATGCTCTGGTGCAGCAGGAGGCGCAGCGCCATGTCGCGGCCGGCGGCGTCCAGCCGCCCGCCCATGCGCATGATCTCGTCAGCTTTGTTCCGGACCTCGGCGAGAGCCTTCTGGTAGCCCATGCCGGTCTCGTCGTCGAGCCGCCGGGCGATCCGGGAGAAGTGCGTGGGGGACGTACGGGGGGAGTTGGACACAGCGCTCTCCTGAACTCGGCCCCGCGATACCGCACCGCCCACCTCGGTGCGCCGGGACCGACAGGCCGGGCGCGGACACTGCATCTGCTCTCCGGGGCCGAGCGCCGGCTCGGTTCACTCGCACGGCCAACGGTGGGTCAGGCCGACGAGAACACGCCCCCTGGGACGCGGCGTCCCGAGCATACCCACCCGTGCTGCCCCACCACACTCGAACGCCGGCTCCAGGCGGACTTGGCGTTCCGCGTCCGTGGTCGGCAAGCTGCTCGATATCATCAAGGGAAACGCACCTCACCGTGACGTGCCTTGCCCGGACCCACCTCCGGGCCGTGGCGAATCCAGCTGCCGCTGGAGGGTGATGCAGTGGTGATGCTTGGCGCTTCCAATCATCGTGTGACCGCCCCTGTACGCGCTCTGGCATGTGTCGTGGTGGGACGGCACGGCTTGGAGCGCGCAGGAGCCGTCTTGTCACCGAAGCACAGCACGCACCCCACCAACCGCCAGCAGATCGCCAAGGCCCTCCACGCGCAGACGCGGATGGGCTACCAACGTGCTCTGCAGCGCGTCGTTGACGCCGCCGAGCAGGGACTGCTGCCCGAGGTCCTGGACGAGGCCGGCCGCGCCGAGGCCGTACGCCTCCTCGCCGAGCAGGGCGCACTCGCGCCGGATCCGGGCCCGTTCCTCGCGAAGGACTACCTGAAGGCCTTGGTCGAGGAGTTCCGCCGCCTGGGCTGGGGCGCGGGTGAAGACACCGACCTGGAGTGCTTTGGCCTCACCGCGTACGCCGGGCCCGTCGCCGGGCTGAGCCTGTCGGTGGGACGCGACGACGACAACGACGACGGCGGCGAGGAGCGCGACCCGGACGACCCCGAGCAGTGCGATCTGGCCAAGCCGCTCTACTTGACGGCGATGTGCCCGGCCGGGAACGCCACCGTGGACGACTTCGAGGACGGCCTGGCTGACTGCTCCACCGAGCCGGTCCGCGCCACCGCGCGGCGCTTGGACACCGGGCTCGGCCGGACCCGGCTGGCCAGGGTGCGGGGCATGGAGGAGCGCTCCACCACGCCGTGCCCGATCTGTGGCGACCGCTACCCCGAGCATCACCTGCTGGGGAACTCGCCCGGCGCCGAGCCGGTGTGCCCGGCGTGCGTCTTCGACGGCGACCAGCCCTACCGCACCGACCTTCCGTATCTCGCCGTCCAGCTTGACCGTCTCCTGTACGAGGACCTGTCCGCCCCGGCGGGCTGGGACGCGGTCGCGGCCGTCCTCGCACTGACGTGCGGGGCGAACCTGCGCGCCCGGCTCGACCGCGCGCTGCGGGAGCGCGGCGGCTGGCCGTTCGTGATGGAACGCTGGGGTGAGCCGCTGACCCGCTCCTGGATCTGGCTGCCGCCGCCCGCCGACCGCCACCCGATGTTCCGGCGCCTGGGCGCCGGCGCGACCGTGGCCGCGCTCGTCGACGCCGTCGACCGCCATGACCCCACCGCCCGCACTGAGGCGAAGGCTCTGTGCCGCGAGGTGGGCGTGCGCTGGAGGGACGCGCTGTGGCCGGCGGCGATCGCTTTCGCGGTGGCCCTGACCACGCAGGCCTTCGAGCGGGACCGCCACCGCACCCCCTACCACCTCGTCCACTCGCTCAGCGACGGCCTCGGACAGACGATGAAGCCGTTCGCGGTCACCGGGGACGCCTCGAACGTCGAGAGCGGCCTCGAAGCCCTCCTCAAGTACCAGCTGCTGCCGATGCTGCTCGGGCACAGCGTGGACGAGGAGCCCGACGACCCGCGGCGCCGCTACGGAGCGCAGGACGACGACGAGCGCCCGGCCGCCACCGGTGCGGATGCGCGGATCAGCCACGGCATCGACCGGGCGAACCAGGTCGCCGTCATCCTGGGCACGCTCCCCTTCGCCCCGCCGGGCGTCCCGGCCTGGGACGGCGCGCCGGTCACCGGGCCGGACGCCGAGGGCCTGGGCAGCACCGCCCCGGCCGGCGAGCCGTGCGCGGCGCTGCGGGCCGAGGCTCGTCGGCAGGCCGCCGGAACGCTCTACGACGCGGGCGGCCCCCTGATGGTCGACGCCGACCACGCCTGGACGCGAGACGGCTGGTGGATCCCCTCGGACCACAGCCGGCACGCGGTGCGCCAGGCCCGGCAGTACCTGGGCTCCCGGACCCGGGTGCTGGCCCTGTGGTACGGGCCCGACGCCCAGTTCCCCGAGCCAGTGCAGGTCTGCGTCGAGGTCACCGACGTCCACCCGCACAGCACCGGCCCGGTGGACGTGCCCTGGCTGAGCGTGTGGGACGGCCACTCCTTCTTCGGGATGATGCTGTCCGACCTCGCGCTCGTCCGCCGCGCCGAACCAGGTGAGGAACTCACCCAGGTCTGGCCGACCCACCACGACGACGCCGCTGCCGGCCACCAGGACGCCGCCGCCGCGCCTGCTGACACGTCCGGTACGGCGGACGGGACGCTGCCGACGGCCGAGGAGCTGTCCCTGCTGACCGACCGGTTCCTGCACCTGGCCGGGCACCGGCTCGGCGAGGGCTGGAAGAGTGTGGACGAGAAGGCGTACGCGGCCCACCAGCGCCTGGAGAAGGCCCTGGAAGCGGAGTACACCGGCTTTGCGGCCACGTCCGTCAAGGTCTGGATCAACCTGTTCGACACCACCCACCCGTGCCCCAGCGGCCCGGGCCAACCCCTCCCCGCCTACGCGCTGACCGGCAAGCCCTATGAGGTGGAGTTCGACGTCCACGCCCACGACCCGTCATGCGGCTGCGGGCAGGAGTACGGCTTCGGCGAGTTCTCCGACCGCCTCTGCCAGCTCCTGATCGTCCTGTGCCTGTACGGGGGGCTGATCGAGGCCCACCCGATGGTCGAGATCGCCGACAGGCCCGAGGACTGCCGGGCCGCGCTGCGGGACATCACCTGGGAGGTCGACGGACCCGACGGCTACGACTTCCGGGAGGTCCAGCGCCGGGTGATCCACGATGTCACCGACGCCGACTCGCCCCTGAACACCGACACCAATCCGGCCTACATCCCGCCGTACATGGCCGCGGACGGCTGGTACCTGCCCGAAGGCGGAACCTCGATGATGTTCCACGGGCGCCGGCACGGCGACGAGGACAAGAACGAGTAGGAGAAGCGGGGAGCCGATGGCCCGGCGTGACCTCGAAGTGCTGGCGCGCGCCGACCTGGAGCGGCTGGGGATGGCGCTCCCGGCGGTGACCGAGGCCACCGTCGGCCTGGTGCGCTCGGGCGGGGGCGGGAAGTGGCACGTCCCGACCGAGAAGAAGCAGTGGTCGGAGCACTGCCAGCATGCCGCGCGGGCGGCGGGCGAACCGAACGAGCTGGTGCTGCTGGACGTGCTGGACCAGATCTGCGCCCGCTGCACGGGACGGCTGCCCGGACTGCTGCCGGACGCGGTGGTCGCCCTGTGGCGGGCGTGCTCCCTCACGGTGGCGGCGGACCGGTTCGTCGGCTCGCTGCGCGAGGACACTCGGGCACGGACCTGGCTCGGGTACGCCATCGCGCTGGACCGCTCGCCGCGCAAGGACGACGCCCGGGTGCGGGAGCTGCTGCGGCCGTGGCTTTCGGGCGACGAGTTCGGCGCGCAGGCGTGGAAGGCCATGGCCGGCTGGTCGCAGGTCCTGGAGCAGGCCGAGGAGCAGTTGGCCGCGTACCGGGAGGCAGCGCCGCCGGCGTCACCGAGGCCCGCCTGCACACCCCGCGCTCGGCCTGGCCCCTCTACTGACGCTCCCCTCGTGCGGCCCGTGGTTCCGGTGGCCAGTCGATGGCTGGTCAATCCAGCAGGGAGAAGTCGAGGCCGACGATGACGTCGTCCACCGTGGTATCGGTTCGATCGGCGAGATGGTCGCGCAGCATCTCCCAGAAGTCGTCCCAGCCGTCGAGGACGTTGCTCTCGCTCTTGCCGGTGAGGCCTCCGGTCCACAGGTGCACCCGGTTGGGGAGATCGCCCTCGAAGGGCTCGTCGTCTACCCAGACCAGCTTGCGGTTCTCCAGCTCCGTGATGATGCGCCCGGTCCGGACCGGTTCGGCCTCGCCGTTGTGGCGGGCCAGTTCCCAGATGTCGATCGGCTCGTACCGCGCGACGAGGAAGGCCAGCACTTCGCGGGCGGCGGTGGTGACCGTCGCCAGGTAGCGCGCGATCTCGTTGACGGCTTCGACGATGCCCTCGCGCTCCTCCTCGTCGTCTCCGAGCCAGAACTGCTGCAGGGTCGTGCACGGGCGCACCATGTTGGACTTGGTGACGTTCAAGAACGCCTCCTCCATCCGAGCCAGACCGAAGCGGTACCTGGACTCGTGGCGCTCCTTGAGGTCTCTCAGTGTCTCGACGGTGAACTGGTCGCGGCTGTTCACATGGTCGATGACGTCGTGGTGGTTGCCGCACAGGAGGATCAGGTTGCTGTAGTCCCGCAGCTCGTCCTTGGACCAGGCCGGGTCATGCCGGGCGCTGCCTTGCTCGGCCCCCACGATGTGGGCGATCTTCCCCACCCAGGCCCCGGACGGATCCACAAGGCGGACCTCGCACGACGGCCACGCGCACTCGTTGCCCGAGAACACCCACAGCTGCCGCACGACGTTCGGGAGCGGCTCCAGCCGGTTTTTCTCGCTGCCATCGCTCTTCACAGTCACGCCGTTCTCCCGCACCACGTCGTCGAACCCGTCAGCGCGTCAGCATAGAAGCCGGCCCGGGGCCAGGGCTCCGACTGCTGCTGATCGCAGCGACACTGCGGCAATGTCGGCCATCTAGGTTGCGCAGGCGGGCATGCTGGAGCAATGAGGAGACGCCGCCGAAGGCCGAAGACCGCGATCCCGGTCACGGGGCTGGTCCTCCGGCCGTTCCCGACGGCGGACCGCTTCAGGGTCGCGGACGGCTTCGAGGTGGCCGGCGAGGACGAAGCCGACATCCCGCGCCCCGCCCCACCGGTCGGCGACCGCCCGTTGCCGACGTGCTGCAGCGCGATCCGGGAGCGGCAGGTCTGGGGCTCGACCGTCGCCTTCGTCACGATCCACGACGCCGCCTGTCCGCACTGGTCCAGCCGGTAGCAGGGCGCCAGCGGCTCGTCACCGGGCTCCCCTGCTCCGGTGAGAACGGCTGGCCGCGCGCCGGCCGCGGCGCAGCACCTCGCGGTCAGCACCCCGCCGGCGACAGCGTGGTCGAGGCGGAGCGGCGGGAGCTTCTGGTCGAAGGTGGTGACGGTCATCCGCCCGGGGTGGGCGTCGTCGAACGTGAGCTGCGAGGCTTTCGGGAACGCGCAGACCGGCGGGCAGAGGGCCAACCCGGCTCGAACCGGTGCGGCCAGGTCGGTCAGTTCAGCATCCGTGACGACCATCGGCCTGGCAAAGGGCCGACTACACCGGGCCGTTGATGTAGGCGTCGCCCGGGTACAGCTCGGGCTCGGTCGGGTCGATGCCCCAGACCGCGCAGCGGTCCTCCGGGAGGATCATGAACGCGAGACCCGGGTCGTCATGAAAGGCCGCCCACTGGTCTCCCCATCGGACTGCGGCCCGCTTGGTGCGCTCCCGGCGCACGATACCCCGCTCGACGTCGTGCACGAGCCACTCCCAGTGCCCTGCGGCCGACCGCCACAAACGCCGCAGCCGGGCCGCCAGCAGCACGAGCAGGGGTTCGTCCGAGGTCACCGGGAAGCTCTTCAACACGTCGGCCACTCTAGAGGTGACGGTGCGCTGCCCTCGCCGGTTCCGCCGACCGGGTGCGACGAGCTGCTGGGCCGGAGCTGGCTGCCGCGGCTGGTGCGCTTCAGCGGAAGTCGCGGCTGCTGGGCGTCGGGCCGAGGGTGAGCGGCGCCAAGCGGGTCGCGACGAGGTTCGTCGCGCCGTCGCGGCGCTCGAGGGTGCCGCTGATGATCAGACCTGCTGCTTGAAGGGCGGTTCGTTGGTGGCGCTGGGCGACGTGGGGCTGCACCACGACGTTGATCAGCCCGGTCTCGTCCTCCAGGGACAGGAACATGACGCCGCCGGCCGTCGGAGGGCGTTGGCGGTGGGTGACCAGGCCGCCGACGGTGACGAGTCGGTTGGACGGCGCCAGTTTGACGTCGGCGGCGGTGAGCGCGCCGCAGTGTTGCAGGTGGGGGCGGGCGTACTGGACGGGGTGGGTGGTGGAGGTGCCGGTGGCCCACAGGTCGGCGATGGTCTCCTCGACGGGGGTCATCTCCGGCAGGCCGGGCGGGGCGGCGAGGGCGGGGGCGGCGAGGGCGGGGGCGGCGAGGGCGGGGGCGGTGCCGGGGAGCATGGCGTCGGTGGTGCGGGCCAGCAGCCCGGCTGACCAGAGCGCTTGGCGGCGGCTGACGCCGAGGCTGGTGAACGCTCCGGCGGTGGCCAGGGCTTCGAGCTCGGGTGCGCCCAGCGCGGTACGGCGGGCGAAGTCCTCCAGGGACGTGTAGGGCTGACCGGCAGCGATCTGCTTGGCCTGTTCCGCGCTGAGGCTGCGGACCGCGGCGAGGCCGAGCCGGATCGCCGGCTGGTCGGCACGCCCTGCTTCGGTCGGCGCGGGTTCGAGGGTCGGTTCTGCCTGGGAGTGGTTGACGTCGGCGGGCAGGACCTGGACGCCGTGGCGGCGCACGTCGGCGATCAGCGTGTTCGGGCTGTAGAAGCCCATCGGCTGATTGGCCAGCAACGAGCAGCAGAACGCCGCGGGGTAGTGGTGCTTGAGCCAGGCGCTGGCGTACACGAGCAGCGCGAAGCTAGCCGAGTGGCTCTCGGGGAAGCCGTACGACGAGAAAGCCTCGATCTTCAGGTAGATGTCGTCGGCGACCTCGGGCGGGATGCCGCGCTCCGCCATCCCGGCCAGCAGTCTGGCCCGCAGTTCGGCCACCCGCTCCAGGGAGCGCTTGGAGCCCATCGCCTGACGCAACCGGTCCGACTCGGCGGGCGTGAAGCCCGCGCAGTCGATGGCCAGCTGCATCATCTGCTCCTGGAAGAGCGGCACCCCCAGCGTCTTGGCCAGGGCGCGTTCCATCAGCGGGTGCGGGATCACGACCTTCTCGTGCCCGTTGCGGCGCCGGATGTAGGGGTGCACCGATCCGCCCTGGATCGGGCCGGGCCGGATCAGGGCGACCTGCACCACCAGGTCGTAGAACGTCCGGGGCCTCAGCCGCGGGAGGGCAGAGGCCTGGGCGCGGGACTCGACCTGGAAGACGCCGACGGTGTCGGCCCGGCAGAGCATCTCGTAGACGGCCGGGTCGTCCGGCGGGATGGAAGCGAGATCCAGGCGGCGGCCGTGGTGACGGGCGATCAGGTCGCAGCAGTCGTGGAGGGCGGACAGCATCCCCAGGCCCAACAAGTCGATCTTGACCAAGCCGGCGGCCGCCACGCTGTCCTTGTCCCACTGCAAAACTGAGCGGCCGGGCATAGATGCCCATTCGGTCGGGCAGGTCTCCGCGATCGGACGCGCAGCGAGGACCATGCCGCCGGAGTGGATACCCAAGTGGCGCGGCAGACCGCGTAGTTGCCCGGCCAGGTCGCGTACGTCCTCGGGCACCGGTGCGTCGGGGGGCGGCATCTCGTGCCAGCCGGTCTCCCGGGAGAAGCGGTCGAGGTCGCCCTGAGCGTAGCCGAGCGCGCGGGCGGCATCGCGGACGGCGAGCCGGGGCTGGTAGGAGATGACGTTGGCGACCTGGGCGGCGTGATCGCGGCCGTAGGTGTCGTAGCAGTATTGGATCACTTCTTCCCGGCGACGGTGTTCGATGTCGAGGTCGATGTCCGGCGGGCCGTCGCGCTCAGGGCTGAGGAAGCGTTCGAACAGCAAGCCATAGTGGATCGGGTCGACGCTGGTGATGCCGAGCGCATAGCAGACGGCCGAGTTGGCGGCGGAGCCGCGACCCTGGCACCAGATGTCGGCGCGGCGGCAGAAGTCCACGAGGTCGTGGACGATCAGGAAGTAGCCGGCGAGGTTCAGCTGGTCGATCACCTGGAGCTCGTAGGCGATCTGCTGGTGCGCGCGGTCGTTGTCCGGTGCGAAGCGGGTGGCGGCCGCTCGCAGGGTGAGCTCGCGCAGGTGCCCGGCCTCGGTGTGGCCAGGCGGCACCGGGAAACCGGGGAGCTGCGGGGCGAGGGCCGTAAGGTCGAACGCGCACGCGGCGGCGAGGTCGACGGTGTTGTGCTGGGCGCCGGGCCAGGGGGCGAGGAGGGCGGCCATCTCGGCGGCGGAGCGCAGGTGCGCGGTGCCGGCCGCGGCCAGGTAGGGCTCGGCCTCGGCGAGGGTGCGGCGTTGGCGCAGCGCGGCGAGGGTGTGGGCGAGGCGGATCTGGGCCGGGGAGGCGTGGTGGGCGGCGGTGGTGGCGACGAGGGTGAGGCCGGTGCGGCGGGCGAGGTCGGCCAGGGCGTCGTTGCGGTCGTCGTCGCCGGGCAGGGCATGGTCGGTCAGCTCGACCGCGATGTTGTCGGGTCCGAACCGCTCGGCGAGGGCGCGCAGTTCGCGTTCCGCGCCGGCGGGGCCCTCGACTTCCAGGGCGCGGCGGACCGCGCCTTTGCGGCAGCCGGTCAGGATCGCCCAGTGGCCGGCGGCCGCGTCGGGCAGCAGGTCCGGGGTGTAGAGGGGTCGGCGTTTGCCCTGGCCAGCCAGGTGCGCGTCGCCGATCGTCTTGGCCAGGCGCCGGTAGCCCTCGGGGCCGCGGGCCAGGACGAGCAGGTGCTCGCCGTCCTGGTCCGGGACGCCGGTCGGCGCGAGGTCGGCGTCCAGGGTCAGCTCCGCGCCGAACACGGTGGCGATGCCGGCGCGGCGGGCCTCGGTGGCCAGCACGGACGCCCCGTAGAGGCCGTCATGGTCGGTGACGGCGAGGGTGTGCGTGCCCAGGCGTGCGGCTTCGGCGACCAGGTCCTCGACCGGGGAGGCGCCGTCCAGGAAGGAGAAAGCGGAGTGGACGTGGAGCTCGGCCCAGCCGGGCCCTGCCCCCGGTCGCATTGGGGGCTTCGGCTCAGTCGGCTGCGGCTCGGGTGCGGGGGCGGGGAACGGCAGCACTGTCCGGTCGCCCCGGGCACCGGCCGCGGCCGGGGTGGACATGCGGCCCTGGAGCTCGGCCCACGGGGTGTGGGGGTGGCTTTCGAACTTGGCCATCGGTGGTTCCTGGTCGTGCTGGGGTGCTCGGGGACCGCACCGCGGGCGGGTGCGGTGCGGTCGTGTTCAGGTGTCGTAGGCGCCCTCGATGCGCCAGCGCCCGCCTTCGACGGCGAGCAGTAAGGCGTGCCCCTCGGTGGTGGTGATCTGGAGGCGGGCCAGGCGGGAGGCATCGTCTGCGCTCCACCACCGCTCGGTGGCCGGCCATGGTCCGGCCCAGCCAGCCAGATCCACGCTGCGGCCGCCGACCACCAGCCGTGATGGAGGTGTCTGCGTCTCCCCCCGGGCGGTCACCCGAACTTCCTCGCCCGCCTCATCCAGCAGCCGCACCCACTGGGGTCCGTGCGGAACGCACGTCGGCGAGGGCGCGGGCAGCCGTCCGGGCCACGGCCCGTCGGCGCGCCGGTCCTGGTGCGCGTCGCCCCACGGCGTGCGCACCACCCGGTCCCCGGGTCCGCGACCGCCCGCCAGCTCGGCGATCACGATGCCGCTGTGCCCGAGCAGCGCCTGCACCCGGGAGGCGGCGCGCTCCATCCGTTCCCGCGCTGCCTCGCGCTGTCCGTCCAGCAGCGACAGCTGCCTCCCGGGGTCAGCCACCAGCCCGCCCGGGACCAGGCGCAGCGCCACCACCCCGCCGGCGGACGGGGCGAACACGGCCCGCTGCTGCCACGCCTGCAGCTGCCAGCGGATCCGCTCAGCGACGGCGCCGGCCGACAGCAGGCCCTCGTGCCGCCATGCCCGTGACGCCGTCGTGCCGTCGGCGCATTCCACCTCCACCTCGAACCGCTCGCAGCCAAGGCCTGCCGCGCCGAGGCGCTCGTGCATCCGCTCCGCCAGGCCCAGCGCGGCGAACACCATCGGCTCCGCCTGGGTGTACGGCTGCTCGAAGCGCTCCTCGACCGCCACGTCAGCGGACGCGGTCCGAGCCACCACCGGCCGTGCCTGGAGCCCGCGCGCCAGCCGGTGCGCCGCCACTCCCTCGGCTCCGAACCGGTCCGCCACCGACCCGGTGGGCAACGCCGCGAACTGGCCGGCCGTCACCAGGCCGAGGCGGACCAGCAGGTCCGCCAGCCGAGCCGGCACGACCTCCGTCACCGGGAACGGCGCCAGGAACCGGGGGCTGGCCCCCGCTGGGACGATCCGCTGTGCCCGAGCCGCCAGCTGCGCGGCCGCCAGGCCGTCCGCGATCCCGACCTGGCACTCGAACCCGCACGCTTCCACCGCGTCGATCAGCCTCTCCAGCAGCTGCTCCTCGCCCCCGTGGAAGCGGGCCGCGCCGGCGGCCGGGATCGCGCACACGCCCGGGCGCACCACCTCCAGGTGCGCGGCAAGCGCCGCGACCGCCTCGGCGACCTGCTCGAACAGACGCGCCTCGTCCTCGACCTGCCGCTCACGAACCGCGAGACCGTCGACGAGGCCCTGCGCGGAGCGGACCTTCATCCCGCGCCGCACGCCGACCGCCCGGGCCCCCTGGGAGGCGGCGAGCACCCGGCCGCCCTCGACGACGGCCACCCGCTGGTCGACCTGGTCGGCGCCCGGGCCGAGCACGGCGGTCACCGGCCAGTCCGGGCAGAACACGACAGCCATGCGCGGCACGTCGCACTCCCCTGCCCGGGTGCCGGTCACGTAGCCACCGCCAGGTGACCGCGCCGCCCGGCCGCGCCGGTGCGGGCGGGCTCGGCCAGGCGGATCGCGCCGTCCTCGTCCGGCAGCCACAGCCCCACCTCGCGCCCGCGCGCCGCCGCGCCGCGGCCGCCGGTGGCCACCAGCACCTTGCGTGCCCGCAGCCGGCCGCGCCCCTGCCCTACCCCGGTCCACTGCCTGCGGATCACCTGGAGCCGCACCTGCGCGGACGGCCAGCCGCCCTCGACCACCAGCGCGCAGCCGTGCCGCCGGGCCAGCGCCGTGATCCGGGCCGCCGCCCGGTCCCCGACCGTGCCGTGCGGGCGCAGCAGCAGGATGCCGACCGCGTCGGCCAGCGCGGTGGCGGCCTCCTCCCAGTGCTCCCCGGGCCGCTCAACCAGCGCCAGCCGGTTGAGGTCTACGCCGGACTCCGCCACGGCGACCAGGCCCAGGTCCTCGAAGCCGACCGCCGCGCACCAGGTCCCTGCCTGGGTCGCGGCCGCGACCAGCGCCAGGGTCAGCGCCGTGCTTCCGCCGACGACCACCGCCGCGCCGGGCCGCAGGCCGCGCTCGGGCAGTAGCTCCGCCAGGGCAGGCAAGACCGGCACCACCGGTGCCGGCCGTGGCGGCTGGAGCTGGGCCGCCAGGGCGCTGATCGTCGTCTCCACACCCCAAGAATCGAACTAGTGCACTATTAATTGCAAGCCTGCGCACACCGCGTCGCCAGATCGTCACCCGTTCGCTTGATCCACAAAGGCCCAGGTCAGTCGCCGTGCGCCCTCACCGGCCCCAGTCCACCCCGGATCGGTCACCCCACGGGCAGGGCGACGGTCAGCTTGCCGCGGCGGCGTTGACCGGCACGGGTGAACCTCCCCTCCCGCAGGGGTTCGACTTCTTCGAACACCGGCGCCGCGGCCCGGCCCGGGTGGAAGGCTGGCTGCCCACCGTGCACTTCAACCTGGGAGGCCCCGTGACCCTCGCCGACGCCCAGCCCGCTGTTCGAACCGGCCAGTGCCAGTGCGGGGCCATCCGCTACCAGGCGGCGGGCGAGCCGGACGACCCCCACCTGTGCTCCTGCGAGCCTTGCACCCGGATCGGCGGCGGGCCGGCGATGCTGTGGGTGGGCTTCCGCGGGGAGACGCTGACCTGGACGGGGCCCGGCGGCGAGCCGGCCTGGTACGCGAGCTGGCCGACGCTGCTGCGCGCGTTCTGCCCGCGGTGCGGGACGCAGCTCGCCTCGGTCGCCGAGGACTCGCCGATGGTCATGGTTACGGCCTTCAGCCTGACCGACCAGAGCGGCGTCGCGCCGGTCGGGCACAGCTACCGCGCCGATGCCGCGCCGTGGATGACGATCACCCTCGCCCCGGAGCCCCAGCCGCAGCAGCCCCGGTAGGTCATGCCGCCCGGCGGGCTCGGGTCCGTCAATCCGGTTGCGCCGCAGCCGATATGAGCCCCATCCTGGCCGGTTCACCCTCGAAGGTACGGCCAGGAAGGCAAGCACCGGTCCATGGAGATCAAGACGCTCGAGGAACTGCAGGCAGCCGACGAGCGGAGCCTCGCGTTTAACCCGCTCGGGCTGGGCGGCAGAATGCGCCCGCAGGACGCGGCGGAGTTCCAGCAGCGGGTGGTGGCCAGGCTGCATCTGGCCGACGACGTCGCCGAGACGACCCGGGCGAAGTTCGAGCAGCTGCGCACGGCGTACGTCCAGGGCGTGCTGTGCTACGAGCTGTTCACCCTGGTCGAGGACCAGGCGCAGCTCGCGCTGGAGCAGGCGCTCAGGGACCGGTTCGCCGCCCGCTACCTCGGCCAGGACATCGAGGTGCGCGACGGCCGCCGGCGGGTTCACCGCATCGCCGTGAGCAGCTATCCGCAATTCTTCGACCGGTTCCGCGAGGTACGGGGCGCGGAGATCCGGGCGGGCGACCCGCAGGACTGGGTGCGGTTCAACGGGATGCTCGGCGGCTTGCTGTCCTGGGCCCGCCGCGAGCGGCTGCTGCGCGGACAGCGCAACCGGACCCTGGAGCCGGTGCTGCAGGCCATGCGCAACGCCGTCGCCCACGGGTCGTACGGCCTGAGCACCCCCGTGGACGCCGCCCGGACCCTGTCCGACCTCGCCGAGATCATCAATCACCTGTGGGGCCACCCGACTCCCGGAGGCCGGCTGTACCCGGCGCCGGTCGAACGGGGCATCGTCGCTCTCGGCTGGTCGAAGGACGGGGACCGGATCTTCGCGGCCAGGGCCGAGGACCTGACGGCCGACGATGCGGACGACGACTTCACCTGGCTGATCATCCGCGCCGTCTACGACGACCCGGGGCTGATGGAGTACGACGCCCGCCACGCGACCACCCGTTTCCCCGCGCAGTACCTGTGGGGACCCGGCACCCGCTCCGAGGCCGCCGCATGGCTCGCCCTCAACCAGCCCCAGCCCGACCAGCGCGACCACCTCGACCAGGTCGTCCTCGTCCGCTGCGTGAACGGCGAGGTCAGCCTGCCCTTCTACCCCGAGATCGCGGCAGGGCTCCCTGCCGCCGGGAGGGCCGGCACCTGGTACGCGGTGCGCGTCGACCGGCCTCTCGACGCCCTCGGCCACGTCCGGTCGATCGTGGCCGGCGGGCAAGGGCACCGCGCGGACGGTGAGTGCCGCGGCTGCCCCGCCGAGACGCTGGCCGCCGGCGACATCATCGCGGTGCTCGAGGCCGCAGGGCGCGCCGGAGTCGAGATCGCCGCGGTGGACGTCCCGGATGTCCGCACGCCCTTCGCCGAGCGGTACACCCATCGCTGACCCCCATAGCCCGGGCGGCTCAGCCGTACTCGGCCGCATCGGGGCAGCCCACGCGGGTATGGATGCCGTAGGAGCACGCCGCGTAGGGCGTTGCCCGTACTCGTCGTCGGGGCCGATCCCTGCTCACACCGCGCCGTCTCCGCGTGCCACCAGCAGGCGGTCTCCGGCAGGCGCGGGGCGGGTGAAGTCTCCGCGGGGAAAGCCTTCGATCCAGATGGGGCGGTGCTCGCCGACGCTGGCGTAGTAGTGGTTGCGCCAGTGGCCGCGGACCCAGTGGCCAGCCAGCGTGCGGCCTTCGGCGGCGGCGCGCGCGGCGGAGAGTTCGTGAGCGGCGGCCTCGGGGCGGCGGAGTGCGATGCGCCGGAAGCTCTCCTGGCGGATCTTGGCGCTGCGGGCGACGGCGCGTACGGACTGGTGGATCTTCGGGGAGTCCTCGCGGGTCAGGGGCTGTCTGGCGAGTGCGGAGAGGGCTCGCAGGATGGAGACGCCGTGTGTGCCCGCATCTGCGGGGGCGTCCCACGGCACGATGTAGGCGAGGTGGGGGTAGAGCGCGGTGAGTTGCACCGTGACGCCGTTGATGTCGTAGGTGCCGGGTGGCTGCCGGATCCAGGTGAAGGCGTTGACGCCGTTGTCGCAGCTGGCCCAGGTGATGGCGCTGACGGGCGGCTGGTCGGGGCGTGACCATTCGAAGGCGGCCGACGGGACGGGCTTGGCGAAGAGGAGGACGCCGATGGGGGCCAGGAACTCGTCGCGCCGGACGTGCTGACGGGGGAAGGTCTGGGCGGCGGCTGTAACCATGTCGCACATGGGTGCGTCCGCGTAGACGGTGTCGGCGTTCTGCCAGACCGTCAGCGGGTCCGGTTCGTCCGCGGCGAGAAGCGCCATCCGCTCCTCGATCGAGGCGGACGGCCACTGCTGGGGCCATGTCATCTCCCCGTAGGGGATTCCGTCCGCGGCCAGGTAGCGGGGCCAGTGATCCGAGCCGAACCACCCTGTCAGGGCTGCCTTGAGCCGGATCGCATCGGCGGGCGTCAGAGGGCGGGAAGCCTGCGCGTGCAGGTGAGAGCGGGGTGCCGAAGCCGTTGCGGTAGCGGCTGCGTCGGAATGGGGCGCTCGTGCTCTGGCCCTCGTGGTGGTGGAGCGGCGCTGGGTCACCGTGCGGTGTCCGTGCCGGCCGGGGTGTGCGGTCGGTTCGCGCTTCGCTCACGGGGCGGGCGGCCCAGGGTCTGTTCCACGTCAGCGATTTCGGTGTCACCGTAGGCGGTTCGGATGCCGGAGACGGACATGCCGGCGGCGGCGGCGAGGTCGGCGAGCACGTAGGGGCGGGGGCGGGTGAACTCCCGCCCATAGGCAAACAGTCGGCGGATCTCGGCCTCGGCCTGCTCCTTGCGGTAGCGAGCGATGCCGATGGCGACCAGCAGCGGGTCGTTCTCCTCGCTGTCCGCGTCGGCGGCGGCTTCGAGGCTTTCGATCATCTCCTCTCGCTGGACGTGGATGGAGTGGCAGATGTCGTTGTGGAGGTCCTCGGGCACGTCTGCGGGGGCAGGCATCGGATGGCAGATCGCGGCGATGTCGCTGAATACGCTCATGCCGTCCAGCATGCATCAGAATTTGCGATGAGCGCAATAGACTGCGCTCATCGCAAGTTCCTGGTTGAGCGCCAGGTCTACGCCCCGGTGGACGGGAGCCCGCGGCGGGCTATCCGCGTGGCTCGGGGATGCGGTACACGCGCTGCCCGTTGACGGATCCGAGCGCGGCGTTGACGACGGTGGGCGGGATCCAGGCGTTGCGGTAGGTGCCGTCCCACTCGGTGCGGGGGCCGATCCGGGAGCGGCGCCAGTGGCCGCGGCGCAGGTGCGGCGAGACGCGGCGGCCAGTGCCGGAGTCCGCGCCCGGCGCGAGGGTCCTGGTGTCGTCGGGGGCGGATGCGCGAGTGAGGGACAGGACCCGGACGCCGCCCAGGAGTCCTTGGCGTTCTTGCCGGGCGGTGGTCGTGGTGGGCCTGCTGGTGGGCAGGGGAGTGGTCTGCGGGGCGGTCCACGTGGCCCAGGCCAGGGCGGCGGCCAGGTTGATGGCCGTGTCCGCCAGGGTGGAGTGGGAGCGCCATCCGGGCAGGGCGGCGCGGGTGAGGGTGGTGCGGTCGGTGCCGGGGATGCGAAGGAGCCAGATCATCGCGTCGGCGAGGTGCCCGTCATCGTCTGCTGTCAGGACCAGGCCGTCGATGAAGGCCCCGCGGGCGTAGGCGGCGTGGACGACTGGGACGGGCGGTGGGGGCGAGGCGAGGTTGATGGCCAAGCCCTGACCACGTCGTTCGGCGGCGTTGACCGCTTCGTCCACGGGCAGTCCGCTGGGGGCGAGTTCGAGGGTGTGGGCGATCCACGGGTGCCACAGGCCGCTGCGGGGCCGCAGGTGCAGGGGCGCTCCGAGGGCGAGCAGGCAGGTTCGGAAGGGCAGGCGGATGTCGTCGAGTGCTTCGCCCTGGGGCGGGGTGCTGTCGGCGACGCCGGCACAGGTGGCGGTGGGGATGTAGAAGGGGACGGCGTCGGCGGTAACGTGTCCGAGGCTGGTGACCACGGTGCGCAGGGTGCGGCTGGCATAGCTGCGGCTGTCCAGGCCGATGCCCTTTTCGCGCAGGCCGTCGGCGTTGGAGGCCAGGGCTTCCTGGCCCAGGACAGCGCCGAGTGTCAGTGCGCGCAGAGCGATGGCGTCGCCGGGGGCGGCGGGCTCGGTGTGCCGTTGGGGGTCGCCCCAGCGGCCACCGATGGCGAGGACGCGCATGTCCCGTTCGAAGACCGGGGCCGTGGCGTCGTGCAGTCGTTCGACGGCGATGGCGGGGTCATGGAACTCTTCGTTGATCGGTCGGAGGAGTTCGAGGGCGAGGGCCAGTTGGCTGCCGAGGGTCTCCGGAAGCCCGAAAGGCGTGGTGGCGGGCGGGGCCGGCTTGGTCATGACCAGGCCGCCTTCAGGGGTGGCGCTGTTGAGGTCGGCATCGAGAATGTCGGACAGTTGGCGCCAGATGACGGGGCCGTGGACCTGCTCGGCCCGGGCGGTGTCCAGGGGCGTGGGCTGGCCGGCAGCGAGCCGGCGCAGGGTGGCCGGGTCGTAGCTCATCAGGGCTCGGGCCATCCCCGCGGGTGTGCCGCAGAATTCGATCAGCCGCCGGGCCGCTTCGGAGTCCTGTTCTTCGGCGCGCTGCAACTCTATTGCGGCGCCCATGATGTGGTGCTTGGTTGGCTTGTCGCGCGGTCCGACTGGGGGGAGGGGGTCGCCGAGCCAGGTCACCGGCTGCCCGTCGTGGACCAGCTGCAGATGGTCGTGGGTGTTGACCAGACCGTCTACCCGGGCCTCGGTCCAGTCGATCCGCATCTGCACCAGGTCATCCGGGCCCAGCTGGTCCACGGGCTTCTCGTTCAGGGCGGTCGCGATGCAGTGGGGGGCGGTCAGCAGGGCCGCCGTGCGGTCGCGGGCTTCTTCCCAGCCGATGTCGAGGTACTGGGCGAGCGCGGACCAGGACACGGTGACGGTGGCGGCGCCCATGTCGTACGAGCGCTGCAGCAGGCCGCTCAGGACGACCGCGCCGTCGATGCTGCCCTTCAACGCGCTGGGCGGGTCCGTGACGGCAGGCGGGTGGGGGTTGAGCCGCCACTGAGAGGTGGGGTCGACCTGGATGAGGCCGAGCCCGAGCAGGAGGCTCAGGAGGCTGCGCAAGGTTGATGTCCTGTCCGCCTCGGGCACCGTGCTCAGCCACCATTGGCGCAGCTCGGTGTCCTTGGGCGGCGTTTCGGCCACCGACTCCTCCATGAGCCAGGCGGAGCTGTCCCATCCGCCGTAGCGGGTGACGAACAGAGAGATCGCTTCGTGGTTGCGGCCCAGCACCCGCGGATCCCCGCGTACTTCAAGGCGCTCCAGCTCGGCCACCATGGCCATGAGCCAGGTCGCGGCGCGCGGCAGGACGGCGCTCCAGCCCTTGATCACGAAGGGCTTGGTCCAGCAGTGGTGCGCCCAGCCGAGCTTGTCGTCCGCCAGCTCGGGTGAGCCGTGCGGTGCCGGCAGGGCCTCGGGCCCGTCGACCTCCCACAGCCGGTGTGCCAAGGTGCTGTCAGAACTTTCGGACGGGACGGGCCAGTCGGCGAGCAGGGCGTTGCGTGCGGCGGCCAGTTCCGTCGCCGACGAGACGGCCAGCAGGCCCCGGCCGTCCTCGCCGCCGATGATGGCTTCCTGGTTGTCTGCGTCCGTCACCACGAGCCGCGCACCGTCGGCGAGGCAGTCCAGCAGATCGTCGTCACGCCACGGGTCGAAGGCGACCGAGACCACGTCCCGGCCGCCGGCCCAGGAGAAGACCGCGGCGAGGTACCCGCCGTCCTCGGCCGACCTGAAGTCCCAGCGGACCCGCGCATCGGTAGGGCCGACTGATTCGGGGAGCCATTGGCTCTGGGCTTGTGGCGGGTCGAGGACCAGCACCGCCATCGGGCGCGGGTCCCCCGCAGGCTGCATGACCCGGGCCTCGCGAACCGCAGCGGTATCCGCGGTAGGCGACCACCGGGGGTAGGCGGCGGCGTACAGCAGCGGGGAGGTATCGGGAAAACCGCCTTGGCCGTCGCGCTTGTGGCTGTCCCGGTTCCGCTTCCCGCGGCTCGCCTTACCCATGGCACCTGAGCATAGAGCTCCGCCGAACCCGCCGGAGTGCCGCTTCCTGCAGCACACGTTCGCCGATACGCCGGCTGCCACCTTGGAGACCAGTTCCTCGGTGACACCTGGTCCGCCCGGCCGACCCGCTGGAGCCGCCCCTGTACGCGCTGGCACTGGGCGGCCAGGTGCCCCGATGGTGTGGTTTGTCGGCCGATCGCGCCCGACGACGCGCCAGCCCTGAAAGGATGAAGGGCATGGGAAGGAATGGGCCGAGCAGGCCGAGCAGCGCGGGCTCCGTCTCCAAGGAAGTCCTCGCCGAGCTCATGCCGTACCTCGAGCAGGAGGGCATCGTCGCCGGTGGACCGCCGGCTCCGATGCAGCAACTGCAAGAAGCCGTGAACCGGGCCGCCGCCCGGTACAACGCGAGTCTTCCTCCCATTGGCGTCACGTCCCAACGCCCGCACCCCGATGCGGCGTTCTCCCTGGACCGGCTCGCCTCGATGTGCATCGCGATGGTGGATGCCCTCGTTGAGGACAGCGGCCGGACCGCCGATCGGGCCTGGGTCGACGAGCAAGTGGCGCGGCTGCGCCCGGGGATCGCCGACTCGGTCGTCGAGGTGCTGACGAAGCGGCAGCCGATGTGGCTGCTCACGAACTGGGTCCTGGGGATCGGATCGCTCACCCCGGCCGGCGCAGTCGCGCTGAAGGCGGTCGAATGGGTCGAGCGCCACGCCGGGGAGGCCGCCGCGGACCTGGTCATGGAGTACGCAGGAGCGGCGGGGCATCCGGACGCCCCGGCTGGCTCGCTGATCCTGGACCAGGACCGCACCGAGCACATCCCGGCCTGGCTGATGCTGCTCGCCGGCGCCACCGCCTCCCGCGGGGAGGAGAACGCGCAGTGGCTGCGCCGCTTCGACCCTGTTGCCCCGGACCCGAACACCCTCGCTTGGCTCGAGGACCGGGTCGATCCGAACTGGACACCACCCGCTCCACCCGCCCCGACATGGCCCCCGGACCCGAAGCTGCTGCCCGAAATCCGGCGCAAGCAGATCACCTACCTCACCCACCCCGACACCCACCACCTCATCGGCGGCTTCGCCCACCAAGGCGTCATCTCCTTCAGTCCGGCCACACCCAACTGGATCCAGACGGGCCGCCTGCTGTGCGACCAAGAAGCAGACCGTCTGGCCAAAGCACGCCTGTACTTCGTCGATTCCGACATGGGTCATGTCGCCGCCCGCAAGGCCGCACGGGCAAGATCCACACCCCTGACCACCCACCGCGTCCCCTCCCCCAACGGACTGCTGGTGTTCGCCGAGCCCATCACGCTCAGCCTGCCGAGTACATCGGAACGACCCGGCACGGCCTCACGCCGACCGCAGACGCCGATCAGCACCGCAGACCTCGTGGCGATCTCCTGGGGACGCTTCGACCCCAGCACGCCCGCCTCCGGATGGCGGCGGTTCGACGAAGACGACCAGACCCATCTCCCGGCCCGGTTCGGATCCGGTGAACACTGGTGGCTCACGCTCTACCACCAGGTCGCTGACGACGGTCTCTGGGCCGACACTCCCGTTCCCCCGCTGGAGGCCAGCGCCGAGCACATCCTGACCACAGGCCTGGTCTTCGACGCACCGCCGCAGGACCAGGCCGAGCACGGCGCACGGATCCTGGTCGCCTGCTGGGACCTGATCACCCAGGAGTACGTCGGCAAACCGGTCACCCAGACCCAGCCGCTGCCCCGCAAGCCCACCAAGGTACGAGCCGACCGCCGTCGCGGCATCACCGACAACGGAACCGTGCACCTGGTCACCATCCTCGGCCGACCCGCGCCCCCCGCGCCGGCCGGCAAGGACGCTGACGGTGAGCGTCCCGGGCAGCAGTCCAGCGTGCAGTACCGACACCGGTGGACTGTCCAGGAGCACAGCCGCTCCCACTGCATGAACCCCCGCGGCCACACCGACGGCGACTGCGTCCACGAAGACATCACGATCATGGACTTCATCAAAGGGCCGGCAGGGGCACCGCTCCTACGGCGCGACATCGTCCATCTACTGCGCAAACGCGAACGGCAGCAGTGAGCGAGAGGCTGGCCAGTTGCCGCAGTCAACCCCTTAGCACATGGACCAATTTGCCCGGGTCCAGCAAGGGCGCCCCCTCCGGGCCCTTCACATGGTCGGCGATCCAGATCGGCCTGTGTGTCTGCCGGGCGGGGTACCACTGGCTGCGCCAGTGCCCGCGGACGACCCATTGGTGCCGGTACACCACGCCCGCGCCGTCCTTGACCGGCTCACGGCTCGGAGCCCCGTGCCGCAAGTGGGTGTACCGCACCGTCGTTGCCAGGTCAGGGGCGACCCGGTGTAGGCGCTTCGCCGCTGCCCTGGACGGCTCCACCGACAGCTCTGAGGTGAGCGGCTGGCCCATCAGCAGCCAGGTCACCACCAAGGCCCGCTCGGCCTGCTCCAGGTCGCTCTGCAGCCGCAGCTTCTCCTGACGCCCGGCCGGCGAGCCGTTGTCCAGCAGTTCGGGGCGAAGCCACCCCGGTACCTTGCGGAACGGCAAGTGCGAGGTGACCTGGAAAACCAGCGGCATGGGGAAGCGGGTGCGGAGCCGACGTACCTGGGCGTCGTTCAGCGCGGCCATGCCCGAACCCGCCGCCGCCATGCCCTCCAGCCAGTCCTCGCGCTTGGCCCAGAACCGGATCTCCACGCCCCGCTCCCTCACGGCCCAACTCGCTGCAGTGATGGGAGCTCCGGTGTGCTCACCCCCGTACGAGGGTGCCGTCACCGGCATCTCCCACACCAGCAGTCCCCGCGGCGCCGGCACATCTTCTGGGTGGAGTTGGTAGGTCGGCAGCGTCAGCCCCGACGCCACTGCCAGCTCCGCCGTGCTCGAGCCGACGAAGAAGAGCGTCGCCTCGCGCAGAACACCAGACCATTCACGCGCTGCGTGGCTCTCCTTGAACGCCCATTCGGGATCCGGAAGATCCGACCAGACCGCCGGGCCCCCGGAATCCGACGAGTCCACCAGCCACGCCACCAGATCAGCGCGGATCTCGGGCAAGTCCCCAGCGGTGATGGTCTGAACAGGCACGGTCTACTCCAAGGGCCGCGTTTCCTTCCGGTTGACCCTAACGCCGGTCACCGACAGGTGCCCTCCATCCGAATCTGCTGCCAGCACATCGGCCAGTGGGTCCGAACGGGCGTCCCATGGACGGTCAGTGGACGTTGACGAATTATGGGGCGCCAGTCCCACTCCTCGTGGGAGACGCCCTGATCGTTGACACGGTCACGGCCGCTCCCCGCCAGTTGCACGCGTGTTACCGCCTGCCCAGACTCGACTGGGCAGGGCGTGTCAGCGGCGCAGGACGTTGACTTTCTCGGTGCCGAGGATAGGGGCGTCCGCGCAGCCGGCCGGGGTGACCAGGTAGGGGCCTACCCATCGGCGGGACTTGCCCTCAGGGTGGTTCTTGTCGGGGTAGGTGCGTCGGTGCGGTTTGACGAACCAGCGGTGCCGGTAGACCCGGCCGGCGGTGTCCTCGCTGCCGAAGTCGTCCCCGATCGCGGGCCGGGCGGACTGGCGCAACGTGATGTACCGCACCGTTGCGTCCAGGTGTTCGGCGCCTGCTCGGCGCAGGCGCTTGCGGGCGGCCGGGTCGGGCTGGACGTCCTCGGCCTGCCACAGGTTGCGACGCTCGTCGGCCGGCTGGCGGATCAGCAGCAGGGTGCCGAGCAGGGTCCTCAGCACGCGCAGTTGGTCCTCGGTGATGGCGCTGATCCCCGTGTCGCCCAGGCCGTACCGGTCCTGGGCCGAGTTGCCGTTCCGGTCCAGTGTCCACGCGTGCTGGATCTGGTCCCAGTCGGACTCGACGCCCAACGGGATGACGGCTCCGAAAGCGACGGCCAGGTCGCCCGCGAGGGTGCTGGTGACCTGGTGGGCCCAGGTCGGATCGACCTGCCGACCCGCTTCCTCCAACGCCCGCCGGTACGGGCCAGCGTCGTCCAGGACCAGAACCCGCAAGGACGTCGCAACCTGGGACCACGCCACTGCCCGGGGCCGACCGAGGGTGGCGGTGTGCGCGCTGGGGTCCTCGGACCACAACAGGAGGCCGATCGGATCCGGCAAGTCGTCCGCGTCGAAGGCGCAGACCGGCAGGCCCTCGCCCACGGTGCGGGCCAGCCAGGTCATGTCGTCGTTGACGAAGTACAGCTCCGCGCTGCGGACAGTCGACTGCACCAGGCGGGGGTCGGTGAACCCGTGCATCAGAACAGGTCCCGCGCCACGATCGGCGCGCAGCACATTCTCGTCCGCCCAGCGGACCAGGTCCTGACGCATCTCAGGAACGTCGCAGGCGCGTAGATGGGTTGTGGCCACGATTCAACCTATCGACTCGCCAATGAGCTCGGCGCCGCCATCACACCATCGACCACATCTGGCCGAATGCGTTCGAATCTGATCAGTCGACGAATATCCCGCGGAGGCCGTCCGCTGTGGCTGCCGGGCAACTACCCGGTGGCGCCGGGGGCCTGACCACTGCCCGGTGGGCCTGGGGACGCCTGCAACCCGGCCAGGGTGAGGGGCGGCCCGGTCAGGGGCCCACCGGCGCGGGGGCGCGGGGCCTTCTAGCCGGTGAAGGGGAGCGGCGGCTTTCCCTGCCGGTTCTGGCGGATGAGGCCTTCAAGGAACTGCTCCTTGCCGATGCCGTGGGGAGTGGCCTCGCGCTCCGGAGTGGTCTTGACGGTCCCGGACTCCAGCAGTTCCCAGCACTCATCTCGGACGATGACGAGGGGTTTCTCCATGGGTTTCCCTTCGGGAGAACGAGCTGCCCTGGTGCGACTGAGGCATCAGCGTAGCCGGGGCGTATGAAGGATGGCGCGCATCGGGAGGAGCAGGCGGAGGCCCGGCGGGAGAGGAGGCGTCCGCCCGCCGGTCCTGTTCGCCTTACTCCTGGTCAGCTGGCGGCGGGGCATCGGCTTGCAGGAGCCAGGCCATGGCGTTGTCAATGGTCTGGCTCGGGTGCGCGAAGTTCGCACCGTGCTGGAAGTGGCAGTCGGCCAGCGCCGGCCAGCCGCCGGTCGCGGCCGCGGTCCGGGAGAAGATCCCTGCGAGGGTGTCGGCGACTTCGACGTAGTGCTCGTTGCCGGACACCCAGCTGTCGATCACCGCCATCAGCTCGGTGACGGTGTTCTCGTCGATGCGCTTCGGTTTGTCGGCGAGATCGACTCCGGGCCCCCAGAGCAAGGCCCGCATAGCCAGGCTCTCCCAGGATTCCCCGTTGCCCGCGTACAGGCGGTCGCTCTGTACCCGGCCGGAGCGCTCGTTCTCCTCGTAGGCGTGGCGTCGGGCGAGGCGGTAGAGGGCGACCAGCAGGCTGGCCAGTGCCTTGGGGCCGGCGCCGGTGAGGGCAGCCTGCACCCGGTCGCGGTCGGCTGCGGGGGCGGGGACGACGGACCGAAGTGGTCCACGGGCGGCCTGCAGCTCCTTGTGCGTCATCTCCTCCAGTTGGCGCACCGTGGCGTGGTCGGCGCGGTAGCGGTCCGCCTCGATGAGGTACCAGCCGGTGTCCTTGTCGTCGACGACCCTGAAGGGGTGGCCGGCGCCGGCCGGCGCCTCGGCCGACGCGGCGTGCGGGCCGGCGAGCAGGTCCCGGTGCGGGTAGGGCGTGACGGCGTCGGGGGCTTTGGCACCGGTCATCTGGGCGGCGGTCTCTTGGGGGAGTGCCTCGACCTGCACGGACCGCTCGGTCACCTCGGGGTAGCGCTCGATCAGCGCGGTGATGATGGCGGTCGCCGCGTGGCGCAGGAACGCGGCGACCGCGTCCGTGGAGGTCCACTCCCGGCGGGCGGACACCCGGACCAGCAGCATCGCCGGCCGGTGTCCGGGCAGCGGCGCCATGCCGCTCTCCCTGGTGGGCATCGGACCATACGCCTCGGCCCGGGCCCGGTACCAGCCGCCGTCGCCTACCAGGTAGTCACAAGCATCGGCCAGCACCTGGGCGGCCTCCAGCCCCTCGCGCCCGACCGGCAGCATGGTGGCGACGATCAGCGGGACGGTCAGGATCTCGTACTCGGGGCCGGCCTTCGGATCAGCGGCGACACCCGGTGGGGGCTGGCGGCGGCCAGCCTGTTCAGCGGCGTGCTGCTGGTCGACGACCTGGCCGGTCTGGTCGAAGCGCTGGCGCTGGCCGGCGGAGGCATCCTCGGCGCGCCGAGCGCGGACAGCCCGGTTGCGGGCTCGGTTCTTCGTCATCTGTAGACCTCGGCGACGTGCCCCACGCCCACATCGCGAAGTAGAACAGCGACGATGGGGTGCACGCGATTCCGAGAACCTTGCCCAGACGAGGGGGTCCGGGCGTGGGGCTACGACCACCCGGGAGCGGCGTACGTGCACGCCGCAGGGCGCCACTGTACTGCGCCAGTCCAGCCCGACGCAGGCGAATCCGGCAGTTCACCAGCGTCGGGCCAGCTCGCCTGCTTCCGCGAGGCGACTTTCAGAAAGGGATCCGGCAAGGTGGCGCTGCTGGCCACCGCGGTGCACCTGACGACCCGGGCAGTGGACGACGCCCTGGACGTGCTGGTGGCCACCGGCTGCTGGCAAGGGCGGAGCGGGAGATAAGGAGAAGTTGAACGAACCACCCGTGCAGACCAATTGGACATGCGAGACTGATCACGTACGTAGAGAGCGGCCCGCCCGCCCCCTTGTTCCCCGCGCACGTGGGGTTGTCCCGCAAACCATCGGCTCGCGCACCGTCCGCGCCGCCCTGCTCCCCGCCCGACGCGGGGCTGGCCCCGCCCTGTGCTGGGCTTCTTCCGCGTACCCGGCCGTCGGGCGCGCGAGCCGGGGCAAGGAGTGAGGGAACACCGTGACGCACCCGCTGGACCAGAGCATCCGCCAGGTCAGGATGAGCCTCGCCGCCAAGGCACTGTTGGACCGCGTCAAGGCCCAAGGGGGCGCGGCGTACTCCATCAACTACCCCGTCATCTACGGCAACCGCTCCACCGGCGTCGAGGCGCAGCGCGCCTGGCGCGCTGCCGACGAGCTGCGCAAGCTGGGCCTGGTGACGTTGACCGGCTCCCGGCAGTCCTGGGCCGCCGAACTGCTCCCCGGCCTCAAGCCCTCAATCGAAGTCCGGGTGCCCGCCGCGCCGCTGCCGCGCCCGGCCGACGTCCCGGCTGACGTCGTGCAGCGCACGGTGACGCCGGCCAACCCGTATGCCCCGACCTACCACAACGGCACCCACAACGCCGTCACGGTGCGGGACCGGGGCCGGATCGCCGGCATCGTCTTCGAGTACCTGACGGACGGCTCGTTCGGCTGGCAGGACGCCGACCTGGCCACCTGCGCGGACCGGTATCCGTCGGCGCTGGACGCCGCCGCCGACCTCCTCGCTTCCCATCGGCAGTCCGTGCACGACACCGAGCCCGGCCGGCTCGCCGCCGAGCTGGTGCACCCCGGAACACACGAGTTCACGCCTGTGCACGATGAGGGCACCCTGCTGGGCTGGACGTTCCGGTCGGCCGAATACCCGCGCCCGCACCACTGGGTGACCGCCCGCGGTGCGGTCGGCCTGCGCAAGTTCGACGGCGCCCCGGCCGCCGCCGCCGACCTACGCACCCGGCATGCCGAACCGCTCGCCGACGACGGCCAGGCCATCCAGCTGTACCGCAACTCCCGGACCGGGTCGACGTCGGCGGCGCACAACGCGGTGCGGGTCTACGAGGACGGCGGGAACGGGGAACTCCTCGGGTGGACCGTGGACGTAGTTATCACCGACCGGCGCGACGGGCGGAACAGCCGCGTCGCGTACGCCTGGGTATCGGCGACCCGCCGCGTCCACGGCGCGGGGAGCTTCACCGTCGTCCCGCTGTTCAAATCCCGGGAGGAGGCAGCTGCCGCGCTCGCCCTGGACCGCTCCCTTGACTGGGCCGTCGTGCCCGCCAGTGGGTCCTGAACAAACCGCTGTCGCGTGGCAGTTGGGCTGCGAACACCCAGACCGTCTTCGCCAGAATCGTCTCGCCGAGCCAGCTGCCGCCCTGCTCCATCCGGGAGTTCACGCACTGCCCTTCGCCTCCAAGCGGCCCGCCGCTGCGGGCGAAGACCACTGCCGTGGCACTGCCCGTCACAGTGCCCCAGCCCGCCGCCGCCCGTGCGCGTGGCTGAGCAGGTACAGCGCCGCCTGCAGGATGAGCGCGACGTGGTGCCTGGGCGGGGTGCCGGTCAAGCCATGGAGAATCGTGTTGCGAAGGTTCATCCCGCGGTCGGAATCGACCAGGAGAAGTTCTAGCGCCCTGCTCCAGTCCGTCGGGTAGCCGGCCGTCGGCATGCTCTGCAGGAGTCCTCCCAGCAGATCGACCCCACCGGGGCTCTGCCCACGGGCCACGGAGACGACGGGGACCTGGGAGCGCAGGAGCTGCCGGAGGATCTGTTCGACTTGGGGCAGCGCGACGCACGCCGCAGCGTCGAATTCCTCCAGCCAGTAGTAGCAGAAGGCATGGGCGAGGGTTCTCGCGCGAGGCTCTGGCAGCACCGTCTCGTGCGCCAGAGCGGCGGTCATCTCGAACTCGTCGGGCCGGAAGCGCTCGTGGATGCGGTTGAGCTGAACTGCAGTCAGGATTCCGAACAGTTCCAGGCCGTGGACCTGCATCTGCACAGCGAGGTCGTCGTCGGCGTCGACGGGCGGGCGGACGAAGACCGGTCCGGCCGGGTTGACGCGCGAGCGCGGGATTCGCAGCAGGCCCTCGAGCGCGCCGTCTGCCTCGGCCTCGGCTTGCGCGCGCATCGCGGGGTGGATGTCCGGCACGGTGAGCCAGAGCGCGGTCCGCAGCTCCGGGGCGGCGTCGACCAGGGCCTGCTGCCCAGCGATCAACGCGCGCGGGATGGTGCCCTCGGTGCGGATGTATGTCCACTCCGGCGTCGTCTGCTGCAGGGCCATCTCGGCACGTTCCCGCAGGTCGGGCAGGCCCCGCTTCTGTGCCTCGGTCGCTGCCTCCGTCAGGAAGTACAGCTGGCGGTGCCCGGCATCGGCAGCTTCGGCGGCGTCGAGGAGGGTGTGAACCACAGCGACGTCGATCTCCGCGTGGCGGCTCTGGGGCACGTCCTTCCTTAGCACGTCGAGGAAGCCGATCCGGGCATCGGCGTCGCGGGCGAAGAGGTCGGCCGCCCGCTCGGCAAGGTCCGCGACATCGCGCTCCAGGGTCTGCAACGTTTCCAGGACAACCAGCAGGGTCCGCCCCTCGTCTCCGGCACCGGCTAGGAGGCGCTCGGCGAGCGCGAGGGCATCCTTGATCGCGAGTTCACGAAGGTCGTGCTGCTTGAATTTGAGGGACAGCTCTCCGGCCCTCTTCAGGCACCGGGCGGCGCGCGGGAGCCCGTGGCAATCCTGGGCGGCCAGCAGCAGTTGCGCCGCGTCGAGGTATCCGGAGGCTGCGCCGCGGATGTGGTCGGGCGTACGGCCGTGGCCGGCGTCGAGCAGCAGATGGTGAAGGTGGCCACGGAGAAGAGGATCATCCACGTGCTCTGCGTACGAGCTCCAGATCTCCAACTGGGCTGGCGCGGGCGGAGCCGGCGACATCGCCCGTGCCTTCTTCCGGGCCTTCGTCGCCTCAGAGGGCCGACGGTACAAGGCCGCGACCAGCGCGTCCCGCTGTGCGATGGCCGTGGTCGAGCTGACGTCCGTGGCCGCGAGGGTCAGGGCGGTGGCCGCGTTGGAGGCGGCGCCCTTCGCGGCCGTCGTGAGCGCGGTCAGCACGCTCGGCTCGATCTGGGACACGGGGCCTCGCTTTCGTCACCAGCAGTATCGGAGCAGCCGGGGTTCGCGCGCACCGATTTTCGTGCGTCTGGCGGCCCAGTGGCCCGAGTGCCTCCACACCGGCCCGCATGCCTCGGGCACCTCGGCGGTCGTGGTCATTCGTCCTCGGTGCCGCCCTGCGGCCGGCGCCGAGCTCCGGCGGCCCGCACCCGCTGTGAGTGGTCGTACAGCGGTGCTCCCTCGGGGCCGCGGGTGTAGCCCTTCACCTCGCGGTGCTGGCAGCCGGGGCCGTGCTCGGCCCGGTTGGGGCAGCGGGTGTACTTCTGTACCGGAACGCGCACCTCGAGTGGGCCGCGCGGCACCACCTCGCGGTCCGGTCGGCGCTGCACCGGGCCGGGCAGCGGGGCGTCCTCGTGGATCACCGACACCCGGCGGGGCCCGGTGATGCCGGCCCGCCGGTCCGCTCGCTGCCGGGCTGCGCTCTCCTCAACGTGCTCGACGCGTTGGGAGAGCTCGCCGACGGTCAGTTCGCGGGGCAGGTCACGTAGCAGGCGCAGCGCGGCCAGCACCGGCCGGGCGTAGTGCCATGGTGTGGCGTCCCCTTCCAGTCGGTCCCTGGCCGGCAGTTCCCAGCCGTCCGGGAGGACGAGCTCGGCCAGCGGCAGCAGCGGGCCGATGTTGCCGCGTGGGCGTCGGTCCGGCCGGGCGGACAGCGAGTAGAAAGTGAGCCACCAGCCGCCGTCCCACGTGCCGCCGTCCCGTGCGGCAGCGCGCAGCAGTTCGGTCTGAGCGGTGTCCCGCCCGTACTGGTCCCAGGACAGCCACCTGGATTCCCAGTCCCGGTCGCCGGGGGTCCAGCGCGACCACGAGGCGGCGACCAGCTTGCCGCCGTCGCCGGTCACCGCGTACGCCTCGGCGAACAGCGCGAAGCCGTCTTGGTTCTGCGGGGCGTCCTCCTCGCCGCCGGGCGGGACGGGGAAGCCGTGGTCGATGCAGACGTGGCCGAGGTCGGCCAGCGCGTACTCGCGGGCGGTGGCGGTCAGGTCTGGTCCGATCCAGCGCAGTTCGGCGGCCGACAGCCGGGCGGCCTCCTCGGCGACCATGACCTGGGCGGCCTGCTGGCGTTCGGTGAGTGACTCCCAGGTCGGCTCGACCCCGACCATGCGCTGCTTCAGCTTGGCCGTCTCGATCAGTGCCCGGGCGGTGTCGGTGCGGTAGAAGCGCAGCGTCTTGCGCTGCCAGTCCGGCAGCCGGATCGGGGACGGTGCGGCATAGGCATACTGGTTCACGCGGTCAGCACTCCTAGCGTCCGGGCGTAGCTGCGGCCGCGCGCGGACCAAGCCATGGCGTGCAGCACTCTCCGGGTGTCGTGCTCGTTCAGGCCGGGCAGCTGGTGCGCCAGAACTGCCGGGCAGCCGTTGAAGTCGAGCGCCCCGGCGATCCGGAGGACCATCAGCTGCGAGGTGGTGGTGCCCGCGCGCAGCGGGTCCGGGTCGTCGGCGTCCGGCATCTCGTCCAGCACCGCCCAGACCTCCGGCCAGTCCACGTATGCCATGGCGTGGTCGTCCCCGATCCACTTCACGAAGTCGCCGGCTTCCAGGCGCGGCAGCCACATCCCGCCGTCGCCGGTCAGCAGCCACACCGCGGCCTCCTGCGACCACGCTCCTCGCGCCCTGGCCGCCAGCGCGGCCCCCAGGTCCACCGGCAGCTGTCCCGGGTCTCTCACCTCGATCACCGTCCAGCACTCCTTCCCGGCTTGGTCCGGCCGCCATTGTCCCGGCGTGCACTGACAGTCACAGAGCGTTTCTGCCCGTCTCGTCCCGCGGCACCCGGCAGGACACCGGTCGACTGTCGACGGGGGACGGAACAGGTTCCCGGCGGGGCGACGAGGTCCAAGGAGCGTCCTTTCGGTTCGGTGTCAACGCGGCCTGCGCGTCAGCTTGGTGAGGTGGGCGGGCGGTGCGGTCGCCATTCCCACGTAGGGGCTCGCGGCCCGGAGATAATCGGGCGTACCGCGGCCCACCCACCTCGTCCGCCCTCGGCCGAGGGCGGGGGTCTCCACCGTGGTGCGGTGGACACCGCCGTCCTCGGACGGGCGGGTGCCGGTCAGCGGGAGCGTGGCTCGCCCAGTACGTGCCGGCGGATCGTCTGGGCGCTGACCCCGAGCGCCCGGCCGACTTCGGCGATGGTGCTGCCCGGGGCCAGGAGGAGTTCTCGGGCGTGGGCGATCTCGGCATCGCCGAGTGGGGGCTTGCGGCCCAGGGCGGGGGCCTCGCCGGGGATGTAGCCGAAGGCGGCGGCGTCGTTGTAGGGGGTCTGGGTGGTCATGCAGTGGTAGAGGCACAGGACGAGCCGTCGGCCGAGTTTGCGCAGGGCGGTCGCGTGGGCGTCTCCGGCCTCGCGTCGCTTGCGGTAGTAGGCGGACGCGCCCGGGGAGTGCATGGCCCAGGAGAACGCGGCGAGGTGCAGAGTGCTGCGCAGCAGGGTGGAGGAGGCGCGGCGCAGCGATACCCGGGCGGTGGTTCCGGAGGCCCAGGTGACCGGCGCGACGCCCGCGTAGGCGGCCAGGGCGCGGCCGCTGCCGAAGCGCTCGTACGGCCGGTCACCGATCTCGGAGATGATCTGCGCGCCGAGGATCGTGCCGATGCCGGGGATGCCGGCGGTGATGTGGTGGTGCTGCTGGCGGGCGTAGTGGTCGGCGGTCTGCGCTTCGAGGCGGGCCGCCCGGTCGGCCGCGGCGGCCAGGGTGGCGGTCAGGTCCGTGATCCGCACGGCTTCGGCTTCCTCGACCAGGGGGTGGAGCAGCATGGCGGGCCGGCGGAAGTGGAGTTGCAGGCGTTCGGTCTCACGGTCGGTGCCGGGGGTGCGGCCCGCGCCGCGCAGCAGGTCGGCCAGCTGGGCGCGGGTGAGCCGGCTGGCTGCCCGGGGGCTGGGCGCCGCGAGGAGGACGGCGAGGGCCTGGGGGCTGCCCAGGCCGCCACGGGTCGCGGGCCAGGCGGTGATCGCGTTCGGCCAGGCCCGGGAGAGGGTGGCGCGCAGTGCGTGAGCGGCCGCCATCCGGTCGCGGACGGCCGCCCGGTAGGCATGGGTCATCACTCGGAGCGCCTGCGACTGCGGGGTGCTGTCGACAACGGGGCGGGCGACGCCTTGGCGGGCCAGGTCGGCGATCATCCGCGCGTCGGCGCGGTCGTTCTTGGGGATGCCCAGGGCGGTGCGGTGCCGGGCCGCCCTGGTCGGGTCGACGTGGACGACCTTCATGTCCGCGGCGGAGAGGGCCCGTGCGAAGGGCAGGCCGGTCTCCTCGATCCCGGTGACGGTGGATCTCCAGCGGCGGGCGAGCGGCTGGAGAAGCGCCAGGTAGGTGGCGACAGGATCGGGGGTGGTGGCGTAGACGATGCGCTGCTCGACTAGTGGCCGGCCGGCCTTGTCGAGTACGGCGATGTCGAGCCAGCGGTCTGCCCAGTCGATGCCCGCGAACAGCACGGTCGAACATTCCTTCCCTTGGTGGTATTAAAAAATACCACCACGATCGGCACGGTCTGCGCGCCGGAGCACGGGAGAATGGGGCAGGTCAGTTGAGTCCGAAGATCACAGCGGGGTGCGAGTCGATGCCATGGGCAGTGGTCCCCCGGGCGCACCTCGCGCCCGGCGGCGTCTGGCCGGAGGGGCCGCTCGCTCCCGACGCGCCTCCGGGCGCCCGCCTTGGGCAGGCCGTGGCACTGGCTCTCGCAGCGGCCATGGAGCACCGCAAACTGGGCGCCCGCGCGCTCGCGCAGCAGGCCGGGCAGGGCATGACGCACCCCACGATCCTGGCCATCCTGGACGGCGACCGCCTGCCGGCCGCCCACACCCTGCTGCTACTGGAGATGGTGCTGAAGACCTCGCTGTACCCGGCGGACCTGCACTCCGAGCTGACGGAGGGACAGCACCCCGCCCCCTGACCGCGCCCGGGGGCTGCAGTGAGGGCGCCGGTGCCCACGGCCGGCGGACTGGGGGCGCAGCACGGATCGCCGCCCCATCGGCTCGCGGCGCTGCGCCTACACCAGGATGTACGCCCTGACGGCGTCGCCGCCCATCGTCCACCGGCAGCGCCCGCCCGCTGCTCCGGACCGTGCCCGGTGGCGCCGGTCGGACCGCCGCTCCTCCCGTCGGTGACCGACGGCCGGGTGGGCGCTCCTCGCTCAGTGGGCGCGGTGCGCCGTCCGGCGATGCCGCCAAGCGCCCGGCTGCCGGTCGGTGACCGGCCGCCGGGCGCTCCGGTGCCGGACCGATCGGGCGGGGCCGTTCGCCGGTGCCGGCGGTTCCTTGGCGGCATGCCCGCGGCGGCACACCGAGCGCCTTCAACAGCGCCGCCTCCGACCGGAAGGTGGACGGCACGGGCCGATGCTCCGCCGCGTCCGGCTCTCCGAGGGCCGGGTCAGCGGCCGGCCAGCCGGTCGCGCAGCGCGCGGGCGGTTGAGTCGGTGCGCTCGCCGAGGTAGGCGATCACCGCGTCGTACTCGCCGCGGGTCAGCGCGGCCGGCGCAGGGGGTGTCCAGGCGGTCGAGCGCGGCGGACGGCCGGTCGTCGCCGGGGCCGATCCTGCCCGCCTGGATGGTGAGGTGAAGGGTGGCACCGGCGCCGATGGCGTTGTGGCCATCCACGTCCTGCTCCCTGCGGGTTGACGGAGTGTGTGAGATCGGCCTTAGCGGTTCTGGATCTTCGGCAGAACGTGCCGAGTGTCCTTCGCCCCCTCCCGCCCGACAGGAGGTCAGGTGGATTGGACCTCGCACCCTTTCTTGCTTAATTCTATGAGTAGGCACAATGTGATGGCAGCTCGGCGACCCTCGCCCCAGGCAGAGAGACCCCGAATCCCAACCCACCCCGCCGGCCCAGGGCGCGCCCCTGGAGACCCCAGCGCTCCCGAACGGATGATCAGTGGACCTCCCGACCCCCGCGGACACCCCGTCTACAGCCTCAACCCGCCCGCCTGGCAGGCGGTGTGGCCGGACCGGGAGGGCCGGTTCCCCGGCGAGGCGGCGTGCACACTCTCGGACGGGGCACAGTTCCCCCTCTAGTTGCTTAACTCTACGATTTCGCTTATGGTCAGGATATCGGTCGCGGCGCAGCGCGCCGCTCATCACCACGTCGATCTCCTCGCCATGAAGGGGCACAGCGATGCGAATTTCGGAACTTCTCACCCGGCTTGAGGAGCAGCACCAGCGTGTAGGCGACGTCGCGGTCGACTCGGTCCTGTCCGGCAAGTGGGAGGGCGCCGAAGGACCTGTCGTCGGTGTGAAGACCGACCGGGGCCACCGCGGAACCGGCCCCGTCAGGGTGCTGCTCGAAGGGCGCAACGAGGACCAGGACGCCCCGCAGCCGCCCTCCGAGCCCACGCTGACGGTCCGCGACCTCATCGCCCGGCTCACCGACGCGCGGACGAGCGCCGGAGATGTCGACGTCAAGCTCCTGATCACCGGGGAAGACCCCGACGGCGGCGAACTCGGTCCGATCACCGAGGTCAGCGCGATGCGTTGGGCCAGCACCACCCTCGACGGAGCCACGACGGCCTCGACCACCATCACCGTCTCGGGGCCGATCGAGCGGTGACCGGCACGCGACGGACCTCCACCGCCCCGGGCCCGCCCCCGGTCCCATGTCACCTACGGGAGTAGCCATGTCCTTGCCCCAGCCCAGCGTCGACGGAACGAGGCGTCGTCCGTTCCTGCCCCAGGAGCTCGACGAGCCGTGCGAGGGCTGCTTCGCCCCGGCCGGCTCGTACTGCCACCCGGGATGCGACTGCGGCTACACCGCTGAAGACGCCCGGGCCGACGCCGCTCGCGGGTGATCAGCCCCGCCCGGCCCGGCCATGCACCGGTCCCCGGCGCTACGCCGCCCGCGCTACCACCACCCCAACCCGCACGGAGGCCCAGTGCGCATGCTGCTCCCCGCCACCCGCCCGGGACACCGGGGCGGGTGTGTCCGGGCCCGCCAAGGATGCACCTGCTTCTACTACGCCTTCGCCCGGGGACGGGCGAAGGCGGCAGAGCGACGGATCGCCCGCCGGATCGAATCGCGCCGCTGGCGGCGGGACGAAGCCGCGCCGGACGCCTGACCACTGCGCAGCCCAGCCAGCCCCGCCCCGGGGCTCCCCTGCCTGTGCCGGGGCTGCCCCGGCACGCACCGAGATCGGACTTCTGATGACGCACGACCCGATGCCCGCAAGCCCCCTCCACCAGTCCCCCGTCACGGGCGGCGCCGCACTGCGTGACGCGGCCGCCGAGATGGCACGCCGCCTGGAACTGACCGCCGACGATCCGAGGGTGACCAAGTCCTCCGTCCTGAACTTCCTCAACCGCCGCGCCGATGACCTGGACAAGGGCCTTCCCTCGGGGTGGGCGACGGTTGACCTGGGCGTCCTCGATGCGGTGCTGCTCGAGTCCCTGGGACCTCACGGACGCGACGAGATCTTCGGCGCCTGGGTCAGGGCAGCCGAACATCCGACTCGGACGCCGGTCGCCGGGCCGCCCGTCGGCCGCCGGATCGACGTGGTGGTGGACCGCGCCCCCGACGACGGCACCGAGGTGCACGTCTACGTGGACGGCACCCCCGCTCGGGCCGTCGTGCACACGATCGACCCGGGCCGCAGCGGGGCCGACCACGGGTGGTGGAGCTCGGTGACGGCGCTCGGGCCCGAGGTGCCGCAGGCGGTACGCGACAAGGTCACCGAGTACGCGGACGGCTACCACGACCCCGAGAAGTGCGGGCAGTCGTGCGGCTGAGGTTGTGCTGGTCCGCCGGGTGCGGGGCGCCCGGCGGACCGGTCCCGATGTTCCCTTCGTTCCTACCGGCCGCGCCGGGCCCTGCCCGGCCGTGCCGTCCTTGTTGGAGAGGTGCCCGTTGAGCAGTGCCACGCACGCGGAGTTGTCGTCGCGGATCTGGGCGGTGAGCGAGCTCCTGCGCGGAGACTTCAAGCAGTCGGAGTACGGCCGGGTGATCCTGCCCTTCCTGGTGCTGCGGCACCTGGAATGTGTCCTGGAGCCGACCAAGGAAGCCGTCCTGGCCGCGGCGGCCGAGGGCACGCCGGACGGCGAGTTGCGGGCGATCACGAGGGCCGGCTTCTACAACACCAGTCCGCTCGCGCTGCACACCATCGCGGACGCTGGCTCGGACTGCGCCGAGCAGCTGCTCGCGTACTGCCGCGAGTTCTCGCCGGAGGCGCGCGAGGCGCTGGAACAGTACGCCTTCGGCCGGCAGGTGGAACGGCTGGCCGCGGCGGGGCTGCTGCACCATGTCGCAGGGCGTTTCGCCGAGCTGGATCTGCGGCCGGCCGAGGAGACCGCCGGGCTCGCGGCGCCGCCGGACGCGGACGGGGAGCAGCGTGGAGGCGTGTCGAACCACCAGATGGGCTACCTCTTCGAGGAGTTGATCCGGCGGTGGGCCGAGCAGTCCCACGAGACGGCCGGGGAGCACTTCACCCCGCCGGAGGTCGTCCGGCTGATGGTGAACCTTCTCGCTCCGGCCGACGGGCAGGCGCCGGGCACGCCGGGAGAGCCCCGGACGGTCCTGGACCCGGCGTGCGGCACCGGCGGCATGCTCAGCGCCGCGCAGGAACAGCTGCGGCGTCTTGACCCCGACAGCCCGGTGGAGGTGTTCGGGCAGGAGCTGAACCCCGAGTCCTGGGCGATCTGCCGGCCCGACATGATGGTCAGGGGCCAGGCCCCCGAGGCCATCGTCCTCGGCAACTCGCTGACGCAGGACGGCCATGCGGGCGCGGTGTTCGACTACTTGTTGGCCAACCCGCCGTTCGGCGTCGACTGGCGCAAGGCCAAGAACGCCGTCGAGCGCGAGCATCAGGAGCTGGGCAAGCGCGGCCGGTTCGGCGCCGGCCTTCCCCGGGTCAACGACGGCGCGCTGCTCTTCCTCCAGCACATGATCGCGAAGATGAAGCCGGTCGACGCATCGGGCAACGGCGGCAGCCGGATCGCGATCCTCTTCAACGGCTCGCCGCTGTTCTCGGGCCAGGCCGGATCCGGGGAGTCCCGCATCCGGCAGTGGATCCTGGAGAACGACCTGTTGGAGGGCATCGTCGCGCTGCCCGACCAGCTCTTCTACAACACCGGCATCTCCACCTACGTGTGGGTGCTGACCAACCGCAAGGCCGCGCACCGCAAGGGCGGTGTCGTCCTGCTGGACGCCCGGGACTACTGGCGCAAGATGCGCAGGGCGCTGGGCGACAAGCGCAAGGAACTCGGTGAGGAACACATCGCCGAGCTGACCCGCCTGTACTCCGAAGCGCCTCCGGTCCCGCTGGCTCACGCGCCCGACGGTGCCGGCGGTACGGCGGGCGGGAAGGTGAAGGTCTTCCGCAACGAGGACTTCGGCTACCGGCGGATCACGGTCGAACGCCCCCTCCGGCTCCGCTTCGAGGCCAGTGAGGCGTCCATCGCGCAGCTGGCGGCGGCGAAGCCGGTCCAGCGGGCGGCAGACGCGGTCGCGTTCACCGAGGCGCTGCGCCCGCTGACCGGCTCGGTGTGGGCGACGGAGGCGGATGCCCTCGACGCGCTCACCGCCGTGGTCGTCTCGGCCGGGCTGGCGTGTCCGTCGGGTGCCGCGTTCGCCAGGGCGCTGCGTGAGGCGTGGGGGGTGAGCGATCCGGAGGGCGAGGTGCAGGGCTCGGCGGACGGGCCGCTGCCGGACCCGGCGCTGCGGGACTTCGAGAACGTCCCGCTCGGCCAGGACCCGGAGGAATACGTGCGGCGGGAGGTGCTGCCGTTCGTCCCCGACGCCTGGATCGACCGCACCAAGACGAAGGTCGGCTACGAGATCCCCTTCACCCGCCACTTCTACGTCTACACGCCGCCCCGGCCGCTGGAGGAGATCGACGCCGACCTGAGGGCGGTCCAGGCCGAGATCCAGGCGCTCTGGGCCCGTGAACCCTGGGCCGCTCAAGACGCCCACCAGATTTCTTAACGATACGAATTCACATATGGAAAGAGCGGGGTGGTCCCACCGCCCCGCTCTCGGGCCCGGCCTCGGGCCCCTTCTTGGAGTACGACATGACTCTGTACGGCATCCCTCCCGCCGGTTTCCGGCGCTTCATGGTCCCCGAGAACGGGCACGAGCACGGCCGGTCCATCATCGACGCCGCCCACAGGTGGTGGCTGGAGAACCGTGGCGGCACGGGCGAGGTGGCCATCGCCGTCGGCACGCTGGCCGGGCTGGCCCTGTGCTCCCCCAGCCGGGCGGACGGGCCGGACTACGGCCCGGTGCTGATCCCCCTGAACGACGCGGAGCTGGCCGACGCCCTGCGGGCCAGCTGGAACAGCCTGTGGGCGTCCGACCCCGTCCTCGCCGACGCCGCCGGGCCGCTGCACGCCTGGCTCGCCGATCCGAGCGAGAGCGACATCCGCGGCCTGGCCGACTACGCGCGCATCCTCGTGCGGGCCGGACTGCTGGAGTACTGCGCCGACCTGGCCCGCTGCGAATCGGAAGACCTCCTCGGCCTCCTGGTCCAGCGGATGCGCGGCCATGGCCAGAAGCAGGCGCGCGGCGAGTTCTTCACCCCGTCGATCGCCTCTGATCCCGCCGGCGAGATCACGCTGGCCCAGCGTCTGGCGCCGGGCGCCGTCCTCCTCGAACCGTGCGCCGGCACCGGCACCATGGTCCGGGCGGCCGCGGCCGCATTGCGCTTCCAGGGCATCGACCCGGGCCTCTACCACTGGTGGCTGAACGACATCGACCCCGTCAACTCGGCTTGCTGTGCGATCAATTCACGGCTGTGGCGGTTGGGCGGCAACGTGACGGTCTCCTGCGGTGACGCCTTCGGCGACCCGCGCGACCTCGCAGAGCCCACGCACCGGCGCGCCGAGCGGGCGATCGCCGAGCACGAGCGGCGACCGCTGCTGTATCCCACCCCCGCCCGGTCGCCGTACTGGCCCCTGTGACGCACCCCGCGGCCGGGCCGGCGCTCGCCCCGAACCCGCAGGGCGGGACCCCTCGCCCGATCCGCACCCCACCAGACCCGAGGAGACTTCCCATGCCCAACCGACTCGCCGTGATCAAGGCCCTCCGGCAGGACGTGCTGGGGAACCACCGCTGGGACGAACGCACCCGCCGCTACGCCACCATGCCCGCCGAGGACGTCTGGGCGGTCGAGGACGCCATGGCGGCCATCCTGGAGCGGGTGGCGCGCGCCGTCGACTGGCCGCGCCTGATCCTGGAGGCCACCCAGCGCCACGCGGTGCTGCACCCCCAGACGCCCGCGACCTTCCGGGACTGGACGCCCGAGATCGGCCTGTGCCGGGAGTGCCTGGTCGAGGCACTGCTGAGCGACGAGACCGGGGCGACCAACTGGATCACGCACCCGATCACCCCGAAGGAGCACGACCAGACCGACTGGCCGACCCTCGTCGCCGCCCACCTGCCCCACCGCGCGGCGGCGTCCTGGCATCCATACCAGGCCGCGCCGGAGACGCGGAGCGACCGGCGGCAAGCCGACCCGGCGCAGGCAGGCGAGCCCCGCTGACGGCCACAGCGGTCAACCGACCGAGAAGAATTGCTTAATACTCTGAGTCTGTGTAATGTGTCTGCTATGGGAGGGCGCAGGCCCGCCCCGCTCCTGTAGCTCAGTGGAAGAGCGGCCGTAAAACGGAACGGCGTCATGACGAGACGGTTGCGGATGCACCGGGACCGGGCCCTGGCCAGCCAAAAGCCCCAGGGTTGGGGAACCTCGACGAGGGGCTGACACCCCCGAACCCCCGGCAGGGAAGCGCGTCTTCCAAGCTCGTCTACCCGGCGCGGGTTCGAGTCCCGCCAGGAGCACGACCACCCGGCTGTGTGCGCAGCGCGCCGTGGCCACAACAGCGACGGAGACGGAGAACAGCCATGCGTGCAGAGGTCAGCTTCGGCCTGGGCATCAGTGACGGCGAGGTCGACTACGAGGCGAGCTTCACCTGGGAGACCGGCGACCTGCCGCTGCCCCGTAGGGGCGACCGGGTCGCCCTCGGCGAACTGATGACGAGCGTCGAGTCGGTGACGTTCTCGTGCCTGGACACCGGATACATCGCCACCCGGGATCACGGCATCGACGACGTGGAGGTGCACCTGGAGCTCCGGCTCGGCAAGAAGGAGCGCAAGGCCGGGTACCGGTCGGCGGAGTTCTACACGATCCTGTCGCGGCTGCCCAGCGTCTCGGGGCTGCACGTGACCGGCGCCGACCAGTAGCCCGCCCGTGCCGGCGCCGTGCCGGCGCCGCGCTGGCGGCGCCGGCACGGACCTGCCCTCAAGGAACTGCTCTGATGAGCGAGCACCGCCCCTCCGATGCCGCCCTGGCCGGCCTCGCGCTCGACCCCCGCGCCCGCCACGTCCCGTCCTGGATGTACATCCAGGACTCCGGGCCCGGATTGGTCACCTTCGTCGGTGCCAGCCGCATCCCGGGCACCGGCGACGCCCACCCTCTGCGATACGGCAGCCGACGCAGCCACCAGCTGGTCGTCGGCGAGATCATCGTCCGCCCCCACTACGCCGTCGGCACCGACGCCGTCCGTGGCCAGGGACTCGGCGGACTCGTCACCCACCACCACGACTTCCGGGCCTTCCTGGAGTGCGGCGAGGTCCTCCTGGACCCGTACGGCCGCTTCCCCTTCCCCGGCGAACCCGCCAACTGAACCGTCGTCCGCGCCGACCGCGCGACGCCCACCCCGAGGAATCCGATGACCGCCACCGCCCTAACCACCCTCCCCGGTGATGCCGACTCCGCCACCGTCGCCGCAGCCCTTGCCGAGCTCGCCGCCGTCTCCGCGCAGCCCTTCGATCAGTGGGACCGCGTGCGCAGCGAGCGCGTCCAGGAGCTCACCGGCTGGCTCCAGTGCGCGGCGATGTGCCACAGCCACGGTCTGGACGGGGCCCCGGTCGCGTCCGGAGGGTCGTCCCGCGGCGTTGTCCACGGCCTGATCACGGCGCACGCCTCGCTGCTGGCCCGCCAGCGGGCCGAGATCGCCCCGTTCGTCGGGCCGGAGGGCGCGCTGCTGGGCAACGACTACGACACCCACGACGAGGCAGCCGACCGACACGTCGGGGAACTCGTCCAGATGCTCGGCACGGTCATGGCCGTCCTCGCGGGTGAGTTCGGCCGCCCCGCCGTCAGCGCTCCGGAGCCCGACCCGCGGGTCGGGATGGACACCGTCCTGGACGCGATGACCGACCCCGACCTGGAGGGCGGCGACATCGTCGAAACCATCAAGGAGCGCCTCCACGCCCTCGGGTTCGACCTCAGCGTCGCCGGAGAATCCGACGCCAACTGAGCCATCCACCCCATCCGCCATCCGCCGGGGCCGCAAGACCGCCGGCGCCCCCGCACCCCTGAGAGTGATCCCGATGACCGACCCCACCGACCTGTGGCAGGCCCACCGCGCGGCCGACAACCTGAGCAACACCCTCGCCTCGTCCTACGAGGAGGCCATGGCCACCGGCCTCCCCTCCGCCGACGGCCAGCAGCTGCTCACCCGGCAGCTCACCGAACAGCTCGCCACGCTGCGGAGGCGGCTCGCCGATCTGGGCGTAGCGACAGATCCGGCCGGATCACCACAGCCGTCCAGCTTCGCGGCTGCCGCAGGGGCGGCCGGGCTGTCGGCATTGGACGGCCGCCCGGCTCCGGCACCGTACGCCGACGCGGCGCTGGCCCCGGTCGTCGCCGACGGCGGGCTGGAGGGCCGGTTCCGCGACGGGTACACCGAGGAGGAGGTGAACGTCGTCTTCGCCGTCCTGGGCGCGGCCACCGGGCTGCGCCTGGTGTGTGTATGGGAGTACCGCGACAGCTTCGGCTGCGGCGGGAACTCCCAGTGGTTCGCCGAGGACCGGTTCGGCAGGCTCTGGGACCTGGCAGGGGACCTGTACGCCTGGCTCGCCGGCGAGCGGCCCCATCCCGGCCCGGCCGGCTCCTGGGTCGGCGGGACGATCGGGTACCCCGTCCACAAGCTCGCCTGGACCGACGGGAAGCACAACCACGCCGAACGGTCCCGGCCGTAGTGGGCCCCGGTCGGCCGGGCCGGCATCTGCCCGTCCGGCCGGCCGGAGCCACCCCGGCGGCCCCGGCTGCGCCGTCGAACACACCCATCCCGTTCCAGCTCCCCGCCTCGCCGATACCGGCGGAGCCCCTCGCTCTCGGAGGACCACATGACCACCTCGCACCGGCACGCCGACCACAGCAACCACTCCGAGCCCGGCACGCCGCCCCAGCCGGGCCAGGACGCGCAGGGCTCCGCGGCGCTGGTCCGCCTGGCCCGCGAGCTGAGACTGACGGAGACGGACGTCGACGAGCTCGTGTACGAGATGGTGCACCGCGGCGCGTCGGGCGCCTACAACAACGGGGCCCGTCCCGAGCTGAGTGACCTCGACGCCTTCGACGCCGTGCACGACGACGCCGACGAACAGGCGAGTGCGATCTGCAACGGCGGCCTGGAAGCCCAGGTGGCCGCACTGGTCGAAGGGTTCGGGGAGCAGGAGGTCGAGCGGATGCTGCGGGGCGAAGCCGCGGGTCACAACCATCCGAACCCAGTTTCTTAACTCTACGACTTACCTTATTGTTTTGACAGTCGGGTCCCGGTCCGGCCGCCCCGGAACCGGGGCCGTTCCCGCCGCCCGCGCCCCGGGCCGGCCGAAAGCACAGAGGCAACGATGAACTTCCCCTCCCCCGGCGCCCGGCGGGCGACCGACACGATCAGCGACCCCGGCGGCCCGGCTGCCATGGACAACGAGGGCGGGGCGGCGGTGGCCCCGCCGTGTCCCCTCGCGGAGGCGGAGCGGCTGCACGAGCGCGCCGCTGCGAGGCGCGCGGCTCTGTTGGCCCTGGCCGACGCGCACTCCGACGAGATCACCGCGGCGTACGACGCCATCAGCCAGGCCCGCCGGTGGCGGCTGCCCGAGTCGGTGGAGGACGAGGGCTGGGAGTACCGCGGGGGGCTGGAGGAGGAGAGCCACGACATCTGGGCCCGGGCCCACATGGCGTACTGGGTCCTTGAGGCGGCCCGGGTGACGGTGGCGAAGGTGAGCAGGTCTCTCGGCCTGCCGGTGGACGACGTCGACCTCCTCGACGACGCGGAACGCGATGCCTACATCGCGTCGCTGAGCGACCAGGAGCGCGCGGAGCTCGCCGGACCGTGGCCGGTGGAATGGCTCTACGCGCCGATGCCGGGCGCGCCCATCCGGGTGGTCAACTTGTTTGCCGGACCGGGGGGTTGGTGCGAGGGCATCGTCCACGTGCTCGGCGAGCCCGTCGACATGGTCGGGGTCGACCTCTCCGAAGCCGCGTGCGCCACCGCGCAGGCCGCCGGGTTCCGACGGATCTGCGCCTCGGTCACGGACCTGGACCCGGCGAGCCCGGCGCTGCGCTACGTGGTCGCGGTGATCCTCTCCCCGCCGTGCCAGACGCTTTCGCCCGGCGGGAAGCTGGCCGGGCTCGCGGAGGAAGCCATGGGACTGGTCGAGGAAGTGATCAGCCAGGCCGGGGCCGCGGCCGGGTTCATCATGGTCGACGACGCCGGGGACGGCATGGAGGGCTACGCCCCGCCCAGCGGAGCCACCTGGGACGAGGTCCGCGCCCCGCTGGCGGCGCTGAAGGACGCGCGCACGGGCCTCATGGCCGAAGCCGTCATCTGGCCGCTGGCGCTGCAGGCCAAGTACAACAACATCCGCTGGGTGGCCATGGAGCAGTCCTCGAACCTCCTGAAGTCGAAGGCCGCCGAGTACGTCGTCGAGGCGATCGCCTCGGAGTTCTACGGAGCCGGTTGGGAGTACGCGGAGTTCAGCCTGGTCGAAGCCGCCGACTACGGGGCCGCCTCGAAGAAGAACCGCACCTTCATGGTGTGCATGCGCTACACCCGCCCCTTCACCAGTTACCGGCCCAGCAAGCCGATGCCGAGGACCACCTGGGCCGCGTGCATGGGCTGGGAGAAGGGGCACAAGGTCAACACCCGGGGCGTGCGCGGGATCAACCCGCTGACCGGCCGTCCCAAGGGCGGCGGCACGTTCAACGCCGACGAGCCGGGCACGACCGTGACCGGCACCGCGTACGGGTGGAAGCGCGAGGCCGACGGCCTCACCCACAACCACGCCGACCTGGGCCGAGCCGTCGGCTTCCGCGGCGACTTCCCCTGGACCCATGTCGGCCGCGGCGAAGGCATCCGCAACAAGACCCAGCTCATCGCCGACACCGTCAGCCCCATGGTCGCCGCCGCCTGGATCGGCCACATCCTGGGCCGCGCCTGGGAGGACCGGACCCGCGCCTACGTGCGCGGCCTCTACGCCCTCCGGAAGCCCTTCATCCGGGCCGCCGACGAGCGGGACGACGTCTCGCAGATCAGGGCCCCGAAGAGGAACGCCGCCGTAGCCCGCATCGGTCGGGCAGTGGTCCGCAGCGCCCGCCCCACGGCCACCCGGCCGGCCACTACCTCCACGCCGTCCCGCACCCGGCGCCCCGTCCGCCGCTGAGCACCGCGAGGGTCAGCGGCGCGGCCCGCCGGAGCGCCAAGTCGGTCGACCCCTGGTGTCGTTCGACCAAGGACTGCGGGTGCAGACGCTGGCCGCCCCGAGAGTTTCCACGTTCACCCAAGACCCTAGGGTGCTGTCCGATGAGCAGCAGCCCCGAACCCAGAGAGGGAAGACTCATGACTGCGACCGTCACGCAGGGCCAGCTCTACCGAGACCTCGCCCCTGACATGAGGTCCCGCGACCGGCGGCTGCGTGTGCTCACCGTCGGGGACACCCGCGCCGACCTCGTGGTCGAGCACGACCTCGGCGGACCGGCGGGCAAGAAGACCCACGCGAGCCTCACCCGGCTGCGCTCCGCCGCGTTCGAGTTGGTCGAGGACGCGGCCGATGCCGATCCGCAGTACCTGGCGCTGCTGGCCGCCATGGCCGAGGTCCACCGGCCCGATGCCGTCCCGGCCGACTACGCACGAGCCGCTCTTCGCGTCGTCCGCGCCGCCGAACAGTAGCCTCACTCGCGTCCGGCCGAGCCGGACGGAGCCCGTTCGACGGCTCTCCCCGGGAACCCGGCGCCGAGCAGACTCGGCAGCACGCCGGGCCGGAGTGACGCACATCACTCGTGCGCTGCTGAAGTTTGTTGCCGGTCGAGGCCCCTGCCGGGACCGAGGAGTGAAGGTGCCACTCGATCCGGTGTTGGAGGACTTGATGATCCCGTTGAAGACCGCCCTGTCGACGATCACACCCCCGGGAGCGTACGGGCGGCTCGTGGAGCTGATCACGGCCTCCACGCAGCTTGACGGCGAAGCAGCGGAGAGGCTCGCCGACCGCATGCTCGGGCAGCTCGGACTCTACGGCGCCACCCCGGAGCACCTGGACGGCATGTGCTCGGCGATGTTCTACAGCGCCGATCCGGAGAGCGAGAGCTGGGTGCAGTGCGACAAGGCACCGGGGCACGCTCGACGCGGAACCCCGCTGCACGCGAACCGGTGGAGCAGGGTGTCCTGGAGCGACGATCACCGGCAGGCTCTGCCCGCCGACGTCGGGGACGAGGACTGACCCAGGGTGCCGGCCTGCTTGGGCGCCGACGGAGTGCACCGCGCCGTCGGCGCTCAGGACACCGCCGTGGACAGCGGCACCCCGTTCGGCTGAGCGGTGGCTGCCCGCGCAAGATGGTGGCGGGCCTGCTGCTCCTTCTCCACGGCGGTGCGCAGGTGCCACAGGGAGATGGCGGGCAGCAGGCCGCCGAGCCGGGACGCGGCCCCCAGCGCTTCGGCGACCTCCGCCAGGTCCACCACTGCGCTGCGCAGCCGCTCGTCTCTGTGGTCGGTGCGCAGGCGTTCGACCAGCTCGTTGAGGAGCGCGGCGAGTTCGCTGGTGCCGGGATCGTCCGGGACATCGCAGCCCCACCACTGAGCAGCCTCACCGAGGGCAGCTAACGCGGCATCTCTGCTGAGCGGCAACCCGGGCGCCTTCATGTCACCGTTCGTCACGATCACATCGTGCACTGCGGAAGTTCCTCACCGGGGACGTTCCGGGGAACTCACGCGATCCCGCCCGCGGGCCTGGCCAGCCGGGCGGGACGAGCGACGACGGGTTGGACGCGAACCCGCGGGTGTTGAGGCACTCGCCCCGCCGTGCCGACAGCGGTCCGGAGCCAACGGGCCGGTGAAGGGTCAGATGAGGGCCAGCTTCAGAGCGTTGGCACCTGCGCTGTCGGCCCGCTCCACAGCCAGGGCCAGGGCCGGGGAGCGAGTGCCGGCCGATGGGCGGGTACGGGCCTCCAGCTCGGCCAGGTCGATCTTGTTGGCCTCGTCGATCCTCTGGCCGTACACCTCGATGGCCACGGCGAAGGTCTCCCCGGCCGCCGAGCTCCCATCCTTCGCCATCGCCCGGGCCGTCGCCCAGATTGCCTGGCTGAAGGCGTCCCGGTCCACCGTCCCCACCGGCGAAACCAGCCACGTTGAGGCCAGCACCAGGTTCATCGCCCGCTGCGCCCGTACGACGGCCGCCCAGGCGTCGTCGGTCAGGTCGGTTCCGCGCAGCAGGTATCGGCCCCGGGCCTCGGCGAGTTCCCGGGCGACGGTCGCCCGCCCTCCGGGTGTGCGTGCCCGGTGCCACTCCCGCAGCATGTTGATGGCCAACGACGCGCTGACCATCACGATCATGAGGGTCACAAGGGTGTCGGACGACATGACGCTGCCACCCAGGTTCCGCTGCATCTCGCGGTGCATCCACGCGAAGAACGGGACCAGGCCGACCGCGATCGCGACGACGACCGTTTGACTCCTGGCGCCACGGGCCAGCTCGGCGAGGTCCACACCGGCCCACCTGGGCAACGGCCCCTCCGGGTTCCGGAGTACCTCGGGATGCTGGCGGGCGAGACGGTGAACGGTGGAAGCGACCGACACGGGAAGCCCGGGGTCCACCACTGCGGCCACGCGCTCACGGGAACGCCTCGGGGTGGGCATGGGCCTGCTCGCTCTCTTCTCCGGGCCACCGTCGGCCTGGGACAACTATGCACGCGGGCACTGACACAGGCCGAGGGCCCCCCGAGCAGCAGCGGTATCGCACCGGGCAGGTCGATGGCACACGCTCGGCCCGCTGCTCAGGTCTGGCCCCTCGGGACAGGGCCGCCAGCGGCTGCGTCCCGGCAGGCCAGCGCGCGAGGTGACCGCGTCCGAGGCGAAGGGGCTACGGGCCCTTCAGCGCGGGGGTGCACAGCCCGGCCTGGCGGACACCGGCGGCGCCCAGTTCATCGGTCAGGATCCGGATCACGGTGAGGGCCATCGCCGGGAGCACCGCGTCCTTGCAGTCCAGCCACACCCGCGGGACGGCGGCGTCCACCGTCGCGTAGTTCGGGCTGTAGAAGTCGACGCCGGAGGCCAGGGCCGCGTCCATCTCGCCGTCCGTCAGCTCCAGGCCGTCGTGGGTGTTCCGCATCAGCCGAGGTACCGCAGCCTCCAACGCGGCGACCACCACAGGGCGGTCCCTGGCGGACGACCTGACCGCGACCGACCACACCTGCTGCTCGGGCACACCGTGCGGCGCGACGATCCGCAGAGTCCCCGGATGAACCACGATCCCGCCCGGCACACTCATCGCGGCGACGGCGCGGCTCATCCAGTCCACTGCCTGCCCGTCGAACATCTCCGCGTACGCCTCGGCGATCTTCCCCAGGACGGCGGGTGTGCCGGCGCGGGCGGCCCGCGCGAACAGTTCGGCGGCGCCGTCGTGGTCCCCACTGGCCAGGGCTGTACGGGCCAGTTGGAGGATCGGGTCCAGGTCTTCGGGCGGTGTGGCGGAGTCGATCATGACCGGGTGGTACCACGGTCGACCGACAGTCCCCCTCGTTTCGGATGGGGCTTCACTCCGGGCTGGCGGTGCCGTAGCGAGCCGTCAGCTCGTCCACCAGGCAGCGCAGCTCGTCGGTCATCGGGTGCAGGAGGGCGATGTGTCGACGCCAGTTGATCAGCGACCAGTCGTCGCCATCCATGCCGTTGTGAGCGGTGGTCATGACCCAGTCGCGGCCCTCAGCGATCCACACCTGATCGGGGTAGAGGCCCCGGCCGAAGGCCGTGCACTCCGCGGCCGGCCGGGTGCGCAGTTCGACGAGCTCGACGTCGGCGAGCTCTTGGTCGAGTTCCTCGGCCGGGAGGTAGCGGGCGCCCTCGCGCGGGTAGCGCCACGACAGCAGCCGGCCGACGCGCGCACGGAGCTTGCGGTCGATGGAGGCCTCGGCCTCCTCGGCGAGCAGCGGCGCCGCTTCCTCCGCGGTGGCTGGGCGCACCCGGCCGCAGAAGAACCACCCGGACTCGCCGATCAGCGTGTCCGTGGGAGCGTCACCGTCCTCGTCCCGGATGTACCGCGGCCGTTCTTCCGAGAGGACGACGCCGATCATCGACGGCATGCCATGCCGACGGAGCAGGCCGGGCGCGTCTTCGGGCACCGGCTGCTCCCACTCGTAGACCTCAAACCGGGCGACCTGACCGATCGTCCAGTACGCGGAGGGGACGGGCTTGTACCGGCCGGGCACGCCCGCGGTGATCCGCCACGTCGGCCCGCTGTACTGCCCGGCCGACAAGGGCGGGCACTCACCGTCGTGCTCCACCGACCAGAACCCGCCGACGGCCGCCGGCGGGATCAGCCAGCCCTCGGACTCGGCGACATCCCGCCCGCATCGCACGCAGCGGTCGGGCCGTTCGTTGCGGCGGCGAGGCGGCGGGGGAGGGGCGAGCCGTTCACCCTCCGGCGGGCAGGTCCCGTCGTGGCGCACTCGCCACACCCCCTCGTACGGGCTGCTGAGGATGCCGGCGCCCGGCTCGACCCAGCCCCGGCACTCCGAGCACGCCTGTCCGCGCTCGTTGCGCAGCGGCGGGCATTCGCCCGGCCGGTGCTGCACCTGGCGGTTGCCGGGCGTGCCGAGGAGCAGGCCGGCGCCCGCGGCTACCGGCTTGCCGCACAGTGCGCAGTGGTCGGCCCGCTCGTTCGGTCGCGGGGCCTGGGGTGCAGCGGCGCGCACGAGCCGCGGGGCGTGAGCGGTCGGCGGGTACTTCTCCAACGCCGCCCGGAGGGTCTTGCGGACCCCGTCGCCGAACTCCGCGGCGAACGTCTTGAACACGCTGTCGCGCATGACGGTCAGCTCGCCCTTGGTGTTGACCCGCCAGAGCCGGACCCGCCGGGCGGTCTCCGCGGTGCGGTCAACGCCGACGATCAGCGCCCCGGCCGGCAGGCGGTACACCGCCCCGGCCTCCAGCCACGGGCCGACGCACACGTACCCGCCCCGCTTCGTCTCGTCGAGCGACTGAAGTCGCTTACGCCAGGGCTTGACCGCGCCGTCCTCTGCGGGCGGAACGGTGATTTCGTGTAGTGGCGGAGTAGGCAAAGGGAGACCTCCAAGGTGGTTCGCGGCGCTGCGGCGCTGGGTCGCCGCCGTGTAAGGCCGCGAGAGCCGCAGGCAGCACCGTAGGCGGTACCCCTGACACCGGAACGAGATGGAGCCGACACGACCGGCAGGGCCCGGTACCGGCCGTGTTCCCAATGCCGAACGAGCATTCCGTGCCTACGGGGTCCGGCGCCGCGGTGCTGACGGCGTACGTCGCCCGGCATGGCCGCCGGGTAGATCGTCGTCACGTCTTGGGGCACACCGCTGGTTGCAGGCCGGCAGAGGAGGTCGCCCCGCGCGGATGCCCGGTCGCGTAGCTGGGCGCGCTACGCCCGCCCGAGGAGGACAGCGATGCCGTGCAGACCATCGAGGCAGTCCTCGGCAATCGCGCGCCGCTGCCGGCGGGTCAGCGAGTGGAGGTAGGGCTCCAGGCGTGAAGCTTCGAACGTCGCGGACCCGCCGGTGCCGCCGGCCAGATACGTGACGCGCTTGGCTGCCTCCAGCGTGTAGCGGGATACCTCGCCCGCGAGGCCGCGCTGCCAGGACTCGAGAGCTGCCTGCCCGGCGAGTCCTCTGGCGCTGCCAGAGACGAGTGAGCCGTTCGCCGCCCAGTTCACGATCAGCGCCAGCAGTCCGGAGACCGCTTTAGCCGACTCAATCTCTGCAAGCGTCAGCGGCACGCACGCAGGGCAGCGGGCGAAGGAAGCGGCGATGAGGCGGTCCGCACGTGGCTCGCCCGTTCCGAATCCGTCCGGGACTGAGTGCAGCCCTTGGGCAGGGCAGTCACCGACCGGCTGGTCCGGCATGGGCTGAGCTTCGGGACGACGCCCCACCACGCGGCCGTTGACCACGACATCGTTGTCACCAGCGAGCTGTGCACCGCCATGGTGGGCGCGCTCGGCCACGATGGCATTGAACTCCTCGATGGACAGAACCGCCGACGAGGTACAGCCAGCATGTGCAAGTTGGATGACAACCTCCTGGCGGCCGGGCACGGTCAGGACCGAGGCGATGATCTCCTCCTTGACCGGGTACCCGGTGCCACCGCAGGCGTAGCACTCGAAGGCTTCGGGGAGCCCTGTGCCTTCTCGAAGAGCGCGGGCGTTGGCGGCACCAATCCGCAGCTCAACCTCGGGAGCGAGTGTCAGGGCCAATGAATCTCACCTTGGAAGTTTTCGGGGTCGCACAACGATCTCCGACCTGACCGGATAGTGCGCCCACCCTAGCGCCCTCAGGTGACAGGCAGGCATTAGACGGACACTATCTGGTAACCTCCGCGGGCCGAGCTGAGATGGGCCGGGTGATCCGCACGGCGGACCCAGCCCCAGCCGAGCTATCCATCGCCTCCAAGTGTCATGCCGAGAAACTCGAGCAGACGCCAATGCCTGCGGCCGGGTCGGAGTGCGGCCACCGTACTTCTGGTCGACGAAACCATCCGTGGTCACGCCCCTCCCCACCGGGACTGAGCCGCTCCAGTTCAACCCGCAGACTGCTGGGCACTCTTGGCGCAGCTATGCGCCAACGCCTGGTCGCAGAAGCTGTGGCCCTTTCGAGGCTGCCCCGGCGTCGCGGCAGCCCATCCGGGCGCCAGCGGGAGCTCGACAGGGCCGATCGAGCAGCACGGTGTTCTGCTTCGTCCGGCGGTGATCGGCTGCCAGGGTCCGCCGCTGGGGCCTGCTCCGGCCCGGGGTGTCGCAGCGGGCCGGAGCAGGGTGGTCACTTGCGGGCGCCGGGCTGTGCCGGGAGGACGTCGAGCGCGTGGTCGACCAAGGAGGCCAGGTCGGTGCCGTACCGGGTGTCGCCGTGGATGAAGGTGGTGGTGAAGGCGGTGCGGTCGCGCCGCGGCAGGTCGGCGGCGCGGTAGGCGGCCAGCTGGTCGGCGCGCAGGAGTTGGGCGACCGCGATGTAGCCGCGGTCGGCGACCAGGGTGAACAGGACGGGGCCGTCCATCTCGCTGCCGGCGTTGTGCGCGTCCCACCAGTACTCGTCCGGGGTGAGGCTGTGGCCGCGCTGGTGCCGGGCCACGATCGTCACCTGGATGCCGGTGCGCGGGTGGCCGACGACGACGTGGGCGGACCGGCCGTCCCAGGCGGCTCCCAGGGCCTCAGCGCATGCGGCGCGGACGATGCCGGCGACGGTGTCGGGCGTGGGCTTCTCGGCACCGGTGAGCAGGGTGCGCAGGCTGCCGGGGCGGGTGTGGACCGGTCGGCGGGCGACGACCAGGACGTCGTTGCGGATGCGCTGGTCGTCGGTCTCGGTGATGCCAGGGTGCCAGCGTCGGTGGGCGCGGACGTCGGCCAGCAGCTCGCGCGCGCCCTGGTTGTCGGTGGGGTTGAGGTAGAGCAGGCTGACCAGGACGAGTTCGGCGGAGTTGAAGCGGCCCAGGCGCCACAAGGTCAGGGCCAGACCGTGGACGGCGCGCAGGAAAGGCCGGTTGTCCATCTGGGACCAGGGCAGCCGGCCGTGGAAAATCATCGGGAGGGACGCCTCGCCGACGGCGACGGCGGCCTCGTACCAGGCCAGCGCCTCCTTCAGATGGCGGCGGCGGTCGGCGGCGGTGGGGCCGACGTAGGAGATGAGGTCGCCGAACTCCCCGTCGTGGCGCTGCAGGGCCAGGCTGCCGAGGTGGGCGTAGGCGTCGACGTCGCGGGGCTCGGCGGCCACAATGCGGAGCAGCTCGTCCTCGTAGCCTTCCACGTCGGCGGTGGCCCGCAGAGTGTCCAGCGCGGCGTCGAGAGGCACTTCGGTACGGCCGGGGTAGGGGTCCGGCATCCGGTAGCGGGGCAACACGCCATCCTCGGCGAGCCGGTCCAGCCACCACCGAGCGGCGATCTCGGCGTCCTTCTGCGGACCCGGGGCGATCCCGAGCTCCTCGGCGTCCAACTCCGGGCCGTCGCCGTCGCCGTGGGTGTCGGCGCTGTCCGCCTGCGCGTCCTCGAGGTCGTCCTCGGCGTCTTCACCGTCCTCGTCGTAGGCGTCGAGGACGTCGCCAGGGTGGAAGTCGCCGTCCTGGGCCGCTTCGTGCGCGCCGGCGAGGTGCGCCCGCTCCAGCGCGGCCAGGGCACGCTTGGCCCGCGCGCCGGGCAGCGCCTGCGTCAGCGGCTGGTAGACGTCCGGCCACAGGTGGCCGGCGGCGAGCGGGCTCCACATCGCGTAGTCCTGCTGCATCAGGATCCGCAGGGCCAGGTCGAGGCCGTAGTGGTCGAGGCGAACCGGGAGCCGGCCGGCCTCGCTGGCGCCGGCGACTTCCTGGAGTGCCTTCTGGTAGCCGATCTGCGTCTCGGCGTCCAGGAGTCGGGCGAGCCGGGTCGGCTGGGTGCGCTGGACGCGCCGCTGCTGGTCTGCGGAGGGCTTGGTGGTGGTGGACATGGGGGCTCCTTGAACCGGGCTTCGCGTGGCGCACCGCCCCACCTCGGTGCGACGCCAAGCCAACAGGTCAGGACGCCGTCATCATGTCGATCATGCTCATCGTGCCGGTTCGAGCGTTGCTCAGTTCACCCGGGGACGGTCAACGGTGGGGATGACCGGCGGGCCCGCGCACCGTGGGCGCAGCCTGTCCTTCCATCCTTGCGAATCCCCGTCTGGCGGCGCAAGGCCATCCCCCGAACGAGTGAACCAGCTGCTGTTTCCGCCCAGCCGGGCCCGAGAGATGTCTTCCTTCGATCCCGACCTGCGCAGCCGACCCCGGCCGCTCGTCCGGGTGCGGAGGCGTGCCTCAAGGACGACGTCATCCGGCGAGTGGCAGCCGTTCCCCGCCGCCGCGCTGGGCGTGTTCGGCCCGGGCGGCCTCCAGCAGGCGCCGCCACGACACCACCGTCGGTCGGCGCTTGAGCAGGGCACGCCGCTCCCGCTCGGTCATCCCGCCCCAGATTCCGAACTCGACCCGCCGGTCGAGCGCGTCGGCCAGGCATTCGGTGCGGATGGGGCATCCGACGCACACGCTCTTGGCCCTGTTCTGCGCGGCGCCGTCGACGAACAGCTCGTCCGGGTCCACGCCCCGGCAGGCAGCCCGCCCCCAGTCGATGTCCGTCTCCCCCACCACCGCGCCCCTCTTCCTCTTCCCGTTCCGACCCGGTTCCCCTCGGCAACCGACCAGCGTAGGCGATTCACCGTCCGCGGAACCTACGGAGAAGGAGAGCGGGACCGCTACTGTCGCTCTGCCGCTGTCACGCTTTCGAGTGATTCCGCAGTGGCCGCCCCGCGCCGTAGGTTCGGGGCAGTAGTGCCCGTCCGACAGGAGACAGCTGTGCCCGATCCGTCCGTGAACTCAGCTTCCGCTCAAGGGCGTTCGCAGTCGGCGAGGTGGCGACGCTGGGCGCTGGTCTTCGGCCTGCCCAGCGCAGCCGTCGCCTTGGTCGCGGCGTGGGTGATCCGCCCGCACGGCACCGTGTCCACCGTGCTGGTCGTCCTGATCGCGCTCGCCGCCCTAGCGGTGTTCGTCGCCACGATGCCGCGGCGGCAGCCGGCCGCGCCTGAGCATGCCGACGCCGGATCCAGCACCAGGTGATCGCGCGGGCGCCGGGTCTCCTGCCCTGAACATCGGCCCGCGCGGGCCGCGACCAGGCGCAGCGCCGGACCGGCCTCCTCGCTCTGCCGCGACGGTTGGGGTCGGCACCGGTGCACCGCGCGCGGTCGGCGAACCGGACAGAACCTGTGCGGATCCGGCCGGTTCGGTCGGAGCTTCGGACCGTGGCGGTGGGGATCCCGTAGCTTCCGCGCCATGGCGAGGACATTGCGACTGGCCGTCGCGCAGAGCACCGTTCCGGAGGACCCCACAGACCGCGGCGCGCTGCGGGCGGCGGGGCAGGAGATCCGGGCCCTGATGACCGAGGCCGCCGGGGCGGGTGCGCGGCTGGTGCAGTTCCCCGAGGGGGCGATCACTTATCCGAGCAAGCACGTGATGGCGGCCGGCCCGGACGGAAAGCTGGTCCCGGCCGACTGGAGCCGGGCTGCCTGGGACGTCATGCGCGAGGAGGCCGAGTCGATCGCCGCGCTGGCAGGGGATCTGCGGCTGTGGACGGCGTTCGGGTCGCTCCACCCACTCACCCCGCCGAACCGGCCCCACAACAGCCTCTTCGTCGTCTCCGACCGCGGCGAACTGGTCGCGCGGTACGACAAGCGGTTCCTGTCGAACACCGAGGTCTCCTACCTGTACACCCCGGGGCGCGAGCCTGTGATCTTCGAGGTGGACGGCATCCGCATCGGCTGCGCTCTGTGCGTCGAGGCGAACTTTCCGCCGCTCTTCGCCGAGTACGAACGCTTGGATGTCGACTGCGTCCTGCTCTCGGTGATGGTCGACGATGCTCCGAGGGCCCGCGTCGCCCAGGCCTACGGGACGCTGTACAGCTACTGGCTGGGCTACGCCGTCCCGGCGCAGTTCAGCGCCACGGTGCCGTCCGGGATCGTGGCGCCCGGCGGCCGGTGGCTGGCGCAGTGCCCCGCCGATGGGCAACCCGCCCTGGCGGTCGCGGACATCGACCTCGACTCGGCCGACCCGGACATCGACGTGGCCCTTCGATACGCCCGGCCCTGGCGCCGGCTGGCGCAGGACGGGCTCTACGAAGACCGGCTGGTGACCGGGGATCCGCGCAGCGACATCCGCACGGCCTTCTGAGCCTTCTGAGAGCGCCCCGCGCCTGACCCGCCAGAGCCTTCGGTGTCAGGCCGGAGCACGGTGGTCTGCCCCTTGAGGGGCCTACCGTGCGCCGGCGGCCGCGGGGCGGATCGCCGCGAGGATGTCCCGGGCCCCCTGGTCGAGGAGTTCCTGTGCGACCGCCCCGCCGAGCTTCTCCGGATCGTCGGCACTGCCGGTGGAGGCAGCGGTGAGCCGGACGGTTCCGTTCAGGGACACGACCTGCCCGGTGAGGCGCAGTCGGCCTTCCGGCTCCTGGGTCACGTAGGCGCCCACCGGGACGCTGCACCCGCCGTGGAGTTCGGCGAGCATGCTCCGCTCGGCCCGCACCGCCGCGTGAACCGCATGGTCGGCGGCCCGTTCGAGTAGCGTCCTCAGCTCATGCTGGCCGCTGCGGATCTGGATGCCCAGAGCGCCCTGGCCGGGCGAGGCGGGGAACAGGTCCAGCGGCAGCACCTCGGTGATGTGCTCCTCCAGGTCCAGCCGTCGCAGGCCCGCGACCGCGAGGACGACGGCGTGCACCCGGTTGCGGCCCTTGAGGGCCGCCAGTCGCCCGGGGACGTTGCCGCGGATCGGCACCAGCTCCAGGTCCGGTCGCACGGCCCGGAGCAGCGCGGCCCGGCGGGGGGCTCCGGTGCCGACCCGGGCGCCGTCCGGCAGCTCGGCCAGCGTCGAGCCGCACAGGGCGTCTTCCACCGCCTCCCGCCCTGGCGGGGCCAGCAGCACCAGGCCGGGCGGCATGCTGGTCGGCAGGTCTTTCAGGGAGTGGACCGCGACGTCGATCTCGCCGGCGGCCAGGGCCGCCTCCAGGCGGCTGGAGAACGCGCCTCCGGCGCTGCGCCCGGCGACATCGGCAAGGAGTGAGACGCGGTCGCGGTCGCCCGCCTCCGTGATCACCCGGCGCTTGAACTCGACGCCGGGGCAGAGCGGGGCGAGTAGGTCCAGGTACTGGCGGACCTGGGTACGGGCGAGGTCGCTGCCCCGCGACCCGACAAGGATGGGCACACCGGCTCCCGGAATCTGACGAGATGTGAGCTTCACGGTACCCGGCCGGAGCGGTGGTGCTTTCCGACAGCGCGTCGGGGACAACCGGCTTCCTGGACGGGGGCGTTGCCGCTTCGGGCGGACCGGGGAACAGGTGCTCGATGGCCGTTGGAGTGGGCCTTGGGTAGGGTCCGTGGCGCGGTCCGGCTGAAGCGAGCGACGTTGGGAGCAGGGATGCCAGACGACGAGGAGCCCTTGAGCGCCTGGTACGCGCGCCGGGAGGCGAAGCGCCGCCCGATCGGCGAGCGCCGCGTCGTCAGCCTGCAAACCGGCCCGACCCGGGGCTCGCACGTCAATCCGCAGACCCCCCGGATCGTCGAGGAGTGGGACGGGCACAGCTGGCAACCCGTCTTGGTGGCCGACGACTACGCCGCCGCTTGCCGCGCCGTCTCCACGCTCGACGCGGCCGTCGCGGTGCCGGTGCCCGGCTTCAACCCGCTGGGGCCGGGGACCGGCCGACACCGCAAGATCCCCACCTGACGGCAGGAAGCCCCGGCCGCCGGGCGGGACGAAGCCGCTGTCACCATTCCAGGTCCCGGCGTCATGCTTCCCAGGTCGGCAGCCGCGGCCAGGCCGGGCAGCGCCGGACGCCCCAGCGGTTCGTGAACTGGCTGGCTGGCCGGCGCCGAACACCCGGTGGGCCTACGCGCTGCCTCGGTCCGGAAGCGGGGAGTCGAGGAGCCTGTCGATGATCCGATGCTCCGCGAGGAGCCGTTCGACCTGCTGGAGCAGCAGGGTGTCGCCCAGCTCGGTCAGGTGCACCCCGTCGCTCCAGAGCCCGACCGGGTTATCGCCGTCGGCGGGTGCGAGGTGTCGGGCGGCTGCGGTGAAGGGGGCCCACACGTCCAGGAACAGCGCGCCGTGCGCGGCGGCGGCCGCGCGGGCGGCCTTGTTGTAGCGGGCGAGCTCGGCGTTCATGGCGGCCACAACGCCGGGACTCTCGAGGGGACCGAACGGCGTCTCCGACATGACGATGGTCGTACGGGTGGAGCCGAGGCCGCCGAGCATCCCTTCGAGGTGCTGGGTGTACTCGTCGAGGTCGACCGCCTCCGACAGCCGGTTCTGGAAGCGCCTCCACACGTCGTTGATGCCGCAGCCGAGGAAGACGAGGTCGTAGTCGGCGCCGGTGGCCTGGTCGCGTTCGACGATGCCGGCGATGTCGCGGCTCGTGGCGCCGCCCTGCCCGTGATTGCGGATCTCGAAGCCGACGTGCGGCCAGGCGGCGCGCAGGGACAGAGCAAGGCGGTGGACCCAACCGCGCCGGCGCCACCCCTCGACAGTGACCGTGGAGCCGACTGCGGGCAGATCGCCCTGGTTCACCATCCCGGCGTTGAAGGCCTCCAGGTGTTCCATGATCGAGGTGCCGAAGAAGCCCACGGTCAGGGTGCGGTGGCGCTGACTGGCACCGGTCGGCATGACCTGGTGTGGCAATTGGTCACTCATGATCGCTCACCCCCGAAGTCCAGATGATCACCAGGCTAGGACAGGTCGGCCCGGTGTACCCGGGCATTTCCCGAACGTGGCGGCGTCACCCTGGCGACGTTGACGGCACTCCGGGCCGGTGAAGGCCGCTGTCGGCACGCGGCGGCCGGAAGCGTCCGGCACCGTCATGACTGTCCGTCGGAGGGGTACTGCTCCTGGTCCGGGCGGGGCTCCGGAGGTGTTTTCGTAGGCTCACCCGGACGCCGGCACCTGGCCGGCGCAGTGCGGACCGCCCTGCGGGGCCGGCCAGGAGGAGGGCGACATGCACGGCACCACGCTGGCGGGCCGGTACCGGTTGGTCGACCTTCTCGGCGCCGGCGGGATGGGGGAGGTCTGGCGGGCGGTGGACGAGCGGCTCGGTCGCCAGGTGGCCGTCAAGGTACTGCTGAGCCCGGAGGACGAGGAGCTGGTACGGCGCCTGGAGGGCGAGGCCCGGGCCGCGGCCGCCCTGAGCGATCCGCACGTCGTGGCCGTCCACGACGTCGGGGAGGCCCAGGTGGCCGGACGCCGGGTCGTCTACCTGGTGATGGAACTGGTCGACGGGCAGCCGCTCAACCGGCTTCTGGCCGACGGCCTGCCGACGATCGGCGACGTCGTGGCCTGGGGAGAGCAGATCTGCCGCGGCCTGCAGGCCGCCCACGCCGCCGGCCTGGTGCACCGCGACATCAAGCCCGCGAACATCCTGATCACCGCCGACGGGCGGGTGAAGGTCTGCGACTTCGGGATCGCCCGTCGGGCCGACGCGGCTGGCCATCCCCTGACCGGGACCGGCGCGGTGATCGGCACCCCGTCGTACATGTCCCCGGAGCAGGCCCGCGCCGACGCAGTGATCGACGCCCGCAGCGACCTGTACTCGCTGGGGTGTCTGCTGTACGAGCTGCTGACCGGCGCACCGCCGTTCCCCGGCAGCGGGTGGCCGGTGCTGGCCCAGCACCTGCACCAGGCCCCGGCCCCGGTTCGCTCCCACCGGCCCGAGGTGCCCACCGAACTCGAGCACCTGGTGGCGCAGCTGCTGCACAAAGACCCCCAGCACCGGCCCGCGGACGCGGCGGATGTTGCCCGGCGTCTTCGGACAGCCGCCGTACGGGCCTCCACCGCACCGGTCACCGTGCCGGTCGAGACCGTCGCGGTACCCGTGGACCGGCTGCCGACGGTGCGCGCGGCCCAAGCCCGGCCGCCCGTCGTCAGGAAGGTCTCCACGGACTCCGGCCGCGCGGCCGCCGCGCCCGGGCGGTCGGCGCCGTGGCGAGCCGGAGCGCTGACCTGTCTCCTGATCGGCGGCCAGCTGGCGATGTTCACCGCCCTCCCCGGCCCGGCGAGCACCGTGCTGGGACTGGTGGCCGGCGGCTGCGTCGCGGCCGGCTCGCGCCTGGAGGAGCGGCACGAGGCCGTCCACGGCCAGCAAGGCGGGCAGGGCAGCGTCGTCGCGGTGTTCGCCGCGATGCTCATCGCCACGGTCACGATGGTGGTGCTGCTGGGGTGGAGCACGCTGACGTGGTGGATGGCGGTGCTGGTCGCAACGGTGACCGGGCCGGTGCTCGTGGCGGGCGCGGCCGGCGTGCGGGCCCTGGTCGAACAGCTGCTGCGCCGAGGCGGGCCGGAGGCCGAACTCGCCTCCACCGCCGGGCTGCTCAGCGGGGCCGTCGGCTGCGCGCTGACCGCCTCCGCCGCTCACGGGCCAGTCGCGGCCGCTCTCGCGGCCGGGGCCGGTGCCTGGGTGGTGAGCAGCCTGGCCGTCGCGGCTCTGCTGCCGTCGCAGCGCCCGCGCCCGCAGCACCGGTGAGCTGCTCGTTCCGGGGACGCCGGGGCGCGTAGCGCAGTAGATTTGCCGGGCGGCGGGCACGTCTGCCGCCCGCCGAAGGGGCCCGCCCGCGCCCGACTGGCGGGTGATGGCGCCGCATCTGCTCAACGGCCATCTCCGGCTCCCCGGTGAGGCCGAGGCCGGCGATCGCAACGCGGTGGAGCTGCTGGCCCGCAGCGGCTTCGTCGACGCGGCCCTCGCCTGCGAGATGGCCGAGGTCCCCACGGCCGCGTTCGGTCCCGGCGACGTGCCCCGCCGCCAGGACCTCATCCTCACCAGCCCGGCGCTGGCCTCGGCGGTGACCAGCTACCAGGTCCACCGGCAGCCGGTCGACGACGAGACGTCCGACCACTGCGCGGTCAGCGTCGACCTCGACCTGACAGTGCTGGCCTGACCCACGCGAGGATGGAGGCCGTGGTGCGGCACCGGATGCCGGTGCCGCACCACAGCCTCACCGTGGACACAGGCCCTCGGCCCCTGCGGCATCGGCCGGCCGAAGGAACTCCTACTCGAGCTCGCAGAAGGCGTCGTACCAGTCGCGGACCTCGTAGAGATCCAGCGGAATGGAGGCGACCAGCTCCAGCAAGTGCGGGGAGACGGGCCAGGGGTGCTGTGCCGCGAGAAGAGCCGGGTCGGCCTGGCGCAGCGCCTGGACGCCGGCGCGGTGCCGGTCGTTCAGGTCGAGCTCGCCCTCGGCCTCCTCGGCGGCGGCGAGGTAGCAGGTGACGAACGGGTCGAGGGCCGCTCGATGAGCGGCCAGGTGCCGGCGGTAGGTGGGGCTGTCCACCGAGGCCGTGTTGGCGGCCTCTCCCTCGTGCGTACTGGGCATGCCGCACCACTCGTTGACATATGCGCTCATGGAGTGGAGGTAGTCCTGGGTGTCCTCAGGGTGTGTGCCGGGGCGCTTCCAGTGGCCCGCGCTGGGGCTCGACGACGTGAAGAGGCGTCCCGAGACGCGGATCAGGCCCTCCACCATGCCGAAGAAGGTCAGGCCCCGGTGCGGGGCGGACGCGATGAGCAGCTCGGCGATGGTCGGCTCGGCAGTGTCGGCGACCTCCTGGGGCAGGAGGAGCCGGTACTTGCGGCCGTCGCGCCGGTGCCGCATGGCGGGGCCGGCTTCGATGGCCGCGTGCTGGGCCATGAGCGCGGCGGCCCCGGTGGAGGGCGCGGCCTGGCCCGCCCACTCCACCGTGTACTCCTCCTCGGCGAACTCGCCGGAGATCACCTGGACCGTGTAGCTGTGGGTTCCGCCGCTGTCGTGGAGTTCGAGGTACAGGACTCCGGCGGGTGTGCGCAGCGAGGACTGCCGGTCCATATCGTCCAGCGGCGGGCCGACGGCGGTGGAGGCGGCGAGCGCCCAGTCCAGCAGCTCGACGTGCGTCTCCAGGCCCCAGGCCATGGGGTCGACCTCCAGCTCGCCGTCGGAGCCGCGGTAGTAGTCCAGGTCGTCGGCGCGGACGAGTTCGCCCAGGGAGCGCAGGTCTTCGTCCTGGCAGTCGAGGAAGTCCTCGGCGCCGGGCGGCAGTGCTGGGCGGGAGGACTCGTGCGCGGTGCCGCCTTCCTCGTGGCGCCGGCAGTTGCCGCTCCAGCCCGCGCCGTCGAAGAGCGACGCGAAGCGGGGATCCGGCAGGACCTTCTCCGCGGCGGTCAGGGCCGCCTCGGCGGCCTGCAAGGTCAGTGGGTGTGGTTGAAGGCCGGCCAGCCGGCACAGCGCCTGTGCGGCGTCAGTGTCCCAGGGCTGCTTGGTGAACGGGTCCCAGCCACCGCCGATCTGCGCGGCGCGGATCACGGCTGCGCGCGGGTCGACGTGCCGCGTCGGGCTGTCTCCGGCTGCGCCCGGCCACAGCTCCAGCGGCGCCGACAGGGACTGCCACAGCGGGATCACGCTGGCCGAGTCGCCCGAGGCGTCGACGAGGTAGCGGTGGCCGTCGTGCTCGGTGACCAGGAGTTCGAGGGTTCCGCAGCGTGCCGCCACGGTGCGCAGCAGGCCGACGCGGCGCAGTGTGGCCGACAGCTGCGGCACGAGGGCGTCAAGGCGGGCGAGGGTGTGGTCGCGGTGCTCGTGCTCGTCGGGGAGGGCCGGCGTCCCGGCTTCGGGCAGCCGGTGGTCTTCGCCCGGGGCGGTGAGCGCGCTCAGGGCCTTGTGCCAGGCGTCCTGGCCGGTGTGGGCGAGGACGATGCGCATGCCGGGCAGGGTGAGCAGGGTGTCTTCGCCGCTGGTGGCCCAGCGCAGGAGGGGAACGCCGCCTGCGCCTGGTACGGGAGCGTGGGCGAGGGCGCGGGCCCAGTGGTGAAGCTGCCCGGCGTCGACGCGGATCACAAGCTCTGCGGGGCGGGGGATGACGCCGAGGATGCCGAACGGGCCGCCGGTGACGGCCGGGCGGTGACGGCCGTAGGCGCCGAGGAGTGCGGCGAAGACCTGGGCCTCGCCTTCCATCTGGGCCCGGGCGGGAACGGGGATCAGTTCGGCCCCGGTGACCGTCTCGAGTTCGAGGTGCGCCTCGTGCTCGCTCTCCCCGGTCGCCCAGGAGCGCAGCGCGCCCGGGCCGGGAGCTGGACGGTCCGGGTCGGGCTCGTACAGGGCGTTGATGTCACGGCAGGCGAGCTCTGCGATTTCACTGAGGGACAACGGGTCCTCCATATCGGATGGCTGGGTGCTATCCGATAGAGGTGTCGAACCGCGTCCCCGTGTGACGGCCGGAGACCAGGACGTCGGCTCGGTGCCGTGCGGCGGCTCGGTCGAGGCGGCTCGCTACGCCACAGCCGTGCGGCAGGCGGTCGCGCACCGAAGGCCGCTGCTGAGCGGCGTGGCGGCGGCCGGTCAGGCGCCCTCACCAGGCACCGCTCCGTCCTGGAAGTCCGCGAACAGCCAGAGCGCCTGGTCGATGTCCATCTCCACTCCTCCGGTGGCCAGGTCCACGGACACTCCGGGCCCCGTGATCACCGGCAGGGTGCCCTGGGCGATGGCCTCGGCTCGCCACTGCTCCCCTTCGTCGCTCGCGAGAAGGGGGATCGTCACGGAGGAGAAGAGCTCCCCGTCGGCTGTCCGTACGTCGGTCCAGCCGGTATCGGGGTCGCACGTCACGCTCCAGCCCTGCCCTGCCGCCTGTGCTGCCGCAAGGTCGGCGTCCAAGCTCACGAAGCCTGCCATCTGGAGGAGTTCGAGCGATCCCAGGTGGGAGCCGTCACGGCCCATTACCTCCAACGGCGGGCTCTGTACCGCCAGGCCGACGATCGTCGTGGTCCCGTCCAGGGAGAAGGTGATCGCGGACGCCTTGGCGGGCATCGGCGGTGCCTCTCCGACCCGGCCGTGGAAGTAGCCGTCCCGCATCGCATCGGTGCTCATGTCGGCCAGCCTCCCATCGCTCGCGCACCCCTGAGGCAGATATCAGACAAACAGGCGCGATCGGGGTCGGGCTCGATGAGGTCACCAAGCACCGGCTCCGGCTCCCCGACGGCTCACGAAGATTTCTCTGTCGGTCTCGGCCTGACGAGCATCCGTATCCGCGCGCGATAGCACACGTAAGCCCTCAGGCGTGAGCGGGAACGGCATACGCCGCGAACGTCTTCTTTGTCACGCTGATGTGAAGTCAACCCCCTTCCTTGGAGGCTTAGTTGAACCATGTCCGAAACTCCATCATGCCCGCGGTCAGTTGGGCCGCCGCGCCTGCCGGCACCCGCAACCTCGTGCCGCCCGGGTGGCCGCCTTGTCCGCCCCGCCGTCGCCTCGCGCGGCTCGCGGCGGTGGCCGGCTGATGCTGCTCGACGCCTTGCTGGCTCACCTCATCGGGGATTTCGTACTGCAGTCGGACTGGATGGCGGTGGAGAAGACCAGGCGTTGGTGGCCGGCGATCGTGCACGGTGCCACCTACGGATTGCCGTTCCTACTGTTCACCCGGTCTCCGATCGCGCTCACGGTGATCGTTGTGACGCATGTCGTTCTCGATCGCTACCGTGCGGCGAAGTACTTGGTGTGGGCCCGGAACCTGATCGCTCCCGCCGGCCGCCGGGTGGCGTGGGCGGACGTGCACAGGAATCACGGCTCCTCCGTCGCCACCCCGGCCGGCCTGGCGAACGCCCTTGTCGTCGTGGCCGACAACACCGTGCACCTGGCCATCAACGGGTGCGCGCTCACCTGGTGGGGCTGACTCCCCCGGCCCGGCGCCGATCAGCGCGCCGCGACCCGCCGGGCCACAGCAGGCACGGGCCGCTCACGCCGCGCGCAGGTCGGGTCTCGGCGTCGGGGGCGTCTGCCGGCGCCGTTGTGCCCAGGTGCGGACCCGGGCGGCGTCGCCGCGGCGCACTCCGGCGGCGACGGGGTCGAGGGGCAGCAGCGCGGCGTGCAGGGCACGGATCCGCTGGTCGACGGAGATGCTGAGGCGGGCGTAGTGGCCGTCGCGGATGGAAGCGACGGTACGGGGGTTGACGCACAGCCCCTTGGCGAGTCGGCGGGCCGGCCAGCCCCGTTCGGCGAGCTCGACGAGCAGGCCGGAGGCCGGGGCCGCGTCGACCTGGCCGCGGCCGGCCAGCGGCGCTGGGCGCTCCTTCGGTGGCAGCAGTACGCCCAGCACTGCGTCGGCGGTGACCTGGGAGACCTGAGGAGGGTGGAACGGCGGCGGCTTGAGGAGGCGGCGGATCAAGGTCACGGCGACGCCGGAGGCGCCGGCGATGTCCTGCGCGGACATGCCGCGCTCGCGCAGGGCGGCTGCGTAGCGGGCGACGGGGCCGGCGTCCACGCGGCCGCGGCGGCCGGCCGCGCGTTCGACGTCGCGCTCGCGGCGCGCCTTGCGGGCGGCGGCCAGGCAGACGGGTCGGGTGCAGCCGTAGTCGGCGCAGGACGGCTGCCCGTGGCGGACCCGGCTGCCCGCCGGACGGCGGCCGGACGGCCGAGTCGGGCCGCCGGGGCCGGCGGAAGCGGGTGCAGCGGCTGGAGAGGGTGCAGCGGGGGCCGGAGGCTGTCGTCGATGCTGCGGGCCGGGGACCGGGACGGGGTGGACGAGCAGCGCCTCGGCGCCTGGGACCAGGGCCGCGGCCCCGCTCTGGTACTCGCCCGCGCCGTCGTTCACACCCACCATTGTGAAGGCCCGCGGGCTCCGGCCCGTGATACCCCGGCCGCTGCCGCCGGAGGGCGGTCCGGCCGCCGCGCCCGGGAACGGCAGTGGCCCCGGCGCGGGGGGGATGCGCCGGGGCCACTGCGAAGTAGCGGGGACAGGATTTGAACCTGCGACCTCTGGGTTATGAGCCCAGCGAGCTACCGAGCTGCTCCACCCCGCGTCGGTGTTCACTCACCCTACGCCATCGCGTCCGGCGCGCTGCACTGCTTTTCCGGCGGCGTGCCGCCCCCATCCCAAATTAATTTCTTAACTCCATGATTCCGTGTATAGTTTGAGCCCCTTCCGATCGGGCCAGCCAGCCCGTACCCATCCCAATGAGGCGCGACCATGGCCGTCATGATGACCCGTCGGGGCGAGCGCCGGGACTACTGCTGTCCCGGGCACAACCCCAAGGAACTGCACCACGGGACCGAACGCGCCCGCGAGAAACGCGAGTGGCTCCGCGAAGCCGCACAGGACCTCGCAGCCGACGAACCCCGCCCCGGCCCCTGACCACCTGACCCTCAGCCCCATTCCGTGGCCCATGCCGCCGCCGGCCACGGCCCCAGACCACCACCTCCCGGAGAACGCCTGTGCCTCCCCCACCCCCGACCGAGCCCGAACAGATCACGCTCCCCCTCCCCCGAGGCGGCGTCCTGTCCGTCTCGGCCACCATCTCCCCGCAGGCCGGCACCGTGCGCTACGCCGTCCACACCCGCCACCTCCGCGGAGTCCTCCTGGTCCGCCCGTTCGCCGTCGCCGACGAACTCCTCCCCGCCGGCGTACGGGTCAGCTTCGGCGACGGCGAACCACCCGTACACCCCTACCGGCCGCGCCCGGACGAACCGGTCGTCCACCGCGTGCGCGTACACGGAGCCGCGACCTGCCCGGCCCCCGACCGTCTTCCGGACCCGCGCGCCGTCCTCGTGGAAACCGTCGTCCTCGGCGAGCACCACACCACGCGACGGGTTCCCGAGCACGCGGCGGCCCTCCTGGAGGACGTCGTCCTGGCCGTCCTCCAGCACTGGCAGGCCCGTGACGACCGGAACGACCTGGTGCAGGCCGCCGCACGCCTCGCGGCCCCCACCGCAGTCCGCGCCGCCCGCACCGCCCTGGCCACGGCCGAAGCCGACCTCCACACCGTCCGAGAACGCCTGCGCCTGCACCAGGACCGCCTGCTGCGCCTGGAGGAGCTGGCCGCCGCTCCCCCACCGCCGCCCAACGCGCCGGCAGGCGTCACGCGACTCGCCTACACCGACGAGCACGGCCAGGCGCTCGGCACGGCGCTGGTGCGCGAGAGTGCGGTCAACGAGCCGCCCGGCACCGTCACCTACCGGGTCGACGGGCCCCGGCTGTCCGCCGGCGTCGTCATCGGCCCGTACTTGCACAGCTCCGACCCCGTCCCCACCGGCGTCAGCGTGCAGTACGGCATCAGCGGCGCCGACGGCCGCAGCGACGAGCCGGTCGTCAACGGCATCCGGCTGCGCGGGGGCTGGGACCACTCCAGCACGGCGCCCATCACCCCGTCCTCCCCGCCGACACTCCCCCGTCCCTCCCGGGCTGACACCGCCGCCACCCAGCCCGTCCCGGCGGCCACCTACCACCGCTGGTGGGCCGTGGTCCGCGCCCTGGCCGCCCGCTACACCCAGCGCCCCGACATTGATCTTCTCCGGCTCGCCGCCGCGCACGCCCGGGCCACCGACCGCCACCACGCCGAGCAGCAGAACCTCGCCAGGCTCCGGGCCGAGCAGGACAAGCTGACGAACACGGCGGCGGCACTGCAAAGGCGCCTGGACGACGCCACCGCCCTGATGGACTGACCCGTCCGCCACTCAGGCCGCCGAACGTCTGCCGCACCCGCCAGGGCTACTCGTCCCGATCGTCTTCGACGGCCGGCTCCCCCCGAACGATCCTCCTCGCCACCCCTTGCAGGGCCCGCAGCAGTTCCCGGTCCGCGGCTTCGGCCCTGAATTCGATGTTCCACTGCCGGATGTCGTCCACCAGGCCCTCGATCTCCTGCGAGAGCCGATCCCGCAGCACCCCGGGGCGCAGGGCCTCGACCTCGACCGAGCTGTTCGGGTCCAGGCCCTCGCGCAGGCACTCCTCGCGGTAGCGGGCGTAGTTGACATCGCGGGTGTTGACGTCGTGGGTGGCGAGGCTGCCGGAGCGGACGTCGTCCGCGGTGATGGCGATCTGCCGGAAGGCCAGGTCGAGCTCGCCGTTGCCGTAGCGCTGCATCCGCTCGGCCACCGAGCGAGGTACACAGCGGCCCGTCGGGTCCCAGTCCCCACAGAAGATCACCGTCACCGGCTTGGCCTGCCGCGCGTACTGCTGCGCGGCCTCCCAGACGAAAGTCTTGCTCGACTGGCCCCGGCAGGAGAACAGGCCCACGCCCCACGCCGAGGTGACCGGCTCGACAACGCCGCCGACCGAGTCGCTCTCCACCCACACCTCGACGCGGCGGCTCTGGGAGGCCCACAGGTTGCGCCGGTAGCTCTCCGTGTGCCTCTGGAGGGCGTCGTCGAGCGTGTCGTACTGCGTCTCCCGCCGGACCATGCGGGTCCCGTCGGTGATCCACTCCCAGGGCAGTCGGCCTGTCTCGCGAAGGTGGCCCAGCTCGCGGACGACCAGCGCGTAGTTCTTGCGGGAGTGGCCGGTGTCCTTGTCCCACAAGAGCCCGACACCGAGGTAGTAGACGTGCCGGACGCTGCACGGCCGCGCCTCTTCCGCGATCGCGCAGATCGCCAGCCGCAGGGCCTCAACCTCGGCCTTCGTGCGGCGGGCCCGTTTTACGGGGCTAGCGCTGTAACCCGGCATGCCTCCAGTGAACCGCGGCACCCGGGCTGCCGTCCCGGCCCCGTCGATACTGGGCGGGCCGGGCGGACTATCGCCGCCGGCCCCCGCCGCTCCGCTCGCCGACGGGGATGCTCTGGCCGCCGTCCGCGCCGGGGACACAGGTCTCCGGCCCGGAGAGGACGCGCCGGCGGCGCAGGCCCTCCCCCGGGCTCAGCTCACCTGCTCGGCCGGTCGCAGGCCCTCGCCGGGTGCCGCCGGGTCCCGCCAATCCAGGTCCAGCTGGTCCGCTCCCTCGCGGACCACGATGGGCCCGTGCTTCTTCTCCAGCTTGTTGTACTGCGTGCGGCCCGAGCCCTCCTGCTGGTAGCCCGCCCACCGGGCAAGGTTCGGCTTGGTGAGCTCCACTCCCGCCAGCTGATGTGCCAGGTAGATCCGCTCAGCCCGCTGGACCTTCGTCTCACCGGGCGGGGCAACGCCCAGATTTACCTTCGGCTCCTCCGCACCGGCACCGGCCGCCTCGTCATCCTCCTCGTCACCCTCATCGTTCGCCTCACCCGGCTCCGCGGCCGGGGCACCCTCCGCCTCGCCCGCAGGCGGCGCCTCCACTCCACCTTCCGGCTCGGCATCCGGTGCCTGCTCCTGGCTGGCACCGGGCTCCTCGGGCCCTCCTGCGGAGGCCTGCGCCTCAGGCCCCTGCGGGCCGGCCGGGGCCTCGACCGGGGTCACGGCCGGAGCTGGGGCCGGGGCCGCGGGAGGAGCAGCGACCGGCGGTGTCGCTGACGCGGGGGCGGGGGCGGGGGCGGGGGCCGGAGCCGAGGCCGGGGCCGGAGCCGGAGCTGCGGGAGGAGCAGCGACCGGCGGTGTCGCTGACGCGGGGGCGGGTGCCAGCGGGGCAGCAGCGGGCACATTCACCGGGACGGCGGCAGGCGCAGCCAGAGCGGGCGCGGCCGGGACCGGTGGTGCGGCTTCAACCGCCGCCGGGGCGGGCACCTCGTCGAGCTGCCGCTCAGCTGGTGCCGTGATGTCGACCGTGCTCCGGTCGATCGCGACGCCGAGCCGGGCCTGGCGCAGCGGCCGAAGCTCGCGGGCGTTCGCCTTCCGCCGCCAGCCCCGCCCATACTTCGCCCGCAGGTCCTGCCGCAGCAGCATCTTCTCCTGGTAGCGCTCCAGAGCCAGGGCGTAGGACCGGATCTCCCAGAGCTTCATGTCCCGCCAGATGGAGAAGGTCGCCACCGGCTGGAGGAACCAGCGGGACGGCCGTATGGAGTCCATGTGCTGGTCGAGCTCGATCGACATCGCCTTCGCGATCGCGTGGCGCAGGGCCTCGATCACGGCGATGAAGACCAGCGGAATCACGGCGTGCATGGCCGAGCCGAGGACGTCCGGCCACGAGGCCGCGGCGTTGAACGCGATGGTCGCCGCAGTCAGTACCCAAGCGAAGTGCCGCAGCAGGGGGAACTTGAGGTCGACCGAGGTGAGGGCCAGGTCCAGGGCGAGCAGGACGACGATCCCGACGTCGATCACAAGGGGGAAGGCCTGGGAGAACGAGCCGAAGCCCTTCTCCTCCGCAAGGGTGCGCACTGCGGTGTAGGAACCGACGAAGCCGCCACCCGCGACCGCGGTCAACCCGATACCGATCAGCCCGAACAGCGCCTTGCGGCCCCGCGTCCACTTCACCCGGGCGCGCCCCGGGGTGGGGGCCAGGGGTATGGACGGCTCAAGGACGGTGCTGCTCGACCCAGCGGTCATCGGTCGTACTTCCCTCTCGTCGAGTCCGTGCGCAGGCGCGCATCGCACATAGAGGTGCGATCAACGCCTCGGGTGTGACACGGATCGACCTCCCGTCGCATTCAGGCCACCCCGGTGGCTTTGAACGGTACGAGGGATGAGGTCTACGAACCACCCCCTTTTTCTCACGTTACCCCGTTCCACCTGCCGATTTGTACTGAAGATCACGATCTTGCCCGCCTGCAGGCTGGCTCGACGCCTTCGTTACGCTTCAGTAGACCTGCCTACCAGCTGGCTGGATTCACCACCCCGATCGCCTGGAGAGCCTCGATGCCGCCCATGGTCACCGTCGTCGTCGCGCTCCTCGCCGGCCTCGCAGCAGGCGCAGCCGCCCGGCCGCTGATCTTCGCCCGCGCTGTACCCCGGGGCGAGCCGAACCGGACGGCGTGCCCCTCCTGCGCCACCAGCTACCCCTCCCCCGGACTCCGCGGCCGACTTCAGGCAGCCACGGGACGCTGCTCCTCCTGCGGCTCGAAGATCGGCCCGGCCGCCGGCCTGCCCGAACTGCTCACCGGGGCATCCTTCGCGGCCGTCGCCGCCGCCGGAGCAAGCGGCTGGGCCGGTGCCGCGCAGTACTGGCTCCTCGCGTGCGGAGCCGCCCTGACGGTCATCGACCTCAAGGTCCACCGCCTCCCCGACATCCTCACCCTGCCCGCATCCGCCGGCACCCTCCTACTGCTCGGCGGAGCCGCACTGGCAGGAGAGCCCGGCAACTTCTGGCGCGCCCTCACCGCGGCGGCGGCGGTCACCGCCGTCTACCTCGTCCTCGTCGTCGCCGGCATGGGCATGGGTGACGTCAAACTCGCCCCTGCCGTGGGCGCACTCCTCGGATGGTCCAGCTGGACCGCCGTACTCTGGGGCACCTTCGCCGGGTTCGCCCTGGCCGCGGTCGCCGGGCCCGCACTGATCCTGACCGGGCGGGCATCCACGAAGAGCCGTTTGGCCTTCGGCCCGTACATGATCATCGGAGCGCTTGCCGTCTCCACCCTGAGCACCTGACTCGAAGGCAGGATCCCGCTCCAACCGTCGATCGGCCCGTGCAGACCCGAGGGAGCCATAGGGCCGCGTGCTTGTCGACGAACGCGTCCTGGAGCCTGATTCCGCCGGAGGCGACGCTCCGGCCGCCGATGGAGAACGGCTGCCGCTTCACGGGATCCAGTGAAGTGCGGGACAGGAAGCCTTAAAGCGGTGCCGAGAGGACCCTCCCGGCGCTACACGAATCCCCAAAGGGACAGAAAGGCCCCTCTGGCGGCCGATCAGGAGTCGCCTGGACAGTTAGAGCCGCCAGAGCGAGATAGGCCGCCACAGCGAATACATGCAGGTCAGGGGCCCTTTTTTCGCCTTGGAGGATGCCCACGAAAGGGGCAAATCGGACCCCGGCGCCTCCGCCCTATCGAGGATCTGCAGTGCAGTGTGCCATTTATCACATCAGTGGTTTAGCAAGATGGTGACCTAGCGGCGCAGCAACTTGGCCCGCCCTTGGGCCTGCTGACCAAACTGCATGGAAGCGCGCTAATGGATGGCCAGGCTGTCCTCACCACTCGATCGCCATGTGGCGCATCGAGATGCCATTCTCACGCTGCGCTTCCTGGCACAAGCGAGTGCTTATCAATAGGAATCACCCAGTGCCTGCCCGATGGCGGCGAGTGGGGCGCTTCAAGAGGCCGGCCCGGTTTCCTCTCCGGAAACCAACCGCAAGGTCAACAGGGAGAGCGAACCAGCGTCCTCTCTCAGGACCAGCCGAGAAACGAGTCGGGTGCCCATGCCAAGAGCCGCGCGAAAGGTCAACCGAGAGGATGTCCGGAAGACCACCCGAGAGGCTGGACCAGAGGTATCTCGAGAGGCCGCCTGGGGGACCGACCCATGAGTCGACCACCAGGCCACTCCTACACGCGACCTGTCGACCGACTCGAAAGCACTCCTTCGAGCCGAGCGACAGCCGAGCCAGCGAGCCCGCCACCCCGAACAACAACTTGCACTGCACTGAACCACGGGCAAGGAGACTCGTAGTGCCTGCCCGATGGCGGCGAGTGGGGCGCTTCAAGAGGCCGGCCCGGTTTCCTCTCCGGAAACCAACCGCAAGGTCAACAGGGAGAGCGAACCAGCGTCCTCCCTCAGGACCAGCCGAGAAACGAGTCGGGTGCCCATGCCAAGAGCCGCGCGAAAGGTCAACCGAGAGGATGTCCGGAAGACCACCCGAGAGGCTGGACCAGAGGTATCTCGAGAGGCCGCCTGGGGGACCGACCCATGAGTCGACCACCAGGCCACTCCTACACGCAACCTGTCGACCGACTCGAAAGCACTCCTTCGAGCCGAGCGACAGCCGAGCCAGCGAGCCCGCCACCCCGAACAACAACTTGCACTGCACTGAACCACACGGCGGGCTCAGCAGCTTCGGCAACACATTGCCGCTTGACTTGCCATGCACCTTGGCTACTTTGCGCCCAATTTGAAGGGCAGTCACCTGAACGCTCTCAACGTCTACCCGGTTGCAACCCGTTTGGCACGAGAGGGATGCACTCATGGCGGCGTACTGAAGCCAAGGCGAAACGGGGACACAGAGGGAAGTAATAGAGCCAGCACCAAGGCTATGGAGTCGGACTACACGCTGGACACGCGATCCCCTCTGCAACCGTCTCGCATCAAGACCATGCCGGTCGCAAGTGATCTTGTCTGGCAGGTTGCTTGCGAGGTGGCCAGCAAAAGAGCCGACATCAGAGCAGGACACTTGACGGCTATCTGACGGCGAGAGAGGCCATCGCAGTCGCACTCCATTGGGCCTGCGCACGGGCGAGCCCACCTGCGCTGCAAAGAGCTGGCAGTGGGGCCTTCTCGGAGGACGCATTCCAGGCATCCAACTGTTACCGGCTTGCGAGCACTCCAACTGCCCAGCATCTGACCACACGGCGAGCTGCCACGATGCCATGCACTGCCGTGTCCCTACATGCATGCAACGAGTGCTGCAGCCCTTCACACCTCTGCCATAGACCAGAGCCGTGCAAGTAGCCGTGCAAGTAGCTGTGCAAGTAGCTGTGCAAGTAGCTGTGCAAGTAGCTCCCACTGCTTGTTTGCGCAGGTGAAAGGCTTCAGCCAGGGCCAGTGGCAGCATGTCAGCCCCGCTGCTTGGCGTAGCCATCGAGGTACCCTCTAGCTCACCCCTGAGTGCACCATCGTCCAACCCTGAAGGAGTGCAGGCGGTGGCTCCGCGAGTGATGCTCGCCATGGAGCAGGGAGTCGACCACCGGGGCATTCCAGCGGAGACAACGAGAGAGGTATCTGCGCGGCTGCCTGCACGGCCGAAGATCGTTGTGGCAACATGTTCTGCGACAGCTGCACTGCTCTGCTTCACGCCCTGCACGCTGCCCGCCTTCCCATGCTCGACCCATGTCCTGACCTGCTAGGAGTCTAATGCCGACGGACGTACTCCCCTACAGCTTCGCTCTAGCTGAGTATGACAAGGATGAGCCTCTGGACATCCCCTGGGAGGACCTCTGGCATGTCTACGTCTTCGCGAACGACAAGGGCGGCAGCGGCAAAACCAGCGTGACGGCGAACTTCGCGCTCATGCTGATGCGGTATCTGAAGAAGCTGGGACAGGAGCCCCGCATACTGGCCCTCGACATCAACGGTCAGGGGAACCTGGCGATCCACGAGTTCGGCGTCGACAAGAAGTACCTCGACGAGGGCGAGGCTCTTGTCGAAGCGTTGCGCAAGGGGACGCCACTCAAGCCGGTTCCGGTCCGCCCCGGTCTTGACCTCATTGTCGGCGGCCCGAAGATCGAGGAGTTCGTCACCGACGTCTACCCGAGGCTTCGGTCCAAGTTCACCAAGAACGCAGACCTGAGGCTCCTCCAGTGCCTTCTGCCGATCGCCGGTGACTACGACTTCATCCTGATCGACCTCCCGCCGGAGAACCCGGTGATGCAGCGCCAGGGTCTGGCGTGTAGCCGTTGGGTGGTCATGTCGACGAAGACTGATCGGGGCTCCCTCGACGGCACCTTGACGATCAAGAAGCACTTCGACGAAGCGCGGAGAGTCAACCCGCTGCTCACGATGCTGGGCATCATCCTGTTCGCGACCGGCCGCAACTCAACCCTGATCCACAAGAAGGCTTCGGACTACCTTCGGAAGATCCTCAAGGGCGGCTATCACGGCTTCGATCGAGTCATTGGGCACAGCGAGCTGGTAGCGAGCCTATCCCGGGATGATGAGCACCCACTGGTTGAGCTCTTCGACCAGTACTCCGGCGGAGCCAAGCTGCCCGACACCATCCAGTCCGTGTACGACGACTACGAGACGCTCTGCCGGCAGATCCTCCAGCGCACACAGGAGGTACGAGCGATCATGGAGCGTCCGATTGAAGAGGAAGCTGACGCCTGATGACTGAGAACGCCAACGCCGAAGCAAGCGGTGACGACGACACCTACAACGTGCCAAACGTTGCGGCGCTGTCCGGTCGGCGAAGCGCTGCGCGATCCACGGAGCGTCGTACCGAGCAGCGCCCGGAGATGTCCGACGATGACCTCGTGGGTGGCGGCGCTGCGGTCCGCGTAGCGCCGCAGCCTCGGGCGCCTGAGTCGATCGACGAGGAGCTGGATGAGGAAGCAGCGGGCGACAAGCCTGTCACCATCAATGTCAGCCCAACCGTGGACCGCCGCCTGAAGGCATACCGCAACAAGACGGGTCTCACCAACCTCGAGATCGTCTGGGAGGCCGTTGAGGCAGCTGACTCAGAGGGCTGGGACAAGGTTGTCGCGACTGCGGTGCCCCCGGCCAAAACCCGACGGTTTGGGGTCCGAGCGAGCCAGACTCGCTATGCCGGCGTGGGAAGCAACCCGGTGTACACGCGCATGACGCCCGAGGAGCGTAACGAGCTCCGACGCCTCGTTAAGGCCGCCGGAGTTCCTGATCGGTCGAAGCTGATCGCCATCAGCCTGAACTGGCACCTGCCCGGCACCGCGGACAAGCCCGCCTGATGTAGGGAGCTGAAGTACGCGGGGGAGACCCCGGCCACAGGGAGACCCTCTGTCTGAGGGTCTCCCTGTGCATCTTCCCGAGTACGGCCGGCCACAGCACACGTCCACCTGAGAGTGCTCAGAAGGAACGGCCGAGTAGCGATCTCCGCGACGGTAGACACGCCCGCCAGGCCGACCCGTCCACGTCCGCATGGCCTTCCAAGAGCGGCATCGCCGCCGTCAGCCGGGTCAGGACACACATGCTGAGCGGGCGACCAGACGACGTGGAGGAGGGCGGCGTGGCCTGGACGTGCCCTCTGCCGCCGAGGCCGAGGGCGCCGCCCGCCAGGGCGTCCCTGAGGTACTTCGGCGTTGCCCCGGGACGAGATCGGTCTGGCCAAGGAAGAGCTGCACCTCACGCTGCAGGTGTCACGCAGCCACGGCACTGCGCTGAACTGGATGCATGGGTCTCCTCGTGCAGGTAGGCCCGGAGCTCGAAGTCCTGCCGATGGACAGCCCGCTGCATTCGACGTGCATGGTGTTGGCGCGACCAGCAGCAACGGTCCTGGGATTAGTAGTTGCTCGGCGTGCGGCCGAACGAGAAGAACTCGGTGGGACTGTCCGGGGTGCGAGAAGCCCGACGGGTAAAGGTCTCGCGCTGGTGTGACGGAGCACCACAGTCTGCGAGTGCTCGTTTAGAACCTGCTGGTCAGCGGCACAGCGGTGCACCGTAGCTTGCGAGACCGAAGCACGGCACCCTGTTCGTGGGGGCGGGTAGCCGAGCGTGCCGCTGGACGAACTCCAGGTCAGCCGGGGGACGGACCCGTCTCGCAATCTCGCGTGCACCACTCGCAGACTGCGGTGCTCCGTCACAGGCGCTCGGTGCGATTCGCCCACTACGCAGTGTGACCCTTTCCTTTAACGCGCGGCTGTCGCGGTTAAAGGAAAGGGTCACAGGGGCCAGGCATCCTTCGATGTGGCCAAGATCAACTACAGGTATCAAACGTGGGCGTCCAGCTCCGGCAGCTCCCACTTCGTGTAGGTCAGCCGCCGCTCCGCGCCGTTGATCAGGTCAAGCACATCGGTCCCCAGGTAGGCCCGAGCGCCTCGTTCGACCTCCTTCACCTGAACAATCCCTGCACCAGCCAGCTCTTCCAAAGCACTTGAGGCCGAGACGAAGGAGACCCCGAGAAGGGACTGCGCTGCCCTTGCTGTAACGATCGGGACTCCAGGAAGTTGCTCCATCAGCCTCACGACTGCCGCGCCCTTCCGAGGCTGCCCTCGCCGCCCCAGGCTTGCCCTGTGAGCTGCTAGCTTCGCGTCCCAGGTCTTCCGCATCTGGACCAACTCGTCAGTGAACCGCCGAGCTTCGGCGACGGCGTCACGAGTGGCCGCGAGGAAGACGCGGATCCATACCTCTCTGCCGGCGGCCGCTGCGGGGCTGTCTGGCTCCCCCACATAGCGGTAGGCATTCAGTCCAGCGATGTACTCCCGCGCGTGGGCAAGGAGGGACATCGAGATCGGCAGGACATGGCCGACGGCCAACCCTTGCCTGGCAAGCACCGTGTGAATCAGCGCTCGGCCGGTTCGGCCGTTGCCGTCGGTGTACGGGTGGATTGTCTCGAACTGTGCATGGACGAGCGCTGCTTGGACCAGGGGGAGCGGGTGATCCTCAGAGACGAATGCCGCCAGATCTGCCATGAGCTCTTCCACTGCCCCTGGAGCCGGCGGCACGTACTCGGCCCCGTGAGGACTGTAGGCGTTGCCGCCGACCCAGTTCTGCACACGTCGAAGTTCACCCGAGAGTTCGCCCTGCTCGGTATCCACCATCAGCGCGGCCTGGAGGTCGTTGATGTCCTGCACCGAGACGCTCGTGGTCTCGGTGAGAAGCGACACCGCCTTCCGCAGGGCAAGGACGTTGTTCACCACCTCACGGGCACCATCACTGATCCCCTTGTGGGCCCGCGGGTCGTCGGTGGTCTGGATAGCGAGCATCATCTCCAGATGTGCGATCGCTCGGGCTGATGCGACGACCCCTTCGATTCGAGAGGAGGCGACGGCCTCCGAGCGAAGCAGGAAGCGCGCCAGCGACTCCAGGTGCGGGCTCGTGGGAGCAGCGTCATTGAACGCGCGGACCAGCTTGTCGACCGCAGCCACCTCGGCGCCCAGCTCCGCGGACAGCGTGATGGATCGGCCTTGAAGCAGATCTGGCATGTACGCGCTGAACGTTCGGGCGGCCTGGTCCTCCGGGCCGGCCGCCATCCCCGGCCGCGATTGCCAGTGCTGCTCCGAATACCTTGCCACCAGACACGCTCCAAAGGTTCAGCCTCAGCGAGATCCGTTTAAGGATAGTGTGTTGCCCGTGATGTTTGGTGTGTTGCTTAAGGGTGCCGGGGCTAAAGCAGCCACGGCCGGGGCCTCCACGGCCCTCGCGGCAGGCTCACCGACCTCGCAGTTCTCTCCGATTCCTCAGGCACAGCCATGCCGCAGTAGCGCTAACGCCTCGCCCACAGCCATGGTCACCGAGTCGGTAGCGGGTGGTCGGGAGAACGAAAAAGGCGACCCTCAGGTCGCCTCCCGGGCGGCTCAGCCAAGCCGCCCATCGCTCGGGGGCCACCCGAGCTCTTCATATGTTCAGTTCATCGAGCCGACTCAGTCGGCCGTCCGTCGTCTCCTGCGGGGCCAACCGCTGGCAACGACACGGGAGGGGTTCAACAGCCACCTGACCTGACCTGAAGCCGCTTTCGCGCGGCCGACGCTCTCACCCCCGCTGACCAGGCATCTTCGGAAAAACGGTCAAGCGGTCGGTTGCGTTGTGCCCACATCCCTATGCAGTTCTGGAGCAGATCATAGCCGCCAGCCATAGGGCTAGTCCCGTATTGCCAAAAAAAGGCTCGCCGGAGCCGCGCTTGGACTATGCCCAAAATCGAACAAAAAGGTACGAATCGCGTTCCCCTCGAAGGGGCGCGCGCGGTGAAGCGCCCTACACACCCAGCACTTCTGCGCGTGCCGACCCCGCCACGCTGCAGGAGCCGCTGCGACTGGTGCGGCGTACTCGGGAGCGGATCTCCGGCGCGCTCGGAGCCCTACTGGCGGATCGTTCGGTTCGTCAACGCCCATCAGTCGAGGCCCTGTCCGCAGTCGTCCTGTTGGCGAAATCACCAGCAGGGGAGTCGCAACTGGAGCTGACAGCCGGGGAGTTGGCCCGATGGGTGGGGGTGTCGAAGTCGTGGGTCGATCACCGGGTACTACCGGCGCTCCGCGGCTCAGGAGCGGTCTCGACCGAGGTGATGACGGCGACGGTCGAGGGCGTGCGCCGGGTGACGGGCCTGCGCTGGCATTTGTTGCCGCTCTCGGCGGCACAGGCACGGTGCGCAGATCCGTTGGTCCTAGAGAAGAGCGAGTTGGCGGTCCTCCTAGCTCTGTGCGAGCGGCTGTTCGGACCTGGGTGGGCTCCGGTGGGCAAGCCGGAGACGCCTCCCGGGCTGCTCGGTGAGCGGCGGGGTCGCGGCGCAGCGGCCGAGCGTCTCGCGCTTCTCCGGTTGGTCTTGGCCGCGCGGCCAGATGGCCGGGTGCGGCTGGTGGGCGGAGCCGTGGCGGCCGGATTCGACCGGGCAGATGCGACGGTCGCACGGCTGGTCGGCTGCCCGCTGGCAGAAGCGGCCCGGGTGGTCGACGGGCTGATCCGGCAAGGGGTCCTGGAGGTGCCGGGCCGCGGGGTTCCCGACGCGCGGCTGAGGATCCTGGTGCCGGCGGTCGCGGCCGCGCACGGGCGTTCGTCGGCGGATCTGCAGGTGGTGCCCGATCAGGTCCCCCAGGACGTCGAACCCGGAGCTGCTCCGGAGGACCAGGGCGCAGTGTGCGCGCAGTGCGCGGGGGCGGTGGACGATGGAGATTCGCCGGAGCCGGGAGACGGGTGGGTCCAGCAGGGCTTCTTCGACGTCGTGGACGGTGATCTGCTCGATCCGGATAGTGCACTCAGGGGTCAGGGCGACGCAGAAGCAGGGCCGACCGGGCATGAGGATGCCTCTGACCTGGGAAATCAAGGCGCTGCTGCGGCGGCCGGTAGCTCGGTCGATGGTGCACCACTCCACGCCCACCACGCGCCTCAGGTGGTTGCTCTAGGTGGTTCTGGTGCTGCTGAGTTTTGCTTTTCCGGCGAAGCCGTCTCGGGGTCCCCGCCGTTGCCGGAGCGCGCGAGCGGGCGTGAGGATCAGCCCGAGCCGGGCCTTCTCGGCTCCGGCGGGCAGGTCGGGGGTTGCGGTGGCCCGCTTCGCGGGGAACAGCACCAGGACCACGTCGTCGAACAGCAGGACCGGGAGGTGCCTGTCGGTGGTGCGCCGATTCTGCCGCGGTGGTCTCTGCCCCGGGGGCTAGAGCGGGTCTTGGCGCCGGTCCGGTGGGAGTGGGCGCGGATCGGGCATGCCGGTGGCCGGCGTCGAGTCCGTGCTGCTGCTCGGGCCGAGTTGGTGCGCCTGGCCGGGATCGTCGGCGCGGAGCAGGCGCCGGTGGTGCTGGCGGAACGGCTGGAGCGGCGGCTGGCCGCGCAGTTCGGGCAGCCGGTGCGGGATCCGATTGGTTGGCTTCTCGGCCGAGGTCTGCCACAGCGGGTCGAGTGCTACGCCATGGCCTGTGACGACCGGGTGCGGATGGACACCGATCAGGTCTGTCCGTCTTGCGAGCTGCTGATCGAGGACCGGCGGGCGCTGCGGCACCAAGTGGCGCGCGCAGTCACTGACGAGTTGCCCTCGCTGGAACCGGACGAGTTCCGGGCGGAGGTCGAGCGGCGGCTGAGCCGGGAGGTCGCCCGGTTGGCTGCTGAGCAGGCCGTCCGGCGTGAGCGTGCGGCCGTGGAGCGCGCTCGGTGCGAGGAAGCGTGGGTCCACCAGCGCGAGGAACAGGCGGCTGCTCAGGCCGAGTTGGCGGCGCAGCCATGTGCGGAGTGCGGGGTACCGGAGGCCGGCGGGCTGTGCCTGATCTGCTCGGAGACCCGGACGTCGCGCCAGGCCCTGGAGTCAGCCGCGGAGTTCGCGGCCGTGGCGGCAGGCATGGTGGACGTCCCGGCCGCAGCGGCCGGGCTGCTGGGCGTGTGCCGGGCGCGGCTGGAGGCTGAGGCCGAGCAGGCGGGGGAGGGGTTGCGCGGCCAGGGGCTGCCGGAGGCGGCGGTGGTCTGGCAGCTGCGGGAGCTCGCCGAGCAGCTGGTGGTCAGGGAGCGTGCTCTGGCGCTGGAGACGCTGCTTCGGGGCCCGCAGGCGAGGTCCGAGGCCGAGCGGGTGGCCGGGATCGAGCGGGCCCGGCGCCGCGTTGAGCCGGAGGTCCTGGCCGCGGCCGACGAGGCGGCTCGTCGGTCCGCGCAGGCCCTGCTGGCGCAGCGGCTGGACCAGGTCCGCGCCGAGGTCCAGGCCCCGGTCCAGCCCCCGGCCGGTAGTTGGCGGGAGCGGATGGTCGAGTACGCGGCCCGGCCGCTGGAGGGCGAGAGCCTGCTGGCGCCGGTCCTGCCGGTCGAGGCCCGGGAGGCGGTGAGCGCGGCGTGAGCAGCGGACTTGAGCTGGCCTTGCGGTGCGCTGCACGGGGGTGGTGGGTTCATCCGCTGCTGCCCGGATCGAAGCGCCCGGTGGGCAACTGCCGCCGGTGTCGGCCGGACGTACCCGGCGGTCGGCCACCCTGCGGGTTCCCCGACCTGGGCGCCGGCGGCTGCGGCTGCCTGGCGGTGGGACGGTACTGCCACGGGGTGCGGGCGGCGACGACCGATCCCGAGCTGATCCGCCGCTGGTGGCGCCGGGACTTCGCCGTCGGCGTGGCCACCGGCCCGTCCGGTGTCGTGGTCGTCGACCTGGACGACCACGACCATCCGCTTCCGGAGCGCGAGGCGCTGCTGCCCGGCATCGACCTGACCACCGTCCCGGAGGCCGACCGGGTGCGCACCGGGGTGGACGTGCTGGAACTGCTGTGCCGGGTACGGCGGGCCGAGAGCCTGCTGCACGCCCCGCCGACGCTGACGGTGCGTACCCCGGGTGGCGGAGTCCACCTCTGGTACCGCGACGGTGGGGCCCGGTTCACGCAGGGCGCCGGCCGGCTGGGCTGGCAGATCGACGTGCGGGCCGGCTGGTCCACGGCGGTCGCACCCACGACCAGGACCCCGGCCGGCTGCTACCAGGTCACCGGGCCGGAATCCGAACCTGCCCGGCTGCCGCGTTGGCTCGCCCTCGAGCTCGGGCGGGTCGGCCTGCGCTCCCGCGACCCTGCCGCTGACCCGCCGCCGGCCCGGATCCGGCTTCCCCGGCCTGCGGCGCGGCACCGGCCGGACGACGCGGCCGCGTACGCCGCAGCGGCACTGCGCCGGGAGGCCGAGACGGTGGCCTGCGCCCGCGTCGGCCGCAATGACCAGCTCAACCGCAGCGGGTTCCGGCTCGGCCAGCTGGTCGGTGCCGGGCTGCTGGAGTTCGACGAGGTCCACCAGGCGCTCACCGAGGCCGCCGCACTCGCCGGGGTCGACCCCGGCGAAGCCCACGCCCAGTCCACCCTCCGCCGCGCAGTTCAGGCGGGCATGCGCTCGCCGCGCACCATCCCGAGCCCCGGAGCACGGCCATGACCGACCTGACCACCCGCGTGGCGCTCCCGGCTCCCGCCGGCGAAGCCCGGTCCGCCCGTCCGGCGCCGCCCACCGGGCCGGGGGAGTCGGCGGCCGCGGTGCCCGCCGATCAGCCGAGCCCGGAGCGCGGGCCGAAACTCTCGCAGTCCGACGTCCTGCTGCACCTGGGCATGGACGAATACCAGCTGGTGAGGTGCGACCAGACCGCGTACGCCGTCCCCGTCGACGGGCCGCCGATCGCCCGCCCGCTGCGCGCCGCCGGTGGCTTCGGCGGCACAGGCAGCCTGCGTCAACTCCTCAACCGCTCCTACGTCCTGCGCACCGGACGGGCTCCTTCCCAGGGCTGCCTGACCGACGCGATCTCCTCCATGGACGCCCTCGCCCTGGACGCCCCGGAGCAACCGGTGCATCTGCGGATCGCCCCCGACCCGGCTGACGAGCAGGTGACCTGGCTCGACCTCGGCCGCCCGGACGGGCAGAGCGTCTGCATCGAACCGGGTACCTGGTCAGTGACCACCCCGCCCGTCGGCGAGGGCCCGCTGTGGCGGCGTACCCGACTGACGGGCGAACTCCCGCTCCCCGAACGCGATCCGGGCGGCTGGCAGGTCGGCCTCGGTCAGCTGCGCGAGCTGTCCGCGCTCGCCGAGCCGTCCTGGCGGATGGCCGTCGCCTGGCTGCTGGCCGGGCTGCGACCCGACATGCCCCGCCCCATCGCTTACTTCAACGGCGAACGCGGCACGGCCAAGACGACCTCCGCCCGACAACTGCTGCGGGTACTCGACGGGATCCGCGCCGAGGTGCGCAACGTTCCCCGGAGCGAGGACGACGGGGCCGTCGCCGGCTCGGCCGGCTGGACCATGGGCCTGGACAACATCCATGGCATCCCCCAGTGGCTGTCGGACTTCCTGTGCCGGACCGTCACCGGGGCCTCCGTCGCCAAGAGGGAGATGTACACGGACGACGATGTCGCCTCATGGGCCTACCAGCGCCCCGTCCTGCTGACCGGCATCGACGTCGGCGCCCTCCAGCCCGACCTCGCCGAACGCCTGCTCCCCTTTACCCTGGACGCCATCGACCCCAAGGCGCGGCGCAGCGAGCACGACCTGTGGCGGCGTTACCGGGCCGCGCACGGCCGTATCCTCGGCGGCCTGCTCGACCTGGCGGCCGCGGTGTGGGCGCGCCTGCCCGACGCAGCCGACCAGCTCGACCAGCGGCCGCGGATGGCCGACTGGGCCGAACTGCTGTGGGCCCTCGACGCGGTCACCGGCTGGGACACCCTGGCCACCTACACCGGCTCCCAGGACGAGATCACCGACGACGTCATCGACGCCGACCCGGTGGCCACCGCGCTCACCCGTTGGGCCTCCATCGCCGGCACCACCGAGTGGCAGGCCACCACCGGTCAGCTCGACACCACCCTCCGACCGCCCGGCCCTCTCCTGGACACTTGGCCGAAGACCACCGCCCTGCTCTCCGCCCGCCTGACCTCCCTCGCCCCGGCGCTGCGCCAGCGCGGCATCGACGTCCGCAAGCTGCCCCGCAGCGGCTCCGGGCGCGGCTTCCTCATCACCCTCCACCCCGCCCCGGACCCGCGCACCTGACCCAACGCCCGCCCGCCTGACGGAACCAGGTCCCACACTGCTCACCCCACCCGCCGTCCCACCCAGACGCGCGGGCCATCCGCATGCCCGGACGCCCACAGAAGGCCGACCAGTGCCGATCCGAGGAGCCCTTCCTTCAGCGCCCGGTACTGCGGAGCCCGTCAGGGAGGCGGGCGATCGTCGCGGGGCTCGCCCCGCCGGCTTGGGGACGGTCGCCGCCTCCGGCAGGCGGCGGCTGTCCTCTGGCAGGTGATCTTGATCTTTGCCATGTGACTCTGATGGCCAGTGGTTCCCGCCACCTGATCTTGATTTATGAGGGCGGCGGCTGCCGTTACTGCTGCTGGAAGGCGTCGACAACGTCCCACGGTCCGACGTATAGGAGGTCGGCGACCCGCTGGGCGAGCGGGGGACCGAGTGGGCAGCCGACCTTGTGGTGGATCCGGGCCGTTTCGCAGGCCGCCCACCGGGCGGTGCTGCTGGGCGCAGCCCCAGGGTCAGGGAGCAGTGCGTCGAGCGTCTGCGCTTCGGCGGCCCGGTCGGCCAGCCACCGGCCGAAGGGAGAGTCCCTGGTGTACTGCGGCTCCATACGGCCTCCCTGGTCCTTGTGCCATGGGTGGCTACCCAGGCCGACGGCTGCTGAGTCATCACCAAGGAGTGAGGGTCCGAGTTCGTAGGGGCCGACTGGCTGGGCGGTGCTCAGCCGCCAAGATCACTTGGCAATCGGTCAAGATCGCCTGCCTGAGGACAGTGACGCAGGGGTGACGCTGCCCGTGACGTACCTTCTGCGCGGCAGGGACCAGCTATGACCTGCAAGTTCTCGTTGCCAGCTGCATTCCCATGACGCTGATGACGCTCTCGTACCCCATCTCACTGGAGGGGAAGGAGAAGAGAAGTAGCTGGGCCAGAGACATGGTGCGTCAGAGCGTCATCAGCGTCCGTCGTCCGCCTGGCCGGAGGCAAACCCGCAGGTCAACGCGGCGGCCGGGTGAACATCACAGCGTCATCCGTCAGCGTCACCGCGCGTCCCTGCGTCACCGGGCCGCAGCAGGCGGCGGTCCCAGGCTCCGGCCTCTCGGCGGGGCCGGATCGGGTTTCACGCGGATTCACGCAAACGATCCGGCGTTCACGGTCTTCACGGCCTTGGCCACTGTGACCGTCCCGCCGCCCGCGGTGTGCTGGTCGAGGAACACGGCCGGCGGGAGTGGGAGGGGATCGCAGTGACGACATCCGTGGGGACGGTGGCGGCCACGGGCCAGGGGTGGGCGGACATGCCCACTCCTGACCTTGAGCACCTGACGCGGGATGCGGAGAAGTGCCGGCACTACGCCTTCGACCCGCTGGTGCGGGAGGGCTGGGCGACGGTCGTCGGGGTGCTCGGTCCAGGCGAGGCGCAGCGGTTCGCGTCGGAGACGGCGTTGCTGTGGCTGCGGCCGGACGTCGTTGCGGCCGGGGCCGCGGTGGACGTGCTCGCGAGGGTGGAGGCGGCCGGGTTCACGGCGGTGGGTGCGAGCGTGGTTCGGCTGGAGCGGGCGGGGGTGCGGGCGCTGTGGTGGTGGCAGCTGCGGCGCGCGACCGCGGAGAGGCTGCTGCTCTTGGACGCCGTGGTGGAGCTGGGGCCGGGGCTGCTGGTGTTGTACCGGCACCGGGACGGTGATGCCGCGCGGCGCCTGACGCGCTTGAAGGGCGGCAACGTGCCCGGAGGGCGTGCGGCGGACTCGTTGCGCGAGGTGGCGGGCAGCCCCAACCGGCTTCTGACGATGGTGCACACCAGCGACGATCCGCTGGACGTGGTGCGGGAGTTGGCGGTGTTCCTGCCCTGGCGGGAGCGGGCCGCGTTGGTGGCGTCCGCTCATGTGTCCGGGCCGTGCGAGCCGGGGTCGGTCGTGGAGGCTGCGCTGGCCGCGGTGGTGGCGGCCTATCCGGAGCCGCCGTCCGGCCGGGCTGCGGAGAACGCCACCGGGGGCCGGGGGCCGGGTCGGCGGGGGGAGGCGTTCGCGGAACTGGTGCGCGACATCGCCGTCGGGGGCACCGGGTCGCGGTGGGAGGCGGTCACGCGCTGGTCGCGGCAGGCCCCGTTGCTGACCGGCGGGGCGCACCGGTGACCGGGGTGAGGGAGTCAGCGCGGCTGGGCGAGCTCGGAGGCGAGCTTGGTCCAGCGGGCGAGCAGGTCGGCGGCGGCTCCGCTGTCGATGGCGGTGCGGGCCCGGTCCAGGCCGTCAGCGAAGGCGTCCTCGAGACCGGCGGTGGCGTCGTGGGCAGCGAGTGCTCCGGCGGAGTTGGCGAGAACCGCGTCGCGGGCGGCCCCCGGGGCGCCCGCGAGCACAGTGTGGACGGCGTCGGCGTTGTAGGCGGCGTCCCCGCCGCGCAGCGCGTCCGGGCCGGGGCGTTGCAGACCGAAGCGCGCGGTGTCGAACGTGGACTTGCGCACGCCGGTCTCACCGACGGTCCACACGTCGGTGACGTCGGCGGTGGTGATCTCGTCCAGGCCGTCGTGGCCGCGGACGACGAGCGCCCGGGTGCCCCGGTCGGCGAGAACGGTGGCCAGGGCGGGGGCGAGCTGGAGGTTGGAGCAGCCGACCAGGGCGGCGCCGGGGCGGGCCGGGTTCGTCAGCGGCGCGATGTAGTTGACGGCGGTGGGCACGCCCAGGGTGCGGCGCACGGGGGAGGCGTGGCGCAGGCCCCGGTGGAAAGCGGGGGCGAAGGTGAAGCCGATGCCGACCTCGGTGACGCAGCGGGCGACCTGCTCGGGGCCCAGGCTGAGCGGCACGCCGAGCTGCTCCAGGACGTCGGCGGAGCCGCTCTTGCTGGAGACCGAGCGGCCTCCGTTCTTCACCACCGGCACGCCGGCGGCGGCTGTGACGATCGCGGCCATGGTGGAGATGTTGACGGTGTGCGCGCCGTCGCCGCCGGTGCCGACGATGTCCAGGACGCCGGTGCCGTCGACGGGCAGCGGGGTTACGCGCTCCATCAGGGCGTCGAGCAAGCCGCTGAGCTCGGCAGGGCTCTCGCCCTTGGCGCGAAGTGCGACGAGGAAGCCGGCCAGGGCGACCGGCTCGTGGTCGTCGTCCATGACCGCGCGCATCGCCCACCTGGTGTCGTCCGCCGTCAGGTCCTCGCCGCGCAGCAAGGTGGCGAGCAGGTGCGGCCAGGTACGGGTGGAAGCGGTCACGGGGTTCCCCTCGAAGCGGCCCGGCGCCGGGTGCCGGCACGGGTGTCTGTTCCGAGCCTAGCGACTGACGAATCGTCATACCGCCAGGTTCGCGAGGGCGAAGACGAAGGCGTCGCACGGGTGGACGCCTTCGTCGCCCGGGAGTTGGCACTGCGGGCCGCCGCAGTGGCCGATGGGGGAGTGAAGGGCGACGGCGGGCTGGTGATGGTGATCGGCGGCTCGCGCGAGTACCCCGCTCCGCCGTACGTGGCGGCGCTGGCGGCCCGCCGGGCCGGGGCGCACGGCGTGCGGGTCGCCGCGCCGCCCGCACTGGCAGCGCAGCAGGTGGCTCTGGAGGCGCACCTGATCGCGGGGCTGGGGCCCGAACTCGACGCCGCGGCGGTGGACATCGTGGCCGGGGCGTCGCGGCGGATGGCCCAGGGCCTCGCGCAGACGGCGGCCCGGGGCCGGGTGGTGTGGCTGGTCGGTCCCGGGCTGGGCGGCAGTCCGCTGGCCGGGAAGGTGCTCGACGCCCTGGAAGAGGCCCGGGACCGCGATCGGGGCACGGCGCTGGTGGTCGACGGCTCGCTGGGCGGCGGCCCCCGCGCCCGGCAGCGCCTTCGGCGCCTCGGCGCCGACCTGGTGCTGCTCAACCGCGCCGAGGCCCACGCCCTCCTCATCGCCCCCGGCCCGCCGGTCCGGCGCGAGGCGGTCGACTGGGCAGCGCTGGCTGACGCGGCCCGGGAGACCGGCGCGGTGCTGGTGGCCAAGGGCGATCCGGACCGGATCGCCGACGGCACCCGGAGCTATCTGGTGCCCGCCGGGCACCCGGGCCTGGCCCGGCACGGTACGGGAGACGTCCTCGCCGGCGTCGCCGCCACGCTGCTCGCCCAGATGTTGGCGCCCGCCGACGCGGCGGCGCTGGCCTGCCACCTGGTCGGCGCCGCCGGCGAGGCCCTGGCCCGGGAGGCGGGACCGGGCTGGCTAACGGGCGACCTCCTGGACACGGTCGCCCACGTGCTGCGCGACCTGCTCGCCGGCCCCGGGCTGCGCTGACCTCTTTCCGCTCCACTCGCCGCCGACGGCGGCGCCCTTCGCCTTGTGCCCGACCTGACCCGTTTGGAGATCGCGATGACCCTTGTCTACGACCAGCCCGCCCTCGTGGCGGTGGGGCAGTTGAGCCGAACGGCTGGCGAGCACCGGGAGTTCGGGGAGCAGCACGGGACGCTGCACCCTCGGGTGTGGGAGGCGCTGACCGCGTCGGCGCTGCCCCGGGCCGCGGTGCCCGCGGACTGCGGCGGCCTGCAGTGGGACGTGCCGCAGATCCTCGCGGCGGTGCGCGAGGTCGCCCTCGCGGACCCGGCCGCCGGATGGGTGGCGGCGATCCACGGCCCGGCCGGGGCGTTCCTGTCGCGCCTGCCGGTGCAGGTGGCCCGCGACCTGGTCGGCGCCGCCCCGGTGGTTGCCGGCTCCTCGGTGCCGGTCGGCCTGGCCGAGCGGGAGGGCGAGGGGGTGCGGCTGCGGGGGCGCTGGCCGCTGGTCACCGGCGCGCCGGCGATGACCCTGGCCGCCCTCGCGGCCCCGGCCGACGCCTCCGGTACGGCGGGCCCCCGCTGGTGGCTCGTTCCGCGCGGCCAGCTGGCCGTCGAGGAGGACTGGGACGCGCTCGGGCTGCGGGGCAGCGCCTCCTACACTGTGGCCTGCGACACCCTGGTGCCGCCCGCGCACAGCATCAGCCTGACCGACCCGCCGCTGGCGGACGGGGCGCTGTACCGCTACCCCCTTTACGGGCTGCTGGCCGGGTGCATTGCCGAGGTCGCCCGCGCGAGCGGCGAGCGGGCCCTGACCGCGTTCGCCACCCTCGCCTCGACCACTGCCACCCGCTACGGCAGCGGGCCGATGGCCGGCCAGCCCGCCGTCCAGGCTGCCTTCGACCGGGCCGACGGCCGCCTCCGCGCCGCGGCCGGCCTGCTGGACGCCGCGACCGCTGCCGCATGGAGCAGCGCACTGGCCGGCCAGGTCAGCCCCGGGCAGCGGGCCCTGCTGCGCACGGCCTGCTGCCAGATGGCCGAGGCCGCCGAACAGGCGTGCCGCACGCTGTTCGACGCCGCCGGGGCGGCCGCGATCCACCGCGCCGCGGGCCTGGAGGGCTGCTGGCGCGACGCCCTGACGATCTCCCGGCACGCACTCGTCGCCGCCCGCGGCCACCAGCTCGCCGGAGCCCACCACCTGACCGCGACCACCGCCAGGGACCTGTGATGGCCGACCGCCTCCTGCCCCGCTTCCTCGCCCATCCCGGCAAGCTGCCGGCCATCATCGGCCTCAACGGCGCCGTCTGGACGTTCGACGAGGTGCTCGGACGAGCACTGACCCTCGCCCAGCAACTGCGTGCCACCGCCGAGGTGGCCGGGCGCGTCGTGCTGCTGCGCACCGAGCGGGCCCCGCTGTTCAGCATCGCGGACCTGGCCGTGCTCCTGGCAGGCGGCGTGCCCGCCGTCCTCCCGGACCTGAGCCGCGCCCAACTCGACGCGCTGTGGCCGGTGGTGGATCCCGCCGCCGTCCTCGACACCGTCGGCGACCGGGAGCTCGCCGACGTCGCCGACCAGACCCGGACGCCGGTACACACGGTGGACGAGCGCAGCACCCGGCCGGGCGGCACACCCACGCAGTGGCGCACCGCGGCCCGGCGCCTGGCCGCGCGACGGCTGGAGCAGACCGCCACGATCGTGTTCACCTCCGGCACCACCGGTGTGCCGCGCGCCGTCGCCCTCACCGAGGCGGCCTTGGTGCACGGCACCGACACCTGGACCGCCCACTGGGCGGGCCGGCCCGCGAGAGCCCTGTCCTACCTGCCCGTCTCCCACGTCGCCCAGCGGATCATGGGGCACACCCTGATGTGCCTGTACGGGACCACCGTCGTCGCCTCCACCCCGGCCCGCCTCGAAGGCGACCTGATCCGGCACCGGACGGACACCCTCCTCGGAGTCCCCCAGATCTGGGCCCGCCTGGCCGCCGCCTGCGAGCAGCCGGGCGACGCCGGACAGCGGCTCCGGCAGGCCCTGGCCGGGGTGCGCACCGCCGTCAACGGCGCCGCCGCCCTCGACCGCACGGTCGCCGACGCCCTCCACCGGCACACGGGAGTTCGGATCTGCGGCGCCTACGGCGCGACCGAGACCACCGTGCCCACCTTCCACCAGGACGACGCCACCACCCCCGGGTTGGGACGGCCGGTCGCCGTGGAACACCGGATCGACGACGACGGACAACTCCTGCTGCGCGGCCCCCACATGGCTGCCGGGTACGTCGAACAGTGGCCGCGGCTGAACCCGGTCACCGACCCCGACGGCTGGCTGCACACCGGCGACCGGGTGAGCCCCGACGAGAACGCGGCGGGCGGGCTGCGGCTGAGCGGCCGGATCGGGGCCGCGTTCAAGACCGGAGCGGGCGAGATGATCAACCCCGAGCCGGTCGAGGCCCACCTGCTCGCCCACCCCGAGGTCGACGCCGCGTGCCTGCTCGGCCCCGGCCTGCCCCACGCCGTCGCCCTGGTCTCGGCCCCGGGCACCGAAGGCTGGCTTCCCGAACAGGTCGCCGCCCTGGAAGAGGACCTCCACCACGGCGTCGAGACGGCCCGGCGCGCCGGCGAGCTGCCCTACTGCGACCTGTCCGCCGTCCACGTCCTGCCCGACCGGTGGCCCGAGCTCCTCCTGGTCACCTCCACCGGAAAACCCCGCCGCGACCTGATCGCCGTTCACTACCGCCACCTGCTGCCTGCCCTGGAGACCACCCGTGCCCTCACCTGACCGACCCCGCCGCGTCCTGCTCGTCGACATGGGCGGCGTCTTCTTCAGCTACTCCTTCCTGAAGGCCATCGCCGCGTGGGCCACCGCCGCCGGGCAGGACCCGGAGCAACTGCGGGAGCGCTGGCTGATCGACGCCCCGTTCGACGCCTTCGAGCGTGGAGAGATCGAGCCTGCCGTCTACCTGGAGCACCTGCGCCACCTCCTGGCGGTGGACCTCAGCGACGAGCAGCTGGAGCGGGGCTGGAACTCGATCTACGGGACCACCGACGCCACCCTGCTCGCGCTGCTGGCCAGCCCGGCGGTCCGTGGGCGCTTCGACGCCGTCGTCGGGGTCTCCAACACCAACGTTCTGCACGCCGCGTTCTGGCGCCATCTGTTCCGCGAGGAGCTGCCGGTGCTGGACGCCGTGCACTGCTCGCACGAGATCGGGGCCACCAAGCCCAGCGCCGAGTTCTTCGACCACGTCGCCGCCGCCCACCACACCACCCGCGAGCATCTCGTCCTCGTCGACGACATCGCCATCGTCACCGACGCCGCGACCGCGCTCGGCATCCGCGCCCACACCTACCAGGACCCCGCCGCCCTGGCCGCCTACTTTGACACCCTCGACCTCGCCAAGGACCGCTCGTGAACCTGCTGATCACCGGTGCGGCCGGCTTCATCGGCTCCGCCCTCACCATCGCCCTGCGCACCGCCGGACACACCGTCACCGCGCTGGACGACCTGTCCGTCCACTCGCCCCGGCCCCGCCCCGACCACCTCGTCGAACGCGACGTCCGCACCCTCACCCCCGCCGACCTGGACGGCTTCCACACCATCGTCCACCTCGCCGCGCACAAGTCCGTCCCCGCCTCGTTCGCCCCGGGCGGCTTCGAGCACAACACCAGCGCCGACCGGCACATGATCCACATCTTCGCCGCCTCCGGAGCCGGCCGCCTCCTGCTCGCCTCCTCCTGCGAGGTCTACGGCCAGCAAAGCGGCCCGCTCGCCGAACACGCCCCGCACCAGCCCCGCTCCCCGTACGCGGCCGGGAAGGCCACCACCGAGCACCTCGCCGACATCTACCGCCAGCAGCTGGGCCGCGGCCGGCAGATCGGCACGGTCCGCTTCTTCAACACGTACGGGCCGTGGGAGGACCCCGACGCGGTGATCCCGGCGTTCATCGACGCCGCCCTCGCCGACCGGCCGCTGACGATCGAGGGCACCGGAACCCAGGCCCGGGACCTCACCCACATCGACGACACCACCGCCATGCTCGGCCGCATCCTGGAAGCCGACCAGCTGCTGCCCGTCGTCAACATCGGCTCGGGCCGGTCCATCACCGTCCTCGACCTGGCCCGGACCGTCATCCGCGCCACCGGCCGCGGCTCCATCACCCACGTCCAGCCCCGGCCCAACGAGATCCGCTCCTTCACCGCCGACATGGACCTGTTCACCGCCACCTACGGACCCCTGCCGCCGCAGCGCCCGTTCGAGGAGGTCCTCTCCGAAACCGCCCGCGTCCGCGCCCTCTCCTGGATCCCGGCCGGAGCCGGCCGGTGACCCTCGTCTCCACCGGCGCCGCCACCCCGCTCGCGGGTGCGGCGGCGCTGGGAACCTTCGAGTTCGGCACCGCCGCGATCCCCGACGACCGGGGCCGCCAACTCCTCGACAACTACCAGGAGCTCGGCGGTCGCCTCATCGACACCGCCCCCACATACGGCCCGGCAGGCGGCGCCTTCCGCGCCGAACCCCTGATCGGCACCTGGCTACGCGACAGCGGCACCACCGGCATGCGGGTGATCACCAAGGCCGGGCTCGACCCCACCCGCCCAGGCCGGGGCGATCTACGCCCCGAGGCGATCATCGCCTCCGCCCGCCGCAGCGCCGAGTGCCTCGGCCGGGCCGTCGTCCTGCTGCTGCACCGCGACAACCCAGCCGTGCCCGTGGCCGAGATCGCGGACGCCGCCGACCGGGCCGTCCGCGAAGGGACCGCCGAGCAGGTCGGCGCATCCAACTGGACCACCACCCGCCTGACCGCCTGGGCCGACCACGCCGCCGCAGCCCACCTCGCCGCCCCGACGGTCACCGCCCCGCTGTGGAGCCTCATCCCCCGCGCCGACCCGCCCGCCGAGCCCGGGCTCGTCGAAGCCGACCCCGGGCACCTGGCCATGGCCGCCCGGCACGGCATGACCGTCATCCCCTACCGCACCCTCGCGGCCGGCTACCTGGCCGCCCGCCACAGCGGCCGCCACGCCCACCACCACACCGGCACCTACGACACGGCCCCCGGGCGCGAGCGCCGCGACCGGCTCCACCAGGCCGCGGCCGCAATGCGGATGACCCCGCACGGCCTGGCCCTGGCCTACCTGCGCGCCCACCGCCCGGCCCCGGTGATCCCCGTCATCGGCCCCCGCACCCTCCAGCAACTGACCGAGAGCATGGCCGGCGCAGCCCAGGCCGGCCGCGTCACCCCCGAACTCGCCGCCTACCTCGAAGCCCGCCCATGACCGGCCTCGGCGCCACCGTCCGTCCCGCCGTCCAGCAGCCGGGCGAACCGCTCCGGCATCAGGCCCCGGCTGTTGGCCTCGTACGGGAACAGCCACGTCGCCCGTCGGCAGAAATCCCGCAGATCGTGGCCGACCTCGTCCAGCAGCCCCGCCACCGCCAGCGGCTCCGCGAAGCCGAACACCACCACCCCGCCGCCGGTCTGCTGCAGCTCCACCGACACCACCGGTGCCTCAGTGTCCAGGCGTACCTGCCAGCAGCCGCCCCGGCCCGACACCTCCCACCCCGGTGTGCCCCCGGTGCCGGGCACCTCACGCACCATCAGGCCCTTGAAGGCGAGGCGTTGGAGCCAGCCAGCCACCAGGGCGGTGACCGCCTCGCGGCGCTGCTGCACGTCCAGGGCCTGCGGCCGCAACTCGCGCTTGACCACCGCGGGCACACCGCCGGCCAGCACCCCGGCAGGCAGCGACCTGGTCACCGTGGCGCTCGCCGCGACGATGGTGCCCTCGCCCACCCGCACCCCGGGCAGCAGCACCGCCCGGAAGCCCAGCCACGCCCCGTCCTCGATCTCGACGCCGGCGAACGCCGCGCCGTGCCCGTCCCGGACCGCGTGCCCGGCGTGGTACCCGTGCGTGAGGATCGCGACCTCGGCGCTGATCCCCACCTGGTTGCCGATCAGCACCGGCTCGGTGCAGTTCAGCGTCACCTCCGGCGCGATCTGGCAGCCGTCGCCGATCTGCACGATCGAGCGCTCCTCCATCGTCGCGCCCGCACCGATCCGCAGCCGCTGCCCCAGGTAGGTGCCCTGGCCGACCGTCAGCTCCCGGCACACCGCATCCGAGCCGGCATCGACCACTGAGCCCGTACCGAGGCGGGCCAAGTCCGCGACCCACCACCGGCCTCCGGCACCGACCTGCGCGCCCGTGCCGAGCTCCAGCCGGGCCGACCGCAGATCGCAGCCCGGCCCCACCACCGCCCCGTCCGCCAGCACCAGGTCGTCCGCCACGATCACCGCGCCCTCCCCGATCCGCACCCCCTGACCGATCCGCGCTCGCCCGGCCCGCACATCGGCCCCCGGGAACTCTCCGACCCCCACGCGACCCACCCTTTTCCGTCCACCGGGCTCCGCGGCCCGAACCGATCCCTCAACGAGGAGCGCCGTGAACACCCCCCTGTCCGTGCTGGCCGTCGCCGCCCACGCCGACGACGAGACCCTGGGCGCCGGCGGCACCCTGGCCGAGCACGCCGCCGCCGGTGACCAGGTGCACGTCCTGGTCCTGAGCGCCAGCTCCACCAGCCGCCCCGGCCACGACGACCTCGGCCACCGCAGCACCTGCGTCCACCGGGCCGCCGCCCTCTACGGCGCCGACGTCCAGATCGCCGACCTGCCCGACAACGCATTCGACAGCGCGCCCCGGCTACAGGTCACCCAGACCGTCGAAGCCGCGATCCGGCGCTGGCGGCCGACGATCGTCTACACCCACAGCAGCGCCGACCTGTCCCTGGACCACCGCATCACCGCCGAGGCCGTCGCCGCGGCCACCCGGCCCCAGCCCGGCAGCCCGGTCACCACGGTCCTCGCCTGGGAGGTCCGATCCGCTACCGAATGGGGGGAACGGCCCTTCCACCCCACCTGGTTCCAGCCCCTCACCCCCGCCGCGCTGGCCGTCAAGGAGCAGGCCCTGGCGGTGTACGCCTCGGAGATGCGGCCCTGGCCGCACACCCGCTCCGCCGAAGCGGTCCTGGCCGCGGCCCGGCTGCGCGGAGCCCAGATCGGCCACGACGCCGCCGAGGCGTTCGAGGTGATCCGCCACACCGTCATCCGGCCGGCCGGAACCAGGCCCGCTCCCGCTTCTCCAGGCCGATCCTGAGCAACTCGCGGGTCCGCTCCCGCATCGGCGGCAGCGCGTCTGCGGGGAACCAGCCGACCTCGAGCGACTCGTCGTCCCCGACCCGGGCCACCTGGCCCGGCCCGTCGGGACGGCACGTGAAGATCAGCTCCAGGTACTGCGCCCGGTCACCGTTCGGGTGGACCACCTCGGGGGAGACCGTCACCCCGGCGAGGCGTTCCACCACCACGTTGATCCCGGTCTCCTCCCTCACCTCGCGCACCACTCCGTCGGCCGGCTCCTCGCCCGGGTCGAGGATGCCGCTGAGGATCGACCACTCCCCGGTGTCGGAGCGGCGGTGCAGCAGCACCCGCCCCGCATCCAGGACGACCGCGTTCACCCCCGGCAGCCAGAGCCCGTGGTCAGGGCCGACCAGAGCGCGCAACGCGGCAACGTAGGCAGGGATCATGAAAGCCACCGTAGAACGTGAGGAAGTGGAAGGACCGGCACCCGCCCAGCCCATCACCACCACCCGGCGCCCGGCAGCACCCCGCGCAGTGAAGAACGTGAAGCGGGCACGGCAAGCGTGAAATCCCGTGAAACTCCCCACCTCGAACGATTGTGACCTAACGTCATGACGTGGTGACTGATATCGCCCCCTCCCCGGCGCACCTTGTGCTCGCCGAAGCTCTGGACCACGCCAAGTGGTCGGCTCGCGAGCTGGTGAAGGCCATCAACCCGCGGCTGAACGCCATGGGCCACCCCCCGGTCGACCTCACCGCGGGCTACAAGTGGCTGCGCGGGCACCTGCCTCGCTCACCCGCCGTACGCGACGTCGTGGCGGTGGTCCTGACCGAGGCGACCGGCCAGCGCTACACGACGGCGCAGCTGTGGGGCCTCGACCAGCCCACCACCGAGACCGCCGAGACCGAGGAACTCCTCGGCCCCCTCCCCTTGGGACACGTCCTGCGCACCGCGGCCGAGTGGACCAGCGGGTCCGTCGAGCCGGCACTGGTCCACTCCGCCGCCGCCGAGTACCTCTCTGCGGCCGTCTGGGACGCCACCCGCCAACCCGCGGCCCCTCCGGCCCCCGGGCGGGGCGACGGCGACTACGTCGCGCCGGAGTTCGTCGACATGCTCTTCGAGCAGCTCGCCGCGCTGCGCCGCCTCGACGACCGCACCGGCGGCAGCTCCCTGAGCCAGCGCCAGGCCCGCATCGCCCTGCACGAGTCCCTGGTCCTCATCCACACCGGCCGCTACGACGCGGCCACTGGCAACCGCCTCCTTCGGCACGCCGCCAGCGCCGCGCAGCTTGCCGGCTGGATGAGCTTCGACGCGGGACTCGACCCGGCCGGCCACCGCTACCAGCTCCTGGCCATCCGGATCGCGCGCGCCGCCGGAGACACGAACACCGTCTCCAACGCCCTTGGGATGCTCGCCTACCAGCACGCCGCCGGCGGCAACCCGAGGCTGGCCCTGCGCTTCGCGCACGCCGCGGTCGAGCACTCGGCGAAGGCCGTCCCGCTGGTCCAGGCCCGGGCGTGGGGACGGCTCGCCACCGCCCACGCCGCCGCCGGCGACCTGGACGCCTTCCGCCGTGCCACCGACCGATGTCGGCGGCTGATCGGCCAGCGCCACAGCGACGACCCACCCTCCCTGTACTACTTCACCCCCCAGCAGATCGACGCCGAAGCGGGCCAGGCGCTCGTCGATCTCGCCGCCCACACCCGCGGACGACGCTCCCCCCTGCTCACCGAAGCCGCCCAACTCCTGGGCCCCATCGCCGCCCAGGGAACGGCCACCGGCTACCGCCGCTCCGGCCTTCTCCACGGAATCCACCTCGTCCGCGCCAGCATCGGGGCCCGGGACGCCGAAGCGACCGCGCACTGGATCACCGCCCTGGCCCCCACCCTCTCGCAGGTGCAGTCCATCCGGTGCCGCACCCTCCTCACCACGGTCCGCACCGCCGCTGGCCGGCAACTGCGCTCCGCTGGGCACGGGGATGCGCTGGACGCCCTCCGCACGGCACTATCGACACCATGACGCTGCTCCAGGCCGCCCCCCGGTGGACGCTCACCGCCGTCCCGTACGGCACCGCCGACGCTCGCGCCCTCACCCGGGCCCTCCACCAGGAGCAGCTGGCCACCTACGGCAGCGCCGACGACCCCGAGGCCACCGACAGCGCGGAATTCGACGCCCCGCACGGCCAGTTCCTCCTCGCCCGCCTCGGAGACGGACCGGCCCTGGCCTGCGGAGGCTGGCGCACCCTCAGCCCCTCGACAGCCGAGATCAAGCGGATGTACGTGGCCCCCGCCGCCCGCGGGCAAGGGCTCGGCCGCCGGATCCTCGCCGCTCTCGAACAAGACGCACTCGGCCGCGGCCACACCGAGGTCCTGCTGGAGACCGGCGTCCACAACATCGCTGCCCTCGGCCTGTACACCGCATGCGGCTACGCGCCGGTTCGCTCGTACGTCCCCGGCCGCAACCCCGACATCAACCGGGCGCTGAAGAAGGCCGTCCTGCAACCGGCGGCGCCCCACCCACACACCGGCCTGCCAACGTAGCCCGCCCCGGCCCCGGATCACAGGCTGGGGAAGAACGCTCTGCCAGGATGGCCGTATGAAGTGGAACGTCGAGGTGGACATCCCCGGGATCGGCCCGCGCATGCTGATCGTCGATCAACCTGGTGCGTCCGACGCCCTGGAACACACCAAGTCGCGCGTCAACGAGATGTTCCTGCAACTGCCCTCTGGGATCGCCAGCTACACGGTCGCGGTGTTCGAGCCGGGGCACCACACGGGTGATGCGTCCGTCTGCGCCGAGCGCATCACCCTGGTGACGGAGACCGGGACCGGCCCTCGCGGCTGACGATCACTGTGGCGCCGCCAGCCCCGCCACACCGGCGAGGAAGCAAGGAGGTCCCGCCGACGGGGGATGCGGCGGGACCTCGTCCCCGACGCTACGCCGCAGGCCACCCTGGGGTCCACCGATTCCACGAGGCCACATCCGGGTGCAGGTACTCAGGTACACGTCGCAACCGCAGGGGTGATGACTGACGGGGCAGCGAACTCCGAGGCCAGAGCGTCCATCACGACCTCATCGCACACCTGGCCGAGCCCGTACCCAGCCTGGCGGATCGAGCCGACATGATGGAAGCCGGCCTTCTCATACGCGCGGATCGCGCCGGTGTTCGGCGCGAGGACCTTCAGCCAGACCATCCGCAGGTTCGTGACGTGGAACGCGTAGTCGAGGGTGAGCCGGGTCGCTGCGGTGCCCAGCCCCCGGCCGCGGACCTCCGACCCCAGCATGATCACGAACTCGGCCGTACGGACACCGTGGTCAGGCAGCAGAGTCGCAACACCGGCAGGAGCGGGTTCGCTGCCGGTGAGGTCGCAGATGGTGAAGCGGATGTTCTCGCCGCGGAGTTGGTGGGCCATGCCCTCGGTGCGGGGGCCTCCAGGGACTCGGGGGCTTGGCGCCCGTAGCCGACCAGGAGGGCGGGGTCCTACTCCCAGCGCCAGTAGGTCTCGACGAGGTCGGCGCGGTAGGGTCCGAGCCCGCAGGTCTCGGTGCGCAGCCAGATGATCGGGTCAGCGGGGCTGGTGATGGCGGCCTCCGATGGTGAGCACGGGGGTGTAGGCGCGGGTCGAGGCCGGCTCGGCGACGTCGTCGCCGTTCATAGGTCTGCACCCAGGCGTGGAGCCGGATCGGGTCGCGTCGACTCCGACGCGGCCGGCGGGGTGGGCTCCGCCTACTCGACATCGGTGGCGATCACGGTCCACCCTCCGGTCGACGTGCCGTCCAGCCGCAGGTCGAAGGCAAGGGTGATCGCCCTGCGCTGGTGTGCGTCACCACGGAGCACCTGTTCGGTGCCGCGGTCGACTTCGTAGTAGACGCCCTCCGCGTCGACCGCGACGCGGAAGACGATCGGGTCGCGGGAGACCAGCGAGCGCACCTTGACCGAGGTGATGACAGCGTTACGCATGACGGTACGGTTGACCGTGCGGACGGCTGTGAAGTCCAGGCTGCCGTCGTTCATGGCCCACTCCTCGAGGAATCGCTCGACGGCGACCTCGAGAACCGACCTGTCGAACCGGCCGTCGAGCACGCTCAGGTCACCGGCGGCGGTGTCGGCGTCCGTGCTCCACGAGATGTTGGTGAGCGACAGGAGGTCACCCGCACCCGCGACCGCGGTCTTCCCGGCAACCTCCAGCACCGCCTCCCGGGCGACCTCCTTCTGGTCCCAGCCGTCCGTCTCGATGGCGTCCGTCAGGTGGTGCGCGCCCTCGGCCGCCTGCTCCACCGACGACACGATCCACTCCCCGGCGGCGCTCTTGCGCAGTGTCCAGTACTCGACCGGGCGTGACGATCCGTCCTTGCGCACGGCATCCGGGCCGTCGACGCGGCGTACGTAGTCGTTGAGCGTCGCCGTGATCCGGAACGTGACGGTGTCGTTCACCTCGCCCGCACGATTCGCGACGTCGACCAACTCGGCCACCGGGCCGGAGACGACCTCCACGACGTTGACCTCGCCACGCGACTCGTAGTCGCCCAGCTCGTCGGCCCACTTGCCGTAGAGCACCGGGGACAGGATCTGCCGCAGGGTGGCGAGATCGTGCCCGGTCCATGCGCGCTGGGCCGTCACGTACAGCCAGACGGCACGCTGCTCCAGCGCGGCGCGGTCGAACGTCGCGTCCGTGTCGGCGATCGCATCGACCCGGGCCCCGACCTGGGCGGCACGCTCGCGCGCCTGCGCGTCCGCCCGGTGCGCCGTGCGGTCCGACACCGTGTTCAGACCGCCTGCCGACCCCGACTTCCGGCGCCGGGACCAGAGCCACAGGATCAGGAGCAGCACGGCCACCACGATCACCAGCGCCACGATCCCGCCGCCGAAACCGGCCCCGAAACCGCCGCCGAAACCGTGGCCGAAGCCGAAGCCGCCGCCGGTCGACCCGCGGGACCCGCCGCCATGGCTGCCCCCGCCTCCGCCCCCGCTGAACCCGTGACTACCACCCCCACCACGGGCGTACGCGACAGCCGGGCTGCTCAGCGCGACGACTCCAGCGGCCACACCTATCAACCGACCGACACGCACCCGGGCCATCCCCAAAGAGTCAGAACTTTTCCACAGCAGCCTACAAGCCGGACCCTTGACGCCCGCTTGGCCAGGCCCACGGCGGGGACATTGGCCACCGGGGCTTCCAAGAGGTCCTGGCACGGTCTGCGGCTCGACGGCCGGTCGTTGGGAATCAGGCGACGCTCGCGGACCCGGCTCGCCGGGATTGGGTCGCACTCCCTGCGAAGGCGGGAAACCCAGGCTGTCAGCATCGCTGCTCTTTGGTGGACGGCGGCCAGCCCGGCCGTGACCTGGCTGATCACCGGTGCGAGTGGCGCCCGGCGGTCGGCTGCGGCGATCGGTCCCGCGATCCCGAACCGGTGCGGTTGAATGGAGACATGACCGCAGAGGCCGCTGAGATGACTCGTGCCATCACCGTGTCCGATGAGGCGCGTGCCGTTCTCCCCGACCCTAGCTGGAACAAGCTCTGCGCCGCTCTCGAGTTCGCCCCGTACCAGCGCTGCAGCGAGTGCGGCCGGACCATCGACTTGCGCGTCGATCCCGCCAACTTGATCGTTTACACGCTCACGGACGCGGACGGTCCGGCCACCTGCCTTCTCAGCCACCCGCTGTGCGCACCCTCGCAAGTTGTCACCACGACCAGCGCAGACCTAGAGCGCGTCACCGGTCAGTGGTTCGGCCAGCCGTTCGGCCACGGGTTCTGGTTCTTCGAGGCAGTCCCCATGGACGATGGCAACGAGCGTCTGGTGCTCCTGGTTGAACTGCAGGCGACCGACGTCGTCTTCGGTGAGGACACCGACGGCAGGCTCACCGCCCGAAGCGGTGTCCTGGAAGCTCTCGTGCAGGAGGACGGCTTCGCTTACCTGTCGGTCGAAACCGGGCTGGCAGATCTGCCACGAGTACCGGGGTGGAACGTGCTTCTCACGCCTGACGGTGCTCTCAACGCAGTTATCGGAGTACCCGACCGGCAGGCCGTATCCAGTGCAGGGGTCTTCATCGCCTCAGGGGGCACCAACGGACGCGACCCGGACCTGGCGGACCGCCTGACCGATCGGAGCAGCGTGACCCTGTTGGTCGTGCCGCCCGCCACGTTCGGGCTGCCCGAAATCCGCGACCTCGCGGAGGACGAGGCCAACCTCGGCCCGGCCCTCACCAGCATGATCATGAACGTCGCTGCCCTGGCGGTGAAGGAGGACCAAGCGGTGCCGCTGACAGCCAGGAGGGCGTTTCTGCGCGCGGTTGCCGACGGCAGGATCGTCGGCGGACAGGCCGAGATCTCGCGACCAGCCGCCACCGGAGCCTCCTGAGTACCGCACCCACCAGCGCCGCTACGGCTTCGCAGGGCAAGAAACTGCGAAGCCGTAGCGAGACGCGTGCCACAGTCAACGATCCGACACCCCGTCATCTGCCGCGGTCCCCGCCAGGGCGGGGACCGCCCCTTCACCCACCGAGGGACCGACCGAGAGGTACACATGGCCACCGAACGCACGTTCACCGCTTCCGGCGCGGGCCCGCTCACCGTTGACCTGACCAGCATCACCGGCACGGTCAGCGTCGCCGTTGACCCGGCCACGGCCAGTGCGACCGTTACCGTGCGCACCGAGGACGCCTCCGGTCCGAGCGCCGATGCCGTCAACAGCACCACCTTCAAGGAGGACCCGGACGAGCGCAGCCTGCTGGTCCGCGTCCCCAGGCCCAAGACGGTCGGCCGCGCGTCCACCTCGGCTTCCGCCGGGAGGCGAGTGCACAACGTCATCAGCGGCGGTAGCTACGACAGCATGGTGATCATGGCCGGCAACATCGGCAATCTCAACCTGACCAGCGACACTGTCCTCATCGACTCGAGCGGGACGGGCCGCTCCGAGACCGAGCCGTCCCCGGTGGAAGTCGAAGTCCGCCTGCCCCAGGGCTCCAGCCTTGCCCTCACCACCAGCAAGGCTCATCTCTGCGTGACCGGCCCCCTCTCCGTCCTCGAAGTCACCTCCCGCGCCGGCCACGTCACCGCCGATGCCGCAGACACCGTCGACATCATCACAACGGACGGGCGCATCGAGATCGGTGCCATCCTGTCCAAGGGCAAGATCGCCACTGACAGCGCCGACATCGAGCTCCGCGCCTACCAGGGCAGCGACCTGTCCGTCGAGTCCCGCACCGGCGACATCCGGCTCACCGCCACCAGCACGGCCACCGGGCCTGTCGAGCTGACCACCGTCGACGGCTCGATCGTCACCAAGGGCGCCCAGGATCTGGACCTCACCGCTCACTCGGCCAACGGCGTCGTCCACCACCGCTGAACAGGGGACCGTGCGGGGCCCTCGCCGGCTCGGCCTCAGTGCGGCGGTCGCCTCCCGGCACCGCCGCCTGCTGCACGCTCAACGCAAACGTACCTGCCAATGACGCCAGTTCAGGCCGCGACCTCGCTTCGCCTGGAACAGGCCGGGCTTCGGCTTCGCCCTGTGCGGGGCCTATCCCGCGTCGAGCAGGGTGCCGTGTTCGAGGGCCCCCCACAGCACGGCCTTGAACTGCGGGGGCATAAGGGCCAGGGCCCCGACGGCCTCGCCGGTGAGGGGGATCTCCTCCAGGTAGTACTCGCCGCGGTCGGTGCGGGCGAACTCAGGCCCGGTGCGGCTGTCGAAGTCCCACTGCTCGATGCGGGCGAGGTAGAAGTACTCGGGCTCGCCCCTGTCGTTCTCCATCCGGTGGAGGAGCCGCAGGATCTGGGCGTCGCCGGCGATCTCCTCGCGGATCTCGCGCAGGAGCGCCTCGGTGTGGCTCGCGTCAGTCGGCTCGACCTTGCCGCCGACGATCACCCAGTACGGGTCAAGGCCCGGGCGGATGCGCTTGATCACGAGCGTGGTGTCGTGCGGGGTGATCAGGACGGCGCGGACGCGTTCGGTCATCACTTGGGTTCTCCTTCAGAGTCGTTCACGTTCCCAGCGGGATCGGCGGGTTCGCTCAAGGAGTGGCCGTGCAGCGCGCGATCATCGCGGCCACGTCGTCCTCGATCAGCGCGAGATGATGGATCGGCTCGGGATCGTGGAGATGGCGGGTGACGATGACCTCGTACAGATCGGCGCGCTGGTCGTCCGCACAGTGGTCGGCCAGCTGATACCAGTGCAGCACCACCCGCCAGGTGAACCGCTGCGGGGCGGGGCTGGCCTGCCAGTCCAACTGCACATGATGATGCCGGCGGGCCGCACTGATGGTGCGGCGCAGCTGCTCCGGGACGACGTCGGGATTGGCTGCCCGGCCGAGGATCTCCCTCAGGTCATCGGCGCACGTCCTGGCTGGTGGTAGCGGACCGTCCACGTTCAGGGGAGGCCCGTCCTTGAGGGTTCCCTCGGGGCAATGCGGCCAGGTCAGATCCGAGGACGCCGTCACCTGGTCCGCGTCGATCCGTTCGGCTCCCTCGACGTTGTCGAGGTCGACGACGTACCCAGCCGGTCCCTCGACCGTTTCGGCCGCGTCGTCGAAGGACCAGCCGATCTCCCGCACATACCCGCGGTACCCCTTGAGTGGCCCGGCGGTGACCTTGACCCGGTCATGAGCGCGGTGGCCCCCGCGTTCGGTGAGGATCGCCTGCTGGACGACACCCGCAGCCCAGATGCCCGTGCACACCTCGAGCGCGGGGTCGGGCAGGCCGCGGCCGATGCCGCGGCTCAGGCCGCCCCACCGGGGCTCCGGCGCGTCCGGCACCCACCGGTCAGCACCATTGCGGGTCAGCGCCGGCTCCCGAAACGGGGACCCCGCCGGGGCGTGCGGATCCCAGATCCGAGTCAGCCAGCGCCAGCACTCGGTCACCGGCTCGCCGGGCGGCCCGGTAGGCGACAGGTCGTGACCGCCCCCCGGCAGCACGACGGTCACCAGGGCGCCGACCCGCTGGTCGTCACGCAACTGCCACAACACCTTCTGCCAGCGGATCTCGTCGACAGGCTGACGGTCCCGCAGGTGAAGGGCGTAGAGCACCATCGCGACGATGCCGCGCATCGCCACGTCGTCCCAGCAGGTCTCGTCCATGCCCCCGGGGCGGTCGGCCGCGGTGGCGTGGCCCGCGCGCTGAACGGCGCTCTCCCACGCAGTGGGCTGTGAACTGCGAGGCATGGCTGACTCCTGACAACGTCAACGTCGGTGCGCGATCCTAGAAGACGAACTCGCCGAATTTACCGGCCTGGTCAGCCAGTTCGAGGCGTGCTGCAGCGGGGTCGGCGACGACTTCCGGGCGGCTGTACAGCCACGTGACGAGCGCGGCGGCGGCATGGACGGTGGCCACCGGGTGCTCGATCATGCGCATGGTGATCTCTCCCGTGACAACCAGGCGGCTGGCGATGAAGGCGTCCGACTGCTCCAGGGCGGCATCCCAGTGGGTGGCCGGGCACAGTGCTCCGATGAAGGGGCGGGCACCGGCCCGCCACTCGGCCGGGTCGGGCCCGGCGACGCTGCTGGCGTCGAGGTGTTTGATGCCCTCGGCGGCGACGTTCTTCACCACGGCGGAGACCTGCGACGGTGACACCCAGGTGGAGAGGACCTCGGCCACCTGCTCGGCCGGGCTGCCCGCCATCGCGTCGGCTTCCACGTGCAGTCGCGCGAGCCTGCGGCGGGCCGCGAACTCATCGTCGCTCTCGCCGGCCCCTTGCGGAGCCAGAAGGTCGGCAGGCACTCCGGGTCCGTCCAGCGCGAACTCGAGATACGACAGCAGCACCATCCAGGCGTACAGATGCTTGCCGATCTCCCAGCGGGCGTAGGAGGACAGCCGCCCGCCGCCGGCGTCATCCTGGTCCGGGGGCCGGACCGGCTCCGGGGCCAGTTCCCCCGGCTGGGGGCGCCGCTGCCCGGTCTGTCGCTGCGCGCGCAGCCGCTTGCCCTTGCCCATGCTGTGGAGCCCCTCAATCGTCAAGATCGTGTGGTCGAGCGTGCCGCTGGCCGGTCAAATGCACACCTGCTGGCTGGTCCCGGGACGTTCTTCAGAAGCGGACGCCGTAGATCGGGCCGAGGACGGTGTCGAGCCCCACCGCGAAGCGCGGCGCGCGCCGGTCACCGAGGACATCGACCGGTCCGTCGGTGCGCAGATGCTGCCAGAGAGCGGCAACGGGGTCGCCTTCAGCGTCCGGATCGTGCCCGAGGGCTCGAAGGTGTGCTTCCCACCGCTCCAGCAGCCCGTCCGACTCCAGCGCGCAGTCGTCGGCCGCGGGCAGGAGAGCGCGGACCTCGTCCACGTGCACGTCTCCGGGGTCGGCAGCGGTCTCGCCGGCGAGGATGTACAGAGCCAGGGCCAGAGCCGCGCAGCCGTCACTCAGGCTGCCGTCGCCCACGCGGTAGCGCTCGAACCGGACGCCGGCCACCTCCAGCATGCGGGCCCAGGCGGATTGCCACGCCGGCGGGCCGCCCGCGTCCTGCCACGACTGGAGTCGCTCCAGGACCGGCTGACGGGCCGGAGCCCACCGGTCGTCCTCCTGCTTCAGGTCGGTCACCAGGGCGCGCACCGTCTCCTCCAGGCGGCGGCCGTCCTCGCTGTTTCCGACGAGCGGGTTGGCCAGCGCGTACGCGACCTGCAGAAGGAGCAGGTCCAGGGCGCGGCCTCCGTGGCGCTCGGGCAGCCTCGGTCGCAGTGCGGTCATGAGGGACCAGGCGAACTCGGTCGTGTTCAGGTCGATCGCAGCTGTGAGAGCCACGTCGGTCTCGTCCGGGCCCCGGTACCAGCTGGCGGCACGTGCCTTCTCCTCCCGATCGCGGTATTCCGCAACCTCCGGCATCAGGCGCCGCGCCGCGTAGGCGGGGTCCGCTTCGCACAGGATGAGCCTCTGGAGGAGGCGGCGCCCTAGCTCGCTCCCGGGACCGGGTCCGGCGGGCGACATGATGGTGACGCCGCAGCGGCAGTGCAGGGTCAGCGGGCCGCCCCAGCGGCCCTCGACGAGGAAGTGTTCCTTGCTGCCGCAGACCGGGCAGGCCAGGGCTTCCAGGCCGACCTCGTGGCCGTAGTTGGGTTCGCTGATGGACGAGTCCTCGGAGATGTTCTCGTTCCAGCGGGCTACGTCGGCGTCCCACCGCTCGAGCAGGATCCGGGCGACGTTGATCTGCCAGGTGTGGTCTTCGGGGAAGCCGGCCGGGGCGCCCTCGGTGGGCTCGGGCTCCTGGTAGCCGTAGGTGCCGGGCAGGGCCACGCGGCGGCCTTCGCCGGGCGAGGGTTCGGCGACCTGGGCCTGGGCGCCGCCCTGGATCGCCGCTGCCCGGTGGGCGAGGGTGCACTCGTGCTCGCTCTGGCGCAGCCCGTGCGGGCAGTTCGCCGCGTGGGCGGTGACGACGAGCCGCGCGAAGCGGCAGAGTTCGGCGAAGAAGTCGGCGTCGGCGGCGAGGCGCTTGACCGGCACGGTGATGTCGTCGATCTCGGGCGGGCCTACGAACGCGCGCAGAATGCTGCCGGCCTTCTGCGAGTCCTGAAGGATGGGCATCGCGCGGGTGAAGGCCAGCTCTCCGACCGTTTCGACGGTGAGGCCGTCCTGCTTGCCCTGGTGATGGAGCACACTGCCCAGGACCAGCGCCACAGCGTCACCGCCGTCGCGTGGCAGCCCCAGGGCCCGGTGTGTGAGGGCCCACTCCTTCCAGCGGTCCGCGAACTCGCGGTCGGCCATCGGCGTGACCGTGCGCCACCAGTTGACCATCCCGGAGCTGACCGCGACGCAGGCCTGGGGCAGTGTCTGCACCCTGGTGACGCCCTCCTGGTCGGCGATGGTCAGGTGCCCGACCAGAAGTTCCACAGCAGTGCGCGCGGCCGTCCGACGTTCGGCGACCGTCATCTGCTCGCACTTCTCGAACAGCGGCTCGGCGGCGTTCACGGCTCGTACAAGGCGGCGGAACTCCGCCGTGCCGGGACCGGACATGTCCTGATCATCCGTCATGAACGGCGGCAGTTCCCCATTGTGGAGGCGGATGGCGATCAGCCGGGAGACCTCGACCAGGCGCGCCACGCTGGCGGGCTCGGCGGCAACCGCGCCCAGCAGCCGGTCAACGCACCCGTCGCAGTCCTTGAGCGCCGCTGCGGTCAGCTCGCCGAGGAGCCGCTGGTCGACCGGCCGCCCGTCTGCGTCCGTCGGCCCGCCGGGCAGTTCCACAGGCTCGTGTTGGTGCGTCCCCACGCTGAGGCCCCCTCTCGTCCATGGCCAGGTTAAGGGGTTCGCGTCCCTGTCCGGTCGGCTTCGCGTGATCCGGGAGGCGTGCCGCACGCAGCGGCGACTGGGCGCCTGGATCCGCTCGAGTCACAGCCCCAGCCGTCCGGAGGCCGGTCGGCGACAGCCGCCTGCCGGCCGAGCCGCCCGTCGCCCGGAGCGGGTGGGTTCATGCGGCCCGCTCCGTGAGTCACGGTCTCACCAGGGCGTTCTGCAGTGCCGGCAAGGCCGCCGCCTGGCAGATGATGCCCACGGTCGTCCAGTCCACGACGCGTTGGGTGTCCGGGGCCGGGCTCAGGAGGTCGCCGAGCCGAACCACTTCCACGTAGGTGCGCTCGGTCTCCTCCGCGGCGCCGTGGCTGGAGGCGTCGGCGCGCAGACGGTTGATCTCGGCCTCGCTCAGCTCGACGGCGTAGACGGTCTGCGTGTGGGCGGACAGGGTCGACACCGGCTGGCGGGCGGCGACGAAGTGCAGCCGATCCGGTGACAGGCGCAGGCCGGTCTCCTCGGCGAACTCGGAAGCGGCGGTCTGCCGCGGGTCGCCGGCTACCGTGGTGGAGCCGCCGGGCAGTTCCCGGACGAAGGCGTCCGGCGTGCGGGCCGGTGCCCGGAACTCCTTCACGAGGACGATCTCGGTGTCGAGCGGGTCCGGGGCGGGGCGGCAGGCGACAACGGTGGACAGGTCAGGGCGGCCGAGGACCACCTCGTTGCTCTTCTCCCGCTGCTCGGACGCCACCCACAGCCGGGCCGCGAATGCCCAGAACAGCACGGTCTCCCGTGCTCTGCCGACGCGGTGGGTCCACGAGGTCCGCCCGCCGAGCAGGACGTTGCCCGCCTCCTCCTGGGCGGCGAGCCAGGAGCGGAACGTCGGCACCCGCCACAGCAGCAGCGGTACATCGCGTCGGCCGCCGCCGCGAGCGGCGCCCGCGCCGATGCGGTGCAGAGCCAGGGCGACCGTCTCGGGGAGCAAGCCGGCGGTGGGGACGTCGTGGGTGTCGGCGAGGACCTGGAGCAGCTGGACGTGGTCGGCACTCTCTGGGCAGCCCAGGACCACGCGCCCGGAGGTCAGGTCGTGGCCGAATTCGACGTTGGTGGACAGAGCGGGCATCGTGCCCATGGCTCGGGGTACCCAGTAGATGATCTCGTCGGCTCGGTCACGCTGGCGGCACTCCCATTCGAGCTGGGCCTGGTAGTCGCTGCTCCGCGTGCCGTCGCGGGTCTCCGGGATGAACACGACGAGGGTACCGGGGTGTCGCCACTGGCGGGTGAGGACGGCGAGGGCGTCGGGTCGCCAGGACGGGACATCGGCGCTCCGGGGCGTGGGCCCGGCGAGGAAGACGGCCGCATGGTACGTGTTCGGCGGCTCTTCCCCCGCGTAGACAGGGTGGACACGGCTGGTCTCGATCACGGTGAGGTTCTCCTGGGGGCGGTGGCGGCAGAGCGGTCAAGCATGGGGGGCATGCCCAGAGTTTCAGCAGTCGAACTCCTGCTTGCCCCTGGTGGAGAGGTGCCGCGCGGGCGGCCGGTGGAGCCGGGGCCCGCGGCAGGATCGGTGATCGCCTGCCGGAGGTCCCTGTGTGGTGGCAGAGCGACGCAAAGGTGTCGCCGTTCGGGGAGGGTGAGTGAGGGTGACTGGGCACAAGCGGGCAGATCGGCCGGCAGAGCGTCAGGCAGCCGCGTGCCGCGTTCAGGTGGCCCTCGCGCTGTACCAGCCGGGAAGGGCCTGGGAGGGGTGACCATGCCGGGAGCCTGCGAAGCGAACCCGGCCCTTGTTCCCGCAACGCCGCAGCCCAGGCGGGGTATCGGCGGGGCCAGCGCCGACCTCGACCTGACGGCCCTGGAGGATGAGGCGGACGTGATCGGGTGATGGTGGCGGCGGTCGGCAGGTGTTTCTGCTCAAAGGCGGTGTCAACCCAACCGGTGCTTGGCAGACTTGGCCGCATGCTGATCCTTGACCAACTGCGAGCTTGGCGCGACGAGAATGGCGGGAGGGGTGGGAACCCCACCTGGTTGGCGGCGTGGGATCGCGCCATCGACATCCTGCGCCCGATCTGGCCGGACCGGGACATGGGTTGGGACGGCCCGCGGCTGGCGGAGGGCGCCGCGGGGCTCGCCACCGGCATCTACCTCGTGGCCCGCCGCGACGGTCGGGACGTCCGCGACGTGCACCGAGCCGACATCGAGAGCCTGGTGGGCCCCCGCCCCGAATTTGGCTACCGCCGGTTCGCTGCGGACTGGGAGCGGCAGCTGGTCGAGTTCGGGCACGACCTGAACGACCCCGCCGACCCGGTGACCGAGACCTGGCGCATGCTGGCCAGGGACCGCACGCCGACGCCCGAGCAGAGTCGGGCGATCCCCGACGCCGTCTGGGAGGACAGCACGATGATGGCCTGGGGCATCTCGGTGGAGGACAACCTGCCCAGGGTCCTGGCGCCGCACTGGGAGCTGACCTTCTGAGTGACCGATCGCGGTCAGCTCGGTCACCCGCCGAACGGGACCTGCGCCATCGGCACCCAAGTGATCCGCTTGGCCACCTGGTCGGCATGGACGTCGACCAGGTCCACCGCGTGGAAGCCCGAAGGCGCGAACTGCCCGTTGACTGGCCAGCGCCCACTCTCAGTCGGCTGCGCCGAGCGGGATCCTGGCAACGGGCTTCCACGTGATCGTCTTCGCGCGCACGTCCGCGAACACGTCGACCAACTCCACCGATTCGATCCGAAGGGGTGCGTGGCTGGGGCGTACCCGGCGCAGTCGACGCTGGATCTGGTCCGAGTCCGCCGGCGCGTTCGCGTAGGACTCCGTCAGGTGGAGGACGCCGGTGGAGTACTCGGTCGCCTCGGTGCCGCGGACGTCCTCGACCGCGGCCGTGACCGCGGCCCTCAAGTCGTTCAGCGGTTCGTCCGGTGAAAGATCGAAAATGACTCCGCTCGCGTAGCTCAGGGCGGTGCCCACCTCGATGGTGAAGGGGTCGATCGTCCGGAGCCGTCGGCCGAGCGAGAGGACGAGGGCGTCGCGCTCCTCCTCAGATACCAGGGAAGCAGCCTTCTCGGACAATTGGTACATCGTGATGTGGAGCCAGCTGTCCGAGACGTGGGTGAGCGGGTCCTCCCGGGTGGCTTCTCGGCAGCCGTTGATCAGGGCCGCGAGCTCGGGGTTGTGTTCGAGCTCGACAGTGACGTAGACGTGGAGCAGCGTCAGACCCTCCGGCCAGACGTCCTTGCCGTGCATGAAAGTAAACGGCTCCATGGCGTGACAACGTACCGGCATTCGCCCAGTCGCGTTGTCGGAAACGGAAGTTCAGTGCCGGCCGAAGGAGTCGATTCGGTCGTGCCGGATCGCTTCTGGACCGACGCCTCACTCGTTCGGGAGCTATGGGCAGTTCGTGGGGCACCCGGCTGTCGGTGTCTCTAGAGTGCTCGGGTGGGCTACCTGCGGCTGCTGCGGCACCGGGATGTTCTTGTGCTGTGGCTGGCTGAGACCTTGAGCGCGCTCGGCGACCGCTTCTTCACGCTCGCCCTGATGTGGACCGCGTGGGCCCGGTTCGGGGCCCCGGCGATGGGGATCGTGGTGATCGTCGAGTCCGTTCCCCATCTTCTGGTCGGCGCCTTCGGAGGTCGGCTGCTCGCCCGGTTCGTCGACTTCCGCGTGGTGGCGGCCGTCGAGGCCGTCCAGATCCTGGTCGTCGGGGCGATGCCGTGGCTCCAGGACTCGATCGGGCTGATCGGGGTGGTCATGGTGATCGCGGTCGTCGGGACGGCGGACGCGATCACGGGACCCTCCCTCGGCGCTCTGGTTCCCGAGGTCGCCCCGGCGGACCGGGTGAAGGAGATCACGGGGTTGATGGCGCTGACCGGGAACGTGACCTGGGTGCTGGGGCCGGGTGCCGCCGCGTGCCTGCTCGCGTTCGTGCCTGCTGAGAGGCTGTTCGTGCTCGACGCGCTGACCTTCGCTGTCTCCGCCTGCGCCCTGGCCTGGCTAGCGGGTCGGATCGTCGTTCGACCCGGCCCCGGGCAGGTCCCGGATGAGGACGCTCCGGCAGGGCCCGCACCGAGGGCGCGCGAAGTGCTGCGGCGTCACCCCCAGTTGGGGGCGGCCATCGGGCTCAACGTCGTCGGGGAGTTCTTCGCCACCGTCGGCACGGTGGGCATCCCGATCTGGCTCACCAGCCGCCTGCACGCCGGTGCCAGCGCCTACGGGATGGTGGTCACGGCGATGGGCATCGGGGCCGTTGTCGGCAACCTGCTGGTCGGCCATCTCCCGACGCCGAAGGGGTTCACCCGCGCGTACTGCCTGGTGTGGGCCGCCCGGGGCGCGCTCCTGGCCGCGTTCGCCTTCACCCAGGGCCTGGGCCAGATCGTGGCGGTCACCGCGCTCGCGGGCGCGTTGTCGCCGGGGGCAGCAATCCTGCTGGGCACCGAGGTGGCGAAGCTGCCGGTGCCCGAGCGAGCCCGGCTGATGGCTACGGACATCGCCGGGCTGCACACCGCCGGGATGGGCAGCATGCTCGTCGTCCCCCCGCTGGTGGCCGCCGCCCCGGCGTTCGGGTTCGTGGCCGGCGGCGCGGCCACCGTCCTGGCCGGAGCGTTGGCCTGGGGTGCGATCGCGGTCACCGGGCGGCGGCCGGCCGCGGCCGAGCCGGAAGAGGACCGGATGCTCGTCCGGACGTGAGGGCGGCCGGCGTGTTCACCCGCGGGGCCATGTGGCCGCCAGGACCAGCGTGGGGTTGGCATCCGCCGGCCAGAGCGGAACCTCGATGCAGCTGACGGCGGTGAAGCCGTGCCGGTTCAGCAGGTTCGTCCAGCCAGTGGCGTCGTGGCCGTAGCGGACGACGGGCAGTCGGATGCCGTCGGCCAGGGTGAGGTTGTCGACCCGCGCCCCTTGCAACTGGCCAGGGCGGGCTCGTCCGACGGAGAAGACCCTGGCCGCCGGGCCGCAGCGCGGCGTGGATTCGCGGCAGCAGCCGCTCGGGAAGTCCGTGCCGCCTCAAGATGCTGACTCCTGCCGGAGGGCCTACGTTGCGTCAGGCTTCCGCGTCGATCGCCGTGTCTCGGCGGTAGGCGTGGCGAACGTACTCGCGGGGGTGGTCGTACCAGCGCGCCTGGTGGCAGTCGCCTTGCGAAGCGTCGGGCTGCGTGCGGTCCCATTCCAGCAGGCGCCGGGCGGACTGATCTGCGAGGGTGGCGAGTTCACCAGGGGGTGGGTTCGGCCACAGCAGGGCGAAGCGGTCGTCGAGGGCGGCACGGTGCAGCCGGTAGGCCCGCTCCTGGCGGGCCGGTCCGGTGGAGCCTGCCTGCCGGTGGTGCAGGAGCGCGGCGGCGAGCAGGTCGACGTGCTCGCTCTGGTCCGCCAGGGGCCGGGCGCCGCGGTAGGGGCCGTGGTCGGGGCGGTTGTGCCACATCGTGCGGGTGACCTCCCACTGGGCGAGGGCCGGGATGCGGTCGCCGAGCACGGCGCCCTCGCCGGCGTGGGCGGCAAGGACCTGGCGGGCGATCCCGGCAGTGAACAGCGCGGCGGCCTGCTGGTCGGCGTCCCCGGCGGCGAGGGCGCTGAGGTGCTGCGCGGTCTCGATGTACTGCGCCGGGGTGTCCGGGTGCCGGGTGAGCGCGGCCAGCGCGGTGCGCAGTTCGGTGAGGCGGGAGGCCGGCCGGTCCAGCCCCAGCCCAAGGAGCGCGCTGCCGTCGCCGGCGTCCAGGCCGTCCTCGCGTGCGGTGTCCACGATCGCCGCGGCGATCAGGTCGCCGACCCAGGCTCCGTAAGCGGCGGCGTCGTGGGCGCGCGCGGTCCACGCGGACGGGTAGGCGGTGACGTGCCACAACACCAGACCACCGGCCCACGTCCGGGCGGCATCCCACACCGTGGCGAAGTGGGCCCGCTCCAGGCACCCCGTGATCTCCGCCGGGGTGGACGCAGCCTCCAAGCCGGGTATGAGACGGCTCCATCGGTCCGGTGGAACCGCGGCGTCGTCCGGCCCGGCGGCGCCCCGCCGCCGGTGGTGCCGGATGTTCGACGCGGCCAACGCGGCCGTGGCAACGCCGCCGAGGGCCAGGCCGTTCTTCACCGGGCCGACCGCCCAGAGCAACACAGCCGCGACAACGGCCGCCGTGGCCCCCACGGCGGCCCAGGTGATGTTCTTCCGCATGGCGTGGAAGTCTGCCAGGTCCGTCGCGGACGCCCGGCCGGAAGCGGGCGGTCCCCTGGTACGGCCCCGGCTGGGCTGGCAGAGTGGCCACGGCGCTCAACAGGCAGCGAAGAGGAGGGGCCCGCGGATGCGGTGGACCGTGAAGCGGCGCAGGACGAGGCTGCGCGAGGAGCAGATCCGCACCGCGGTGTGGCGGGCCCAGCTGATGCTTGCCACCCGCACCCCCTCCAGCTCCACCGCCGCCGAGCCGGACAGCGTCGTCGGTGCGACCGTCGAGCACAGCGTCCACATCGAGGCGGCGCTCACCAGGCTGCTGAACGTCCTCGGCCCGAACGATGCGCTGACTCTGCCGGTCTTCGAGGCGAACCTCGCCTGCGCGGACGTGTCACTGCTCCACGAGGGCTGGGCTGCCCATTGCGCCGAGCGGGCGCGGCCGGACGCCGACGACACCGTCCTCGCCCTGGACCGCGAGTTCCCCGACCCGGCCCGCGTGCGGGCCTGGGTACGCTACGAGACGGCCCGTCAGCGCGTCGGTGTGCTGGCTGAGCGGCTGACCGTTCTGGAACCGCATCTGGCGGCGGTCACCGGGCGGGACCTCTCCGCCCGCCTTCTGCCCGCCACCGCCTGACGCCGTCACGCCGGAGCATCGGAAACCGTCGACACCGCGTGCTGGCTTTCTTGCAGGACCAGGCGGCGCAGTTCCGCAGCGGCAAGCTCGACGGCGAGCAGTTCCCAGTACCCGCCGCTCCGTCCGGAATCGGTGCGCCGGACAAGGACGTCGAGGCTTGCCGGGATCTCCTCGGACACCGAGGGTTCGTCCTGAGCGGGCTGTCCGGTGTCCTGCTGCCGGCCGGCGCCCGGCCGTGCTCGCTCGTGAGCGACGCGAATCCGCGCGGTCCGCAGAAGGGTCTCCACCGCTTCGTAGGTGGCGGCCACGGTCTCGCGGTCGTCCTGGGCGTGGTGCAGGAGCAGCCGCAAGTCGAAGATCACCTGAATGGTCACGTTGTTGATCGTGACGCTGGGGTCCTGGACGTACTCGGCCGAAGAGGGCTCTCCGTCCATGTCGCCGGCGTGCTGGGCCCAGGCCGCCAGCTGGTACCACCGCCAGTGCTTCTGCTCGTTGGGTTCCACGCCGTCGGGCGCGGGCAGGTCGGGGAAGCGCGGCCCCGTGTGGGGGTTGACCCAGCCGCACCGGCATCCGGCCGTCAGGGCGCCTGGGCTGCTCCGCCACACCGCGCGGGCGGCGGCGTCGCCGTCGAGGACTTCCACCGTGCCGTCGGCGGCGGTGCGGTGGATCCGCAGCTCGTGCGCTTCGCCGGAGGTGGCGGCGGGTTCCCCGGCCGGCGCGTCGGACGACGAGGGGTCGTTGCGGTTCTTGGCCTGGAGCAGCAGGCTGTGCGCCTCGGTGACCCGGACGTCGCGTTCCTTGGCGATGCGGCGTGCTTTGCCCTTGCGGTCGTTGCTCCCGCGCTTGGTCATGACCGGCTCCCAGCGGGCGGGGTGCCCACGCCGTCCCGCCCTGAAGTCCGTGTCCAGTCAGAGCGAAGCATCATGGGCCCTCGCCGGACACCGGTCCGGGTGCCGGACCGTATCCGGCGAGCCTTCGACCTCATGCCGGGCGGTGCGGCGTGGGCGCGGCGCACGGCGGTCTCGGCGCGTGCATGTCCTGCGCCGCGCCCAACGTAGCGCACAGGCGGACGGCCGGGAGGCAGGTCTGGCTTACTCTCCGGTGGTGCAGCGTGCGATCAGGCCGGGCAGGTCGTCCTCGCTCAGGGCGAGGTGGTGGGCGGGTTCGGTGTCGTGGAGGTGCCGGGTGACGACGACCTCGTACAGGTCAGCGCGCTGGTCGTCCGCGTAGTCCTCGGTCAGCTGGTACCAGTGGTGCAGGACTCGCCAGGTGAACCGCTGCGGCTCGGGGCTGGCCTGCCAGTCCAGCGCGAGGTGGTGATGGTGGTGGGCTGCGGTGACGGCACGGCGCAGTTCTTCCGGCACGATGCCGGGGTTGCTGGCCCGGTCGAGGACCTCTCGGAGGTTCTCCTCGCAGGTCTTGGCCGGCGGGAGCGGATCGTTCCATCCCCGGGGAGGGCCGTCCTTGAGGGTTCCTTCGGGACGTCGCGGCCAGCGCAGATCGGTGCACGCCTCGACCTGGTCGGCGTCGATGTCCTCGGTTCCTTCGACGTCGTCGAGGTCGACCACGTACCCGGCCGGCCCATCGGCCGTCTCGGTCGTGTCGTCGAAGTTCCAGCCGACGTTGCGTACGTACCCGCGGTGCCCGACGAACGCCCCGGAGGTGACCTTGAGCCGGTCGTAGGTGTGGTGGCCCTGGTTCTCGGTGATGATCTGCCGCTGGACGACGCCACCGGCCCAGTGGATGCAGACCTCCAGGGCGGGGTCGGGCAGACCCGCGCCGATGCCCCGGCTCATGCCGCCCCACCGGAGCTCCGCTGCATCCGGAACCCAGCCCTCCCGGAAGCCGCGCGAGAGGGCGGGCTGGAGGGAGGCGGACCTCACCGGGGCGTCCGGGTCCCAGGTCCGGGTCAGCCACCGCCAGCACTCGGTCACCGGGTCGCCGGGCGCAGCGGTGCGCGACAGGTCGTGGCCGGCGCGGGGCAGGACGGTGGTGACCAGCTTGGCCACCCGCACGTCGTCGTGCAGCTGCCACAGCACCGCCGGCCAGCCGATCGCGTCGACCGGCCGGCGCTCGCGAAGGTGCAGGGCGTAGAGGACCGTTGCGACGATGCCGCGCATCGCCACGTCGTCCCAGCACTGCTCGTCCATCCCACCGGGACGGTCGGCCGCGGTGGCGTCGGTGGCGCGCCGTACGGCCTCGTCCCACGAATCGGAGGCCGGTGAGCGAGAGGGCATGGACTGGCTCCTGCTGGTCGGGTCGGGGGTGCGGTCCTAGAAGACGAACTTCCCGAACTTACCGGCTCGCTCGGCGAGTTCGAGGCGGGCTGCCGCCGGGTCGGCGATGATGTCCGGGCGCCCGTACAGCCAGGTGACCAGTGCGGCTGCCGCGTGCACGGTGGCCACCGGCTGGCCGGTCAGGTGTTCGGCGATGGCATCGGTGATCTTGAGCCGGCTGGCGGCGAGCGCTTCGAGCTGGTCGAGCGCGGCCTCCCAGTGCTTCGGCGGGCACAGGATCCCAAGGAGGGGCCGGGCGCCGGCCTGCCACTGGTCGGGGTCCGGGGTCGCGGCGTCCAGGTGCCGCAGGCCTTCGCCGGAGAGGTGGTCGACGACGCCGGGAACCAGAGAGCGTGGTACCCAGCTGGAGAGGACTTCGGCCACCTCTTCCGCCGGGCTGCCGCCCAAGGCCCGCGCGTCCACCAGAAGGCGATCGACCTCGATCCGCGCCGTGTAGTCCTCGTCGCTCTCGCCCGGCATCTGCGGGGCGAACAAGTTCTCCGGCAGGCCGTCCGCGCCTTCCAGCGCGGCCTCCAGATAGGACAGGAGGATCATCCACGCGTACACCTGCTTGCCGATCTCCTGGCGCGTGTACGAGGACAGCCGTCCGCCGCCCATGTCGTCCATCGACACCGGCCGGGACGGCTCCGGGGCCAGCTCCCGTCCCCGCCGTACGGTCTCTTCCCTCACACGCTGCGCCCGCAGCCGCTTGCCCTTGCCCACGTCGTGCTCCCCTCGTTACGCGGTTGCGGTGCGATCGCCCGGCCTCGCGGCGCTGCCGCTGGGGCCGGGAAGACGCAGACGTCCGGAGCCGATGAGACAGACCCCGCCGCCGACGTCGATCGACTGGATGTCATCTTGGTGGGCCACCACCTGCGCGTACAAGGTGGATGGCCGGTTCACGGCCTCGCCCTGGCTGAGCATGAGCTGGACGCCGGAGGCCAGAAGTCCGTGGCGTACGAGGTGCGCGGCGAGCGGGCCGGCCGCCGACCCGCATGCGGGGTCCTCGGGAACGCGGTCGTAGGGGGAGAACATGCGGGTGACCGCGGTGGTGGGGCCGGTGAGGGCGAAGACGTTGATGCGGGCCCGGCCCGGGCCAGCAGCACGGCCCAGGGCGGGGAAGTCGGGGACGACGGCGCGCACGGCCTCGGGGGAGTCGGCCATCACGTACAGGTGCGGGATCCCCGCGTCGTACAGGGTGACCGGCAGCAGACTCTGCCGGAGCCCGAGCACGGCGAGCAGTCCGGCAACCTGTTCGTCCGGGACAGGTGAGACCTTCGGGAGGGGCTGTCGCATCCATGCGGTGTACCGGTCCTCGCCCAGGCGCCGGGTGGTGACCGGCACGACGCCGACGTTCGTCTCGATGCGCAGCTCGGTCTCGTCGGCGGCCTGGTGCTGGGCCAGGACGGCGGCCGTGCCGAGCAGCGGGTGGCCGGCGAAGTCCACCTCGGTCACGGTGGAGTACAGCTTCGCCCGGATGTCGCCGCCCGCCTCGGCGGGGCGCAGGAAGACGGTCTCGGAGAGGTTCATCTCCAGGGCGATGGCCTGCATCAGGCCGGGGTCGACCGCCACGGTGTCGGTGAACACCGCGAGCTGGTTGCCCCCGAGCACGGCATCGGTGAACACGTCGGCGAGGTCGTAGTGCACGAGCGCCCCCAGTTTCGGATCGAGGAGAGCGGGCCGTCGCGATCGCCTCTGGAGTGAGAACGACCCTCGGGTCCGCGACGGCACGGGCGGTGTGGACTCCGGCGGCCCGTACCGCCTCATCCCGGCCGGGTGACGGGCGCTTGTGTATCGACGTCCGTGATCCCCAATCACGGACTCCCCCACAGTAGCGAGCGGTTCATCGTGACGCCGGGAATCCTCGCGAATCGGTGACTGGCCGTCAGGACCGTTCGGCTCCCCCGTGGCGGCGGACTCGACTTGTACTACCCGTGGCAACGACCTCACCCTCACCTGGTAGACGGTCGAGCCCCCCGCGCGGGCCCTGAGCTTCGGCGCCTGCCCGGCCGGATGAGGGGTGTCGGCCACGACCCGATGGCCGGGCGGGGTGTTGCCCGGCAACACCCCGCCCGGCCCGGCCGGACAGGGCTCCGGTTGGGGAACGGCCGATGGTCAGCTTGCGGCTGCCCGCTGCGGGGCGCTGGCTCCGGCGAGCTCGATGGTCGCCACCGGCTCCCACGACAGCTCCCAGGCTGTCGCACCGTCGGGACGGGGCTGCTGCTGGAAGAGCACGTCGAGCAGCTGCACGGCGCCGAAGCGGACGGGCGCGTGGCTCGGGGAGATCCGCCTCAGGGCCGTCTGCAGAGCGTCGGAGGACGCCTCGGCCCAGGCGTACCCGAGCGACATGTGGGGCCTTCCGCCGTTGTGGAGGAGCGCGCCGGGCCCGCGGACCTCGCGGATGGCGTCGCGCACCCGCTCGCGCAGCTCGACCAAGGCGTCGTCGGGCGACAGGTCCAGGAACGCGCCGGCGCGGTTGGCCACCGGGGAGCCGGCCATGACCTCCAGCGGTCCGGTGCCGGACAGATGGGCGCGCAGCGCCGCGGCGAGTTCGTCGCGCTCCTGCGTCGTGATCTTGTCGGAGGTGGCATCCGCGACCATCTCGACGGTGCAGTGCAGCGTCCCGTCGACCATCGGGGTGATCGGGAAGGGGCGCATCGCGTTGTGGCATTCGCTGACCAGGCGCGCGAGCTGACGGTCGGTGTGCAGGTCCGGAACGGCGTAGACGTGCAGGACGCGGCCGACGGCGGGCCAGGGCCCGCCCTGGAACTTCGGAGTGAACTTCTCCATCGTGGACTTCTCCCTCACATATCGGTGCGGGCGCCCGTGCCGGGCAGCACGGGCGCCACGGTGGTCAGGACTGGCCGAGGCGCAGCTGGTGGACGCGCTCGAAGGTGTAGGTGTTGAGGTCCGGGCGTTGGCGCTCCCACACCAGCCACACGCTGGAGACGGTGGCGGAGGTGCGGATCGCGGGCCGGATGCTCTTCCCGATCTCGGAGGCGAACTGGTCGGACCGGGCCGCCAGCTCGGGGGTGTCGCTGTCCTGGTCCCCGTAGCCGCACGACATGTGGCTCCAGAAGTGCTTCTCGGCCGGCGGGAGGTCCAGCCCGGCGGCGAGCAGGCCCGTGCGGACGCGGCGGTTGAGTTCCGCCGGTCCGTCCTCGGGCCAGATCTCCACGATGCCCGCCGATCCGGAGGCGCGGGCCGGGCCGATCTGGATGTCGAACGGGGCCAGGCCGTCGAGTTCCGCCTGGACCGCGGCCGCCGCGGCGGCCAGCTGCTCGCTGTCCACGCGGACACCGGCGGTGGTGAGCGGCCGGATGGACTGGATCGTCATGTGCAGGTTCTCGTCCGCGATCGGGGTGATCACGTCCGGGAACCGGGCGACGACCTCCCGCAGGCGCCCGAAGTACTCGATGACCTGCGGGTCGTCCTGCGGCAGCCACAGCACGTGCGGCTTGACCCAGTCCTCGTCCGGCCCGCCTTCGCTGCCCCACAGCCGCTTGGGGCCCATGAATTTCCGCATCACCGCTCCTTGGAGATCTTGGCGGGCTCGAAGTCGCAGACCACGGGCAGGTGATCGGACGCCTCCTCGGCGGCCGGGCTCTGGTGGGTCCGGTAGCTGACGAGTGCCGGGGCCACCGGCCGGGTGGCGAGGATGAGGTCGATGCGGCGCGGGCCCCACGGGTCGGGGTCGCCCCGGCCGTCCTCCCAGTGCCCGACGGTCGGGTGCCACGGCGCCCCCAGGTGCGCGGCGGCGTCCACCATGAAGCCGCGCCGCAGCAGGGCCTCGCTCTGGCGCCGGTCCGCCAGCTGCTCGCCGCCGATCGTGCCGCGCAGCAGCTGGTATTCGAGGTCGTCGTGGTCCTGCTCGAGGTAGGGCTCCGCGTCGTAGTACCGCGGTTCGCCGTTGGGGCCGGTGGTCTGGGCGGCGGACAGGCCGTTGAAGTCGCCGATGGCGAAGCCGGGCTTCGCGCCGCCGGTGGTGCGAAAGGCCGACTTGAGGCGGAGGGATTCGGCTGCGCGCCAGTCTCCGCGGAAGGGGTCGCCGTGGTAGGAGCCGACGGTGACCGGCTCCACCGCGCCGACGTCGAACGCCATGGTGGTGAACCCGTGCCAGAAGTCCGGGGCGCCATACGGCCGGAACGTCCCCGGCACCGGGCGCACCGCGGCCGGGTTCCACAGCAGCGCCGTGTACCAGCCGCGGTTGGCGTTGTTGGCCATCGCGGTGGGGCCAGGGGTGCCGTCGGAGCGCACCGTGGTGGCGCTGAGTCCGCACTCGGCGGCGAGCTGCTCGATGACCGCCGATGCCTGCGCCGCCCACTGCGACACCGGCAGGGTCTCGTCCACGAGGACTTCCTGGAGTCCGAGGATGTCCGGGGCGATCTCCTGGATGGCGGTGACGCGGGCCTTCCACGAGGCGGTTCCGATGAGGCTCGGTGAGAGCTTGTACGCGTTGAGGTTGGCGATGCGTTTGATGCTCGGCATGTTCAACTCCTTGGGGTGGGCCTGGTGGCGGGGGTTCACCGTTGTGGTGGTCAGTGCCGGCTGACGTCGACGTCGCGGTTCATGTCGGTGGCCGGCCGGCCGGACGACCGCAGCGGGGTGTTCAGTGCACGATGACGTCGACCCGGCGGTCCATGACCTCCACCAGGCCGCTGTAGCGCCACAGGGAGTCCACGGGGAGGTGGTCGGAGAAGGCCCGGGTCGCCGCGTTGTCGATCGGCCCGGCGGCCAGCAGCGCGGGGATCAGCTCCGCCACGGCGTAGCCGCGATCGATCGCCGAAGCCGGGTCCTGGTCGCTGTCTTCGCCGTCCACCGGCTCGGCGCGCTGGTCGCGCTTGTCCGGCCCCCAGCCCGCAGTGGGCCCGTCCGCGCCCTTCTGCCCCAGCTCCTGCGCGGCCCACAGGCCGACATCGACCAAGCCGGCGTTGACCAACTTCCGGTCGAAGACGTCGTCGGGGACGAACTCCCCGGCCTCGGTCAGCCGCGAGCGGTTGGTGGCGAACGTCCGGTCGCGGACGCTCTGCAGGGCCCGGGGGTGACGGCCCTTGCGGTAGGAGTTGCAGTCGTACTCGGCGTAGCCCAGCTCCCCGTGCTTGAACACGGAGGTCACGAAGTCGGCCTCCACCGAGCGGATCGGCGCCGAGTAGTAGCAGGCGTGGCCGGACAGCAGCAGGAGCCGGCGGTAGGACAGCGACCCGTCGGGCAGGCGCAGCCGCAACGCCACGTTGGCCGGCGCCTGGTGCGGCGCTCCGGGGTGCTGGTAGGTCCCGTCGTGGACGAACACGCCCCCGCGCTTCACGAAGATCACATTGTGCTTGGGGCGCCGCACGTGCGGCGTCAGCACGTTCTCGTACGCGTCCATCCCCAGCGCCTCGGCGGCCACCTCGGCATCGGAGGCTATGCCCTTGCCCGGGTCGCCGGGCTGGGCCTCCTGCCAGAGGATGATCTCCGGCGCCGGGGTGAGCGACTTGATGAAGGCGATGGCTTCGTCACGGCGCCAGCCGTGCTGGACGTTGCAGCCCAGGATCCGGACCGTCTCCGGGGTCGTACTGGTCACGCTGGTGGTGTCGGACACTGCTGCTCCTTCGGGTGGTGGGTATGGTGCATGCCGGCCCGGGATGGGCCGCGCAGACTTGACGATTCGCCGCAGTGCGGCCGTGGCCGGGCGGCGCGCGGGGGCCGCCGGCTGCGGGACGCTTCTCCTCACGCGGTGTCATGAGCGGCTGGTGGGTGCGGCCGTGGCGGCGGTGAGGAAGAAGGTGACCGCGTAGGTGAACCGGCCGCTGCGGACGGCCTCGTCGAACTGGCCGGTGAACTGCTCGGCTTCGGTGCGGGTGAGGTGTCCGTGTTCGGCTGCGGTGTGGGCCCAGGTCCGCAGCCCCAGGCAGTTGTCGGCCTCGCGCGGATCGCGCACGACGAGCGTTCTGGCCTCGGTGTTGACGTCGCGTAGGTTGTGGCGGCTGAGGAGGCCGGCGTGCCGGTGGGCGAGGGTGCCGTGGCGCAGTTGGACGTCGGCCCGGAACCGCAGGACGCGGCGGGCCAGGTCCTGGTCGGCGATGTCGAGGACCTGGGTGTCGTAGTCGGGGTCGGCGAGGGCGATCCGCCCGCCGGGGCGGATCACTCTCAGCATCTCCGTGAGGACCTGCTCCGGGTCGGCGACGTGCTGCAGGACACGGTCGGCCCAGGCTCCGTCGAACGAGGCGTCACGGAAGGGCAGATGATGGGCATCGGCCACCGTGACGCTTCCCAGCCCGCGGGCGTGCGCGTGGCCGGCCATCGTGGCCGAGTGGTCGATCGCCACGACGCTGCTGCCGTGCTCCTCGGTCATGGCCAGGACGGCGGCGCCCGTCCCCGCGCCCACGTCGAGGAACCGGCCCCCGGGCCGGGCGTGGAGCAGTTCGCGCAGGCGGGCCTTGTAGGCCGCGTAGAACGGGTGGTCGTCCAGCGTCTCGAGGACCTGGACGAACTCGGCGGGTCGGGGCTGCTGGTCGACGGCGGTGAAGCCGTGGGCGGCGGGCGGGCGCATTCTGATGCTGCTCCTGCTGGGGGCGAGGTCGGGCGGTGGGTGTGGCGCGGGTGACGGTCAGCGGGGCTGCTCGCCCGGGCGGGCCGGCGCCGGCCGCAGGTCGATGCGCGTGAAGTACTCGCGGCCGATGATCCGCTCACGGACGTCTGCGGGGAGGCGGGCGAGCAGGCCGGGCAGCGGCCGTTCCCGCTCGACCTGGCTCCGGTGGGCGCAGATGGCCGCCCACTTCGTGTCCAGCCACGGGCGTACGTCAGTGACCAGGCCGACGCTCTCGTCGGGCACGCTGAGCACCGACTTGTCGACCCGCGACAGGAGCGGGCCGAGGTCGTCGAGGGCCGAGTGCGGGTGGGTCGCCAGGTGGAGCGCCGAAGGCCGCCAGGGGGCTCCGGCGTCCGGGTAGAGGTGCTCGAGCCCGGCCGCGGTCGCGGCGAGCACGACGGCCCGGTGGATGAGCCGGTGGTCCGGGTGACCGGTCAGCCCCCCGTACGCGTCATGGGTGACCACGATCTCGGGCCGGAACTCGCGGATCTGCCGTACGACGTCCTCCACCACGCGCTCCAACGGTGCGTCGCACAGCCGCGGGCCGGTGGAGGAGTCCGGGACGCGGTGGTCGGCGTACCCCAGCATCCTCGGCTCTCCCGCCCCGAGGGTCCGGACGGCATCGGCCAGTTCGGCCGCGCGGTGGGTGCCCGGGGCCCAGGTCGCGGTCACCACCGCGGTGCGCGCCCCCGACTCGGCGTGCTGGGCGAGGACCCCGCCGGCGACGAGCGACTCGTCGTCCGGGTGCCCGAACACGGCGAGCAGGCTGGGAAGGTGTGACACATCTGCCTCCTGGAGCAGTGGGGGTGCCGACCGGCTGCGGGCCGGGCTTGTGGTGCGGGCCCGGTCACAGGACGGGCGGCCGTCCGGCGATGGTCAGGCGCCACGCGGTGCGCCAGCTCATCGGCCGCCTGTCCTGCTCGTGGCGGCCAGCCCACCCTTCGCGAAAGCCCTGCCAGGACTCGCGGGCGCCGCCCCCGCGCACCGCCCGCAGCGCGGTGGCCGTGGTCCACACCGCCAGGTACACGGGGATCAACGGTCCGGGCAGGTTGCGGTAGGCCACCCACACGCGGTTGCGGGCGGCAAGCCGGAAGAACAGCGCATGCCGGGACGGGCTGCTGAGCGGGTGGTGCATCCGCAGCCCTCCGGCATACCAGCCGGAGTAGCCCTGGGACCAGATCCGATACGAGAGGTCAAACCCCTCGTGATAGAGGAACAGGCCCTCGCACCACCCGCCGACCTGGTCGAAGACGGTGCGGCGGACGAGGACGACGCCCTCGGTCATGGACGTGACCGTGCCGGGGCGGCCGGGGTCGCCGGCCCGCAGGCGGGGCACCCAGCGCCGCGGGGTGGTGGTGTCGTCAGGGCCCGTCAGGCGCGGCTGCACGTAGCCGGCTTCGGGGTGCTGCCCGGCCTCGGCGACGAGCCGGGCGAGGACGTCCGGCCCAGGGAAGGAGGCGTCGTTGTCCATGAAGAACAGGTAGTCGGCGGGCGGGTCGAGTTCGGCGAGGGCGAGGGCGCCCTCGTTGCGGCCGCCGGGGATGCCGAGGTTCTCGGGCAGAACGACGGTCAGGGCGCCCGCCGGGACGACATCCGGTGTGCAGCCGTTGCCGACGACGCAGATCCGTACCTCGACGCCGCGTTGGGCCAGGAGCGTGGCCTGCGAGGCGCGCTCCTCCTCGGGGCGGTCGTTCATGGTCAGCAGAACGACATCGACGAGCGGGGGCGGTACCTGGCTCTGCCCTCCAGGCGGGTTCGTGTCGGCGAGCGGCTGCGTGGGGCCCGGGCCGCCGGTCATCGGGCGCTCCGCGCGACCGATGCGCCCTCGACCGTCGCCGGAAGGCGCCCGGTACGGCCGGGCCACTGGAACACCAGCCGACAGCGCTTTTTGTCCAGCACGTGCCCGGCGGGCAGCAGATCGTCGGGGGTGCCGGCCGGGTAGGCGGTCAGGGCCGGGTCGGCGTGCTTGCTGTTGTCCTCGGCGCGCACGGTGCGGTCCCATGCCTGCACCGTTGCCACCACCTGCTCGGCGAGTCGCGGCCCGTGCTCGCCGAAGGCGTGGACGATCCACGCCCACTCCTTGTCTTCGGAGCGGTCGCCGTCCCGGGTCTGGACGTAGGTCAGGTAGGCCAGGGAGGCTTCGCCGGTGATCGCCGGCACGTCCTTCCCCTTGGCGATCTCGGTGACACCGGTGGCCGGGTCTCGGTTGGCGGCCAGTCGGCAGAAGCCGGGCAGCGTGGTGGCGACGTACAGCTGGAGCGAGCCGAAGTAGCTGTTGGCCCCCATGGTGACGCCGGTGGGGGCCTCGTGCCGCGGCCCGCGCAGCGCCTCCTCCACTCCTTGCGTGGGCAGGGCGGTGCCGTGCTCGAAGCGCAGCGTCAGCTCGCCCTGGAGGAGGTCGACGGACGGGATGGCGCGGGCCTGCTGTCCCTGGTCGCGGACGAATCCGCAGTAGGTGAAGCCGCGTGCGTGGAGCACCTGGCCGCGTCGCTCGAAGGTGATGGCCCGGGTGTAGCCGCCGATCTCGAGCGGCAGGACCAGGCGCCCGCCTTCGGTCAGCTGCTCGCGCCAGGCCGGGGCGATGTCCCAGCAGTTGTAGGTGATCACGCTGGCGTGGAAGCCGCCGCGCGGCACGAGGTGTGCGGGCGCGCCGAGGGCTGCGTCCGCCTCGACGACGGTGACGCGTCCGCTGCCGGCCTCCGTGGTGAATCGGCGGGTGCGGCGCACCACCCACGGGTCGATGTCCACGGTGACCACGCGCCCCTCGGGCCCGGTGACGTGGGTGAGCAGCTCCGCGTTGTAGCCCCCGGAGCCCGCCTCGAACACGACCGCGCCCGGTGCCGGGTCCAGACTGCGGATCATGTCGGCCTGGAGCCAGGCCGCGGAGACGGAGCTGATCGCCCTGCCGGTCTCGTCGCGCCGGGTGGTGACGGCCCGGTCCCCGCCGTCGTACGCGGTCGGCAGGTCTGCCTCGGGGGCGAAGCGGTGGCGTGGCACGGTCCGAAGCGCCTCCTGGACCCGCGCGGAGGGGGCCCAGCCGCCGTCGATGACCGTCTGCGTCATCGCCTCGCGCAGCCGGACGGCCTGGGCCGGCTCTCCGGGAACGGGGGGCTGGTCGACCGCGAGGGGGTAGGCGGTCACGGCGGGCGGGGTGGGGATGACCCCGGGCCAGACGGCGTCGAGCGCGGCCGCGGCCGGGGTGAAGATGTCGCCGGCGCACGCCAGGGAGTGGAGGTCGAACCATTCCCACCGCTCGAACAGCGCCGGCTCCCTGACGGACAGTTCCCCGCTCCAGCTGGTGATGCGGACGACCGCCGTGAGCCGGGGCACGCCGTGGCTATCGTCGGCGAGCATCGTCAGCACGTGGGCGTCGCCCGGTGCGGCGACCAGCCCGGTCTCTTCGGCGAGTTCGCGCACGGCGGTGGCTGCGAAGCCCTCCGGCCCAGTGCTCTTGCCGCCGGGCAGCTCCAGCATGCCGCGTCGGGAGCGGCCGAGCAGAACCCGCCCGGCAGTGTCCGTGACGACAGCCAGCGCCCCGGTGAGGGAGTGGCCGGTGGTCGGCGACTTCTCCACCGCCCGGGCATCGGCGTGGCAGGGGCCGCGCAGGACCAGGACGGCCAGCCCGTCCGCGTCCAGCCGCTGCGCCGTCTCCCAGCCGCTGGTGACCAGGGCGATCTCATCCTCGTCCAGGGCGATCGCGCGCCGCTCCTGCGGGGTGTGCTCGACCAGCGGGGTGATGACGACGAGCGCACCGCCCTTGCGCAGCCGCTCGCTCAGGCCGTGCAGAACGCGCCCGCGGTCGCGTAGGAACGGGTACATCAGGCGCATGACGACCAGGTCGTACCCGTCCTCGTGCAGCGGCGCCGGGTCGTCGCGCTCGATGTCCAGGCGCAGCCAGTGCACACCCTCGACGTCACCGTGCCCTTCCCGGGCCCTGGTGAGGGCGCTGTCGGCGAAGTCGACGGCGTCCACGGTGTAGCCGGCGCCGGCGAGGTGGACGGCCAGCTCGCCGGTGCCGCAGCCGACATCGAGCGCCCGTCCGCCGCCCTCGGGGGCGGCGACGTGCGCGGCCAGCAGCTCCCGCTCAGCGCCGCCGAGCGGTCTGAAGCCCAGGCCGTCCGCGTAGTGCTGCTCCCACTCATTCTGCGGGATGTACCCCACGTTGCTGCTCCTCTTCCGGGTGTCGGTCGTTGCCGGGCTGGTCAGGGCCCGGGTCACTCAGCGGGACAGCTCGGGCGTCGCGGTCGGGAGCCCGCTGCTGCTGGTGGCACGCAGCTGGGCCAGGGTCCGGCGGCCTCGCTCGACGAGCTCGGGGTCGCCGTGGGCGATGCCGTACTGGATGCCGGAGACGGCGTCGAGGACCTGGTGGACGGCGAGGTTCTCCTCTTCCGCCTCGGAGAGCTGCCTGCCGTAGCCGGCCATCACGGCCTCGTACAGGTCCGGCCGTCCGGCCCAGGCGTCGGACAGGCGGACGAAGTCCCTTACAGCAACGCCCTGTTCGGCGCGCTCGAAGTCGATCACGTACAGGGTGCCCGTGTCGGTGTCCCAGCGGAGGTTGCGCAGCTGGAAGTCGCCGTGGGTGGGCACCAGATCCAGGTCCGGCAATTGGTCGGCCTTCGCCGTGATCTGGCGGACGAGGTCCTCGTCGCCGGGGGCGAGGTGGTCGCGGGCAGCGTCGAGGTGCCGCTCCAGCTTCCCGAGCGCCGCCGGCGCCCCCTCGCCCGGCAGTCCGGGGACGCTGCGGTGGATCGCGGCCGCGAGCTCCCCGATCCGGTGGAAGATCCGCTGCTGCTCCTCGGGCGGGTGCACGGCGCCGTGCAGGGACTGGCCGGGCACCGCGGTGATGACGATGGCCCGCAGCCCCGGGTCGGCGGCCACCAGACGGGGCGCGGCCGCTCCCAGGGCCGGCATCCAGCTCCGGTATGCCTCGACCTCCCGGCCGTGGAAGCGGTCGCTCTGGTGGATCTTCACGAACCACTGGCCGCCCTCGGCGCCGCGTGCCCGCCAGACGCGGCTGCCCTCCCGCGCCCAGGAGGTGTCGGTCCAGCCGGTGATGCGTCCCACCGCCTGCTCGGCGAACTCCCGCACCCGTCGGTCGGGCGCCTGCGTGGAGGCGTCGGAGGAGGACAGCAGGTGCAGCCGGTCCGCCGTCGGCTCGAACTCGATCGGGTCGCCAGGCTCCTGGAAGTGCACCGCGAACTGCCGGCCGGCCTGGTAGGCGTCGAGCCCGGCCCTGCAGTAGGCCACTATCGGGGAGGGCAGTTCGGCGAGCGAGTACCAGTCCATCGCGTCGCACACGGCCCGCTCCATGACGCGGGGGTCGCCGCTCCAGCGCCGGACCTCGAACAGGATCCCGATCCGGGCGCCGCCGCCCGGGCTGCGGTGGTGCACGGTTACGGCGTGCCGGACGTCGGCCGGGTCGATGCCGACCCCGGTTTCCTCCCGCGCCTCGCGGATCAGCGCGGTGACGACGTCTTCATGCGGGCCGTCGAGGTGCCCGCTCGGCAGGTGCCACAGACCTGCGGCGTAGACGTTTCCGGCGCGGCGGGACAGCAGCACCTCGGGGCCGGCCGGCCCTTCCCGGCGCAGGAGGAGGTGGACGTCGACGGGTTCCTGGTGGCGTGGCGGTGCGGTCGTGGCCTGGTCGGTTGGCACGGAGGCGGACTCCTCGGGGAAGGCGGTCAGGTTGGTGGGGACGTTCGCCGGGGCCGGTCGGCCAGGGCGCCGCCCTGGGGGCTGGTGGCGGTGTGAGCGGTCCGCCGGCGGGCGGGAGCGCGGGGCGGCCGGTCCTCGGCGGCGGCGCTGGGCGACGCGGGCGACGCCGGCACTCGTCACGCGGTCAACTGGAGGTGGACCAGCGCCTTGTCGTCACCGGGTTTGGCCCGCGGCCAGCGGTGGCCGAACGGGTCGCTCGCGTCAGCGTCGTCGACGAGATTGAGGACGGCCTCGGGGCCCTCGGTGCGGCACAGAACGGCGATCTGGGCCCAGGTCAGGACCGCGTACTTGTCGACGGCGACCGAGACGCCGTCGGTGGCGATGAGGATGTCGGCGAGCTCGTCCAGCGGCCAGTCGGCGACGACGGCGTGCTTCCCGGCCTGGGGGTCCGAGCCCGCGATCCAGTAGCCGCCGGGCGTGTTGACCGCGTCGGCCAGTCCTCGCATGATCTCCTGCATCAGCTCCCGGTGGCGCTGGTCTCCGATCCGCCCGGTGCCGGAGCGCAGCCGTTCCCACTGCTCCACGCGCGCGGGGCGGTTGCCGACGAGGGCGGCCAGGCGGTTGTCGGTGTGGACGCGCACCGAGCCGTCGATGTGGATCGCCGCGACCGGGCTGTCGCCGATGGCAGCGACCTCGAACCGGGTGCCGCGCACCCTGCCGACCGTCACGGTCGCCTGCGCCGAACTGCCCGGAACCGTCCGCGGGGGCAGCCCCAGGGTCTTGGCGGTGCGGCTGATCCCGTCCGCCAGGGCGGTGCGCAGATCGGTGCCCGGGTCAGAGGCGAGGGTGAGGACCTCTTCGCCGAGGACGTCGGCGTAGGTGCCGCCGAGCGCTTCGGCGCCGTCGGCGACCGTGGTGACTCCATCGACGACGACAACCAGGCCCGGCGCGGTGCGCACCCGGTCCTCGCAGGCGACGTGCGGGCTGCCGGCCCGGGTGGCGGTCGTGATCTTCAGTATGCTGCCGTGCACGGGCTCCTCCAGGGAGTTGACGTATCGCGCTGTCAGGGGCGGCGGGCGAGCAGGACGGTGAACACGGCGTCCTCGGTCAGGGGCCCATCCGCCGCGAAGCGGCCGAGCAGGCTCAGCGCCTCGGTCTCGAAGGCGGTGTGCCGCTCGCCGAACAGACTGGCTGCGGCGAAGCTGGTGCTGGCGAGGTAGCCGATCACTCGCTCCGGGGTCCACTGCCGGGACACGGGCAGGGCGTGCTCCTCGACGCGGGAGAACGGCGAGTCGGCGAGGACCTCTTCGTAGCGGCGGCGAGGCCGGGTATAGGTGCCCTGTGTGCCGGCGCGGCGCTCTTCGCCGAGGTAGTTCTGGATGAGCTCGCGCAAAGCGTCGGTCCAGGGGGAGCGGGCGGTCCACAGACTGCCCTCGCCCATGACCGCGACGGCAGCGTCCGGTGCGGTCACTTGGTCGAGCAGCCGCAGGACCTCGTCCTGATCCATCCAGTGGAACGCCCGGGCGGCCGTGACCAGGTTCGCCTGGTAGCCGGGGTAGGGGGCGGTGAAGTCCTCGGCCGGGCAGTGGTGCACGCCCAGCGGCATGTCCCCCAAAAGCGGGCGCAGCACCGCGGTCGCCTCGTCGATCATCCCCTGGTCAGGTTCGACGATGTCGATCCGCGTGAAGGCCCCGTGGATGGCGGCGGGGACCTGTCCGGTGCCGGTGCCCAGGTCGAGCAGCACCGGGTGGGGCGTGCCGCGGACGGTGTCGGTCAGGAGTGTGGCAGCGGCCTCGGGCAGGCCGGGCCGGAAGGTGCGGTAGGCGCTGGCTGCACCGGGGAAGAGGGGCAAGTCCTTGGCTTCGGGTCGGTTCGGGCCGGTCGGGCGAGGCGGAGGGTCCGCCGGTTGGGCGCTCACGCGCGCCTCGCTGCGTCTACGGCCTGGGCGGCCATCAGGACCGACACCACGGCTCCGGACAGCAGGAGCCGGCCGTCCATCGCGGCGGCCACCGCCTCCTTGAGCGGCCACCACTCCACGGTCATGCCCGTCTCGGTGCCGGTCAGCTCCTGCTCACCGGCTGTCAGGTCCCGGGCGAGGAACATGTGCAGGTGAGCGGTGCTCTTGGTCATCAGTGCGATCCGGCCGAGCGGGCTCCACGTAGCGGCCGTGATGCCGGACTCCTCCTTGAGTTCGCGCCGGGCTCCCTCCAGCGGGTCCTCGCCCGGGTCGAGATTCCCGCCGGGCGGAGTGAGGACCTCGCCGTGGACGTAGGAGCGGTAGCGGACCATGGCGATCCGGCCCTGGTCGTCCATTGCGACCGTCAGCGCGCCGTCGAGCTGGGCCTGGTGGAACTCGAAGTCCCCTTGGGTGCCGTCGGGCTGGGTCACCGTGTCGCGCTGGATCAGGTAGGAGCGGGTGTCCAGCAGGGTCTCGCGGCCGTGCTGCTGCCACGGCCGCGGCACGGCCGGCTGACGGACGGGGGTCGGTGCGCTCATGGGCGGGCTCCTTCGGGCTGGCTGTCGGCGAGCAGCGGGAGGTAGTGCTGCAGGTAGGGCGGGACGTGGAGGTCGAGGACTTCGGCCGGGGGGACCATGCGCAGGGCCTGGCCCTCGTCTCCGAGCACCAGGTCGTTCTCAGAGCCGTTCCAGGTCGCGTGCAGGACGCGGGTGAGCGGGAGGCCGTGGTCGGGGTGGGGGTCGGGGAGGGTACGCAGCCCGGTGATCTCGATGCCGGCCTCCTCGCGGACCTCGCGGACCGCGCTCTCCTCGGCGCTCTCGTCGCCTTCGCGCCAGCCTCCGGGCGGAGTCCAGTAGCCGGGCCAGGGGCCGGGGCCGGTGTCGCGCAGGTGCATCAGCAGGCGGCCGGCCGGGTCGGTGACAAGGACCAGCACGCCTTCGAAGTCGTCGTCCGGACGGGCGGGGCGCTCCAGGTAGAGCGGGCGTTCGCAGCGGTGGGCGCGCAGGACCTGCCGCAGCCGCTGGTAGTGGGCCAGGTCCATGTGGTGGCGCCAGTCGTGGGCCGTCTCGAACCGGTGCTCGGTGTGCTCGGTGGGATCGAGGCGGATGCGGGCCTGCTGCTCGGCGGTCAGGGTGCCGCCGTCGAAGACGTGGCCCACGACCGGCACCGGGTAGTCGGCGTCGGCCTGGGTGTGGATCACGGCGATCAGGCGGCGGCGGAGCACCTGCGGGTTCTCCGCGGCCAGGTCCAGGCCGAGTTCCTCGCGGGCCTCGCGCACCGCGGCGTCGAACGGGGACTCACCGTGCTCGACCATCCCGCCGGGGAAGTCCCAGACGGCCGGGTCGGTGGCCGAGCGCATCTGGAGGATCCGGCCGGCGGGGTTGGTGACGAGGAGGCTGCCGTAGGTGGCGGGCCGGGCGATGGTGGTGAGGTGGCCGCCGACGGGCCGCCAGCCGGGGGTGGCGAGGCGGCCGGCCAGCCACGTGATGACCTCGCGCTGCCCGTCGCCGGTGTGCGGCAGAGCCTCGGGCAACGCCCACTGCTGACCGTCGTGGTCGCCGGACAGGACCGCCGCCGTGCCGTCCGGGACGACAGCGGTGAAGACGAACTGCCGCACCCGGCGGCCGTTGTCGTTGGTGAAGTCCAGGGTGCGCGCGAACTCCAGCTGCAGGCCGGTGAGGCCGCTCTCCTCGGCGAGCTCGCGCGCCGCGCCGGCCTCGATGTCCTCGTCGCCCTCCCGGCCGCCGCCCGGGTACTCCCAGAGACCGGGCAGGTCGTCGTGGGTGGCCCGCCGGATCAGCAGGACCCGGCCCGAGCGGTCGCGGACCACGACGCCGACCCCGAAGCGTTCGATTCCCTCGCGGCGGGCAGAAGCCGTCAGCACCTCGAAGTCGATCATTCGTAGAGCCCCTCGTCCTGGAAGGTGAGCGCGGCGCGACCCAGCGCCGTCACGTCGCACGACAGCGTCAATGACTATGTTTTACATAGGAGTTGATGCTTCATTGGGAACGGTGCCCGGGTTGGAGATCCTGCCGCTGTTCGAGTCGTCCGATCAAACCAGGCGGTTCCCGGCGAGCCCGGGTCGAAGGCGGACTTTTCGATTTCAAGCGCCTCCCGGACTGCTCTGCCCCAATCGCGTCGAAAGCGGTGCAGCGGGCGCCGGCAGGTCACGATTCACCGATCGGAGGGCGGTCGGGCGGAGGGAACGGGAAGAGATCGGTGGCATCGAGGCGGACCAGGCAGAGCTGCACCTGGCCGTCCGGGTGGAAGACGCGCCGGGACAGGAAGACGCGGTCGCCACCGTCCGGAACGCTGAGGCCCTCCTCGATGACCGGGCGGCCGGTCACCAGCGCCTTCAGGTGCCGGGCGGTGTCTCCGTCGCTCTGCGGCCGGGGCTCGGGCGGACGGCTGTGTCGGCCTGCCATGCTCACCACCCTCCCGGCAAGCGGCTCCGGCCCGGAGCGCGGGCGGTCACGCGCCCGCCCCGGACTCGGCAGCCACGTCGGCGCCAGGGCCCATGCTGCGGTCGATCTCCACGACGCTGCCGAGCTCCAGCGCCCGGAGGCCGGCGGCCACGCGGTCGGCGAGCACCGCCGGCAGCGCCTCCTGGGCGTCCTTCGGCGACAGCCACCGGGCCGCACGGATCTCCCCGTCGGGGAAGCGCAGCGCCCGGGCCTGGGCGGGGTCCAGCGGTTCGGCGTCGTAGACGTGGCAGGTCAGGGCGCGGCCATGCCGGGACAGCGCGGCCGGATTGCAGTCGGAGACCAGCCACCATGCCGCCGGGCAGCTCCGCGTGGTCCTTGTACCGGGGGTCGAGGACCAGGATCCGGCCCTCGGTGTCGCGCACGAGCACGGTGGCCGCGGCCATCGGCGCCGGCAGTTGCCGGTAGTAGTCGAGCCCGTCCCGCAGCACGCGCCGTCCGTTCCGCAGCACCGCGGTGTGCGCGCCGCGCTCCGCCCGCGATGCCTCGGCCAGACGGGCCGCGACCGGGGCGGCGAGCAGCCTCATCGCCTCCTGCTCGGTGGCGAAGCGGGCCTCGCGGATCTCGCTGCGCTGCAGCGGCAGATGCTCGACGTCGACGGGCGCCTTGGGGTGGGCGGCGTAGACCAGGGCCAGGATGGTGCGGCCCCACCGGCCGGGCGGCACGGTGTCGTGGACGAGGAGCCTGCCGATCTCGGCGGTCAGCCCCAGTTCCTCCCGCAGCTCCCGGGTGAGGCCGTCGACGGGTTCCTCGTCCTCGAGCATACCGCCGGGCAGGTCCCAGCCCGGCTTGTACACGGGGTCGACGATCAGCACCCGGCCCTGGCCGTCGCGGATCAGCGCGTCCACGCAGGCGGCTGGCGCGGCGTGCGCGGCCAGGTAGTCCTTCAGGTCGGGGTCCGGCTCTGCGGTGTCGGTCACGGTTCTCCTCGGTTCGGCCGGGCGGTCAGCGGACGACGTAGGCAGGGGCGCCGGTGCGGAGCACGTCGAGGACGGCGAGCGTCAGATCGTGGGCGTGCGGGTCGTCCAGCTGCTTCAGCCCGGCCTCGGACACTGTGACGACCTCGTCGTGCTCAAGCGGGTTGAGGCGGATCTCGGCCAGCTGTGCCGGGGTGAGGACCCCGCCGGAGAACACGAATCCGACCTTGGTCGGCCAGCCGGCGCGGGGCTGCTCGACGACCGTGGCCAGCAGCGGCAGCAGCTCCGCAGCGGGGACCAGGCGGATGCCGGTCTCCTCCCAGGTCTCACGTACCGCAGCGTGGAGCGGGGTGGGGTCGGTGAATTCGACGTCTCCGCCCGGGTACTGCAGTCCCTTGAGGTGGTTGGTGGAACGTAGGAGCACGGCCTCGCCGGTGGTGGTGGTGAAGAAGATCGCGCCCCACATCGGGGCGGCGGGGATGCTCGCGAGGTAGGCGGGCAGGGGCTGGTAGCCGGGGTAGGGCTTGGGCTGGGCGGCGTGGCGGGTGATCAGGTCCCGCTCGTGGTCGGCGAGCCGGTCGGGCAGCTCGGCGGGCAGTACCCACTGGTGTTCGTCGTGCTCGGGGCTGAGGACCACGTCCGGGTCGTGGTCGACGACGGCGGTGAAGGCGAACTCACGCGCCCGCAGTCCGCGGGCGTTGTCGTAGTCGTCGAAGCCGAGGTAGGCGGTGAACCGGGCGCCGGTGATGCCGGTCTCCTCCCGGAGTTCGCGCCGGCCGGCGTCCAGCACGCTCTCGCCGTCCTCGACGCCGCCGCCGGGCAGCTCCCAGAGCCCGCCCAGCAGCGTGCTGGGCGCGCGGCGCACGAGCAGCAGCTCCCCGCGGTGGTTGACGAGCAGCACGGAAACGGACGGGCGCTGGATCCCGGCGGCCGCGGCGTCGGCGAGCAGGTCGAAGGGCGGGTGCTGGTCGGTCTCGGTCACGGGGCACTCCAGGTCGGGGTCGAAGTCACGGGATCGGTGCGGCGCAACGGGCAGGTCAGGACGGCGTCCTCCCGCCGGTGGTGGACCGGCACCGGCGGGAGGACGTGCTCACCAGCCCAGCTCGGTGTAGGTCCGGCCGGCCCGGATGCCGGCGATCGCGGCCCGGGTGTACGGGACGAGCTGCTCGGGCAGGTCGTCCGGGTCGCACCACTTCCAGGCCGTGCACTTGCCGGGCTCGCGCAGCTCGGGCGTGCCCTTCCAGGAGCGGACCCGGAAGAACAGGCCGAGCCTCGGCTGGGCACCGGGTGCGTCGACGAGGTGGACGGCGTGCGCGAACTGCGCGTCGGCGGGGTCGATGACCAGGCCCGCTTCCTCCATAGCTTCCCGGACCAGGCACGTGACGGCGGACTCCTGCTCGCAGTGCCCGGCCAGGAGGTGCCAGGTATCCGGGGCGTAGGCCGAGTCCGGGTGGCGCAGCCCGAGCAGGACCCGGCCCTGGTCGTCCTCCAGGTAGAGGTGGACTCCGACGACGTTGCGCACGGCCTGGCTACCGGGAACCTTCGCCGGCCGGCCGCCGGCCGGGTGCTCGGATGTGTGACGGTGCACCAGCTCAATCGTGGAGGGGCGCAGCAGCAGACGGTGCAGCATGTCCGGGGTGAACCAGCGCAGCATGACGCCCTCGCGCAGGTCCACGGCGTCGGGGTCGCCGGTCCAGCGGGCGGTGTAGATCTGGACCGGCACACACAGGCCGTCCACGCCGATGGCCTGCTCCACCGCGAAGGGCCGAAGGTCGGTCAAGGTCAGGCCGGGGGCCTCTTCAGCAAGTTCGCGCAGCAAGGTATCCGTCAGCGAGGCGTCCTGCCCCTCGCGGCCGCCTCCCGACAGGGACCACTCGCCCGGCGCCCAGATCCGGCCCGGGTAGTTGTCGCGCAGGTGAAGGAGATAGCGGCCGGCGCCGTCGTGGATGAGGACGGAGGCGTTGACGGGCTCCGCCTCGCCGGTGACCCCGGAGGCGAGCAGCTTGGCACGCAACGAAGGCGAGGCGACACGGTCCAGGGGGCGCCACTCGGCGCCGGTGACCTCCTCGGCCTGCAGTGCGACGTCAGCCGCTCCGGGCAGCAGGCAGAAGGCGAAGCGGAAGTCGTAGTGCTGGTGCGCGCCTTCACCCTTGGCCGGGTTGGGCTCGATGTCGTTGATGTCGATGTCGATGGGGACGGCGAGGGTCTGCGGGGTCAGGCACAGGGCATCCGGCGGGATGCCGGCTTCCTCGTGGACCTCGCGCAGCGCCGTGGCGAGCAGGGTCTGGTCCCTGTCTTCGACATGCCCACCCGGGCAGATCACCAGGCCCGTGGCCTTGTGGTGGATGTGCAGGACCGTCCGGTCGGGGCGGATGACGATGGCGCTGCAGGTGACGTGCGCGGGCAGCGTGGCCCGGTTCGTGGGCTCCCGGCCAGCGTCCAGCAGGTCCAGCAGCGACGCCAGTTGGGCGCGTTCGCCGGGGTGGCGCTCAAGGTAGGTCTGGACGAGGTCGTGGATGTGGGTTCGAGCGGGGGGCACGGCGAAACCTCTCTCGGGGCGGGGACGTCGGCGGACAGCCGACGGTGCGGGGCGGCTGCGGGTTCTCTGCGGCCCGGGCCACCGCCAGCGGTGGTCCGCGGCACCAGCCGGGCTCTGTGGCCCACCCCCATCCATCACGACTCGTATCCGGTCAAATTCAATGGGTGACAATGCCAGGAGGGGCTGACAGCCGCCGCGGTCGCGGTCCGGCACCGCTGCCGGGCGGTCACCGGCCGCTCCGCTCGGCCGGTTCAGCGGCGGGGCGTGGCTCGGGGAGCTGGGTGGCGTACTGCTGGGCCTGGAGGAGATAGGCGGTGCGGTAACCACCTGCGGCCGGCTGCTCCTCGTCGGCGCCGGCAGCCATGAGCTCCTCATGCGTGCCCTGTTCGACGAGACGGCCCTCCTTCAGGACGTAGATGAGGTCGGCGGCGGCGCTGGCGGCCAGGCGGTGCGTGATCAGCAGCACGGTCGCTCCCTGGCCGGCCAGGCGCCGCAGGTTGTCGAAGGCCCGCACCTCCGCGGCCGGGTCCAGCGCGCTGGTCGGCTCGTCCGCGATGACCAGGAACGGGCGCCGCCCCTCGGGGCCGGCCGTGGTGGCCCTCAGGTGGGTGCGGGCGGTGCCGATCCGCTGCCACTGGCCGCCGGAGAACTCGACTCCGCCTTCGAAGCCCTTCGCCGCCAGGGTGTCCCAGCCCCGGTCCTGCTGCTGGAGCAGGGCCTCCATCCCCGCGAACTCGGCCGCCTCGGCGAGGGAGCGGGCGTCGTCGTGGTGGCTGGGGCGGCCGGTGGTGACGATCGCCCGCAGGGTGAGGGGCCAGTGGAAGAAGTCCTGCGGGAGCAGCACGGTGGAGGCGAACTGCTGCGCGCGGTCGGCGGTCGCGGTGTCGACGTCGTCCCAGCGGATGGTGCCGCTGTCCGGCTGGTACAGCCCGCACAGGAGCCGGGCCAGGGTGGACTTGCCGGCGCCGTTGTCCCCGACCAGGGCCACGATTTTCCCGGTGGGCACCACGAGGCTGACCTTGTCCAGCGACGGCGTGGTGCGGCCGGCGTAGGTGAAGGAGACGTCCTCCACGTGGATCGCGGCGGGGCGCTCGGGCAGATCTACGCCGCCGGTGGGGATGGCCAGCGCTTCGGCCTCGGTGGTGAGCTTCTGCAAGTCACCGACGTACAGCGCTTCCTCGAAGAGCTGGTTGACGCTGCCGAGCAAGCCGCTGACGTTCGCGGCGCCGGTGCGCACCGCGACGACGGCGGTGCCAGCAGCGGCGAGCGCCAGGTGCCCGGTGGAGACCAGCAGGCCCAGTAGGCCGAACGTGGCGGCGAACGCGAGACCGGAGGCGGCCGCAGCGACGATCTTGGTGCGGGCGCCGGCCGCGGCCAGGCGGGCCTGCTCCGCGTCCGAGGCCAGGGCCATCTGCTCGAAGTGGTGCAGCAGAAACGCGCCGACGCCGTGCACCCGGATCTCGGCGGCCGTGTAGGTCTGGGTGAGGAGCTGGGCGATGAGCTGGGAAGCCCGCAGGTGCTGGAGCCACGCCATCACCGAGTTGCGCCGGCGCCTGGCCGTGACGGCCGCGCCCCACGCGCGAGGGGCCGCGATCAGCACGAGCAGCGGCAGCAGCACCGGGGACAGGGTGAACAACACGCCGCCGGTTGCCGCCATGGAGAGCAGGGTGCTGAGCACCGAGATCGACTCGCTGGTCAGCCGGTGGACCGAGTTGATGCCGAACCTCGCGGACTCCAGTAGCCGGTTGAAGGTCGGGTCCTCCATGGCGGCCATCTCCACCCGCTGGGCCCCGCCCAGCAGGGTGACGGTCGCCGTGCGCTGGATCCGGGGGCTGAGCCGGTCCGCGCCCCAGGAGGACACGGCCGCGAGCACGGCACCGGCACCGGCGGCGCCACCGGCCACCAGCACGGCGGGCAGCACTGCACGAAGCGCACCGGCCGCCCCGGCGGAGGCGAACAGGTGCCCCAGCGCGGCGTTGACGGCGACCAGGGACAGCGCCGCCGCGCCGGCACGGCCGACCTCGGCGAGCACCACCCCCACCAGGGCCGCGCGGTCGGCCCGCCAGGCGAGCACCCACGCCAAGCGCAGCATGCCGGGGATCTGCCGGGCCACCGTCCACAGGCCGGCCTGCGCGCTGGCATCCTCGTGGCGCACGAACCCGCCGTCGTAGCGCATCGGACCGCCGAACAGTAACTGCTCGCTCGGAGACGATTCGCCCGCCGCGGCCGCCTCGCGCTGACGCCGCTTCACGCCGCCCCTCCCGAAGTCCCCGACCGGGCAGTGCCGGCCGCCGCCAACGGTTGGCGCAGCGTCAGGTAGTGGGCGGCGGGGTCGAAGCCGAGCTTCTTGTAAAGCGGCAGGCCTTCGGGGGTGGCGATCAGCTCGACCGAGGAGCAGCCACGGTCCTGGAGGGCGGTGACCAGGGCCCGGGTGGCGGCCTCCGCCAGCCCCTGGCGCCGGTGGCGCGGATCGGTGACGACGGTGTGAACCCGACCCCACAGGCCGCCAGGGTAGAAGGGGCCCTCGTAGCCCCGGTAGACGACGCCGATCGCGCACGCTGCCAGTTCGTCGTCCGCGCTGTCGGCCACGAAGGCGAGCAGCTGTGGGTCGGTGCCGAGGCGGGCCTGCATGTCGGCCAGGAAGGTGGCGCGCCAAGCGTCGGTGGCAGGCTGGCCGGTCAGGACGTCGACGCGCAGGCGCAGCAGCTCCTCGGCGTCCTTGGGCGTGGCCGGGCGGACGGGGGTCGGTGTCATCGGTGGAGCCTCCCTCGAGCGGTGGGCAGCGGGCGGATCGGGCGGTGCGCGGCGGCGGGCATCGGCGCTCCGCGGCTTGGTGATGGTCAGTCCATCGGCAGCTGCCAACTCAGGCCCGGGCCGCCGACCGCCCGCTGCACGGCACCGGTGAACTCCAGCCGGTACTCGGCCGGGCGGCCGGCCGCCGCCCAGCGGGCGTGGAGCTCCTCGGCCTCCCGCCATAGGCTCCGCGGACCCCACTCGACGGCGTGCGAGCCGTCGCGGGTGACGGCGGCCCGAGACCCGTCCGAGGCGACCAGCACCGCCTCGTCGTCGAAGCCGGGTGCGTTCCAGTGCCGCCTCACCCCGGGCAAGGTGTGGGCGAGCGCGACCCAGTAGCCGCGCTCGGCCGGCTCGGGCGGCGCCAGCACCGAGGATCGGCTGCGCCCGCTGTCCGCGGGCGTATTCGGCAGCGGGATCCACCCGCCAGCCCGGTCCGGTACGTTCCCCCACAGCTCTGCGGCGAGCCGCCCGGACAGCACTCCCGCCTCGTCGCGGTGGACCAGGGCGGTAGCGTGCCAGCCGGGCGCACCGGTGGTGACGGTGGTGCGCAGCCGCCCGCCCGGGGCGAGGCGTTGCAGCCAGGCAGTGGGGATGCGCCGGACGGCGAACGAGGCGGCGATCACATCCCACTCACCGTCGGGCAGTCCGCGCAGCCCGTCGCGGACCACGACCCGCACGTCGGCGCCGATCGCGGCCAGCCGCATCGCGGCGTCGCGCGCCAGCTCCCGGTCGACCTCCACACCGGTCGCCTGCCGACCCGTCAGGTCGGCGGCGACCGCGCTCAGGTAGCCGGTGCACGCGCCGAGCTCCAGAAACCGGTCGCCCGGCCCGAGGTGGACGTCCTGAACGGTGACGGCCAGCAGGCCGGCACCAGAGCTCTGCCCGGTGGGGACACCGGCGTACTCGGTCCCCGGCGTGAGCGGGCCGGTCGGGCGTCCGTCGAGCTGCACGACGACTTGGTCCATGCCGTAGCAGACGGCGAGGTGCTGCTCGGGGTCGTCCGCGACGTCGAGCAGGCGCCATTGTCGGGCGGGCCGGTCGTTGCCGAGCGGCGCGAACAGGCGCGGCATCAGCTGGTGCCTGGGCATCCGGGCCATCGCGGCGACGATCGCCGAGTCGTGCACGCCGGGCTCTTGGGCGAGAGCGGCGGCGAAGGCGGTTCGTGCCGCGGCGGAAGCAGTCGAGGCCGCGGGGCTGGTCATCTCGGTCACCTGCTCTCCGCTTCGATCATCTGGGTCCAGGTTGTGGGTTGGAGCTCGTCGCGCTCGCCGCTGTGCTGTCGCGGTGATCGAGTCAGCGGGCGGCAAATGATGCTCCTACTCGGGCGACGGTCGGTGCAGGGGACGCAGGCGTGGCGGAGCGAGCCCCATGGCGGAGCAGTGTGAGGCCGAGCTGTCCGGGTCAGCCGCTCCGGTCGCTGGTGATGCGGAGCAGCGCCGGAGGGTGGCGGCGGCCGTTGACCTGGAGTGCGAGGTGGTAACTGCCTGGTGCGAGGGCGGCGGTGCCGGTGGACTTCAGGAGGTGGGTCTTGGCCAGGTGCAGTGGTGCGCCGGCCTTGACGGTGGCCCGGGTGAGGTGGGCGACCTTCTCCCGGGCCGCGGTGCCGGGGTCACTGCGGGTCAGGACGTACATGACGTGCACCAGGGTGTCGGTGGGGGCGGTGAGGTCGGCTTCAAAAGCGAGGTTGTCGCCCAGCCGGTACTGGGTGTGGGGCAGACGGAGGGGGCTGACGCTGACAGCCGCTTGCGGGTCGTAGCCCAGGATCGTGTAGGCGGGCGGCCAGCCATCCTTGAGGCGGGCCTTGAGCGCCTCGCGTGTGATGAAGGCGAGTTCGGCGGCCGTGGCGCGCCCTTCGGCGCGCCACCTGGCCAGGGTGGCGAGGACGAGGTCGGGTTGGGTGCGGGCGATGTCGCGCAGATGGTTGGCGACCGACGTAGTCACGAAGCGGCTGCTGTCGGCGTAGAGCACGTCGAGCAGCGGCAGGGCGGTGTCGGCGGGCAGGCCGGTGCCGGCGGACCAGGGAAGGTGGGGGCGAAGGGACTCGCTGGCCAGGCGTCGCACCCGGTGGTCGGAGGCAGCGGCCCAACTCGCGGCGGCCGCCAGCGTCTGCTGGGGATAGGTGTTGAGGAAGGAGCGAACAGCATCCTCAGCGGAAAAGTACGGGGTGAGGGTGGCGAGCGCGGAGTACGCATGGTCGAGCCGCTCGGGGTGGAGGTGGTGGGCGGCGACGTAGGCGGAGTGCGGGGCGTAGATGTAAAGGCCGAAGTCGGATTCCGCGCCGGCAGCCTCCGGAGTGGCCGGGAGGGAACGCAGTAGGGCGTCCAGGGCGGTCGGCCCGGTGACGGGCAGGTGCTGGTGAAGGCCTTCGGCGGTGCGGGCGATCCGGGCCTTGAGCTCCAGGGCAGGCAGGTCGGCGTTGACCTGGGCGGCAAAGGAGGCAGCGTCGAATCCGGGGCAGGCGGCCTGCATCTCCCGCCCGATTCGGGCGATCCGATCCGGGCTCAAGGCCCGCTCTTTCAAGGGGACTTGGGAGCTCATTTGACCACCTTAGTGCCGGTCAGGCGCGGTGGTGGGCGGCTCCATGGGGATTCCCCCGTCGGAGGGACCGGGGCGGCGTGTCGGCTGGCGGACGGCGGCGCGCAGCAGCAAGCGCGGGTGACGGGAGCTGTCGCAGGGGGAGGCGGTGTGCAGGACGGCGAGGTTGTCCCAGACGACCAGGTCGCCCTGGTCCCAGCGGTGGGTGTAGAGGTAGTTGGAACCGGTGATACGGGCGAGGAGGTCGGCCAGCAACGCCTGGCCGTCGGCATCGGGCAGGCCTTCCAGACGGGGGATGGCCATGGAGCCGAGCAGGAGTGCGCGGGCGCCCGTGATGGGGTGAATCGGGGCGAGCGGGTGGATAACCTCGGGCAGGTCTGCGAGCGTGCCGGCCTGGGTGGAGGAACGGCCACCGGCTGCTTCGGCCTGTTGCTTGGCAAGGTGCTGGATGGAGTGGACGGCGCTCAGGCCGTCGATCCGAGCCCGGAGGTCGGCGGGAAGATCGGCGTAGGCGCGGGTGGTGTCGGCGAAGCGGGTCTCGCCACCCTGGCCCGGGGTGATGACCGAGTACAGCAGGGTGGCGGCGGTCAGCTCGGGCTTGAAGCTGTTGTCGGCGTGCCACTCCTCTTCCTGGTCGCCGTCGTAGATGCCGATCGGCGTGCCGTCTTGGTCGTGGATGTTGGAGACGACGGTGAGGCCAGGGAAGCCGGGGACGGTGTAGCGGCGGTCGGTGGCGGTGTCGACGGCACCGAACAGGGAGGCGGCGGCGAGCAAGTCGACGTGGTTTAGGTGCTGGCCGGGCAGGACCAGCACCCGGTGCTGATGCAGCGCATCGGTGAGGGCGCCCGCCGCGGCGGTGCCGGCGGCGCGGGCGAGGTCGGTCTCGACGCGGGCGCCGAAGCCGCCGGCCAGCGGTGTGATCGCAAGGTCCATCGGGGCCTCCGGGGTTGGGATCCGGGCGTCAGAACTGGGAGGACTGGAGGAATGGCGTGATGTCGCGCGGCCCGGCGGAGGCCGCGCACAGCCGCTCGATGCCGATGCCGAGGCCGGCGGTGTCCGCGGGTACGGCTCCGGCCTCGACGGCGTCCAGGGCGAGCTGCTGCTCGTCGTCGTAGAGGCCGACGGCCTTGGCGCGGTCGGTGAAGGCCGTGCGGTCCGTCTCGTCGGTGTAGCCGTGGACGAGCTCGATGCCGTCGACGATCAGCTCGAAGCGCTCCAGGACGGCCGTGGTGCCGTGAGCCAGGCGGGCGCACGGCTCGTCGCCGCCGGTCGGGTAGTCGGTGAGGAACACCGCGCGGCCCGTGGTGTCGGCCTCGAGTTCGAGGGCGATGTAGCGGCCGAGGACGTCGCGGAACGGCTCGCCCGCGGCGGCGCCGATCCGGGCCGCCATGCGCGGGTGCAGGTCGCCGATGGGCTCGGTGCGCAGGTCGATGCCGAACTCGTCGTGAACGTGGTCGGCGATCGACAGCCGCTCGGGGGCGTAGGAGGGCAGGTGCGGGCCGACCAGCCGCCAGGCGAGGTCGATCAGATCCTCGAAGCCGAGGTGCGCGGCGTACAGGTCGAGCATCGTGAACTCGGCGGCGTGGAGGGCGTCGGGCGGCTCGGGCCGGAAGCACGGGCCGATCTCGTAGACCCGCGGGAGGTCGGTGCTGACGTTGACGCGCAGCGCGGGGCCGATCATCGCTCGCAGGTACCGGCCCTCATGGAGGCCGGCGGGTACGCGGCGGCCGGGCCCTAGGTTGGCGCGGCGAGCGACGGGGGTGACTACCTCGGTGAAGCCCTCCTCGTGGAGCACGGCTCGCAAGCCGTGCAGCACGTTGGCCTTGGTACGGATTGGACCGGACGGCGCGGACATGCGCATTCCCCTCAACTTGGCTAACTGGCAGAGGCGTTGATTCAGCGGGCTGCGGCCTGGACGATGCGGCTTCCCCGGAGCGCCTCAAAGTAGCCGCACGCCACCGAGGCACAGAAGACCGCGCGCACCGGCCGAGTGGCCGGTCCGCGGCCGGTAGCCGCGATTCCAATGGCTCGCAGGAGCGTTTCCCCAGGTCAGCGGAAAGATGGGCGCAACGGGTGCGCAACGCCCCGGCGCACTTGGCGCAACGTCACGACCCGTTGCCGCTGCCCTTGGTGCGGCCCTAGCGTGATGGCACGGCCACTCGGCGCGACGGTTTCACCAGCGCCCTCGGCGTAGCGCCCGGCCGGCTCCTTCGAGCCGCGCTCATCTCCGGCTCGACCATCAGATTCACCACGCGTGGCTGCGGCATGCCCGCGGCCCGAGAGGAGAACCCATGGACCAGACCCTGAAGCTCGGCATGCGCCCGGGCGACGGCACCGTCAAGCTCGGCATGCGCCCCGGCGCCGCCGTGAAGCTCGGCATGCGCCCGGGCGTCAAGCTCGGCATGCGTCCCGCCGCCGCCTGACCCCGATCGTCCTGATCGGCTGACGTGCTGCTGCCGGTGGGCGGGGCGCCCCGCCCACCGGCAGCGGTTCACGGAAGGCCAACATCCAGTCCCCGTGTCCGGAGGAGAACAGATGGGCAGGCCCAGCCGGTGGTCGGTGCGCCGGCGCGAGAAGACACCGAGGCGCGCCCGGCACTCGACCGGCGCGTCCGGTCCGGTCCGGCAGGCGCTGGGCCCAGAACTGATCGGCGAGCTGGAGGGCCTGTGCGGCGGCCCGAGTGTCGGCCTGCGGGATGTCGCGGTCGACGTCGGCGCGATCGTCGTGGCGGCGCTCGCCGGGTCCCTGGCCGGGCACGTCGTCGGGCCGCTGCTCGCGGTGCTGTACATCGGGGTGCGCCAGCGGCACATCTCGAACCTGGCGCACGAGTGCGTCCACGCGAAGCTGCTGGTCACCGCGCGCGGCAACCGCCTGGTGGGGTACCTGCTGACCGGGATGCTCGGCGAGGGGCTTCGGCCCTACCGCGCCACCCACGGAGTGCACCACGCGCAGCTGGGCACGGGAGCCGACCCGATGTTCCAGTCGTACCAGGCTGGGCGCCTTGACACCGTCCGGGCACCGACGAGCCGGACCGCCTTCGTGCTGCGGGTGATCGTCAAGGCCGCGCTGTGGCGGTTGCCGACGTCGGCGCTGCGTACTTTGGTCACCCGCGGCCCGCGGGAGAGCCGGTGGGCGCTGGCCGCCCGCGCGGTGCTGTGGGCCGGAGTCGCCACCGTGTGCTGGTCCTTCGGCGTCCTCGGCGACCTGCTGCTGTACTGGCTGGTCCCTCTGGTGTTCGTGCGCCCGGTGGTCACCTGGATCACCGACCTCGGCAACCACGCCGGCCTGATCGAGGACGACGACGTGCTGCAGCAGACCCGCGGCTGGTCCTCGCACTGGCTCACCCGGCACCTGCTCGGCGGCCACCTCGACGACATGCACCACCCGGTGCACCACTGGTGCCCCAAGATCCCCTGGCGGCGCCTGCCCGAGGCCACCGCCCTCCTGGCCGAGCGCCTGGAGCGCTTCGACGAGGTGCCGTGGTGCTCCGGGTACTTCGCCCGCCGCCGCTCCACCCCCGAGGTGCCGTGCGTGATCGAGGACGTCATCGCCCGCCTCACCGCCCAGCCCGCGCCCCAGCAGGCCATGGCCTCCGAGCGCACGGCCGCCTGACCGATCCCCCTCCAACCTGTCCACGACCGGGCCGCCGCAGTGCCGCCCGGGCGGCACCCCTTGCCCGCCCGGGCCGTGCCGGCACCCGCCGCCGAGGAGGCGACCACCCATGACCAAACCCCAGTCCCAGCTCGACCCGCCCACCCAGGGTGCGCACAGCTTCGACGACTTCACCCGGCTGCGCGAGGTCGTCGTCGGCCGCGCCGACCACTACACCGAGCACGACGCCGACAGCAGCTGGCGGCTGTTCTACTACGAGAACGTCGCCCCCCACCTGCCCGACGGAAACCGGAAACTGACGATCCCGCAGCAGATCGTCGACGAGCTGATCGAGGACGTCACCGGCTTCGCGGACACCCTGGCCAGCTGCGGGGTCCGCGTCCTGCGCCCCTCCGCCCCCGGCAAGGACGTCCAGGTCTCCTCCCCGTGGTGGAGCAGCGGCGCGACGCCGCCGCTGAACGTCCGCGACAACGCGGTCATCCTCGGGACGACGATCGTGGAGACCGCGCCGCACATCCGCGGCAGGGTCTTCGAGAACGACCACCTCAAGCCCCACTTCAACCGCTACTTCGCGCAGGGCTCGAACTGGCTGGCCATGCCGCGCCCCGCGCTCGCCGCCCACTCCCTCGACACCGCCTACTTCGACCGGCACGGCGTCGACGTCACCTCGGCGATGGCCGGCGAGGACGCTCTGCCCATCGACGGCCTGGGCCTGGAGATGGTCTTCGACGGCGCGCAGTGCATCCGCCTGGGCCGCGACGTGCTGGTCAACGTCTCCAACCACAACCACGAGCTCGCCTACCAGTGGCTGACCCGCAACTTCCCCGAGCTGCGCCTGCACCGGCTGCCCGGGATCGCCGACAACCACGTCGACTCCATCGTCGTCCCCCTGCGCCCGGGCCTGATGCTGCTGCGCGACCCGAAGTACCTCGAGCTCCTGCCGGAGGCGATGCGCGGCTGGGAGGCGATCTACCCTCCGCCGAGCGCCGTGCCCGAGCAGGACTACGACGAGTTCGGGTTCGTGATCCCCACCGCTTCCCGGTACATCGACATCAACGTCCTGTCGATCGACGAGAACACGGTGGTCGTCAACTCCCTCTATCCGGAGCTGATCGAGGTACTGGAGCAACGCCGCTTCACCGTCGTTCCCGTCCGGCACCGCCACCGGCGCCTGTTCGGCGGCGGACACCACTGCTTCACCCTCGACACCGTCCGCGACGGCGGCCCCGAGGACTACCTCACGGCCTGACCCACCCCGCATCCCGCGCACGCCCACCCCGGCCGCACCCGCGCGGCCCGAACCCGAAGGAGTACCCCGTGAGTAGCACCGGAGAGTGGCCCCCGCCCCCCGCGTTCTGGACTGACACCCTGCCCGAGAAGACCGCCGGCATGAGGAGCCCGCACCTGTTCAAGGGGGTCGTCCCCGCCTCGGCGGCGAACGCGGACGCCGTCCTGGAGGGCTTCGCCGCGATCCGCCGCGCCCACGCCGCCGGGCTGGAGATCACCGCGAACGCCCGGGTGTACGTGGGCGAGGAGCACCGCCCGGACCTGGTGGACCAGGTGCTGGCCGCCGACGGCTGGCCGGAGGGCGGCTTCGTCGCGTGGATGCAGAAGCAGGTCGGCGCGGAGCGGTTCAGCCTGGTCCTCAACACCCTGGAGAGCGTCAGCGAGACGCTGGCCGCTGGCCTGGGTGAGTTCGTCGGCGCGCTGATGAACGGTTGGGGCGTTCCGGCCGGCGGCGCCGAGCTGGTCGCCTTCGTCGGCAACTACTCCGGCACCGCGTTCGGTGTCCACGAGGGCTACGAGAACGCGTTCCTCACCCACTACGGGCCCGGCACCAAGGACTTCTACTGCTGGCCGGCCGAGGAGTACCTCAAGCTCACCGGCGGCAGCGACCCACTGTACGGGGACTACACGTGGCTGCTGGAGCACGGCGAGCACTTCGCCCTGGAGCCCGGTGACGCGCTGTTCCTGCCCGAGCGCGTCTTCCACGTCGGCCGGCAGAGCGAGTTCTCGGTGTCCGTCGCCGTCCCCCTCTACACCTTCCCCTACGCGGCGATCGCCCGGGGCTGGATCGCGCCGGACATGGTGGAGTCCCTCCTGGCCAGCGCGCCGGACACCGACGCCGGCCAGCCGTCCCCGATGCAGCCGCTCAGCGCCGGTCCCGACGAGCTCGCCCGCCGCCTGGGCGAGGTGACCGCCGCCGCGTTCACCGCCGCCGCCGAACAGGCGACGGACGTCGCCGCCCAGCACGCTCACCAGCGCTGGCACACCGTCCTCAGCAACGGCGGCTGGCAGCAGACCGAGAGCGACCTCGCCCGCGACGAGGCTGCCGCCGCGTTCGCCGCCGCCAGCCTCGAACCCGGCACGAGCGTCGCGGTCCGTGCCCCCTACCAGCTGATCGTCACCGGCCGGCAGGCGTTCCTGCGCGGCTGCGAGGCGCCGGCCGACCCCGCCGTCCTCAGCCCCGACCTGGTCGAGCGCCTCAACAACGGCCCCACCCTCCTGCCCGACGATCCGCAGGTGCTCTCGGCGATCCGCACGCTCGGCGCCACCGGCGGCCTGACCCTCTCCACCACCTCCGAGGAGACCCAGTGACCACCACCGCCCCCGCGCCCACGCTCGAGGACCTGCGCGGCACCAGCCTCATCGAGCTGTACCTGCAGGCAAACCCGGAAACCCGCGGCTACATCCACGCCACCCTTCAGGGCACCCGCAGCAGCGGCGACGACCTGGTCGACAAGCACCTCAAGCCGATGATCGACGTGATCTACCGGCAGATCCGCGCCCTGGTCGACCCCGCCACCCTCACCGTGGCGCAGGCCCGCATGTACATCGCCGAGCTGGCGGTCTTCGCCCGGCACAACGCCCAGTTCCTGCGCCTGGCCGCCGCCCAGGTCTACGGCTCCTGCCCGGCGCTGGGGCACGAGTTCGACCGGAACTTCCTGGAGGAGGGCGGCGAGCCCGGCAAGGTCCCCGCCCACTACATCCTCTACACCCGCGCGCTGCTGACCGACCTCGGCCTGCTCGTCAACGGCCACGTTCCCGCCGACGAGACCGCCAAGCTGGTCCTCCAGCACCAGGTCCTGGTGAACAGCCACATGACCGGCCTCATCGCCGGAGGCTACTACGCCACCGAGGGCGTCGCCGTCGCCGAGACCGAGATCCTGCGGGACATCACCGACCGGTACGGCGAGCTGACCATCGGGGCCAGCGGCGCGGCGCTGAAGAACCTCGACTACTACTACCGGCTCCACCTCGACGAGGGCCACGAGGCCGCGCAGGTCGGCGGCATGAGCGTGGAGGAGGCCCACATCGAGGGCCTGGCCCGGTTCATCCGTCAGAGTGACCTCTTCCACCTCGACCTGCCGCAGGCCCTGGAGGGCTTCCTGCAGATCTTCGGCGCGATGGCACACTGGTGGACCCAACTGGCCTACCGCGCGAGGGAACTGAACTAGTGTCCGAGACTGTCGCCGTCACTGCCACCGCTGCCGCCACCGGCCCCGTCCTCACGGTTCGCAGCGGCAGCTGCCTGTGCAAGAGGATCCGCTTCACCGTCACCGGCCCGGTGGTCGACCCGCACGTGTGCAACTGCGCGCACTGTGCCAAGCGAGCCGGCGCGCCGTTCCAGTGGTGGGTCGGGTTCCCGATGTCCGGGCTGACGTGGACCGGCGAGGGCGGCGAGCCGACCTGGTACGACACCTACGAGGGCAAGACCGCCCGCGGCTTCTGCGGCAACTGTGGCAGCCACATCGCCGCCCGCGACTACGGCGACGACACGATCATCGGCATCCTCGCCACCGCGCTCGACCACTACGGCACCGACCCGGCCCTGGCCCCCACCAACATCAACCGCGTCGCCGAGGCCGCCCCCTGGCTCGCCCAGTGCGACACCCAGCCCGCCGCGGCCGGCTGACCCCGGACCCTGCGAGGGCGGGCGCACCTGACAGCGCCCGCCCCCGCAGACCCACCGCCACCGGGCCGTGCCGGGACCACCTCCACCCCGCACCACTGCGCCCGCACCGACCCCAGGAGGACCCGTGCGCTCCGACGTCCATGTCGCCACCGAGTACGGAACGCTCAAGCGGGTGGCCATGCGCCACGCCAGCGACTTCGCTCGCCCCCTGGACGGCCCCGACGTCCACCCGGTCCTCGCCCGCCAGCAGACCACCAGCACCTGGGCCACCTTCGATCCCGCCACCGTCCGCTCCCAGCAGGACCAGCTGATCGGCCTGCTGCGCGACCGCGGCACCGAGGTGGTCCTGCTCCCCGCGGCGCCGGGCTGCTCCGTTCAGCACTACCCCCGCGACATCGCCTTCGCCATCGACCACGTCCTGTTCCGGGCCCGCCTGAACTCCGCGCACCGCCAGGCCGAGGCCGACGCCCTCACCGACCCGGCCACCAGCATGCAGCCGGTCGAGCTCTCGCGCGGCACGATCGAGGGCGGTGACGTCCTGCTCCCCGACACCGGCCGTGTCCTCGTCGGCCTGAGCGAGGAGACCAGCCCCGACGGCGCGACCGCCCTCCAGGAGGCCCTCGCCCGACACGGCATCAACCGCGAAGTCGTCCCCGTACCCTTCGCGGTCAAGGGGATCGTCCACCTCGACGACCACCTCGCCGTGGTCGCACCCGGCACCGCCCTCATCCACCGCGAGGTGTTCACCACCGACCAGAACCGCTGGTTCGACGCCCACTTCGACCACCTCGTCCCCGTCACCGACGCCGAGGCTCGCGCCGTCCAGGTCAACGTCCTGGCCATCGCCCCCACCACGGTCGTCGTCGCCGCGGGCAGCGACCGCATCGCCACCGCCCTGGCCACCCTCGGACTCGAGGTCCTCACCGTCGACTACTCCGAGGTCACCCGCATCCCCGGCTCCCTGCGCTGCACCACCCTGCCCCTGCTTCGTACCTGAAGCCGCTACGCCCAACCGCCCGAGCCCGCCGGCCACCCCGCCGCCGGGCCGGCTGGCCGCGCCTGCCCGGTGACCTCCCGCCGATCCCCCTCGCCCTGTCGCCGGAGCGGCGGTGGCGGCAGCCGACCCCTGAGCGCAGGCCGAACCGGATGACACACCCGCGAAAGGCGGATCATGCACGAGACCCGAGAGATCAAGACCCACGGACGCACCGTGTGTGTGCATGTGGACCCGGAGCCCGAGCGGGAGGGCCGGCCCGCTCTGTGGCCGACAGTCGGCGAGTACCCCATCTACGACCAGTTCCTCTACTCGACCATGACCACCGACCACGAGCGCAACGAGCGCTTCCGCGCAGCGCTGGCCAAGCTGGCGCCGGGCCGGCACGTCCTGGACATCGGCACCGGAGAAGACCTCCTATGGGCGCGCGAGAGCGTGCAGGCCGGAGCCCGGCACGCCCTGGCCGTCGAGGTCATCGAGCCCGCGTTCCACAAAGCCGCCGACACCCTGGCGGCCCTCGACCAGCGCGACCTGATCACGCTCCTGCTCGGCGAGTCGACCACCCTCCAGTTCGCGCCCAAGGCCGACGTCTGCGTGGCGGAGATCATCGGCTCCCTGGCCGGCGCCGAAGGCGCGGCAGCCGTCCTGACCGACGCCCGCAACCGCCACCTGGTGCCCGGGGGCCTGGTGGTGCCGCACCGAGCGGTGACCCTGGCCGCGGCCGTCCGCCTGTCAGATCTGCTCCCCGGCCAGCCTGTCGCGTTCGCCGAGGCATCCCTCCCGTACCTGCAGAGCATCTTCGACTGGCACGGCGGGCCCTTCGACATCCGGCTGCGCATCGAGAACCCGGACACCGACGCCCTGCTCTCCGACGGCCGACCGGTCGAGGTGCTCGACTTCAACGGCGAACTGCGAACGGAGCAGCGCACGACCGTCCGCCTGGCCATCACCCGGGCCGGCCACGTGGACGGCGTGCTCACCTGGCTCAACCTCTGGTGCCTGCCGGACGAAGAACCGCTCGACGCGCTGCGCATGAGGACCAACTGGGCCAGCATCTACTTCCCGCTCTTCGACCGACCCGTGCCGGTCGAGCCCGGAGACGTCCTGGAACTCACCGTCGAGACGGCCCTCAGCGACGACGGCATCCACCCGGACTACCACCTCGGCGCCACGCTGCGCACCACCGGCGGGGAGGAGCACCACGGCTCGCTCGCGTCCCCGCACCACGGCGGCCCGTTCAGGGCCCACCCGGTCTACCAGGCCCTGTTCTCCACGACCTGACCGGGCGTCCGCCACGGGGCGGCCCGAGCAGCGCTTGTTGCGGCACTGCTGCTGGGCCGTCGGCATCGGTGCCACCGCCGTCGAGCACCGGGTCGCCCCGTTCCCGATCCCCTCGCCGCGGCCCGGCGCCTCCGAACAAGCGGGCCGCCGAGCCTCTCGCGCATGCCCGCGCCCACGCCGACCTTCGCCCGGAGACCGCTGATGTCCAGTCCGCTCTCGCTCGTCCTCGTCGCCGTCCCGGCCGTGGTGCTGGCCTGCCAGGCCGGCGGCTGGGCCGCCCGCCGCCTCGGGCAGCCACCCGTCATCGGCGAGATGGCCGTTGGCATCCTCCTCGGCCCCTCCCTGCTCGGCTGGCTCGCCCCCAGCGTCCAGTACACCCTGCTGCCACCCGCCGTCCTGCCCTACACCTCGGTGCTCGGCAACGTCGCCCTGCTCGCGTTCCTCTTACTCGTCGGCCTCGAACTCGACTTCCACTCCCTGCGGACCACCCGCCGCGCCGTGGCCTCCGTCGCCGCCGGCAGCATCCTGCTGCCCCTCGGCCTCGGCACCGGACTCGCGGTCGTGATGTACCCGGCCCTCGCACCGCCCGGCGTGCAGCGGCTGCCGTTCGTCCTGTTCGTTGCCACCGCGCTGTCCATCACCGCGTTCCCCGTCCTCGCCCGGATCCTCACCGACCGGGGCCTGGCCACCACGCGCCTGGGCGCCTTCGCGCTCGCGTGCGCCGCCACCGACGACGCCCTCGCCTGGTGCCTGCTCATCGCCGTCACCGCCCTGGCCACCGCCGGCTCCCCGCTGGACGCGCTCACCGCCCTCACCCTGACCGCCGCCTTCACCGCCGCACTGGCCGCGGCACGCCCCCTAGTCAAGCGGGCGCTGGAGCGCGCCGCCCGCACCTCGGAGGACCTGGTGACGGTGCTGCTGGTCGCCGGGCTGCTCCTGGCCGCGTGCGCCACCGACCGGATCGGCGTCCACCCCGCCTTCGGGGCATTCCTGTTCGGCGCGACGGTGCCGCGCGGACTGCCAGCCGTCGAGCGCAGCGCGGCCCGCCTCCAGGCGGTCTTCGTCCCGGTGTTGCTCCCGCTGTTCTTCGTCGACACCGGTCTGCACACCGACCTCGCCCACCTCCCGGCCGGCCAGTGGGGCTGGGCCGCGCTCGTTCTGGCCGTCGCCGTGACGGGCAAGTGGGTCGGCGCCGCCGGGGCGGCCCGGCTCGCCGGCTGCGACTGGCGGTGGTCGGCGCTGATGGGCACCCTGATGAACTGCCGCGGGATCACCGAGATCGTCGTCCTCGGCATCGGCCTCCAACTCGGCGTCATCTCCCCGAACCTGTTCACGATCATGGTCCTCATGGCCGTCGTGACCACCGCCGCCACCGCGCCCCTACTGGACCGGCTCACCCGGGGCGCCCCGGACCTCACCCCTCCGGCCCCCGCCGCCGAGCCGGTCACCTCCCTGCCCGGCACCCCCGGAGCAACCCGGTGACCGCCGCACCGCCCGCCGCGGCCGCCGCCGAGACGGCGATCCGCACCCGGCGCAGCACCATCCGCCTCACCGAGCCCGCCCCGGGCCCGGACGAACTCCTCGACCTGCTGGCGACCGCGGCCACCGCGCCCGACCACGGCCAGCTGCGCCCCTGGCGCGTGATCGCGATCTGCGGTGACGCCCGTGCCCGGCTCGGTGAAGCCGCCGCCGAGGCCGCGCCCACCACCGACCTGGCCGAGCGGGTCGCGGCCAAGCACCTGCGCGCGCCGCTGATGCTCGGCCTCGTCTTCCAGCCCCGCGACCACCCGACCATCCCGCGCTGGGAGCAACTGGCCGCGACGTCCGCGATGGCCACCACCCTGCTGCTTCTCCTGGACGCGCGCGGCTGGGGCGGCGTCTGGTTCGGCGGCCCGTACCCGGACGCGCCCCAGGTTCGCAAGCACCTCGGCATCGGCGACGACGAGCAACTGCTCGGCTATCTGTACGTCGGCACCCCCGTCCCCGGGGAGCCGCCCCGGCCTCGCGCGACGGTCGACGTCCGCGCCAAGCTCACCTGGCTCGGCGGCACCACGGTCTGACCGGCCTCGTGGTCCCGGGCTGCCCGACATGGCCGGCGTGGGGTCAGAAGTCGTGGAGGGGGCCGCCCGCGGCGGCGTCGGCCAGGCGCCTCGCCAGCCGCCGGCTCTTGAGGTGCTGCGCCGTCGTCTTCGCCTTCGCCAGCAGTTCCTCCCTCTCTGCCCGGTCGCCGCGCAGCCGGGCCAGCTCTGCACCGGTGATCAGCAATTCCACGCTGTCGCGCGTACGCTCCGGCGGCAGGCCCATCGCCACCTTCAGAGCCTGCGCGCCTTCCCCGGCCAGCCCGGCCATCGCCAGCGCCCACGCGGCCTGCCCCTCCAGCTCCGGGCGGTCCAGCCACGCCAGCCACCGCGGGTCCGATCCGCGCCCGGCCCGGTCGAACGCGGCACGTGCCCGCTCCACCGCCGCCCGGCACTGCGCGCCGTCACCGTTGTAGGCCCAGGCCCTCGCCTCGGTCACCGCGACGTAGGCCCGTACCAGCGCGGGCGATCCGGTAGCCGCGACCACCGCGCTGCGGGCGTGGGTCAGTACCTCCCGGCCATCGCCCCGCACCGCCGCCAGCCGCGCCTGGTGAATGCAACCGCGCGCCAGTCGGCCACGATCCCCGATCGCCTGCGCCAGCCGCATCGCCTGTAAGTCGTAGCGCTGCGCCAGACCGGGAAGTTGGTCGTCGTAGGCCATGCTCGCCAGCGCGAGGACCGCATCCGCAACGCTGCCGTACAGCAGCCGGCCGCGCCCGGAGTTGAACCCGCCTTCGAGTAGCGGAACGGCGTGGGCTGCGAGGAAGCCGGCGAACACGGAGCGGAACTGCCCGCCTCCGTGACGGGCGTCCGTCCTGCCGTACAAGTCGGTGTGCGCGTCCAGCAGCTCGATGTCCGCCACGCTCACCCGCCGCTGTCCGTACCCGGCGATCTCCGTGTCGGGCAGCATGACCAGCGCCTCCATCGCGGAGGGCGTCGCGGCGAACGGCATCTCTCGCACCGATGCACTCCTGGGAACGGCGTCCATCTGCCAAAGCCGTCGCAGCATCCGCACCGCGTGAGTCAGGTCGCCGTACTGGAGCGCCTGCTCGGCGACCCTCATGTCCTCGGACGGCCACCCCAGACTCTCGGGCGTCACCTGGCGCTTGCACGCCTGGGCGAGGACGTAGCACGCCGCGGCCGCCAGTTCCGGCCCCGGCCGCGCCCCCGCACACCATCGCGACACGGTGCTCGTGCTGACGGACCGGGGATGTCCGATGGCGGCGCAGCGCTCGCGGATCCGCTTGGCGAACCCGGACATCGACCACTTGAGCTCTTCCAGCACGATCCGCTCGAGCTCCCGGTTCCGCTGCGTGGTGGTGCTCACCGGCACCGACCCGCCGGAGGTTGGGCGACCGTCAGCTCACGCATGCCGGTCTCGATCCTGGACGAGGACCTTCGGTCGGGCCCGGCGCGACGCGAGAGCGCTGCGGTACGCGCCCGCGGCATCCTGGGCCGCCGGCCCGGCGAGCCTCCAGGCGCCGTCGTCCGCCGTGAACGGGTACCAGCTCCCGTCGGGATCGACGCGGACCTGGACACTGACGAGCAAGTCGGTGATCCGGCTACCTTCGGCCGACAGGGGTGACCGGTTGGCGGGCCGGAGCGGGGCGATGGCCTGCAGTGCTCGCTCCAGCAGGGCCGGGTCGGCGGGGAAGTCGGTCCGAGCGGCCCGCACTCCGGCCGCACCGGCCACCTCGTGGGCGGCCAGCAGCAGGCGCAGTTCGCCGGGTTCCAGGCCGAGGCGGTGCGCGAGGTCGGGAACCTTCCCGGCGGGTGGCAGGGCGGCGGCGATGCGGACCGCGTCGCTGACCGGGTCGCTGTCCAGCGTTCCTCGGCTCGCCAGGAGGTGCCGGGCCTCGTCGGCCGCGAGGGCAGCGAGATGGCGCAGCTGGGCAAGCTCGGGGGCAGGTTCGGGCGGTGCGGGCAGCGGCGCGTCGGCGAATGTGACGGTGCCTGGCTCAGGGAGGGGGCCGGATGCCGCGGGGGCGCTGGGCAGCGTGGCCGGTCGGGCCTGGAACGCCTGGTGGGCGGGGACGAACGCGGCGTACTGGCGTTGGTGCTTGGGACGGGCGCCGGGAGCGTGGTCGTGGAGGAGCTGGGTGAGGCGGTGCCCGTGAAGCCCGCGTAGGAGAAGGAGGAGGGCGGGGTCGGCGGTGAGGCGGTCGGTGACGGCGTGGGCGAGGGCCGCGGTGTGCCGGCAGGGTGCCTGGCCACAGGAGCAGTCGAACGCGAGGTGCGCGGGGTCGGGGGTGATGGCGACGCCGCCGGTGTGTTCGGAGTCGGTGAGCGCTGCCGGGAGGTGCCCGGCGAGCAGCAGTTCCCGGTGCGGGCCGGCTGCGAGGGCGGTGCCGAGCGTGGCCCGTTCGTCGGCGGTGAACGGCACGAGGTCCAGTTGGGCGCGGGCCGGCTCGTCCTGGTGGGCGGTGACGATTCCGGTGGCTCTCCCGGGAGCCAGGTTCAGGTCTCCGACTCCGCCCGCGAGGTGGATCGCGCTTCCCTGGAGGAAGGTGTGCTGGTGGGCGGCGGCCTGCTGGGCGGCGAGCTGCCAGGTCTGGGCCCACGGGCCGTGCGGGGTCATGGGCGCGCTCCGAGGGTGATGAAGTCGGCGAGCGCGGAGTCCGAGAGCTCTCCGAGCGCGGTCTCCGCGGCATGGGGTACGGCGGCGTCGGCCAGGGCCCGCTTGTGGTGGAGCAGGGCGTCCACGCGGTCCTCGACCGTGAGCTCGGTCGCCAGCCGGTGGACGTGAACCGTGCGTTCCTGGCCGAAGCGGTGGGCACGGTCGGTGGCCTGGTCCTCGACGGCCGGGTTCCAGGGGCGGTCGTAGTGGATCACGTCACCGGCGCGGGTGAGGGTCAGCCCGCTGCCGCCGGCCTTCATCGTGCTGATCAGGACCGGGCTGCGCCCGCCCTGGAACGCGTCGACGAGGTACTGCCGCCTGGAGCCGGGCGGGATGCCGCCGTGCAGGAACAGGGGTTGGATGCCCTGCGCGCTGAGATGGGAGACCAGCAGGCGCCCCATCGTGGCGTAGTTGGTGAACACCAGCGCGCTTCCGCCAGCGCCGGCAATCTGCTCGACGAGTTCGTCGAGCGCGGCCAGCTTGCCCGCGCGGCGCCGCGCCGCTGGCACGTCGTAGGTGCCCGCGTCCTGCGGCTTCTCACCCAGGTAGTGGGCGGGTGAGTTGCACACCTTCCGCAGCTCGGACAGAAGCGTCAGGACCAGGGCCCGCCGGTGCAGCGACTCAGTGCCGCGGATCCGCTCCATCGCCTCCCGGGCGACCCGCTCATACAGGACGACCTGTTCGGGCGTCAGCGGGATGTACCGGTGGGAGATGATCTTCGGGGGGAGTTCCTGGAGGATGTGGGCGTCGCTCTTGCGCCGGCGCAGCAGGAACGGGCTCATCAGCCGGGACAGGCGGCGGGTCGCCTCACCGCCGGGGTCCGCCTCGATCGGCCGGGCGAAGCGCTCGCCGAAGGCGCGCACCGTCCCGAAGAGTCCGGGGTTGGCGAGGTCGGAGACGGCCCACAGGTCCTGGAGGCGGTTCTCCATCGGGGTGCCGGTCAGCACGATGCGCCGGGTGCTGGGGATGCGGCGCAGGGCGCGGGCGGTCCGGCTGAGGTGGTTCTTGACGTACTGCCCCTCGTCGACGACGAGCAGGTCGACGGGGAAGCCGGCCAGGGTCTCGATGTCGCGCAGCGCGGTGCCGTAGGTGGTGATGACGACCGTGTCCGCGGTGACGCCGTCGAGGGTGCGCTCGGGGCCGTGGTAGGTGTGGGTCGGGGTGCCGGGGGCGAAGCGGGCAATCTCGCGCTGCCAGACGGTGATCATGCTCGCGGGGCAGACGATCAGGTCCGGGTGGGGCCGGGCAGCGCGTTCCCGGCGGTGAAGCCGCAGCGCGACGGTTTGGACGGTCTTGCCCAGGCCCATGTCGTCGGCCAGGACGGCGCCGAAGCCGAGGTTCAGGGTGTGGGCGAGCCAGCTCATGCCGCGTTCCTGGTAGTCGCGCAGCGTGGTGGTCAGCGCGGCGGGTGCGGGCACCGGCTCGCGGGCGCCGGGGCGCAGTGCCTCGACCAGGTCGGCGAGCGGTCCGGCCGGGTCGCAGGGGTGGTCCACTCCGTCGACGGCTGCGGTGCCGGTCAGTGCGGCGTCCAGGGCCCGAGGGGCGTCGAGGGTGCCGATGTCGCGGTGGCCGGCGCGGTGGGCGGTGGGCTCGTCGAGGAGGACCCAGCGCCGCCGTACCTGTTGCAGTGGCCGGGCCGAGGCGGCGAGGGCGTCCATCTCCGCCTCGGTGAGGTGGTCGCCGTCGAGGGCGATTTGCCAGCGGAAGTCCAGTAGGTTGGCGAGGCCGAACCGGTGCGGGGCGTCGGAGTCGTCGGGAACGGGGCGGGAGCCGACGACGGTGCGCAGCTGCAGCCCCATCGCCCAGTGCTCGGGCCAGGCGACCTCGACGCCGGCGCGGGTGAGGCGCTGGCCCATCTCGCCCAAGAGCAAAGCCGCTTCGGCGGGGCGGACGGTGAACCGGCCGGGCCGCTCCTGCTCCAGCAGCCGGCCCAGCGGAGGCCAGGCGGGCTCTGCCGCCCGCAGCGCGCTTCGGACCCGCTCCAGCCGGACGGGGTCGCAGCCCGCAGCCGGCAGGTACTCCGCGGCGGGGACGAGGTGGGTGCGTCCGCCGCGCGTGGTAGCGGTGCGCAAGCCCAGGTGGGCCCACAAGAGGTCGGTGTCCAGGGGGCTGCCCTCGGACGGCTGCTTGATCGTCAGGACCAGCGCCGGCAGCCGGTGTCCGATGCTGCGCTCCACCTGGTCGCACCAGGAACGGAGTTGGCGCTGCTGCGGGCGCGGCACCGGGCCGCTCCACGGCCCGGTCCCCAGAACAGCGGCGGCGCCTGGCCCGCGGACCACCGCATCAGCGACAGCGTCCAGGTACTGGCGCAGCACCGTGCGCGGCGCCCACAGCCGGTAGGGCGTACGGGCAACTGGCACGCAGTGGCCGTGGGGTGGCATGGCGTCGGCCAGCCCTGCGGCCTCGGCGGCCACCGCCGCCGGGAGCGGGCCAAGGCGCCACACGTCTCGGTCGCCGGCGTCCAGGGTCGGATAGAGCAGTCCGGCCGCGATCGCGGCCAACGCGAGCCGCGTCGCCCTCGCCCACAGCCGCGCCGACGGATGCAAACCGTGGTCCGGCAGCTGGGCCAGGACACCGGTCAGCAGCCGCATCGGCACCCGCCAGACGGGAACGCTGACCGCCCGCACGCCCACGCCCATGTGCGGGAGGACCAGCTCGAGGTCGCTCGGCAGGAGCGGCGCGGGGCAGGCGCCCGGGAGCGGAGCACAGTCCACTCGGTAGAGGGCCATCGCCACGCCGCCGTCTACCAGCTCGGCGACCAGCGCCGCACCGTCCAGCAGGACGTCGCGCACCGCCAGCTCGGCCGCCACTGCTTCGGCGGTGCTCGCAGCCGGCGGGCGGCGCTGCGCCGGGACCAACGCGGGTTCGGGGGCGGGTGGCGTGCCAGATGCGGTGGCGGTGGTGGGTGCGGGTACGGTACTGAGTCGCCGGACTAGGGCACGCGCCGCCTCGCGCCGGGCAGCCTGCTTGCCGACGGCGCGAGCGGTGGCCGTGTAGAAGGAGTCCTGGACGCGGCAGGACATGGTGCAGGGGAATTGGGGGCCGGTCGGAACGCCGATGTCCTCCTTGAGGTCGGTGATCGTCCGCTGGTCGCTCAGCACCTTCACCACCCGCAGCGGGTCCAGGCCGTCGGTGCGCTCGGGTGGGGCCACCATCCTCACCGGCCTGCGCTGGCGTTGCCGGGGCTGGAGGGACGGCAGGTCGAGGACGCGCCGCAACATCGCGTCAGCCGCCTTTTCCTGGGCGCTTCCCGTGCTCGCTCCGCTCCCACGGCACTCGAGGTCTTCGCCTCCGGCACTGCACGAGATGCGGCAGCTGAACATCAGGGAGGTACCGGTCAGCGCGTCGTCGTCCTCGATCCGCAGACCGGTCAAGAGCATCGCCTGTTCCATCTCGCGCAGCGTGGCGACGCTGTTCTTGCCTCCGGCCGAAGGGCCAGGTTGAGGGCCTGCGGCGGCTGGCCCGTCGAGGTCGGGCACTGGAAGGCCGGCGAGGTTGGCCAGCAGGTGCAGTGCGGCGACGGAGAGGGCCACCGTCGGCGAGCGGTAGGCGCCGCCGGTCACCTCGTGCGCGTGCTCGCCGACCTTGTAGACGGCTCGGACGGCAAGGCGCTTCCCGCGGTCGGCGGGGTCCGCGGCCGGCTCCTGGTGGTAGACCGGCCTGCGGACCCCTGCCTCCTTGGCGTGGACCTTCAGCACCGCCTGGGCCTTGCCGGGGGCCGCTGCGGCCTCCAGCGCGGTTCGGCGTACCGGCTCCCACTGCGGCCCGGCGGCCCGGAACAGGATCTGGTGGAGGTCGCGCGCGGTCAGGGCTCCCGCACGGGTCCGGGCGGAGATCTCGGCCAGGACCGCCGGCGCCACCGTCTCCAGCGCGCACAGCCGCAGCAGCTCGTTGTGGAACGCGCCCGGACCAGCGGTCTGCGGTTCCGGCACCGGTCTGGCGCCGTGCAGCGACCAGCTCTCCCCGTCCGGTGTGTCCTGGGCTACAGGGTGGGCTCCGCTGAGATGTCCGAGCAGGCTCAGGAACGCCAGGTCCTGCGCTGCCTCCAGGCTGTAGGAGAAGGCGGCGGCACCGTGGGCGAAACCGCCGTCCGAGCGCCGACCGGCCTGGACGGCCACTCCGTTCCCCGGCGCCGGGACCTGGCGGACCATCAGCCGGGCGGAGCTGTCGGCGGCCTGGTTGTGGGCGGTCAGCACGGTGACCGCCTTGCGCGGCGTCGCTGCCATCGCCTCCCACGCCGCGACGGCCAGCGGCAGGAGGCCGGGCGCCTTGTCGCCGAGCAGCAGGGCACGCAGGTACGGCGCGCGGACCCTGCCGGCGCTCACCCGCACCACCAGCTCGTCCTTGAACGGCTCCGGGACCACGCCGTCGGCGCAGACCGTCCGCAGCAGCTGACCGAACGCGCGGTCGGGGAGGGCGCTGAGGTCCGCTTCCGGGTCCGTCAGGGGCGCCGGTTCCTTCTTCGTCTTCTTCTTGAGCCGGAGGTACTTCGCAAGCTCGGCCGGGCTGACCGTTCCTCCGGTCATGATGTTCGTGCTCCTTGCAGCGGTGGTGCGGCTGGACGATCGGCCAGCAGGCTGTACCGGTCGGCGACGGCGGCCGCGCTCAGGCGGGTCGGGGCGCCGAGTTTGGCGAGGAGCCGCTGGATGTGGGTGCGGGCGGTGCTGACCGTGATCCCGAGCCGGGCACTGATCTCGCCGGTGTCGAGGCCGTCGCAGATCAGACCCAGGACCTCGAGTTCGCGGGTGGTGAGCGCGTCCAGCAGCCGTTGCCGCTCCTGGTCGTGGGGCGAGGCGGCGTGGTCGCGGGAGGCGAGCGCGTCGTGGAGGAGGCCGGCCGCGATGACGGCGCGTCCGGTCCGGGCGAGCCGGCAAGCGTGTTCGACCTCCTCCAGGCCGGTGGTGGCGGGCACGAACCCGGCGGCGCCGGCGCTCAGGAGCGCCAGCACCCCGGCGGGGTCGGGCCTCCCGATGACGATCACCGGGACGGTCGGCAGGACAGTGTGCAGCTGCCGCACCTCCGCGGCCGCCGTGCCGTCGGCCGCGTCCAGGCTGAAGAGCACTGCGGTGAGCGGCCGTCCCGGCGCCGGGACGATCAGGCCGGGCCCGGGGTAGGTGGTGGCCTGGTGCCCGCGGCGGGTGAGTGCGGAGGCGAGCGCCGTGATGTGCAGGGCCGGGGAGCCGAGGACCGCCACTCGAAGGGGGTTGGTCGCGTTCACGGTCAGCCCCGCTGCCCCCGGCGCCCGGGCGGGGGCAGCCCCGGGGCGCTGGGGTGCGAGGTCGGTGGAGCTCACTGCCGTACCCCCTGGGTCGCGTTCCGGCCGCCGACCGCGGCGTCGGTGCTCTCGCCGCGCCCCGGGCCGGGCGCGTGCGCCGATCCGGTGCCGGGGAGGACCGCGCGCGGCCGGCCGTGGATGAGCTCGGTGGTGACCGCGCGGGTGCGGGCGTCGAGGGCGGCGAGGATGCGCCGTGCCGCTCCCGGCGCAGCGATGACGAGTTCGTCCGGGGCGACCAGGAGCGGCCCGCCGTGCAGGCCGCGGTCTGCGGTGAGGGCGGCGACCTGCCGGGCGGTCAGCGGAGGGTGGTCGTAGACGCAGACCTGCTCGGCGTCCACCGGGGATGCGATCGGCCCGGCCGGATCGGGGGACCAGCACAGGGCCAGGAGCCGGCCCGCCTCCAGTCGGACCAGACCGGTGACCGCGGTGCCGTGGACGGCGGCGGTGGTGGCCGGGTCTTGGCCGGGCTGGACCGGGCCACCGGGCAGCCCGACGTTCGGACCGGCGCCGACGAGCAGTACACGGCCGTCCGGATCGCTGAGCAGGAGTTCCGCCCGCACCGGCCACAGCGGGCCGGCGGACACAGTCGGGTGAGCAGTCACGCGCTCTCCTGCGGTGCTGTCTGGACCTCTCCGGCGAGGTAAGCGGCGAGGGTGAGGGCCGGGAAGGTGGGACGGATGCTGTTCAGGGGCAGCAGGCCGGTCGCGATGGCGGCGTAGCCGGCCTGTCCGTGGCTTCGGGTGCCGAGTTCCCGGGCCCGCCAGTACGCGGTGACGGTGTGCTCCTTGACGTCCATGGCGACCGCGGTCTGTTCGGCGGTGCGCCCGCCGACGGCGAGCCGGAGTGCCTCGGTGCGCCGCACCGAAGGGCGCCGGGGCGGGATCGGGCCGATCCCGATTTGGTCGGCGGTCAGCAACCGGTGAGCGGCGACCAGCGCACCGGCTTGCACCAGGGTCGCCGCGCCGACCAGGCAGCACGCCCGGTCATCCGCGTCCGCGACCTCACCGGCGCTCAGCCCGGTGGCGGCCTGGCGGGCCAAGCGGCCACCGGGCAACAGCGCGTACCGCAGCAGCGCCAGCTCGGCGGGGTCGAGCAGCGGCACGCGCGGCATTGCGGCCGTGATGCTCTCGCCCGTCATTCCCGGGTCCAACCGGCGGCACCGCCGTAAGGCGCGGCGCGCGTGATCAGTATCCGCTCGACGGCGCCCGGCGGGAGGAGGACGGTGCCCGCCGCCGCGGTGTGGACGCACAGCAGGGTCACCGGGTCGAACGGGCTCTCGCCGGGGGCGCTGGCCCAGGTGAGGGCGGTGACGAGGTCGACCGCTGCCTGAACCAGCCTGCGCCGGGCGGACGGTCCCCGGCTCGGGGCTGCGGGTGGCTCGGCAGTCGTCTGGAGGGAGATCAATGGGGGTTCCTTGCCGCTCACGAAGTGACAGGTGCTGATGGTGGCCGGGTGCCGCCGAGGGCCGCGTCCCGGCCGCCGTGGCGGTCACACGGCGACCGCGACGGCGGCGTCCGGGACGGTGGCCGGCGTCTGCTGGCTGGGCAGCACGGTCCGCTCGCCCGCGCCGGGGGTGCGGGCGAGTCGCAGGGCTGCCGAGATCAGCGCCCAGAGCGGGAACCCCTGGGGCAGGTTGCCGACCAGGCGCCGCTTCGCGGCGTCCCACATCTCGCTGAGCACGCCGTGCGGGGTGCGCAGCGTCAGGAGCCGGTCGAACAGGGCGTGGGCCTCGGCGGTGCGGCCGATGTAGGCCAGAGCTTCGACGAGGTGGAAGCTGCAGGCGAGGAAACTGCCCTCGTCGTCGGTGAGCCCGTCGACGCGGCCGGTCGGGTCGGGCAGGTAGCGGCGCACGAGCCCGGCGGCGTCGGTGAGCTCGCGCTGGATGGCGTCGATCGTGGTGATCAGCCGCTTGTCGTCCGGGGGCAGGAATCCGCTGGGGGCCATGAGCAGCACGGCGGCGTCCAGGTCGCTGCCGCCGTAGTACTGGGTGAAGGCCCTCGCCCGGGGGTTGTAGGCGTGCTGGAGGATGTCGTCCTTGATCGTGTCCCGCTCGGCCGCCCACCGGGCGACGGTCGCCGGGTCAGTCGGCCCGGTCCCGGTGGCCGTGCGGGCCTGGGCCCAGTCGACCAGCAGGTCCAGGCCCTGCCAGCACAGCAGGGCCGAATGGACGAAGCGCCGCTTCGGGCCGCGGACCTCCCAGATCCCCTCGTCGGGCCGCCGCCAGATCCGCACGATCTCCGTGCCGAGCGCGACCATGAGGACGTCCACGCGGGGGTCGGCGGGCAGGCCCGCGCGCTCGGCCGCTACCAGCGCCTCGATGACCTCGCCGTAGACGTCGTTCTGCACCTGGTCGGCGGCCGCGTTGCCGGCCCGCACCGGGCGGGAGCCCTCGTAGCCGGGCAGCCAGTGCAGCTCACGCTCCGTCAGGGTCCGGGTTCCGTCCAGCCGGTACATGATCGCCAGGTTCTGCACGTCCCCGGCGATGGCGCGCAGCAGCCAGTTCCGCCACCGCGCCGCCTCCTTCAATGCGCCCAGCCGGACCAGGGCGAGGATCGTCAGCGCCGAGTCCCGCAACCAACTGGCCTCGTAGTCCCAGTTCCTCGTGCCGCCGAGCGCCTCGGGCACGCCGCGCGTGAGCGCCGCCGAGACGGCTCCGGTGAGACGGATCGTCAGGGACCGCAGCAGGATGGCGCTGCGCCGTACCGGCTCCTCGTAGGGGCCGCGGTAGGCGAGTTCGGCGGTCCACTCCTCCCAGTCACGGCGGGTGGCGTACAGGTCGGTGTCGGCGTGCGGACGGCTGTCGGGGTCGGGGTCGCCGATGGTCAGCGTCAGTGCCGTCCGGGTGCCCTCGGCGGCGGTGAACCGGACCGTCCACCGGCCGAAGGAGTCGAGGCCGTGGACCGGGCCATCCAGGAGGAGGGTGACGGGACCGGCGGACAGCCGCAGGGTGTGCCGGCCGTCGGCGCGTTCCAGGATTTCGGTGTGGCCGGGCAGTCGGCCGTCCTCGAAGCGGGGCTGGAAGGCGGAGTGCATCTCGACGGTGCCGGTGACGCCTTCGACGATCTGGTGGAGGCGGCTGGGTGCGCCGCCGTGCGGCTGCGGCGGCATGAAGGTGATGATGCGGACCGTGCCGCTGGGGGTGTCCCACTCCTGGGTGAGGATCAGGTTGTCGCCGTCCCAGCCGCTGCGGTCGGCTCGGCCCGCACCGGTCGGCGCGAGGCTCCACTGCCCGTGCTGGTGGTCGCCGAGCAGCCGGGCGAAGTGCAGGCTCCCGCCGATCCGGTCCGCGCCGTACTCGACGACGCCGCTGGTGCTCAGCAGGACCGCGGCCTGGTTGTCGCCCAGGGGGACGAGTTCCTCCAGCGGAGTGCTCGGGGCGGCGGCGGGCGGGGCGAAGGTGGTGGTCTGCACGGTGGTGGCTGTTCCGTTTCGGTGTGGGTGGGTGGGAACGGCTCGGGGCCGGTTGAGGAAGTCGGCGGCCGGGGCCGCCGGAGGGGTGAGCAGCCGGAAGGGGGGCGGCTGCCGATCGGGTCACGGGCCGGGCGGTCCGCCGGCTTCGGCCTGCGCCAGGCGCGTCTGGAGACGCCGGGCGTCGCGGGGGTTTCCGCTGTAGAGGGCGAGCGCCGCGCGCAGCAGCTCGCCGACCTTGTCCGGGTGGCCGGCTGCTGCGGCCGCGTCCGCGCGCCACTCCAGGGTCAGCGCCTCCCAGGCGCGCGAGCCCTCGGCGGCGAACTCCGACTGCGCGTGGTGCAAGGTCCTGGCCCCGTCGGCGGTCTCGCCGTTCAGGAGCTGTATCCGGCCGCGCCAGGCGAGCGCCCGGGCGGCGTCGTGGAGGTCTTCCACGGCCAGCAGGGTCTCGCGGGCCTGGTCCAGGTCCGCCAGCGCTTGAGCGTGGTCGCCGAGGGCGGCGTGCACCTGGCCGAGGAGGATGTCGGTCACTGCCGCGCCGCGCCGGTAGCCGATCTGCTCGCGCAGTTGGCGGGCTTCGGTCAGGTGCGGCAGTGCGGCGGCGGCCTGCTCGGGCGTGGGGAGGTCACCGGGAGCCGTCCGGTCGATCTCGATGAGGGTGGCGCCGATCTCGTGCCGGTGCTGGCTCTCGCCGCGCGGATCAGCGTCCAGGCGGGCCAGCTCCAGGGCCTCCTCGATCAGGGGGATCGCGTCGCCGGGGCGGTGCAGGCCGCGCAGCGCCACCGCGTGCTGGTTGAGCATCTCGCGCAGCACCAGAGGGTCACCGGTGCGGCGGGCAGCACCGACGACAAGTTCGCACGCTGGCAGCCACAGCTCGTAGGGACGGAGTCGGTGCCAAAGCGGCCACAGCGCGTGGACCATCTGCCAGGTCAGGTCGTCCCAGCCGGCCGCCGCGGCGGCGGCGAGCGCCGGGCGGATCTGCTCCTCCTGCCTAGCCAGCCAGGCCCATGCCTGCTCGCGGGAGTCGAAGTGCGGGTCGGCGGTGACCGGGTGGAGGTAGGTGCGCGCCAGGTCGCGGTGGTGGGGGGCCAGGTGCCGCTCGGCTCGGGTGAGGGCGGCCAGCCACCACTCCAGCGCCCGGCGCCGCTGTCCGGTCAGCTGCTCTGGGCTGTCAGTGAGTTGAGCCAAGTCGGCGGCGGCACGCTGGCCGTCGCCGGCCGGGACCAGGGTGAAGGCATCACCGGTAGCCGCCATGAGCCCGGCCCGCTCCAGCGCGACGAGGCTGCGCCGGGCCGCCGCCCGGTTGGTGGCGAGGACGGCGGCGAGCATCGGCTCAGTGATGTTGCTGAACGGCACGGTCCCGGCGGCCCGGTAAGCGGCGGCGGCGTCTTCAGGCAGCGCCTGGTAGGACTCGGTCAGGTGCACGGTGATCACGTCCATGGTGTCGTAGGGGTGGGGCACCGCCGCGGCGTAGGGCGGGTCTGCAGGCGCGCCGCAGCCAGGGCGATCAGCAGCGGACGGTTCCGGCACGCCTCGACCGTGGCCCGGACGGCCTGCGGGTCGGGGATGTGCCGAGTACCGGCCAGGAGTGTCAGCAGCTCCACCGCCTCGGCCGCTGGGAGCGGCCCCAGCTCGTGGTGCTCGGCGCCGACGGCGACGAGGCCGGGCAGCACACTGCGGCTGGTAACCAGCACGGTGGACCCGGCGGCCGGGAGTGTGGATCCGGTCGGGGTGCGGACCAGCTCGTCGGTCAGGTGCGCGGTGATGTCACGGCGGTCCAGGAAGTGCGGCGGGCGGCGGGGAAGTTGGCGCTGCACGGGAGGTCGGGGGGCCAGGGCGGCGGGGTTGATCGTCAGGCTCTCGATCGAGCGGGCCTGCACGGTCGCGCCGAAGTGTCCGCCCCCGATCTCGTTGTGGCTCTCAGGGCTCACGCGGCACCGGCTTCGGCGGTGAGGTCGGCGCTCTCGTGCGCAGCGAGGTGCGGGTGGGTGGTGGGCAGCAGGTGCAGGCGGTGGCCGAGGGCGACGGCGTGTGCGGTGGCGCGGGCCAGCAGGATGTCCCGGGCCGCGGCCAGGACCTTGTGGACCTGGCCGATGGAGATGCCCAGATCTTCGGCGCTGGCTTCCGCGCTCGATCCAGCGGCGGCGTTCGCCAGGGCGCCGCGCTCGGCGCTCTTGAGGTCGCGGCTGGGCCGTCCCGAGCGGATCGGGGCGACCACGTCCGGGTCGATCAGCTGCCACCGGATGGCCAGGTCGACCAACTGCGGGATCCGCTGGGCCCCGAGGACGGCGCGCAACCTCTTGATTCCGTCGCGGACCTGGCTCTCCTTCAGGCCGAGCTGGCGGGCGATGGCTGCCGTGGTCAGTCCGCAGGCCAGGGGCAGTAGCAGTGCCGCGTCGGCCGCGGCAACCACGATGGTGTGGCCGCACGGGCACGGCTCGCCGGACACCTCTGCCGGGGCGGCGGGCTCCGGTGCGCCGGGCCCGGCGGTGGCGATGTCCGCGCCCGGCAGGACAGGCGGTGGGGCAGCTGCTAGGCCTCTCGGCTGGGCGGCCCGCTCGCGCGGGGCACCGATGCCGATGGGTGCTGCCGGTCGGGTGGCGGTGGGAACGGGCGGCACAGCGAGATCTCCAGACGCAAGAGCAGGTGGCGGGCGGTGAATTGCGGTCGCGCCCGCGGTTACGGCGGACGGGCCCGGTGGAGCTGCGGCGCGCCGCAGCTCCACCGGGGCGCGCGGTCGGCGGCGGTGCCCGGCATCAGACCGGTACCTCGGGGTAGGCGGCGGCGACTCGTTCGGCGAGCTCGGCGTGGCCGGCGGCCGCGAGCTCGGCGGCCAGGTCGACGACCGTGCAGCCGCGCAGGACCGCCGCCTGGGCGGAGGCGACCAGCCAGCCCACCAGCGGGTGGTTGTAGGGGATGGTCGAGGCCTTGGCTCGAGGTACGGGGACGGGTCCGGCGGGGGAGGGCTGGTAGAGGGTGCCGCAGTAGCCGTACTCCGGGTCGGGGTCGGTGACCCGCACGGCGACCCAGCCATCTGCCAGGTGGCCGCAGGCCAGGACCGACCAGGCCGCCCCTTCGAGGGACAGCGGCGGGTGGAGCGTCACCGCGCCCTCCGGCCAGCCGGCGGGCGTCTCCTCCTCGCCCCGGACGTCGCTCAGGAGAAAGAGGACGCCCTGCTCGGTCCAGTCGGCCTCGGTGAAGAACACCTGGCAGCGCAGGTCGTCCATCGCGGCGGCCTGGCGCTCCGGGTGGGCGTAGCGGTACCGCGGCGCGCCGTCCGGGCACTCGCTGACCCGCTCCCACAGGACATCGCGGGCGTCGCGATCCTCCTCGACTTCGTCGGCGTAGCCGATCCCGACCGACGCGGGGCCGTTCATGGTGTAGACGACGGTGGGCCGGTCCTGCACTTCACCGCGACGGACCGTCAGATAAGGCACGGGCGCCTCGGCCGGTGACAGCGGTGCGCGTCCCATCAGGCCACCTCCGCGGCGGCGGTGGCCGTGCCGAGCTCGGCCAGGGTGCCAACTCGGGAAGCCGGCCTCTCCGCACGACCGACGCCGATTCGGACCGGAACTCGAAGACCAGTGCTACTACGCCGGTGTAGCAGGTGGGCCCTGACCTCCAGGGCCCGGGCGGCGCCGCGCGCAGTCGAGCGGCCGGCGAGACTGCCGGGGCCCGGCAGCAGGGTGAGGCCGCAGACCCCTAGCTGGGCTGCCCGATGGACGGCGGCATCGACGAGCAGCAGCCGCCCGGCGTCCCCGACGGTGGGCGGCGGTGCCTCGACAAGGAGCTGGACGGGCAGCCCGGCGTCGATCGCCGCCCGGATGCCGCTCAGCGACTGCTGGTAGCTCGCCTGGTGCGGCAAGGCCAGCGTGTCGTGTTCGAACTCGGTGGGCGCGTGAAGCCGCACCCGCAGTGCATGGACGACACCGGCCAAGTCCTCGGCCAGTCGCGGCAGACCGGGCCGGTTGGTCGTCACGGTCACCAGCAGGCCGGCGCGATGCAGCAGCCGGGCCGAGCGGACCAGGGTCTCGTCCGGGCCGGTGGCCAGCAGGTTCACCGCGACGATGCTGGCCTGGCCTAGAGCGGGCAGCGCGACGTGCGCGTCGGTGAACGTCCTGCTGGGGGCGCTGACGGCGAGCAACGGTGCGCGCCGCTCCTCCGGCCAGCCGGTGACCTGCTGGTCGTCCATGGCCACCCGGCCGCGAGGAAGCGGCTGCGGGCCACGGTGGGCGGCCCCGGTCAGCGGGTCGAAGACCAGCGGCCGGTCGCCGGTGCCGTCTTCTACAACGGCGAAGGTCCGGATCTGCCTCACGCGGCGGCCCCCCGGTCCCGGCCCGTGGCCAGCGCGGCGGGATGCACGAAGACCACGTTCGGTGCGGTGCCCGCGCCCGCGCGGTCGGGCACGACCGCCAGCACCAGCCACACCTCTACGGCGTTCGCGTAGCAGCGCCACGTCCCGTCGGCGCGCACCGAGGACGCCTGGAGCTGTCCCTGGAGGAAGGCACTGAGGTAGCCCACGTCCTCACCGTCGGGCACGGTGGCGGCGAGCAGCGCCTGGACGAAGCGCGCCCGGCTCCTCTCGGAACGGAGTGCGGAGCCCGGGAGGCGATGAACCTCGGTGCGGCTGCCGTCCCCGTACCGGCAGACGGTGAACGCCGGGCCGGCGACGTCCGTGGCTTCGGCGCTCACCCAAGGGGTGTCGGCGGACGCGAGGAGTGCCACCGGCAGCCCGGACGCGTCCGCAACGGCGTGGGCGCGCGCCGCGCCGGGAAGGTTCGCGATGTCGCGGTGGAACGCGGTGGTGGCGGTCATCCCGCACCACCCCCAGGCACTGGCGGGGCGTCGGCGAGCATCGCCTGGACCAGGTCGGCGGGCCGGGTGAGCGTGTCGGTCGGTGGCACGGACAGCCAGTACCGGCCCCGGGCGGTGCGGCCGGGGCGCGGACACCGCACGGAGCTCGCCGAGTGGATGGCGCCGTACAGGGCGAGGCCGTCGGCGGTACCCGGCTCGCACAGCAGTTCCAGGCAATGCCGCGGGGTGGTGGCCAGCACCGGGCCGACGGGGTCACCGGCCAGCAGCAGCCGGGCGACGGCGGCGACGGCGACCGGGGTGAGCAGGCGCACCACCTCGAAGCGGCCCGTGCCGTCGATCTCCGCGGGCTGGGCCGGGTCCGCCCACGGGTCGGCGGTCGCCACGGAGCCGGCGAGCCAGGCGGCAAGCCGGTCGTGGTCGGCCGGGCCGCCCTTGAGCACGGCGAGCTGCTCGGAGGTCAGCTGGGGCGCGGTTGCCGGGACACGGGCGAAGCGGCCCGGGGCGACGGGGGCGACGGCTCTCACCAGGTCACCCGCTCGTACACAGGGGGCACGACCGTGCCGTCGGGGTCCAGTTGGCCGCCGTCTTCGAAGACCAGCGCGCCGCTGGCCAGTCGTCCCCATCCCTGCTGCGGGAAGAAGGAGGCGAGCTTGTCCTCCTTGGTGTCGGACGTCGTGCCGGTCGTGGGTGCTTCGGCGGGCATCACGGGCTCCTTCGGATGGTCAGGGGGGACGGAGGCGGGGCGGAGCGCGGTCACTGGACCGGCCGCCACGTGGGCGCCGCCGGCCGCTCGGCGAGGGGCGGACCCGCGCGCCGCCCGGCGCCCGGCGGCGCGGGCGGGCGCAGCGCCGCGGCGACGTCGGCGAGCCGGGTGGTTCCGACGCCCGGCGGGACCCTCCAGTACAGGCCTTCCGAGGGCGTGGCGATCAGCGGCGGGACGTCGATCTGGGTGCCCTGCGGCATCATCCGCACCCCGGACGCGCGCGGCACCGCCTCGCGGAAGTGCTCACCCGGCGGGAGGAGAAGATCCGAGTAGCCGAGTGCCGAGGTGATCACTGGGCCGCAGGCGGGGCCGATCGCGGCCAGCACCGTCTCCGCTTCCGGTTCGTTGCACCGCAGCGCGTCGAACGTCCGCCCGCAGTAGAGGCGGACGGTGTGGGCCGGCAGCCACACCGGCCGGGACGGGAACGACGCCTGCGCCTGGGCGGGAACTCGAGAGCCGTACATCGTGGCCTCCTACGGCTTCCGGGCGATCACGGCGTAGGCGTCGTCCCGGCGCCGGGACGACGGCGTGTCCGGGCCCAGGGACGGTGACCAGTGGGGCAGGGGGACGACACCGGGACCGAGGGGCTCCCAGCCCTCGACCAGGCCAGCGACCTCCTCCCGGCTGCGCGCGACGTGGGGCAGCCCCGCCGTCCGGTGGCCGGCGGCTGCGGCGCGGCCGACCGGGGTGTCGGCGCTGCGGTGGCTGACCACCAGCCAACTGCCCGGGGCGACAGCGGCCTTGTAGGCGGCAAGCACTTCGGCGGCGGCCTCGATCTCGTGGAGGACGTCGAAGAAGAGCAGCGCAACCGGCCGGTCCGTGCGGATCGGCACGTCGGTCCGGCGGAGGACGGTGGCCGGGTCGGTGAAGTCGCCTTGGTGGTGCCGCACGCGCACCGGGCTGCCCGCCGGGGCGGCGAGTAGGGCCCGTGCGTGCGTCATCACCAGCGGGTCCCGGTCGACGTGCACCACCGTGGCCCCGGGTGGGGCCAGGCGGTGGATCTCGTCGGGCGCCGACTTGGGAAGGCGGAGGGTCCAGTGCGGCAGGGGGAGGCCGCACCCGAGGTCGATGAACTGGTCGGCGCCGAGCTGGGCGAGGCGGGTGGTGGCGAGCGTGCGGAACCGCTTGCGAGCCATGGCGAGCTTCCTCGCGTGCGGGTGGGCGTCCAGGACCTGTTGCGCTGCCGTCCGGTCCGCGGGGAAGTGCGTCTGCCCGCGGAGCAGGTAGTCCTCCACCCGGGCGGACTGCGCGAGATGCAGGTCCAGCCGCTGGCAGGGGTCCTCGCCGAGTTCCGGGGCGGTGGCCGGCCAGGGGGTGCGGAATCCGGCGCCGCCCACCTCGCGCGGCGGGGTGTGGAGCCTGGTCGCGGGGCGGTGCGGCCCGGCAGGGCGGTGGGCGGTGCGGGGCATCGGGTTCTCCGGCGGTCACGGGCGGCGGGGGATCGGGCCTGGATGTCAGGCCGGCAGTGCGGCGGCGGGGGCCAGGCGGGCGGCCAGCGCGGCGAGTTGCTCGCCGATGACTCCCAGGTCCGCCTCGCCGGTGGCGAGGACGGCCAGCAGCGACCCGTCGCCCGCCGTCACGATCAGCAGCTGGGAGTCGTGGTAGTCGACGGCGATGTGCTGGGTGGGGGATCCGTTCAGGGCCCGGGCGACGCTGGCGCTGATGGAACCCATGCCGGTGACCGCGGCGGAGAGGGTGTCGGCGATGTCGCGAGGCATGCCGTCGGTGGCAGCGAGGAGAAGGCCGTCGGAGCTGACCTGGAGGGCGTGGCGTACGCCGGCGACCTTCCCGGCCAGGGCGTCCAGGGTTGCGGAGAGGTCGGTGGGGGGCTGGTTCATCGGACCGTGTCTTCCAGGGTGTCGGGAGTCGGGGCGGATGCCGGCAGTGCTGGCGTAGCGTCAGCAGGGGCGGCGAGCAGGTGGACGGGCAGGTGGACCGTGGCGCGCGTACCGCTGCCCGGGACGGACTGCAGCTGGACGTTGGTCCCGATCACGGCCGCAGCCGCGGCCACGGTCCGCAGCCCGATCCGGGGGCGGGTCTGGCCGAACGGTGCCGGCCGGAGAGTCCCGGGTGCGGGGGTCGAGTCCGCTGCCGGGTGAAGCCGGCCTTCGACCAGCGCGATGGCCTGGGCCAGGGCGAGGTCGTCCATGCCCGGCCCGGTGTCGGTGATGGTGACCAGAGCACCGCCGTCGGCACCGCGCCCGACGTGCAGGTGTACGGGCTCCTCGCCTCCGGCCGCACGGACGGCGTTGTCGAGCAGCTCAACCAGGGCCGTCATCAGCGGCTCCACCACATCGCCGCGCACCTTGACCGCGGAGTCACCGGCCACCTGGACACGTCGGTAGCCCGCGATTGCGCACTGGGCGCCCTGGGCGACCGCGACCAAGGTGGTGGGCCCCCGGCGGGTGTCGGGCCAGGGGCCGCCGGCCAGCACGAGGGCGCGCAGCACGCCGTGGTGGGCCATCGCGTTGGCGTGGTCGAGGCGCATCATCGACGCGAGCTGGTTGGGGTCGGAGAGCGACTGCTGCTGTTGGGCGAGCATGCGGCGCTGGCTGACCAGGACGTCGAGGAGGGGCTCGATGCTGGCCAGCAGGTCCTGGCGGGCCGCGTTCTGGAGCTGTCCGACGCAGTTCGACACCTGCCAGGCCGCCTGGTGCAGTTCCGCCGGGGTATCTGGATGGAGGGGGTGGCCGCCGGGTCGGACGGTGCGCAGGATGCGGGGCAGGCTGCTGCGGACGAACTGCTCTACCGCCGTCCGGCCGGTTTCGGCGAGCTGTTGGCGACGGCTTTCGAGCTCGGCGTCCGTCGGGGGCGCGGTACGGCGGTGCTTGTTGCGGCCGATGATTGACCTGGTACTCACGTTCACCTCCAAGGCGGGTACTCGGTATCGGTGGGGGAGCGGCTGGTGAAGTGCGGTCAGGTCGGCTCGGGTGCTCCGAGCGCGGCGAGCAGTGCGCGGGGTGGCGTGGCCACCAGCCGCCCCGGCGGGACCGCCCAGTGCACGTCGCGGCCTGATCGCACTACCGCGGGTGGCACGCTCAGGCGGGCGTCGGCCCGCATCAGCCGAGCGCCGCGGTCGCGCCAGCCCGCGTTCAGGAGCCCGGGCTCGACCAGGAAGTCCATGGAGTCGGCCAAGCGACTGGTCAGGACCATCCCGCACTCGTCCCCCAGCGCGGCGATCACCCGGCGTCCGATCGCCTGCGGCATCCGGACGACGTCGAAGTGGTCGCCGACCACGACGGATTCGACCTGGTCGCGGGGCACCCAGTGCGGGGTGGGGCCGTAGCTTCCGTAGCCGCTTCGTTCTGCCTGGGATCCGGCCCGGAGCGGCTGCCGTCGCCGCTCGGCCGCGCCGGTCACCGGACCTGCCCGGCGGCGAAGGGCACGAGGTCGGCCGTGCACGGGCGGGCCAGGGATGCCGTGACGGCCTTCAGCGCGGATCGCATCGTGTCGAAGGGCGTGGTGCCGTCGGCCGTGACGACGAGCAGGCAGCTGTCGTCGAGGGCGGTGACCATGGCTTGGGTGTCGTGGGTACGGCGTGCCCAGTACCAGGTCCGTCCGAGGTGGCCGCCTTCCCGGGCCCACCGCCAGCCGCCCACCGCGACCCGTGCCAGGGCCGTTGTGGTTGCGGGGTCGAGTCCGAGCGTGTGGGCGAGGATCTCCCCCGTGGTGGTCGTGCGCACCGCGCCGACTCCGCCGCTGATGCCGGTGACCAGCGTGGACAGCCCTGCGGGGGAGCACGGGGGCGAGGTGACGGTGTGCGGCCGGGGGAAGCGAGTCGATTCGAATTCCAGCTCACGGGGTCGGTTGAGCTGGAGCTCGGGCTCCGAGCGTGAGGGATTCAGCACGCGGCGGCCCCCGCGTACCGGTGTCGGCCGGGCTGCTCACGGTCCAGGGTGCGCCGGGTCGGCGACGCCGCAGTGCCGAACGCGACGTGCGCGTAGGTGTCGAGGAAGGCGAAGTAGCCGGGCGGCACCCTGCCGTGGTCAACGGCCCTGCCCAGGGCGTCCCGCAGCTGCGTCTGAATCGCCAGATCGGCCTCGGTGGCGATCAACAGTGCCGCGGTGCTGGCCTCCTCGCCGATCAGCCGGTACGACGGCCACCCGTGGTCGGCCACGATCGCAGTGAGGAGCTCGACCGCGTGTCGGGCGGCCTTCAGACGTGCTTCGGCCCACGTGTAGTCACCGGTGCTGGTCTGCCGCCGGATCGCGCGGCGGACGGCATCGGCGTGGCGGACGAGCTGGCCGGCCACCAGGTCATCGAGCGTGAAGCCCCCCGCCTCCCGCTGGTCGAGGATCTGCTCGGGCGCCGCCGGCTGATGCCCGGACACCGAGAGCAGATCAACTCCGCTGCTGTGCAGAGCGGCTACCGCTGGCAGCGGCTGTCCGGCCGCCTGCGCCGGCGCAGTGGCGGCCGGGTCGTTGCGCCCGGACGACGGCCGGTGATCGTGGTCGGCGGCACGGCCGCACGCATGCAGCTGGAAGGGGCTATCGGCGCAGCCGGTCCGCATCAGCCTGCCGAGCCGGTTGAGGAGCCGGCGCCCTGGCGCAGACGGCTTGCGCCGCCGTGCGCCTCCAGCGCGGATGGTGGTCATTTCCCCCCCAGGGAACGGTGATTGGGTTTGGTGACGGGTGCGTGTCAGCTGGCGAGCGCCGGCTCGGTGGCTGTCTGGAGGCACTTGGCAGTGCCGTCGCTGCGCCAGTAGGCCGTGATCCGCTTCCCGTCACCGGCCTCGGTCTGGCCGAGCGTCAGGTGGTCGCTCAACGCGCTGACCAGTTCGAGCCCGCGGCCACCGGTATCGTCCGCTCCTGCCACGCGCTCAACCGGGAGGGCGAGGTTCTGGTCCTCGACCGAGACGGCGACCATGCTGCTGTACCGGGCGACGGTCACGGTCACGGAACTCTTGCCGCCGTCAGGTCTGGGCCTGCGCCCGTGCAGGAGTCCGTTGGTGATCAGCTCGCTGGCCACCAGGACCGCGTCGTCGGCCAGGTCGGCCAGGCCCCAGTCGACGAGCTCGTCGTGAACCAGACGGCGGCCGACCGAGGCAGCGGTTCCGTCCGCCTCCAGCTCCACCGAGCGCAGCTCTTCGACCTCGGTGCGGTCCGGGAGAGTCCCCGGCTCCGGCTCAGGGAGCAGCCAGGGCTGGTCCGGGCTTGTAGTCATGCCTTCAGCTCCCTCGCGTCAGCGCCGCCGCAGGGCAACGGGCCCAGCGTGCTGCGTACCTGTGCTGTCGAAGCGGCTGCCGCCGCCGGACGCCCGCTGTGTACTGCCGGCAGGGGGCAGATCGGGCCCGAGGCCGTCGCTGGTTTGTGACTCACGCTCACTCCGCCCTTCGCGCCGAAGCCGTTGCCGGCCGACGACGGGCAGCACGATCGCGGGCTCCGGTCGTTGACCTTGACGAAACCGCCTCGGCCCGGTGCCGCGGAGGAATATCGTCGACAGTGAGCGAACCGCCGATCACCGCCCGTGGGTAGCCCGCAGCGGCTGCGGATACCGCTAAAGCTGCTAAAGATCGTTTCGGAGAGGGGCGGCGAGCCGTGGCGCTTGAGCGCAACCTGGCGTTGGAGGCCGCCATCAAGGAGCTGGGCTGGTCGCAGGAGCGAGTGGCCACCCACTTCCGGCACGTGGCCGCCGAGAGCGGAGCCGTCGAACTGCTGTCGGTGACCCGCAGTCACATCTCGCAGTGGCTGCGGGGAGTGAAACCGAGCGACCGCGGCGCGGATATCTTGTGCGCGACGCTCTCCAGAGGACTGGGGCGCGTGATCACGGCCTCGGAGGTCGGGCTTGCCCCGGCCCGCCAGGCACGCCCGGCGTCCGAGTGGGACGTCGACAGCGTTTCCGCACTCGCAGACCTCGGGAGCACCAGCGACATGTTGAGCCGGCGACAGGTGATCGGAGGCTCGATCTACTCCGCGGTCGGAGCCGCACTCCCGCCCGCCCGCTGGTGGGACAGCCGACTCGCCACGGCGCAGAAGCGTGCGCCGGTCTCGCGCCTGGTCATCAGCCCGGTGGAGGTCGAGGCCGTGCGCGAGGCGACCGCCTTCTTCTCCTCGCGGGACCAGCGCCTGGGTGGCCGCGCGGGCCGGGCGGCCCTCACCACCTACCTGCGCACCGATGTCGTCGACTACGTCACCGGGCGTTTCCCCAGCGAGCAGGTACGCCGTGACCTGGTCTCGGCGGCCGGTGAACTCGTTTACCTCGCGGGGTGGATGGACTTCGACGCCGACCGGCAGGGGTCGGCCCAGCGCAACTTCCAGCTGGCGCTCGCCTTGGCCGCCGAAGCGGACGACGCCCCGCTGGCTGGCCACATCCTGCGCGCCGCCGCCCACCAGGCCGTGGATCTCGGCCACCCGGGCCGGGCGCTGCAGTTCGCCGAGGCATCCGTGGACCGCCGCCGCTACGGCCTGGCCGGCTCCCGGGAGAAGTCGCTGCTGGGTGTCGTCCACGCACGGGCCCTGGCCGCCGCGGGCCGCCGGCAGGACGCCCTGACGGCGCTGCGGCAGGCCGAGGACGACCTCGGCAACGCGGGCACACCCGGCGGCGGCGACGATCCGGCGAGGGTCGGCTTCTTCGGCGAGGCCAGCCTGGCCCATGAGACGGCCTGCACCCTGCGCGACCTCGGAGACCTCCAGGGGGCGGAGACCGCGTTCGTGCACAGTGTCCGCACCCGCCCGCCGGCCTTCGCCCGCACCCGCGCCGTCACCTTGGGATACCTCGGCGACGTCCAAGTCCGCCAAGGCCGGGTGGATGCCGCGTGCGCCACCTGGCACCAAGCCCTGGACGCCATGGCCGGACTCCAGTCCGGCCGTGCCCGCAGCACCGTGGTCCAGATGCGCCGCGCCCTGTCCCCAGTCCGGGGCCGCGGCGGCAGCACCGCGGCCCAGCTCGACCGGCGCGCCCAGGAGTTCCTGCGCACCGTAGGCTAACCGCGCCACAGCCACGAACACCCGGCCCGGGTCACGCCCCTGGGCGGACCGACGGGCCGACCGAGACGGGAGCCAGCCGTGCCCGACACGCTCCACTTCACGCCGATCGCCACCGTCGTGGGCGGGGCCCCCCAACCCCCCCCCCCCCCCCCCGGGGGCGGGGGGGGGCCCCACCCCCCCCCCCACGACTACCAGGGCGGCGTCGAGTCGATCATCCGACTGCACGACGAGTACCCGCTCGAGACCCTGCTGGGCATCGACGAGTTCTCCCACCTCACCGTCACCTGGTTCTTCCACCTGGCCTCGCCCGACGACGTCCAGCTCCACGCCCGCAGCCCCCGCGGGGACAGCCGGTGGCCGGCCACAGGCACCTTCGTCCACCGCAACCACCGCAGGCCCGCGCAGATCGCCACGTCCTACCCGCGCCTGCTGCGTGTCGCCGGCCGGGACCTGCACGTCACGGACCTGGACGCCGTGGACGGCACCCCCGTGATCGACCTGGCACCCTGGTTCGCCGCGATGGGCCCGCGCGGACCGATCACCGAGCCGGCCTGGCCGAGCGAGATGCTCACCCACTACTGGGACGACGCCGCCGACCGCAGCCACTGAAGCAGCACCGCGTCCGCGTCCGGCCGACGCGCGGCAGCCCGATCGTGCGGCCACAACAACCCGGCCCTGGGGCGGGCGGCCACTGCGCCCGACGACGACGAGGAGGCGGCTCGGCAGGGCGACGCCCGGCCTGGCTGAGCTGGTGGACCCCACGCCGTTCCTCCTTCGAGATGCCGACTGCCATGGATGCCGGAGCCGACGGCCGAGTGACCCCCGGGGCTCTGCGGGCTCGGCAAGACTCGCCGGGGTGGTCGGACGTGACAACCAAGTGAAAACGGGCCGAACGGAGAGAGCCGAGCCGAACGTTGGGCCGTCGCCGACGCGCGGCTCGGTTTCAGCAGCGAAACCGAGCCGTTCTCGGACCGAAGTCGCCGCAACATGCACGGCCTGGGCCGATGGGCCCGCACAATGACCGGTATGACGAATCGTCACGGGCGACCTTGCGCATTGCGGCTGCGGCATGATCGCGCGGTGTCCGACGGAGGACTGCCGGCCCTCGTAGCCGCTCTGCAGCAGTGCTGCGGAGTCAGCGCACTGAACGCCCACCGGCAGGCCCGAGGGTGGAGTCGCCCTCAGGTCATCACCAAGCTGGCGGAACTCGCGGAGCAGACCGACCAGGGGCCCTTCCGCGGCACCAAGGAGCTGCTTCGCGGCTGGGAGGACCTCGGCGTCCGCCCCCGCGAGCACACCGTCCGACTCCTCTGCCGGCTCTACGAGTCGACGCCCAGCGCCCTGGGACTGGCGAGCCCCGCGCCGGTGGCGCTCGCCTCGCCGCCACCGCCAGGCATGGAGCAGCCGGATCCCGTGCACGATCTCGCGGAGCGCACCCGCCGTGCGATCAACCGCTCCCTCGCCGACACCACGGTCAGCCCCGGCGAGCTGGACCTGCTCGACGAACGGCTCCAGACCGCCCGCTGCCTCTACGTCACCGCTCCACCGGAGCAGATGATCCAGATCCTGCTCAGGGACTTGCAGGACATCCAGGCCCTGTCCGCCGAACGGCAGCCAGCCGCGACGCAGTGCCGCCTGTCCGAGCTGACGGCCGTCGCCTCCACCCTGGTGGCCGACGCGATGATGAAGCTCGGCCGCCTGCACGACTCCCAGCGCTGGTACGGCACCGCCCGGCTCGCCGCCGACGACGCCGGCAACCCCGAACTCCGCGCGCGCGTTCGCGTCCAAGCGGCCATGCTGCCGTACTACTACGGCCCGCTGGCGGCAGCCGCGCAGCTCGCCCGGGAGGCACGCCTCCTGAGTCGAGGCCGCCCGAGCCCGACAGCGGTGTTCGCCGTCGCCGCCGAAGCGCGCGCGCTCGCCCGCCTCGGTGACCACGACGGAGCCAAGGCCGCGATCCGTCTCGCTCAAGAACTCTTCGAGCACTGCCACGGCGGAGCGGAGAACGACGCCTGGGCCTTCCCCGAGCGGCGCCTGTGGCTCTACCTGTCCGGGGCGTTCACCGCCCTCGGCCAGACCATGCAGGCGCGGCACGCCCAGCAGCAGGCGCTGGCGCTCTACCCGCAGGGTCACAGCGGCATCGACCCGGCGCTGCTCCGGCTCGAGGAAGCCATGTGCCTGGTGATCGAGCACAACCCCGTGGACGCGTTGCAGCTGGCCGTGCACACCTACAGCGATGTACCCGGCCCGCACCGCACCGCGATCCTCGGCGCCCGGGCCCAGGAGGTCATCGACATACTCCCCATTCAGCTCCAGTCGGGCCGCCCGGCCAGGCAGTTCGCGCAGGCTCTCGCACTGCCCGCCGGACGGGCGTGACACAGGTCCGTGCCGTACGACACCCTGACCACCATGTCCACCACCGCAGTCACTGCCGGCGGGTACACGCCCGCACGCCTGGCTACCGTCCTTGACCAGACGTGCCGCACCGTCGGCCTCGACCCCGCGGGCGCCATCCTGCTGCGCGGCCACACCAACGCCGTCTACCACCTGCCCGCGGCGAGGGTTGTCCTCAAGATCGCCCGGCTCGGCACATCGCCCGACGCCGTACGCCGCACGACCGCCCTTGTCACCTGGCTCACCGGACTGGACTTCCCGACCGTCGGCCTGCACCCGGTGCAACAGCCCGTCGAAGCCGACGGCCACCTCGCGACGGTCTGGACCTACCTCCCCCAGCCACAGCACCCGGTCTCCGCCGAACAGCTTGCGGGCCCGCTGCGAACTCTCCACCAGCTGACCGACCCGCCCGTCCAATTGCCCGTCCTGGACACGGTCGCCGCCATCCGCCGTTCCCTGACCGCCGCCGTGGTACTCACCCCCGACGAGCACGGCCTCCTGAGCCGACGGGTGGACGAACTCGAAGATCGACTCGGCAGCGTTACCTACCTCCTGGAGCCGTCCGTCGTCCAGGGCGACCCCCAGCACCGCAACGCGCTCCACGACGGCGCCGGCGCAGCAGTCCTCTGCGACTGGGACACCGCCTCGTTCGGCCAGCCCGAATGGGATCTGACCACCGTCGAGATCCACTGCCGCCGCTTCGGATACGGCCAAGCTCACTACAACGCCTTCGCCGCCAAGTACGGCCTCGACATCACCGAGTGGTCTGGCTACCCCGTCCTGGCCGCCCTGCGCGAGCTCCGGATGATCACCACCAATGCGAGGCGCGCCGTTCCGGGCAGCGTCACCCACCAAGAGGTTCAGCGCCGCATCAGTCAGGTTGCCAGCGGCGACACTGGACGGCGGTGGAGCATCCTCTGAGCCGAGGAAGCCAATGGCGGCCCGTACCACCTCGCTAGGTGGGAAGAACTGCGGGCCAAGCGCGCGCCCTTGCCGAGCGCCCGACGGCTGGCCCGAGCTCCGGGTGGCGCAAGGCTCTGCGGCGTGGCGGCGAAGGCGCATGGCGATTCCAGTTCGTTGGCCGAAATCAGTCCCGTGATCGGGTACGGCCACCAGCGAACCGTGATCGCAACGCGATAAGAAGGGTGCGCAGAGGTTGGTTTCGGCCACAGGGGTTGGCACGGTTGCTGGGAGGTTGGACAGGTGGCGGACTTGAAGGACAGCGGCACGCGGCCCGGGCCGGCAGGGCGATTCACGGGGCGCCGGTTCGTAGTGACCGGCGGCTCCAGGGGGCTCGGCGAGCACATCGTCCGCCTACTGCTGTCGGAGGGGGCCCGCGTCGCAGCCTGCGGACGGCGGGCCGAGTCGCTGGAGGCGCTTCGCAACTCGGTTGACTCGCCCAAGGCCCTGTTCGCTCACGCGCTCGACGTCACCGTCCCGGAGCGGCTTGAGCAGTTCATCGACCAAGCCGCCCTCGAACTCGGCGGCCTGGACGGTGCTGTCGCCTGCGCGGGCGGGGCACGGGGGCACGGGATCACCGATGCCACCGCGCAGGACTGGCTGGAAACCTGGCAGCTGAACGCCGGACACTTCGCCCGCCTGACCGCGGCGAGCGTCCCGCACCTTCGGACGGCTGGTGGCGGTTCGATCGTCGTGGTGTCGTCGATCTCGGGCTGGAAGCCGGGGCCCCAGGCCCAGTACGGGGCGGCGAAGGCCGCCCAGCTTCACATGGTTGCGTCCCTGGCCAGGGAGCTGGGCGGCGGAGGGGTGCGGGTGAACGCCGTGTCTCCCGGTTCCATGCTCATCCCGGGGAAGCGGTGGGACCGGATGCGCCGGGAGGAGCCCGCGGCGTTCCAGCGCTTCAGCGAGGAGTTCCCCGGCGGGGAGCTGGTGCAACCGGCCGAGGTCGCAGACGTGGTCGCGTTCCTGCTCTCCGACGAGTCGCGGGGCGTGACGGGGGTCAACATCCCCGTCGACAAAGGGCAGAACGCGCCGACTCCAGACGGGTACTGATCATCAGATCACGCTGCTGGGGCGCCGAGTATCGGGCGCGCCTTGCGCTCGAACTCCCGCACGATCGTCTCGTTGCTGTGCGGTGCCAGGCGGGCCCGGAAGGTGCGAAGGGCCTGGACGGAGCGCTCGCTGTGCACGCCGGCCAGGTGTTCGAGGGCGGTGCTCGCGGTGTCGACCGCCTCGTCGAGCCGGTGCTGCTGGAGGTAGGAGGTGGCGAGTACGGAGCGGCTGATCGCCTGGCGGCGGCGACGGTCGCCGTTGGCCTCCACAGAGGCCGAGGCGAGCTGTTCGGCCTGGGCCGACTCGCCCAGGTCGCGGTGCACCAGGGCCGCCTCCGCTTCCAGGTAGTGGTGGTCGAGGAAGCGCACCCACGGCGACTCCCCGTCCGCCCCTCTGCTCGTCTCCAGGGCGGCGCCGGCCGCGAGCAGGGAGGAGGTCGCCTGCCCTGCGTCGTCGAGCGCGGCGTATCCGCGGGCGGCCATGGCGTGCAGGCGCATGAGCCCGAGAGGACTTCCCGAGCGCTTCGCTGTCGCGACTCCCGCGCGGGCGAGGGCGACGCCTTCGGCCGGATTACCGAGGTTCGTGGCCAGGTGCGACATCCCCGCCAGGATCTGTCCTCCAAGGACGCGGTCGCCGCCCTCGGCACACAGCCGCAGGGCCTGGATCATGTACCGCTGCGCGAGTCCGTAGTCCGCGGTGTCGTAGGAGCACCAGCCGGCCATCGCCGCCAGCTTGGCGGCGTAGGTGTAGAGGAGCCGGCGCTGCGACGGGGGCAGGGTGCGCTGCTGGAGCATGGGGGTGAGCTGGGTGCTCAGGTAGTGCACGATGCTCGCGCGGACCCCGCCGCCGCCGAAGCGGTTGTCCATCAGGTCGAACATCTCGATCATGGCTTCGACCTGGGCGACCGATCCGCCGCCTGCCACAGCGGCGAGGACGGGTGCGTTCTCCTCCTCAAGCAGCCACAAGAGCCAGCGCCGCTGCGGATCCAGCAGGGCGCTCGCGACGAACGGAACCGCTCCCAGCACGCTGCGGCGGGAGATGTCCGTCGAGCCCAGTTCGGCGAGCGTGTGCAGTGTTTCACCCACGTCTTCACGGTACGTCAGTGCGCGAGCGACGACCGGACGTTGGGCCTGCTGAGCGAAGCCGGCGTCGGCCGGGGTGACCGGGCGTCCTAAGAAGCCGGCGAGGACCTCGACGATGTAGTGGGGCGATCGCCCGCTCGGCCCCTTGGGCGTCATGCCTTGCAGCCAGCGGGTCACCGACGCCTTGTCGTAGCGCGTCATATCCCCTTGTGCCAAACCGAGTTGGTTGACCTTGCGCGCCAGGGCCGCGTGCGAGCAGCCGGCTTCATGGACCAGAGCCACCAGCGCGGCGTTGCCCTCGCCGACCCCCTTCGCAACACCCATGCGTAGATGATGCCGCGCCGATCACCCTGTGTCCCAGGCTTTCGACACACGGGTATCGAGGAACAACCCGCGTGCAACCGTACAACCCTCGCGCCCCCTCCTCCGAGGACGTGATTACGTCGAGACTGGGAGGGCTTTGGGCTGTCGACCTTCCAGAGTGTTGGTCTGCTGGACCGCCCTCGCGGCTCGAGGCTCCGGAGGGAGACACATGCGGGTGATCTTGGACTGCTTCACCGTCGAGCCCAGTGGACTCGGCGTTCCGCCCTACCTGTCCACCTACGTCCGCAACGCCTGGTCGGCGCTCCAGCAGGCCCGTCCCGGCGAGGACGTGCGGTACCTGACCATCGACGACGTCCGGTGGTGCCTGGCCGGTGGTGGCCCTCTCGTCGAACCTCCCGAGAGCGACCCGCTCACCTACTCGACAACCGTCAACCGGGACGACGCCATCCAGATCCTGCGGGACGCCGAGATCGTCCTTGTGATCGCCGGAGACGCGGTGCCCTCGGTTCACCTCCACGCCGTCAACGGATCCCTGGAGGAGATCGCTCGCACGCTCGCCTGCACGCGCGGGCGCCGGTACCTGCTCGGACCGCTGTCCACCTACGCTCTCGCGGCACCCGCCCAGTACGCCGGCCTGTTCGACGCCGTCCACACCCACACGGTCACCTCCGGCGACCTCCTGCTGGGCAGCCGCCAACCCGCGGCCTACGATCAGATGCGGCGCGAGCGGACCTCGTTCACCGGCCTGATCGAGCAGATGCCGTGGCGACCCATCGCCGAGCTGGAGCTGTACCGCGGCTGCACCCGCCGCAAGTTCTGCGACTTCTGCAACGAGCCCGCCAAGTCCCCGCTCGTCGCCTTCCGCGACGTGGACGACGTCGTCGCCGAAGCGGCCCAGCTCTACGCCGCCGGTGTCCGCAACTTCCGCCTCGGCCAGCAGACCTGCTTCTTCTCCTACCGCAACCGCGACGAAGAGGCGATCCGCGCCCTGCTGAGCGGCATCCGCGAGCACTGCCCGGACCTCGAAGTGCTCCACATCGACAACGCCGACCCCCTCGCCGTCGCCGCGCCCGTGGGCCAGCGCATCGCCAAGCTGGTCGCGGACTACTGCACCGAGGGCAACTGCGCGCCGATGGGGATCGAGAGCTTCGACCCGGTCGTCATCGAACGCAACAACCTCACCTGCACGCCAGAGATCCTCCGGCGGGCCGTCGAGCACGTGAACGAAGCCGGCGCCGCCCGCGGCCCTGGCGGCCTGCCGATGCTGCTACCGGGCCTGAACCTGATCTACGGCCTGCCCGGGGAGACCCACCGCACCCACGCGGCGAACCTTCGGCGGCTGGCGGAGATCCTCGACGCCGGACTGCTGTGCCACCGCACGAACGTCCGTCTGGCCCGACCGTTCCCCGGAACGCCGCTGGCCGCTCTCGGAGCGCGGGAGCCGCTGCCGTCGGCGGAGCACTTCGACTCGTGGAAGGCGGACATCGACTTCACCTGGGACCTGCCGATGAAGGAACGGGTCTACCCGACCGGCCTGCAGCTACCCGGCCTGCACTCCTACTTCATCGGGCAGGGCGGGACCTGGTGGCGCCGTCTCGGCTCCTACTCCATCCAAGTCGTCGAACGCGGAGCGGCCGTACCGCTCGGGACCACCGCTGACCTCGTGGTCACCGGCCACGCGCCCCGGCTGATCCATGGAGAACGCCTTGCCCCAGCTGCCTGACGGATCGCTTGCGGCCCTCACCGCCCTGGACAGCGCAGCCACCCACATCACCCGGGTCGGGCTGCTGCTGCCCTGGGCGAACGTGGCGGTCGAGACCGAAATGCCGCGCCTGGGACTGCAGAACACGGTCTTCCACCACGCCCGCCTCGTGCCGGCGTCCAGAACGACCGCGGTCGACGACGCCTTCTGGCACGGGCTCCGCGACGCGTCGGCGCAGGCATTGGACTCGCTGTCCCACCTCGCGCTGGACGCGGTCGTCCTGGCCTGCACCTCGGCGGGCTTCACGGGCGGACCGCCGCTGCCCACCGGCGTCTTCACAGCGTTCGACGCGCTGCTCGACGCGCTGGCCGCCCAGGGCCTGGAGCAGATCGTGCTCGCCACCCCGTACCCCGAACCGGTCACCGAGGCGGAGGCCGCCGCGCTCGCCGAGGCCGGCATCGACGTCCTGGCCCACGCGAGCCTCGGGCTGGACGACGGGTACCCGCGGATCCCACCAGAGCGGATCCTGGCGCTCGTGGACCAGCTGCCGGACAAGGCGCTCGAAGAGGCTGAGGCGGTGGTGCTGTCCTGCACCGGCTGGCTCACCCTCCCGGTCGTCGCCGAACTTGAACTCAGCCTGGGCAAGCCCGTCTTCTCCTCCAACCTCGCCATGGCCCTGCTGGCCGCCCGCATGGGGGCCGCGTCGTGACCGCCGACCGCGCCGCAGCGACGGCGCTGGAGATCCGCCGAGTGCACCGGCTCGTCGCCCGCGCGGCCGGCCTGCCCGACGTCCAGGCAGAGGTCGAGGCCAACCACGACGAGAACCGGTGGTGGCCGACGACGATCACCGACCCCCGCGTGCGCATGCTCGCCGCAGGCTGGTCCACCCGGGTCTCCTACCGCATGGTCGAGACCTACGCCCGAGTGATCCGCGCCGCCGACACCCGCGGCTTCGACAAGCTGATCGCCGCGACGGACACCGAACTCACCGAACTGGTCCGCCCGCTCGGCCTTCCGCAGACCAGGATCGACTACCTGCACTCCCTCGCCGGGCTGCTCCAGAACTGGGAGCAGGAAGGCATCGACCCCACCTCATCGGCGGCGAGCAGCGACGAGCTGATCGGCGACTTCGCCGGCCGCGTGCGCGGGGCCTCGTACAAGGTGGCCCAGTGCGCGCTGCTCACCGCTCGCGGCTACCACTGCGGGATCATCCCGGTGGACTCCGGCATGGTCACCAAGCTGGCCCCGGCGCTGGGCATCGCCCTCCCGTTGGGAGCGGTGGCCCATGAACGGATGCGCCACGTCCTGGAGGCCGCCGTGCACGCCCGCGCCGCCGACTTCCGTGCCCTGATCGCTGAACACGAGTACCGCGTGAACGTTCCGGACGACGTTGAACCCACCTGGTGGGTGCACCTCGTCCTGATCTACTTCAAGCGCCTGTACCTCAACGGGCCATCGCCACGACTGTGCCGCAACCGGCCGGTGTGCACCAAGATCGTCGACTGCACGCACCGCGCCCGCGAGCTGCGGGCCGCCGGGCGGCGACGGTGAAGCGTCTCGACGTGATCGGCAACGTCAGCCGGGACGTGACCTTCTATCCGGACCACCGAGGAGGAGCGCGGCTCGGAGGTGCCGCGCTCCTGGTGGCGCTGGCCGCCGCCAAGGCCGGCCGCGCCGCCGCGCCAGTCTGCGTGCTCGGCGACGACCTGGTCCACCTTCCGCAGGCAGCGGAGCTCACCGCGATCGACTGGTCGGCCCACAGTACGGCCAAGGGCCCGTCCGCCCGCTTCGAGCTGGAGTACGACCAACACGGCGAACTGGTCGCTGTCCGCCCGGACTACGGAGTCGCCGACCAGCTGACGGCACACGCCCTCGCACACGTGGACCACCACCCGGACAGCCAGTACCACGTCTGCTGCCGTCGCCCTCTCGACACGGCAGCCGTCCTGGACCGACTCGAGCGAACCGGTGCGGACTTCAGCGTGGACTTCTTCCTCCCCAGTGCCGAAGCCATGATCCAGGCGGCCGCCCCGTGGCTCGCGTACACGACCACCGTGTTCGTCAACGCTGCCGAGCACCGGCTCCTGCAGTCCGTCGTCAACACCACCGAGCTGCAAGAGATCGTCGTCACCGACGGCCCCCGAGCGGCGACGGTCTGGGCCTATGGACGGCAGACCGGCGCCGCGGTTCCTCCGCAGCGCCCGCCCCTCGAGGTGTCGGGAGCCGGCGACACCCTGGCAGGAACCTTCCTGGCTCTTCGCTCCCAGAACGCCCCTGCTACCCGCGCTCTCGCGCAGGCCACGGCAGCCGCAGCGCAGCACGTGACGGCACCGTCCCTTCCGATCCCGGCGCAACGCCGCTCCTGACCTTTGGAGGCACCTCCCGGTGTTCTACATAGCCCACCGGCTGTTTTCCGCGCACGACCGTGCGCTCGCGGCCGATCTCGCCGAGCGGCTGGCCCGCAAGACCGGCGCCGAGCGCGTCTTCCTCCCCTTCTGCGACACGGACGAGGAGGAACTCGTCGCCGAGGTCAAGGGCCGCCGACTGTTCGAGCTGGACCGGGCGCGGCTCGGCCGACTGGACGCGATGGTTGCCCTCCTCCATGGGCCGAGCCTCGACGACGGTGTGTGCATGGAGATCGGCTACGCCGCCGCCAGCGGCGTCCCCGTGGTCGTGGTCACCACCGACTTCCAGACGTACTCGCTGACCGAGCAGGGCCCCATGCTCGAGTTCCCCGACCCGCTGATCCAGGCACTGGCCGCCCGGATCGTCCGTGTTCCCCGCCTCGGCCCGTCACCCGGCGGCCAGGTCCGCTCCCGGCACGCGGAGTTCCAATCCCGGAATCTCTCCCAGGTCGACGCTGCGCTCGACGCGGCCGTCGAGGAACTGCTGACCGTGCCAACCGGCCATTGCCAGCCAGCACGAGGCCCCGGGACCGAATCGGTGTACGTCGAGGGATCTCCCTACGCGGCATGGGGCCGCGACCACCTGGCCGAAGCCTGCGTCGATGCCGGCCGCACGGTGCTCCTGCCCCGACGCTTCACCGCTGGCGACCCGGTCGCTGGGGCCCTGGCTGACCTGTCAGCCGTGTGGACGGCGGATCGGCTCCTCGTCGACGTGTCCGGTCCGGAGACTCCCCCGGGAACCGCCCTGCTGATCGGCGCGGCCGCCGCGGCCGACCTGCAGGTCGCGGCGTTCCAGGCGCGTCCGACGTACACCCACGCCGAGGGCCGTGAGCCCAACTGGCGCAACCTCATGATCCAGTACGCCTGCACCACCCTCCTCACCGACATCGAAGCGGTACGGGCGTGGCTGGCCACACAATGAACCTCGCCGAGATTGCCAGCACCTGCGACACCCTGGTGCTCGAAGGACCAGACGGAGTCGGCAAGAGCACGCTGGCCGAACGCCTGTCGAAGGAATATGACTTCACCGTCGTGCACTCTCCCCAGACACCCGACCACCTCGACCTCACCAGCCGCTACCGCACGATCCTGGACGGCACCGGCCGCATCATCTTCGACCGGTGCTTCATCAGCGAACTGGTGTACGGCCCGCTCTATCGCGGCCGCTCACGCATCACCTGGAGCCAAGCCATCGACCTGGCCGAGACCGTCATAGCCCGCTCCGGCCTCTTCGTTCATCTGACCGCAGACCCCCACGTGATCCGCCGACGCCTCATCCAGCGTGACGGCGAGGCCGCGGGCCTGGAGGAGATCACCGCCCTCGTCACCGGCTACCAGCGGGCCTTCTCAACCCTCGGGGACTACACGAAGGTGCTCACGGTGGACGCGGCGACCATCGAATTCCCACCAGCCGGGTGATGGCCGGCCAAAGCGGCCTGCTGGCACTCCGCTGTTCCCAGTAGGCTGCGATAGCACCTGCCGTCCCGCCGCCGGAGAAGTCGTGAAAATCGCAGACGCCCAGAAGCTCGCCTGGGAGAACAAGACCCTGAAGGGGTTCAATCAGACGGACGTGCCTCTGGAGTTCGGCCTTCTGAGCGCCGAGGTAGGCGAAGCCTTCACGGCCTGGCGCAAGGGCCTTCCTGACCTCGGAGAGGAACTGGCCGACGTGTTCCTCTACCTCACCGCCCTCGCACAGATGACAGGCGTAGACCTGGACGCCGAGGTTGCCCGGAAGATCGAGAAGAACACGCGGCGCACGTACGAGCTCAACGAGCATGGAGCGCACATCCGAGTCAGCGACGAGTAGCACCGGTGGCTCGGTTTCGAGGAGGCAGTTTCTGTTCGGCCGAAAGGCTGTGGGGCGATGGCAAGCGCATGTCACTCGTGATCGTGGGGGTTCAGAAGACGCGGTGACCTTCCCGGAGTGCGTGGACGATCCGGTTCAGGGCGTGTGGGATGCGTCCGGACCCCGCAGCCGAGGCATCCGAGTCGGGTTCTGAGCTGGAGTACACCTGCGGCTCCTCGCCTCGGGCACGGAAGACGTGGAACTGCTGCTGGTTGATGTCCACGCCGTAGACGCACCGTGTTTCGACGCGGTCTGGTGCGAGGTGGTTGACCCTCAGTCCCAGTTCTGCGGCCCGCTGCTCGTACTCGGTGAGCGCGCGGTTGTTGGGGCGTGCCCAGCCTTCGAACATCAGGGCGGCGCCTGCCACGGGGGAGTCGGCGTAGTCGCGTCGCCGGAGGCCGGTCGGGGGGTGGGGAAGGTTTCTGGCGATGTTGACGAGTGCGTCGGCGGGGTTGATGTCCCGGCCGTTCCATGACCGGGTGGGGACCATGCGCAGCTCGATCGATCGCGAGTCGATGCTTTCCAGGTGCACGGTGAACAGGCGGGCAGGCCGATCCCACCCGCGCCGTTCCCCCTCCCTCGCCTCGATGGCGTGCAGCGCCGTGGCCATGGCGTCGGCGAGATCGTCCTGGAAGAGGCCCAGGGGCTTGCTCGGCATGAGGACGGTGCGCTTCTCCCAGGACTGCATGATCGCTCTCTTTTCTGTCGGCCCGGCGAGAGGGCGGATGGGGTCCGGCGGATGCTGGCCGGGCGATGGGGCGCGCCGGGCTGATCTACGCCGGGGGAGGGCCGGGTGGTCGCGGCCGGCATAAGTACACCCTACCCACATTCATAGTGTTAAGCAATATCTTTTGGGGTTTGATCTGCCTATCTGCGCTGATGGGCGTGGCTGCTCCGGTCGGAGCCGGAGCAGCCGGGAGGGGGTGGTCAGAAGACGGGGCGCCCCTCGCGGAGCGCGTGGGCGATCCGGCCGAGGCCGAGGGGAACGAGCCCGGCGCCTACCGTGGTCTGGTCGTGCTGGGCGGTGGAGAGCACCTGGGGCTGGTGGCCGCGGCGGCGTCGGACGTAGAACTCCTCCTGGTTGATGTCCACGGCGTAGACGAGGCGGCTTTCGATCCGGTCGGGGGTGAGGTGGTTGACGCGCTGGCCCTGCGCGTTCGAGCGCTTCTCGTACTCGGTTGGCTCCCGGTCGGCGGGCCGGTCCCAGCCTTCGAACATCGCGGCGATGCCGGCCACTGGGGCGTCGGCGTACGAGCGGTGCTTCACCTTGATCGGCACGGCGGGCAGGCGCCGGGCGGTGTGGGTGATCGCGTCGGCGGTGTTGCGGACCTGGGCTCCCCAGAGTCGGGCCGGGACCACGCGTAGCTCGATCGAGCGGGTGTCGAGGTCGGCCAGGTGGACGGTGAACAGTCGGGCGGGCTTGCCCCAGCCCCGGCGCTCTCCTTCTCGTTGTTCGATGGCGGCCAGGGCGGTGGCCATGGCGTCGGCCATCTTGTCCGCGCAGAGGCCGAGGGGTGTGGTCGGCATGAGGACGGTGCGCTTCTCCCAGTTCTCCATGGTGGTGCTTCCTTCGGGTGCTGGTGGTGTTCGTGCGGGGTGGGCGGTCGGCGGGGGCCTGCGCGAGGGTCAGGGCAGGTCGCGGTACCAGGTGAGGAACCCCTCGGCGTGGCGCTGGTCGAAGGTGACGGTCAGAGTGCCGTCGTCGGCGAGGTTCTGGGTGACGCCGTCCGCCGGGCTGGTGGGGGAGGTGGTGCGGGGCCAGAAGGCGACCAGGGCGAGCAGCGCCGCGGCGGTGGGACCTGCGGCGGTGAGCTTGAGCACGATGCTCAGCGCCTCGTCGTCGATGCCGAAGTCGATCGTGCTGCCCGGAAGGTCGGAGCGCAGCCGGCCGACGAGGTGCTGCTGGTCGGGGATGGTTGCGCCGAAGGCGTCGGCGTTGGCCTGGGCCTGGGCGGTGCGCTGGTAGAAGGTGTCGATCAGCTTCTGTGCGCTGGCGCGCAGTTCGGGGTCGGTGATCTCGTCCAGCGCGTGGACGGAGTGCTCCGTGGTTTGGGGCGCGGTGTGGGGGTGGAAGCCGGTGTCGCGGTGGGCTCCGTCGCCGTCGAGGAGGGTGAGGATCGCCAGGTTGGCGACGGGGTGGATGTTGATCGCCCACTGGGCGGGGAGGGGATGGGGGGTGGTCACGGCGGTCTCCAAGGTGGGTGCGGGTTGGTGGCGGGGCGGGGCGGGGGAGGCGGGGCGTAGTTGCCGTCCTTGCCCCGTGCTCGTCGTCGGCGCTGTGGTGGAGCTGCGGCGGCGGGTGGGAGTGCGGGGCTGCCGGCTGCGTTCCGCAACGTGGTCGGGTGCGGGTAACTGGTCTCGAGGGAGCGGGTCGCCGGGGAGTGGGACACGGTGCTCGGGTTCGTTCACGGGGGGTCGGGCTCCGGGTGGTGGGGCCGGGTTCAGAGGAGGCCGAGGGTGGGGAGCGCGCCCCAGCCTTCGTGGCGGATGTGCCAGGGGATCTCGGTGTCGGCCGGACGCCAGTGGCTGGCGGCGCGGGTGTGCTCGGGGGCGAGCCTGACCGTCATCTCGGTCCGCCAGCCGCGGTACTTGTCACGCTTGGCGTCCGGGTCGGTCACGGTCATCTGCACGCCGAGGTTGTCGACGACCCGGTCGCCGGCCCGGACCTTTTCGAGGAGGGCTGCCTCGACGTAGACCTGCGCGTTGCGGAACTGCTCGTAGAAGGCCTGGCGGCGCTGGAGGGCGCGGTGGGTGCTCGGGGTTCGGTCTTGTGGATCGCGGCCGTGGAGCTTGAGGAGTTCGCGGTAGTTGCGGAGGTAGGCGGTGCGCTGGGCGGCGGGGGTGTCCGGAGTGGAGAGCATGTCGGTGACCTCCAGGCGAAGGGTGTCGTAGATGGCCGCCTGGTGGATCGGGTAGAGGCAGAGGGCTACGTCCACTCCGAACGGGGTGGCGTAGACCCGCTGGACGGTGGAGCGCCTGCCGTAGTGGCCGCGTACGGATCTGCCGAGCCAGGGGGAGTCGGCGACGGGGTGCAGCTGGGCGTGGTGGAGGTGCTCGTAGGGGTCGAGGTCGCCGGGCGGCAGCGGGGACACGGGATTCTCCCTGGACGGTCGGTCGGATCGGGTCGTGGAGATCGGCTTTCCGGGCCGCGGCTGTTCCTCGTGGGCCGCAGCCGGCCGGAGCGCCGCGCTGGTGCTGGGGCGGAGGCCCCCCCGAGGTGGAGGTGCGGACGCGGACCGGCGGGGTCAGATGCCGGAGCGCAGCGCCAGGCGCAGCGCGTCGTAGACCGCGGCGCGCCGCTCGGCGTCGACGTGGTCCGCGAAGGCGACGTGGACGCGGATGGCGGCTTCGTCGTCTTCCCACCGGGTGAGGGGCTCGGGCTCGGGCACCAGGTCGTTGGTGGCCAGCCCGATGGCCCATCCGCCGAGGTCGGGTGCCTTGTCGAGGAGCTGCCGCACAGCGTTGTAGGCGGTGCTGGCCGCCTCGTCGCCGAGGGACTGCCAGGTGCGCGGCTCGTCGGTGTCCGCGGTGTGGGGGATCGGCTGGTCGCAGAGGCTCTCGCCGACGCCGGACTGGGAGTCGAGGGCGAGCAGGAGCATGTGGTGGACCGTGGCGGCGGCGTGGTGAAGATCAGTGGCTGTGTAAGGCGGGAGCGCGGGCGGCCCTGGTGGGGTGCCGGCGTCGGCCTCTTCGTTCTCTGCTTCGCCTTCGGCTTCGGCGCGGTCGGCGCAGTTGCCGCACAGCCCTGCCCACCCTTCGCCGTCCGCGGTGGATTCTTCGCAGTCCTCGGCCGAGCAGAAGTGCTCCTCGTAGGTCGCGGTCGGGATGAACCGCATGGCCGCGCTGGGGCTGGTGAGGGTGAGGACGCCCTCCTCGAAGAGGTGCACGGCGGCGTCGTAGCGGCGACCGCGCCGCACGGTGTGCCAGACGTCGATGCCGTGGAGCTGGTGGTGTTCGGCGGACTCGGGCCGGTCCCAGGTGTTCCCGTCACGGAAGTGGACGACGTACTCGGAGTCGAAGTCGATCGCGGCCCGGACCTCGGCGGCGGTTGCGGGGGAGGGGGTGTTCGCGGGCATGGAGCGTCTCTCAAAAGGGATTCGGGGTGAGCGAAGGGGCGGGGGTGCTGCCGGGCGGCCTCGGGCCGCCCGGCAGCGGGCGGGTCAGATGCGGGTGACGCTGTCGCCGCCGTCGGTGAGGACCAGCATCAGGCGGCGGTGGTCGTGCGGGGCGTCCCAGGCGACGCCGAGCTGCCGGATGAGCGGGTGGGGATGCCAGTGGGTGACGGTGCCGGTCGCCCCGGCGGGGATGGGGTCGTGCTCGTCGGTGCACAGGATGACCTTGATGCGGTCTCCGGGCGTGAACTCGGGCTGCACGTCTGCTCCTTCGATGAGAGGTGGCCGGGGCGCTGCGGGACGGCGCGGCCGCGGGCGCGGTGGCGGTCGGGTTCAGCGGTGTTCGGTCTCGCCCTTGTTGTCGACTTCGACGAGCAGGAGCCGGGGCCGGTCGGCCTCGTGGTCGATGTGCACGTACGGGACCAGGTGCTCGCCCTTCCAGTCCTGGCGGAGCCGTACCAGCACGCTGACGCCGTAGACCCGCAGCTCGTAGGTGTCGCTGGGGCTCCCGCTGTCGGGGTCGGGGTCGGCTTCGACGATGGCCAGGGTGGCCCGGCGTGCCTGGTAGGTGGTGCTGCGGCGGCGCAGCGGCATGGTGGTGGCGAAGACGTAGACCGCGACGCTGGAGAGGGTGGCGGCCATCAGGGCGTCGGCGGCGGTGTGCGGCTCGTAGAGCCAGGAGCTGGCGAGGGCGACGGCGGCGCTGGGCAGGGCGCACAGGACGCTCCAGCGCCACCAGCGGGCGGATGAGGTCCGGCCAGCGGGTGCGGAGCGGCGGGCGGTCTCGGGCACGGATGCCTCCAGAAGTGGGCGGGCCAGAAGGCGCGGAGAAGAGGAGGGAGTCGCACGGCCCGGGCCCGGATGGGGCACTCGTTCGCCCGGCGACACCTCAAACAATACATAGACTCATAGAGTTAAGCAACTTGATGTCGAACCCCCTCCCTCCGCACCCCTGCCGCGCCCGGCCGGCGGCGCGTTGCACGATCGACCTCCCGCTTGGCCGGCGGCGCTGCGCGGGGGTCGACGTTGGCCGTCGGTGCCATTCTCTGGCGTGCAGGGTGGTGGTCGACGGCAGGGGCGAGGGCTGGAGTACCGCTATGTTGCTTAAGTCTATGAGTTGCCTTATGTTTGGGGAGTCGCGGACCCCGAGTTGCACGCCCTCCTCCCGGCAATCACGCACTCACCACCCATGAGGAAGATCCGTCATGCCTGATGCACCCGAGTACACGCCGTACAGCATCTACGTGCTGGAGCCGCACGCTGACTATGCGACCGCCGAGAACGGCCACATCCCGATCGAAGCCATTGCCGAGCGCGTCTACGGCAAGCCGTACAGCTCGCTGAGCGGATGCCGACGGGACGAGGAGCACATCCGCAATGACAGCGTGAAGCTGTACGAACTCACCTCCGACGATGACTACCTGGAAGCACTCGAAGCGTTCGACGACACCGAGATCTATCTGGGCTGGGACTCCCGTACCCGCGAGAGTGTCGTCAAGACCGGCATGACGGAGCTGAACTACTGGCTGAGCATCCGGATCGCCGACGAGACCACCCCAGCCACCGTCGAGGCGAACCCGCCTGAAACGCAAGACCTTGAGAACGCCGTGTTCGAGAGCCGATTCTTCGCCGATCGCGCCTTCTCCCCGTCGCTGAAACTGATCCTCGCCGATCTCATCCGACGCGGCGAACTGCCGCGCGGCAACTACCTGTTCCGGCACTGGTGGTGACCGGAGCGGAACGAAGACCAACGCCACGAAACCCCACCCTGGAAGGCCCCGATGTCCCTCACGCGCCCGGTCGTAGAACTCCGGACACTGCTGCACGACGCGCTCTCGGCCGCGCTCGCCACCGACGCCCTCACCCTCCCGGCCCCGCTGATGTACACCCCCGGCGTCCACCGCCCGGCTCTGTACCTGGAGAGCACCGTCGTACGCGGACGGCCGGGCGAGGGCAAGACGTTCTGGGCCAGGGCCCTGACGGACCCGCAGCTGCGCGCCGTCGCCGCGCGGGAGTACCGGATGCCCAAGCTGGAGCGGACGGAGGCGGTCACCGCCTTTGGGGCGCGGCCCGACGCCGGCCAGCCGACCGCAGGGGAGCTGCGTGCCCTGACGGGACGGGGTGTGCCGCCGACCGTCCTGTGGAGTGCCGTCGCGCTGACCGCGCTCGGCGTTCCGGACCTTGCCGCCCTCACCACCTGGACCGAGCGCGTCGACTGGCTGACCCGCAACCCCGGGGCCGTCGAGCGGTCGCTGGCCGAACTCGAAACCGCCGCGCGCGGCGACGACACCGTGCGGCTCGTCCTGTTCGACGCCCTGGACCAGCTCCACCCCGACCGGGTACTGGCCGAGCACCTGGCCTCCGGCATGCTCAACCTCGCCGTCACCCTCTCGCGCCGCACCACCCGGCTGCGCGCGAAGGTGTTCATCCGCCCGGACATGCTCGACGGAGCCCTGACCGGCGTCCCGCGCCCGGACCGCGGCTTCCTGACCGGCCGGGCCGCCGACCTCTCCTGGGGCCGGTACGACTACCTCGGCCGGACCGGCAGGACCGAGCTGTACGGCCTGTTCATCCACCTCCTGGGCAACCACGACAGCGCGCAGGCCGCCGCCTTCCGCGCGGCCTGGCCCACCTGGGAGCAGAGCCAGGACGGCCGGTTCCTCGCCCCCTCCGGGCTGAGCTGCGACCCGAAGACGCAGGAGGAGTTCTTCACCACCCTCGCCGGCCGGTTCATGGGCACCAACGCCCGCACCGGCTACACCTACAACTGCCTGCCCAACCGCCTCCAGGACGCGCTGGGAGTGATCACTCCGCGCCCGTTCCTCACCGCGCTGGCCACCGCCCTTGAGGAAACCGGTCTCCACCACCCCGGACACGACCGGCCGCTGCACCACGACGATCTGCGGCACAGCGTGCGCTGCGGGGCGCGGGCCACCGAACTCCACCGGGCGCTGCCGTGGGTCCGCCTCGCTCTGGAGCCGCTCGCCGGGCAGCAGGTCCCGATCTGGGAGGAGGACGTGTTCGCCCTGTGGCAGCGCAGCGGCCTGGCCGACCGGCTCCAGGAATCCGCCCGGGAGGCCGGGAACGGCACCGGCCGCGCCCGGACCGGCCCGCGCAGCGCCGCCAGCCTCCCACAGCTGTTGGAGGAGCTGGTCGACGCCGGAGTGATGAGCCGCCGCAGCAGCGGACAGCTCGACATGCCCGACGTCTACCGGGTCGTCTACGGCCTCGGCCGCCGCGGAGGAGTCAAGCGGGCCGCCACCACCGCATAGCCCCGCCTCGACCGGCTCCGGCCACCGCGCCGGCCCGTCCCCGGACCGGCACAGGCCCCTGCGGAAGTCCGCAGTGAGCCGCCACCGGTGGCGGCTTACTGCGGCTCGCCGCTCCGCGGCTTCGGGCGGGTCCGCGCAACCAGCCGCTCCATCCCCTCGCGCACAGCCTCCGGGACGGCGGGAAGAAGAAGGTACGGGGCCAGGCTCCGGTCCCGCTGCGCCCGCATGGCGGCGACGACCTGTTCCTTGCGTTGCAGGTTCCGGCGCCGTTCCGTCGCCTCGTAGTTCCTGAGCGCCAGCTCGGTGGGCGACAGGTCGCCCAGGTCGACCGGCAGCACCTGCCGGCCCCGGGCCCACACACCGACGTCGGCCACCGTGACCGTCTTCTCCAAGCCCCCGCGGACCAGCCCGAGCAGCGCCACCGACGGCTGCATGTCCAGTGACGGGGCACCTCCCGCTACGGCCGGGGCCGGGAAGGGCTGGGGGTGTGGCTCGGTGAGCATCCGCACGGCTTCCTCACGGCCGGCCTGGTCGAGCCTGGCGGGCAGCCGGCCCGCGTCGGCCGCGGCCTGCACGCGCTGGAGGGCCTTCTGGTAGCCGCAGCCGGTCGAGCTGTTCAGCAACCGGGCGATGCGCTGGTGGTTGCTGGTGTTGGGCGAGGACGGGGCCACCGCTTCTCCTTCGTCGCGTCCCGGCACTGCGGTTCGTCCCACCACGAGCAGGCCAGGGTGCGGTTCGGAAGAGGCACCGGTCATCGCTCGCATCCGCGCGGCAGCACGATTCACCGCAATCCCGGGGGTGGGCCCGAGCCGGCGCGCACAGCGAGGTGCGCTGTGCCGAGCATAGCGATCGGCGCCGACACCGCCAGGGTCCTGTCCGCCAGCAGGCCGCGGACAGCTGGTCACACCGCAGGCCCTTCTCACACCTCTAGTGGGCGTACCGCTCCTCACCCACCGGACGAAGGGCCTTCCCGTGACCGACACCGTGCTCGACCTCCCCAGCTCCGAGGACTGGCTCGACGACGCCGTAGCAGCCGTGATCTCCTACTCCCGCCTCCCCGCCTCCTCGGCCTGGGCCCGCAGGGAGGCCGCCCGCCGGCTGCTGCGCTCGCCCAACATCCACCCCGTCCTCGAGCGGGCCGCCTTCACCTCGCTCACCCGCGGCGCGGTACTGGAGATCGCCGGCTACGACATCGCGGACCACCTCGATCGGCCGTGGACAGCCCGCGCGGAGCACTGGGCGGAGGTGATCCGCCCCTCCTGGCAGGAGTCCGCCGAACTGCTCTCCGACATCGCCTGGAAGGGCCGGCAGTCCGGCAGCAGCGCGCTCACGCACCTGACGGCCGAGCAGGTCCTGGGCGCCGCGCCGCCGCTCACCGTGCGGACCCGGCTGCACCTGTACGGCCTCGGCCTGCGGTACGACTTCCGCTGCCAGGCGCTGACCGACCTGTTCGACCACCGCGGCCGGACCGTGGACCTGGACCCCTTCAGCCGGTCCCTACACGCCTTCGCCCTCCTCGGCCGCTCCGATCCGGCCGCGCTCGACCTCATCGACCCGCTGCTGGAGGAGTCCGGGAACCACCCCAAGGTCTTCCACGCGCTGCTGCACGGCTTGTGGCTCGGCCATGACCTCCCCGGCCAGCCCCACCGGATCCTCGAACTCCTCAACCGGCCGCCGTTCAACCAGCGCCCCGATGCCGTCGCGCTCTTCCGCCAGGCAGCGGCGCTGCGCCGGCTGCGTCGTTTCGACGAAGCCCTGGCCTCCATCGGGCAGGCGCTGGAGGCCCTGCCGGTGGATACCGACGCCGCCGTCCACGGCGACCTCGTCCGCGAACGCGCACTGATCCTCAGCGCCCGCGAGACCTGACCACCACCCGCCCGCGGCGGCCCGCGCACCGGCTCAAGCCGGCGCCCGGGCCGCACCCATGTCCGGGCCGCACTCCACCTACCCCGCCCCGGCACCAGCGGGCGCACCGATATCCCGGCCGGGCCTGACGGTGCGGTGCCGTAAGGTGCTACGGCCAGCAGAAACAGAGGAACCGGCCCGGCCGGGCACAGGGGGAGAAGTGACCTTCAGCTCGCGCATTCCGGTCTCGGCCGACGCACACGGCGAGCCGGACTACACCGCGCCGGCGGGCGGGATCGCGGTGGGCACGGTCTGGGTCACCATGATCACGGCCATGTACTTCGCGCTCGAGTCCCGGCTCTTGCACGACCACCGCAACGTGGCCCTCGCCGTGGTGGTCGCCGTGACGGTCACCGCGTCGCTTGGGGTGTTCCTCGGGGCCAGGGCGTTCTTCCGCCGCTTCGGCGCGCACTGGTGGCACATCATCCTCGCCACGGTGGTTCTGTGCTGGGTGGGAGCGCAGGCTCCGGACGCCGCCGCGTACGTGTTCCCCGACCCGATGGCGCGCTACCACCGGGAGCTGGGCGGTCCGGGCCAGTGCCTGCACAGCACCCCGTACGCCAGCGACCGAGGGTTCCCGAGGTCCTCGCAGGTCACCTACGACGACCAGACCGCGGGCCGGATGACGGTCGCCCCGCTGGACAAGACCTACCCGCCGCTGGTGCTGGACCACGCTGTCCGCGGCGGGCTGCACGCGTTGACCCCGGCCGACGAGAAGGCCCGGCAGATCCTGGAATCGTACGGCTGCTGAACCCGTCCCCGGTCTAGATGCGTCGTCCGCGCAGACCACGCCACGGCGGCCCGGTGCGAAACGCCACGGGGTCAGACGGGATCGGTGTACGAGACCGGCTTGCCGGCGGCGCGGGCGTACGCGATCTCCCTGCTCGTGGACTCACCGATATACCCACCAGGGTTGACGACCAGCACCCGGTCAGCCAGGTCGATCTTGCGCAAGTGGAGAGCGTCCAGCACGGTCTTCTGCTCGTCGGTGACCGGTCCGTCCGCTTCGCCAGGCGCGACAACGATGACACCCGCGAAGGTCAGATCACGGTTCGCCACACGCATCTCGTCCACGAACCGGGCAGAGCCGCAGATGCAGACAATCTCGGGTCGGTCCGGCACGGCTCAGTCCTTCGGTCGAATGGAAAACGGCTACCGGCCGACCTGCGGGTCGACGCGTCCCTCGTCGAGTGCGGCGAAGCGCTCCTGAAGCTCGCCGGTGGTCTCGGCCTGGGCGATCCGTACGGGGAACGCCTCCCACAGTGCCGTCGCGTCGATCTCCCGCTCCACGACGTGGCCCGCGGCGAGCTGGTCGAACTCCGGCCCGGTTAGTTCGAGCACGGGGCCGATCGCCATCAGGCCCATGTCGGGGTGGGCCGCCATCCAGTCCCCGTCGAGGAGGGACAGCGGCCGAGGGCAGACATCGAGCCGGGCGAGGTCGAGGTGGACCGGCGTGCCCGCGCGCAGCTCTGCGACGGTGGCGGACTCCAGGCCCGCCAGGACACCTCGGCGGCCGTCTGGCGAGAGGTAGTCCCTGCCGACGGCTGACGGCTGCGCGGTCACCATGCCCCCTTGGAATTCATGCCGGTCCGAAGTCCACCGGCCGGCTGCGGCCATCGTACGGGCTGGGGCACGGACGGCGGACCGGAACGGGCCGGCGGCAACCGCGCCGAATGCCAGCCAGCTGTCTCGCCGTCACACCGGGAACGGCAACGGGTGTTGGCCGCGGCCGGCCGCCATCTGCGCCCGGCGTTCGGCAGCGGCGGTCCGCCACCGCTCGGGGTCGCGGTCTCGCCCGGCCCGCTCGGCGCACCGGGCGCACTCGGCCTTCCGCAGGGCGTTGTCCATCACGCGGGCCAGGCAGCTGCCGCCGCAGGCCAGGTCAAGCCACCCGGTGGGCCGCCCCGCCCGGGTCAGACGAGGACGGGCCCGGTGGTCGAGCCGACCGCCGGTCACCCGGACCACGAGCGGCCACGGATCCACCGCGGCCGCCGCCGGCGTCTCCCGCCCCGTCCCACGTACGGGCTCGGCCCGCGGAGTGGGCGCGGACATCAGCCGACGTGCGCGGCCCGCGCCGCGTCGACCCGATCCACCAGACCGGCCGCCGCTGCCGTCTTGGCCGCCGCCTTGGTCGGGGCCGACGCGGAGCCGACGACGGTTGTGCCGTCGTGGGTGGCCTGGGCGGTGCACGTGAACGTCGGGAGGTGGCTGGGGCCCTTGGAGGTCATCGTGTAGCTCAGGCCGCTGATGACCTTGATCTGCTGGTACTCGTTGAGGACCGAGATGGGCGAACGCCCCTCCGCCGTTTCTGCGGCGGGTTCGGCGGCCGGGGGTTGCGCGGCTTCGGGGACGGGCTGTGCGAGGTCGAGGGAGGGGTCGGGCAGTTCGGTGAGCGCGGCGAGCAGGCTGAGCGCGGCCTGGTGCCGGGCGCCCTTCTTCGTAGACGCGGACCGCCGGGCTCCCTCGACCGGGCTCTCGGCCGCCGACCACGACGCCTGCGCGTAGAAGACGGTATTGGGGCTCTGGCCGACGGTCTTGTCCGTGAACTCGACCGGAGGCAGGGCGTTGACCTGCGCGTGGACGGACAGGATGGACACGGCCGTCTCGGGTGCGGCCGCGATGGCGTTGAGGCAGGCGCTGCGCCCCGACTCCCATCCGGGCCCGCCCGCGACGAGCAGCACCATCTGGAGTTCCAGCAAGGTGAGTTGCCCTGCGGCGGCCCGCCGGGAGGTCTCGGCGACCAGGGGCGCGCCGGCGATGCCCTCCTTGCAGCCGCGCTTGAGGAGGGTGTGGAACGCCGGGGCGTCGAGGCCGGTGTAGTCGGCCTCCGCCGCCGCGGCACCGCGGCGGGCCGCGGAGTGCGCGGCCGACTTGCGGGAGTCGTGCTCGGCCTCGCGGTCCTGCCGGGCGCCGGTGTTCAGCGCCTTGCCGATCGCGGCCAGGGCGTCCTGCCCGTACGGGGAGTCGGCGCCGTCCAGGTAGCTGGAGATGACCCGCTGCACGACCAGGTCGGCGTAGCGCCGCAGGGGCGAGGTGGCGTGGAGGTAGCCCGGCAGGTTCAGGCCCCAGTGGCCGCCCATGAACGGCGCGTACTCCGCGGCCTTGAGGGTCATCAGGGTGCGCTCGCGCAGTGCCTCCAGCCGGGCGGCGGACCCGTCGGTGAAGGCGACGTCGAGATCGTCCAGCAGGGTCTGGCGCGGGGCGGCGACGCGGCCGGCGGCGTGGTTGCGGAACAGCAACGGGAGGTCGTGCCCTGCCGCCCAAGAGGCCAGCGCGGTGTTCGTGGCGATCATGCACTCCTGGACGATCTTGTAGCCGACGGTCCGCTCGTAGGAGGCGAGCCGGACCACGACGCCGTCCTCGCTGGTCGCCCACCCGCTGAGGAGGTCGTACAGGGCGAGCGCCCCCTGCCGGCGCCGGCGAGCGAGCAGGACCTCGCTCAACGCCGCTGCCTCGCGCAGGACCTCGTGAAGGGGATGCGCGCGGTCGCGGACCGCCTCGGCAGCCTGGGAGTGACTCAGCGCCACCAGGCCGCTCACCGTCGCCCGTTCGACGTCCACCTGCCCGACCTGCCCGTCCGGAAGGACGTGCAAGCGGATCGCGATCGCGGCGCACGGCCGTCCCTCGGCCAGGGTCAGCCGGGCCTCCACCGGCCGGGGCAGCATCTTCTGGGTGCCCCGCCAGCCCCCGTACGCCGACTCGCGCCGCGCGAACGCTTCCCGGTCGACGGCGCTGCCCGGCGCGACGCCGGAGGCTACGTCGGCGACGTAGACGGTCAGGCGCCATCCGTCACCGACGCGCTCGACGCCGATGGCGTCGTCGCGGTCGACGGAGCCGGGGCGGTCGATCATGACGGCAGGGGCCGGTCCGGAGAGGACGGAGGGCTCGGCGGTCAGAGGCTGAGACAACGGTTCGATTCCTTCGTACATGGAGTGGCCAGGTCGTTGGGGGTGCTGCTTCCGGGCAGCCCGTCCTCCGCATCATGTCCAACGACGTTGTCGGCGCCGGGGATTCGGCTCCTGGCGAATGGCGGAGGGCGGGTTCGGGGGATCAGCTGGAGGGCGTGCGGCTCAGCGGCCCCGCGGATTCGGGACGGCGACGGGCCCGGTGCGGGAGCGGCCGGCCTATGTCGGCGACCGCGGCGGCGGGTAGCCCCTCACGCAGGATCGGGAGGAGGGTGGCGTACTGATTGAGGATCCCGTCGCCGTACAGGGGGTGCGGCCACATCTCGGGGTCCGCGAAGGGGATGCCGAGGTAGGCGCAGCCCGAACCGGCTGGCCAGGTCGGGTCGATGGCGCGGGTGCCGTCGGTGGCCCAGGCGTGGGGGGCGTGGTGGACGGCGCTGTCGACGGTGCAGCTGCCGTACCCCTCGACGTACACCAGAGCCGGGTCCTCCTGGTCCGCGATCGTCTGAGCGGCGTTGGTGTAGCAGAAGGTCACCATGAGCGGGCCGGCTCCGGGCGGAAGCGGGGCCGGGGTGAAGAGCCGGCCGGCATCGAGGAGCAGCTGGAAGGGGGAGGGGTACCTCCACCCGTCCAGTACCGGCTCGGAGGTCGGGTCGACTTCTGCGGCGCGCTGCCGGAGGTAGCGGATCAGGGCGGTCTCGGCAGGGGCCAGGAGGCCGCCAGCGGCCGGGGCGGGGCCGGGCCGGGGCCGGTCGGCCGCATCGGGCGACCGTTCGTTCATCGTGCTCTCCTGCGTGGTCGGATTGCCCGGGGCGGGCTCAGGCCGGTGCCGCGGCGGCCGTCGGGGCGGCCGGGCCGGAAGGGGCGTCGTAGGCGGGCCAGGCCGGGGGAGCGGCCAGTGTCCATTGCTGGGGGAAGTACGGGTCGGAGGGCGGGGCGTGGAGCAGCGGCCGGCCGTCGGAGGTCAGCTGGGCGCGGGTGACGAGGTGGGCGCTGCTGCGGGTGGCCGGCCCGGACAGGTGCGGACAGGCCGCTCGCGCCAGATCCCTGCACTCCTGGTGCAGCGCGGCCTGCAGCACCACGCCGGCGGGCGTGGCCAGCACCCACGCCTGCTCGGGGAGGAGGTCTCCGCACACCTGGCAGCGCCACTCGTTGTGGGCGCGGGCCAGGAGCCGGGAGTCCATGGCGCGCCACCACACCCGCGCCGTGCTCCACGGGGTCACCCAGGGAACCGGGAGGCCCTGGCGGATCGGCCGGGGCAGCCCGGTGACCGGAGCGAGCAGCATCCCGGCCTCCTCCAGCGCTCTCCACACCGGCTTGTCCATCCCGAGGAACGCGCACTGCCCGTTGCCGCAGGCGAAGACGGCAGCGTCGGGGTCGTACTCCAGTCGCTCGGCGCAGTCCGGGCAGGCCGGGTCGGGCTCGGCGGTCGTCATGCCGTCGCTCTCCTGCTCGTTGAAGGTCTTCCGCTGCCCGGTCGCTACAGTCGCTGCGCCGTGGGCGCGGCCGGGTGGCACGGGGCGGTCCAACAGGTGTAGGTGACCTGGGTCCAGCCGGTGAGCTTGGCCGGATCGGCCCAGGCGGCGGGGTCGACGGTGTAGCCCACTGCGGGCAGGCGGTTGGTCGCCTCCTTGAGGGGCGGGACGGGCTGGGGCTCCGGACTCGCGGCGATCAGGTGGCGCCCGGGGCTGTCCGGGTCGGCGACGGCGAGGGTGTCGGCCGGGCCGAGGTCGAGTGCGTCGACGACGACCTCGGTGCCCGGGGCGACGACGATCAGCTGCCAGCGTTCCTGGTGCACGGCCAGCTCGGCCATGTACAGCGCGGGCAGGCCCTGGCGGTCGGGGTGCGATGCGGCCGGCTGCTGGGTCACGAACTCTCCTTCGATGCGTACGGGTTGTCGTCCTCGCCCGCGTCCGGGGGCTCGGGGCCGCTCTGATCGTAGAGGCCGGAGCGGATCTGATCGCGGGTGAGCGCGTACTGGAGGGCGTCGTCCTCGTCGTCGAACATGTACCGCGCCACGGTCTTCTCCAGGGCCTCGAAGTACCCGGCGCGGCGCCCGGCGGTGCGGAAGCGGCGCTCCAGCCCGAGCAGTGCGCGAACCCCCTGGTACTGGCTCTCGTCGCCGTCGCAGACCTCCCGCAGTACGGCCATCGCGTCGGCGTCGAAGCCGACGCCGCCGTCCAGGACGGCCGGGCCGGGGAAGGGCTCGCCTGTCTCCTCCTGGTAGATGGCGGGCAGCGTGTCCTCGACCTCGTGCTTGACGACCACCCACTCGTGACGGATCGCGTGCAGCTCCTCCATGCTGATCAGGGCCAGGTCGCGCACGTACTCGGGGCCGCGGGTGCGGATCTCGTGCTGGGCGCGCAGCAGCCGGCGCAGCCAGTCCTCCCGGGCGCTCTGGGTGTAGGGGCCATGCACCAGCCGGCCGTGGAAGAGCATGAGCGTCCCGTTCGTCCTGCGGTAGTCGCGAAGATGCCGGTCGTCGTCGATGTCGAGCGCGTTGCGCAGCTCCAGCAACGGGCGCATCCAGACGTTGTCGTCGTCGTTGGCGATCATCGCCTTCAAGGACTTGTCCTGGCTGACCATCGTGCACGTCCAGCACCCGAACCGGCTGTCGCCGCACGACGGGGTGGTGGTGTCGACCACCAGCGGGCACTCGGAGTCCGGGCTCGCCCCCTGGTACAGGCCCAGCAGGTCCTTGTGACTGTGCCCCCACGGGTTGTCGTACTGCATCAACAAGATCCACACCTCGTCGTTGGTCAGAGCCTCGATCGGGCTGTAGACCAGCGAGTTCGGCAGGTCGCCGTTGGGCGAGAGCCGATCGCGCACGCGGCCCTTCTCGTGGCGGGCCATGGACTTGGCCCGTGCCGCGCTCTCCGCCTTGCGGATGCCCAGCACGAGGATCGCTTCGCCGTGGGCGGCGACGACGGAGCGGATGAACCGGGTCGACGGCTTGATCTTGAGCCGCTCGGTGCACCACCGGAACTTCGGCCGCGGCGCCGCGTAGCCACGGCCGATCAGGCACATCCAGAAGCTGTCCTCGACGGCCGGGGTGAGCCGGTGCACCTCGATCGGCAGCTGCTGGGCGGCGGCCCCGCGCATCGCGTCCAGGGACCGGCCCACCCACGCGGCCACCAGGGGGTTCTCCACCAGGGTGTCGGTGGAGATCACGTGGACGGTCTTGGTCCGCTCCTCCGGGGGCAGCGAGGCCAGGGCCCACCAGACGAGGGCGGCGACCAAGGTGCTGTCCTTGCCCCCGCTGTAGCCGATCACCCAGGGCACCTGGTCGGCCCGGTACAACTCCCGGATCTCCTCCAGGATCTCCTCCAGGAACTGGTGAGGGGTGAGGTCGCCGAACGGGCTGCGGCGCGTCGGGCCGAGGCCGGGCAGCAGGACGGGCGGGGGCATGGCTGACCTTTCGGTACGCGGGGGCGGTGGCGGCCGGCTCTGCGCCGGCGGAGAGAGGGGTACTCCGGGGCGCCGGGCCGGGTGAGGGCCCGGCGGGTCTACTCGGACGTGAGCATCCGGGCGAGCCGGGAGGGCCGGAGGTAGTGACCCGGTTCATCCTCGGGCCGGGGTTCCCGCACGGGCCGGTGGAAGCTCACCGGGGTGATGGTCTGCTGCGCGGGGTCCACCCGGTGGGCGATCTCGATCACGGCCACGGAGGAGAGGTCGCCGCCGGTGAGCGTGTTGACCAGGTCCAGGGCGTTCGTGCTGGCGATCAGCTGGGAGGGGACGGGGGCGGTTGCCCCGAGCCGCCGGGAGATCCGCCGGGCGAGCTCAGCGGCGTCCTTCGGATGGATGCCCTCTCCGAGCCCGTCCACGACCAGCACGCCGGGCCGCACGTGCCAGGCCGCCAGGATCTCCAGGGTCCGCAGCGTACTGACCGGCATCATGCCCACCGGCACCCAACCTCGATGCGCCATCCGGACCTCGATCCACCCGTGGGCGTCGTCGGTGGCCCGGACATCGAGAGAGCCCGGCACCAGCGCCGCGAGGTCGGCGGCAAGCCAGGTCGCCGCCTCCGGGGCGAGCCGCCGCAGCACCCGAGCGATGTCGCTCGCAGACCAGGACACCGCCTGCCAGTCCTTGGCCTGCTCCCGGAGCGCGTCCATCACCTGGCCGCTGCCGTCCAACGGAAGCAAACGCTGCCCCCCGATCGGCGAGAGCATCCGCACGCCGCTTCCGGCGGCGTCGAAGACGGCCGTGCGACCGTCGGAGCCCCGATACGCGGCGAGTTCCACCGAAACCGGTCCGGCCAGTCCGCTGAGAAGGACCTCCACCTTGATCCGCATCGTCTGCGCGGTCCAGGGCCGCCCCTGCTGCTCACTTTGGAGGAGGAGGGTGGCGGGAGACAGCCGGGGGCTGGACGCGGCTGCTGCCTCGAAACCGTCCGTCAGCGTCCGGGAGACCAGAGTGAGAGCGTCCAGCAAGTTGGTCTTGCCGGTACCGCCGGGCCCGGTCAGCACAGCGAGCGGGCCCGGCGGGAATTCGAACTCGAAGTGGTGGAAGGACTTGAAGCCCTCGATCGTGATTTTGGTGATCACTGCAACTCCCTGGTGCGGGGCGGCCGGACTACGACCGGCCCGGTAAACAAAACCATACATGAACTCATAGTCTTAAGCAATCCTGCCCGAGGTCAAAGGCCCGTCGCGCCGACTGAAATCATTGGCACGATCCGGCGCTCCCCTGCCGGCGAGACCAAGGTCGTCGATCATCCGGATCGGCTGCGGTCGAGTCGGCTCGCCTTCGCGCTCGACCGGGCCCTACGCCCTCCCGCCCAGCCCGTACACCGTCTCCCGGTCCATCAGCGGCAGGTCCGGCCTGATCCGGCTCCGCGCCACCCACCGGTGCCGGTACTCGTAGGTCACCCCGAGCACCGCGTTCTTCTTGTAGACCGGCCCGACCTTGCGCCCGGTGCCGTCGCGGATCCCGTAGCGCACGCGTGGGCGGACGTGGGCACGGCGCCAGGTGCCGGCCGCGAGCTCGCCCGACCCTGCGGCGGAGCGCATCCGCGCGGCCGGCTCATCCGGCGGAGGCAGGTAGTCGAGCAGGTGGACGCCGTGGAAGCCGCCGTCGCGGGCCTGCCGGGTCCGCGCGAGCTTCTTGATCTCCCTGTCCCGGCGTCCGGCCCCGTCCCGCCGGGGCAGCTCCGGCGGCGGCCGCCAGTTCTCGAACGCGAGCAGCGCCGCGTAGCCGTACAGAGCGCGCCCGGCCGGATGACTGCCGTAGGGCACCGGCACCAGGGAGTAGAGGGGGACGCCGGTGCGCCGGTCGGTGGCCGCGGTCAGGAGCCAGCCCAGCCCCTCGTCCAGGCGCCCGTCTTCGCGGGCGGTGAGCACGCCGCCCATGACCACTGGCGCATCGCCCAGCGGCAGGCGCCCTTCGTCGGCGGCCTCGACCAGGTTGCTGTCGCTGGCCACCGCGGCGAACGGCACACCGTCGTGGAACAGCAGCACCGAGGGGGCAGGCAGCGTCAGTTCCGCGCGCGTCCGCGCGTCCATCATCGCGGTGGTCGCGGCGTCCTCGGCGAGCGGGCCGGGAACGAAGTGCGGCACCGAGCTGTACGCGGCCAGGCCGGCCGAGACGCGCAGCAGGCGTTCGTCCTGGAAGTGGGGAGGGGTCGCCAGGCCGTGGTGGGCCAGGAGTGCGCCGGGAGGGGCGAGCCTGCTGCGCACCGCGCCGATGTCGGCGGGCACGAGATCGCGCAGGGCGCCGCGGCCGCCGACCCACCGCTCGTCGTAGCGGGCGAAGGTCTCGTCGCGGCGCCGCGCGCCGGCGATGGCGGTGCCAGCCGCGGCGACCACGTCGACGACGGTGTCGGCGCGGGGGCCCGTGCGGGGCACCAGCGCGGTGATCGTCTGCTCCGACTCCGGGGCGTCGACGGCCGGGGCCCACCCGCCGCACGCAGCCCGGACGGCGTCCACCGCGCCGGTGCGGTGCAGCAGGCGCCGCCAGGCGGTGTTCAGCGGCAGCCTGGGACCGTGCGCGAGCAGATCGGCGTACGGCATGCCGTACAGGAACCGGTCCAGCGCGGCGCGGTCGGCCTCCTGCCGCCGCCTGCGGCTACCCGACGTGGTGGCCGGCCGCGCAGGGGAGCGGGCCGGCCCGGTCACCGCCGGAGCCATTCCGTGCCGTCGAACACCCGGTAGAGGAAGCGCCGGTTGATGTCCAGGCCGGCGGCGATCTGCTTGACGAGCCGCTCCTCCTGCATCCATCCCCTGCCCCGGCGGACCGCGTCGCCCAACTCGGCGGTCAGCACCACGTCCCGGACCTGGTTCGCGCAGCGCCTCAGGTGGGCGCTGGCGATCTGCGCGGTGAGCGTGTCCCCGGTCAGGACGAGGCCGTCGGCCATCTCGTCCAGCCGCTCGGCCACGGCGCGGTGGGCTCCGTCCCAGGTGTCGTGCTCGGCGAAGCCCGGCACGCCGTTGCTGACCCAGGCCGCCGCCCACCGGTCCCCGCCGGGCTCCGCGCCGGCCGCCGCCCGGTTGTCCGCGTCCCAGCCCTTGCTGATCGCCGCGTCGGCGAACACGGTGCCGGTCAGGGCGCGGTGAAAGGCGTACTCGGCCTCCTGCGACAGCGGGAAGTTGGTCGCCGTCGGCTCGGCGGTGCGGCACACCACGATGCAGCCGTCGAGGTGGTTGCGGACCTCGTAGGTCGCGCCGCCCCACTGCCTGTGCAGGGGCCGGCCCCGCGTATCGCGCCACAGCGGGGCGTCCTCGAGATCGGGGATGTCCCCGGCGGGCAGGACCTGGTCGAAGGGTACGGGCACAGCCACCTCGCCTGTTCACGGTAAGTGAGCACGAAGGTACACACGGCTGCGCCGAGTGTCCACTCAGGTACACACTTCCGTGTGGCGGGTGGCCGGCGCTCCTCTACATGACGCTGATGAGCACCGGGTGCCCGGACGGCAGGCGTCCGCGGCCGTCGATCCCGAAGGGGACGGCGGGGACGGTCCGCAGCGCGGTGACCCCCGTCGAGGCCGCGACCATCGCCGCCTTGGGGTCGTCGGCGCCGTCGACGAGCAGCTGCACCGCTAACCGGTGCGCGGTGTCGGTGACCTCCAGCCCGCTGACCGAGACCGGCAGGCTGGAGAGGGTCTGCGCCCACGGCAGAAGGGTCCGCAGGAGCGCCGCGGTGGCGGCGGTGGAGGTCGAGCGTTCGGGCCGGGACCGGTTCAAGGTCGGGTGCGTCCCCGCGACCAGCACCATCCCGCCGGGCAGGTCCGCGGTCAGGGTGTAGGTGTAGGCGTTCGCGCCGAGCTCGGACAGCACCGGGTCGGCCCCGGTCGCCGCGGCCAGCCGGTCGATGCTGCTGCGCTGGTCCGCCATCGTGGTGAACTCCGCGAAGGTGACCTGCACATCCCGGCCGGCGAGCGCGAGCCGCAGGGGCTCCAGCGGGCCGGCTGCGTCCAGCACCTCGGCGGTCGCGTGCAGCAGATCGGTCAGGTCGAAACGCATGCCGTCATTGTCGCCGCTCGGACAAGCCCGGCACTAGACGATCACCGGACTTCGCTGTGCGGCCCGGCGCGCTGGAGCGCCCCGGGCCGCACAGTCCCTCTACACGCGCTCCACCGGCGGGGGCATCTCCAGCGGGAAGACGCCCGTGCCTTGCCCCATCAGCCACAGCGCCGGGGACAGGGTGCGGCCCCGGGCGCACCGGGAGATGTGGTTCTGCGAGCGGTGCGTCATCGGCTCGCCCGCCGTGCGGGTGACGGCCAGGACTGTGCCGTCGGCCAGCACCGCGGTCAGGCTGCGTTGATGCCGGGCGCCGGGAGTGTCCACGATGTCCACGCCTTCGATGACTTCGCCCTGGTCGAGCGCCCATCGTTCGGCGAGGGCGAGCAGTCCCACGACCGGGCCCATCGGGTCGGTCCGGGAGTCGGGGCCCAGACCTGCGGAGTCGTCGAGCAGTGCCTGCCCGTACTCCTCCATCGCGCCCGTGAACTTCGGTCCTCCGTCGTGGGCCCAGGCCGGGACGTCCATGTCCTCGACCGCGACCGCTTGAGCGGCGGGCTGTGGACCGATCATCTCCGGATGCGGCAGGCGGATCTGCATCCAGGTGACCGGCAGGCTGCCCCAGGCGACGGACTCGTGGAAGTTGTGTTCCAGCGCGACCAGGGCGGCCCCGATGGCGACGCGAGCGTCCTGGCTGAGCAGTCGGCGGGCATGATCCCCGGTGTTGACCGGACGGTTCATAGCAGTTGGTCCTCTCGCAAGGTGGTGGAACAGGAACACGAAGCGCCACCCATGGAGGGGAAGCGGTGGAAGAAGGAGGCGTGGAGCAGCGCGCGGCCCGGCTCGGGGTCACGATGCTGTGGCTGACGGAGCAGGGCTGGTGGGTGGTGCGCCGACGGCGGAGGCGGGAGGGGCGATCTCGTCATGCGACGGTTCCCAGGTCGATGGCAGGCAGGTGCTCGTACCGGTCATCGACGTCCAGGTCGCGGGCCGTCTCGGGCAGATTGCCGAAGGTGGCTCCGGCGGCCTGGAGCTCGCCGACGATGTGGTCGAGGTCCAGCTCGAAGCGCGGGTCCTTGCCCCAGGCGCGGGCCAGGTCCTCGGGCAGGGCGGGGAGCGGGTCGTCGAAGTCGTGGACGGTCGTCCCGTCGGCGGTGACCGCGCGGTCCATCCTGAAGGTGTCGTCGCCGCGGACCTGCAGCACCACGTACGCGGCGTGGGGAAGCAGGACGCGCAGGAGTGCGGTGAACTCCTCGGCGGCGGCCTCCGCCTCGGCGCGCAGCCGTTCCTGGAGGGCAGACATCCGGGTGTAGGCGGCGGCCGGTGACTCCTCGGTGGTGTCGGAGGTCCCCTCGGCCTCTTCGGCCATCAGGGCGTGGGCGCGGGCGGCCAGCTCGCGCTGGAGGGTGCTGAGATCGTCCGGGTCGCCGTGGACGGCTTCGGCTGCGGTGCGCACCAGGCCCTCCACTTCGAGGGGGGTGAACGAGGCGCTGATGCCGATCAGGTCGGTGGCGAGTGCCGCGATCTCGGGGGTGGGGTGCTGGGTCATGTTCGCTTCTCCGGTGGGGAGTTGGGGGAGGGTCAGGTGTCCTGGACGGTCAGGAACACCGGGGGACGGCCGTAGGACTGGGTGAGGGCGTCCACGACGGCGCGGCCTGCGGCGGTGAGGTCCTGCTCGCCGGCGGTCCAGAAGTCCGCGAAGGCCTCGGTGATCGGCGTAGCCGGGTCGGTGTCCGGTTCGCGCAGTGCCCAGCTGGCGCCCGTGGTGCCCAGCAGGAGGGCGGCCAGGAGGCCGGTCGAGCGCTCGGCGGCCTCGGGGTCGTTGTCGTCGAGGTCGGGGAAGGCGGCGGCCCACGGGCCGGGGTCGCCGACGGGCTCTTCCTGCAGCAGGGCGTGCAGCAGCAGGCCGCGGGAGCAGACCAGCATCGGTTCGTCGGCCGCCTCGGGCCACACGGCGTAGACGCTGGTGCCGCAGCCTCCGTAGCTGTCGAGGCGGGTCGGCCAGTTCACCAGGGAGCCGGTCATGGCGGTGCGGTCCATCCGCCGCCAGTAGGCCGTCACAGCCGCGCTCCGGCCGTCCGGTCGGGCCGGGAGCACCGGCGGGTGTAGGAGGCCAGGACGATGCCGAGGATGCCGTCCTCGTTGGCTTCGAGGTCGGTCACCTCGTTGTCGTGGAAGAAGTCGGCGGCGGCCTGGAACGCCGCTTCGAGGAGGGGGCCTTGCGCCTCGTACCGGTAGCCCTGGCGTTCGGTGTCCAGGGCGTAGTCGAAGGTGAACGTCCAGGGTCCGCGCTCGTGTACGGGGGCGGTGGCCAGGTCGATGCCCTCGCCGATGACGAGGGCCGTCTCCCACACTGTCCAGTTCGAGGTGAAGGCGGGGCGCGTCAGCTTGGCGATCAGCAGCCGGGCCCGCATGAGCGAGTGGAACTGCGCGAGGCGGGCGGCCGGGACAGGCGGGGCGCCGCCGGTCGTCTCGTAGATGTCGTACATGGGGTGGTCGGGGAACGCGTTGGAGCCGTGGACGGCGAAGGTGCGGCCGGTGTCGGCGACCTGCCAGCGGTGCCGGTTGCCTGCGCCGCCCGGCGCTGCGAGCGAGGTAACGGCCTGGGCGTGATCCCAAGGGTGCGCGGAGAGCATGAAGAAGGAGTCCTCAGAGGGTGTGTACCGGGTCGGCGGTGCCTGCGCGGAGGTCCGGCGGCGTGCCGCGAGTGCGGGGCGAAGGCGCCCGGCTTGATTGCCTAACTCTATGAATTAGATCAATGAAGGTCAAGAGTTCTGGCGTGATTGCTTAAGTCTATGAATTCAGGTTACTGTGTGGGCGTCGCCGAACGAGGCGGCAACTGATCAGCCGCCGATGACCTTTCTCGGCCTGGCCTGCCTTCACCGGCGCGCGTCCGCTCGTCCCTTGCCGCGCCCCGTTCCAGCCGAGGAGTACCCGCACATGAAGCGAAGCCTGCGCCGCCACATAGAGGCCGCCATCAACCAGACCTGGAACCCCCGCCGATTCGACCGCCGCGGCCGCGTCACGGTCGTGCTCTCCTTCCCCGAAGCGGCGTTCCCCGATGCCCCGCAGTGGAGCCCCGGGCCCGGGTTCACCGCCACCGCCGGCGAATACGCCTGGCTGCGCGACAACGGCGACGGAACGAGTACGGCGGTCGTCGCCGGGGTGGGCCCCAAGGAACTCCCCGGTGCGGACGGCGGGGAGTGGACCGAGCCGGAGGTCTGGACGGCCACGGCCCCCAACGACAGCCTCTTCATCGACAGCGGCGCCATGTGGGACAAGCCGCACCGCATCACCTGGCTGCTCGACGAGCCGGGCGCGACGATCACCCGCGAGCCCTACGAGGGCCACCCCTCCGCAGCCGTTCAGGACCACTGGGACAACTTCCACGAGCAGTGGGGCTTCGTCCCGCGCCGCAGGCACCGGGGCGAGTTCCCGTACGCGGACCGCCGCCGGTTCGCCGTTCTGCACACCGAACCGGACTTCGGCAGCCTGCCCGACGAGGTGCAACTCCTGGAGACGGCGCACACCTTGATGCGCTTCTTCGGCGCGAAGGCCCGGGTCTACGCCTACGACCCCCAGCGCCGCACCACCCGCGATCCGATGCACACCGTCTCCGACGGCACGCTCACCGACGTTCTGCGCGCCCTGGACCGCCGCGCCTCCCGCTGACCGCGACGACCGTCCTTCTCACTTCCCACTTCCCCAGGAGACCTCTGCCATGGCACCGCTTCCCGGCCCCCGACCCTCCACCGGCAGCGCCGCATTCACGGTGCGCGACGCCCGCCCCGGTGACACCGACACCTTCATGCCGGTGATCGCCCTCGCCGACCCCTTCGACCCCGACCCCTTCGGCATGGCCCGGGACGTCCTGGCCTCACTGCCCATGCCGCCCCTCTCCCACGACCGGAGCCTGGCCCTGGTCGCTGAGGACAACGAGACCGGCACCCTCATCGGCGCGGCGCTCGGCGGCCCGCCGAAATGGCTGTACACCCACCCCGGCATCGACAGCCTTCCCCTGCTGGGCCACATGGTCCGCAGCCTGGGCATCATCCACGGCGTGGCCGTCCACCCGACCACCGCCGCCGGGGAGTGGCCGCCGCCCTGATCGGCGCCGCCGAGCAGCGGTTCACGCGAGCCGGGTACGGCCTGGTGACGGTCGACCACGAGCCCGCCCTGGACGACTTCTACCGCCACCACGGCTACACCATCGGCGACGCCCTCCTGATCCACCTCCCGCAGCAGCGCCTCATCGGCATGACCACCGACGACACCCGCATGTCGGCCAAGCCGCTGCACCGGCGGTCCGGCTCGCCGCCGTCCCCGGCGCTCCCCACCGGGTCATCACCGGCCTGCTGCCCGGCGCCTCCCTCCCGGCCGACGCCGTGTTCGACGGCACCCGCCTCCGGTACTGACGACCGCCCGCCCGCCGGGCCCGGCTTCTTCGACCGCCGGGCCCGGCCCCACCAGCAGGAGCCCCCGTTGCCGCCCCACCTGCACATCGCCGAACGCTGCATCCACGGCGAGACGAAACGCATCCTGTGCGACCACCACGTCGTCTGGAGCCGCTACCGGGTACGGGAAGTACCGTGCTTGCCCTCCTTCTGCAAACCGCCCGCCGAATCCGGGCCACGGGAAGCCAGGACCGCTGACCGCGACTGAGCACCCGCCGCCCCACCCGACCGCCGAGGATAGCCCCATGCCCCGATTCCGCTTCCGCCACCACGGCGCCCCCGAGACCTACGAGTCCGAACTCCTACGCACCTGGCACGACTTCTGCGCCCGGCACCGGATCCCAGCCTGCCCCCGCTGCCCGAGCGGCGACGCCGAACTGGACGCCTGGAACGCCTCCCACGAGTACCGCGAGCGCCCGCTGGCGCAGATGACCCGGCTGCGCCTGCCCGCGCCAGTGGGGCGGCTCCGCCCCGGCCGCTACCGCTGGCTGGCCCGCAAGTACTGGAAAAACCCGACCCGGCTGTGGTGGCTCGGGCACGTCTGGGACGAAGTCCGCTCCGACTGGCGCGCTCGGTGACCGTGCCGGCCGGGATCGCGCAGGGTCAACCACGAGAACCCGAAGGAGGAAGGCCGGCGAACCAGGTCGCGAAGGGAACCCAGGTGCCCGCGGGGACGGCCAGCAGGTTCTCCAGCGCGCCGAACCGCGGCGCCGCGCTGCTCCCGATGGGGAACACCTCCCTGAGCATGTCCGCCTCCGGATCCAAGCCGCCGGGCCGGACCCGCTCCTCGAACAGCTGGTAGGACGGCGCCTCAACGACGCGCAGCGCCCCTGCACGACTCCCGACCACCAGGTAGGGGCAGACGCGAGCGGCGTAGGCGGCGCACGCCGCATGCAGCGGTGGCTCCCGCACGAGCTGGGCGGCGGTCCCCTCCGACTCGCCGGCGATGAAGACGACCTTCGCGTCCCGGTCGATCGAAGTACCGCACAGCTGGCAGCGCCTCCGGGCCATCGCCGTGCGCTGGCGTCGGGGACACACCTGTCCCAGCAGCGGGGTCCCAGTGCCGGTCGCGCAGTAGCACCACAGCACCGGGCCCTCCTCGGGGCTGCGGATCACCGACGATCGGCCCGGAGCGTCGCGCGGTTCCCAGAGCGTCGTCCAACCCACCGGATATCCCCGGACGTCGCGGGGGAGGCCGGCGACGGCCGGCGGCATCGGGACCTGCTTCCACCCGGGACGGGCTCGCATCTCTTCCACGCCGCCGATCCTCGCAGAGCACCGCCGCGCGTCCACGGGCGGGCGGAGCCGACGGCGCCTCCACGGCCCGGCTCTTCGAGACGATGCAGCACCAAACGAGAGTTGCTTAACTCCATGAGTCATGGTTAATGTCTAGTTGTCGCCCCGCCTTGGGCCCCACCCGCCGAACAGAGGCGGGCCGGCGTGGCCTTCTTGGCGAACAGTCCCGTCCCGGGCCGAACCCGGAATCCGGACGAACAGCGACCGGGGCCCGGCACCCGATCCGAAGAGAAGAGGCAATAGCAGATGGCTGGTTCAACGGACCCGACCGAAGACCCGGTGCGCCTTGGCGAGCAACTCGCCACCGCGCGCGTCGAGCTCGAGGCCGCGCGCGGGCGGGTGACAGCCCTGGAGCGCGAGGTCACGGACCTGGAGGAGCGGATCGTGGTGGCCCAGAGTGCTGCGGCTCTGGCCCACGGGGGAACGGAGGGCGTTCTCCACTGGTGGTCGGTGCGAGGTCGTGGCCGGGACGAGGCCCACAAGCGGACCGCGATGTGCGCGTGGATGCGGAGCGTGCACCCCTCGCTGAGTTGGCCAGACTTCAGGCCCGGCAAGGACCCCGTCAACATCGAGTGGCGGGTGGAGCGCTCGTCCACCCCGGAAGAGACAGCGGCAGTGGCCCGGGAGCTTGACTGCATCGGTGCGGCGGTGCGCGCCGTGCGATCGCAGGACGTGCCGCTGGCCGGTCTGCACGTGCTCGTCATCGCGCCCCGCACCGGGCCGATGCGCTTCGGCGACCAGTTTCCCAAGCCCTCTCTCGTGGTTCGTCTCCAGCCCCACGGCTGGGACCTGGTCACCCCGTCCGAGCGGCCTCTCACGCTCGGGACCTGCCAAGAGGACTTCCTGCCCCTCCTCGAACAGGCCCGGGTGGCCGCGCTGAGCCTCGCGGCCGACGCCTGAACGAAGCGGGCAAGGACTCGAAACGTCGGGGGCCTGTCCGTACCGGAAGTCCGGTGCGGGCAGGCCCCCTTCGCGTGCCCGGTCAGGCGGACGCGATGCGGTTCGCGTCCATCAGCGCGTTGATCAGGGCCACCGTCTCGGGCGCGGAATCGGACCCGCTCTCGATCTCGATGCGCGTCAGCTGATGAGCCGTCCGCTCCATCCCCTGGCGGTCACCGGTCTCGCTGTAGACGGTGAACAGGTCCCGGTAGAGCAACTCGCTCATCGTGTCGCACACCAGCCCGCGGGAGGCCGCCGCGAGCGCGGCGCGGTAGTCGTGCACCGCCATGCGCCGGGTGGCGAGCTCGTGCGCGACGTCGACGACGGCCGAGATCATCTCCTGGATGTCGTACTCGGCCCAGGCGTACTTGGACTGGTTGATGTCGCTGAACGGCCGGCCGCGCACGAGCGCCAACGCGTTGGCCAGCGCGGTGTCGGCCTCCGTGCCGGAGTAGTGCATCCCTTCCCGGTAGTACGCCTGGAACTCCTGCCAGTCGCTGGTGACCTGGGAGTTGAAGCTGTAGACGCCGCCCCTGATAGTCGGCAGGTAGGCGCCGGAGGGGTCGTCGGCCGCAAGGAGCGGGTCGCGGCCGAGCCAGGCCCGCAGCTTGGAGATCGCTGTGTTGCGGGTGTCGGCGAGTATCCGCTGGCCGGGCCAGATCGCCTCGTCCAGCTCGTGGCGGGACTTGCCCGGGTGCAGGGCGAGCCAGGCAGCGATCTCGGTGAGCCCGTTGCGGCGGTAGGACTCGACCTTGCCGAGGGTGCTGATCACGTCGACGGGTCCAAGGACGCGGATCTGCGGGGCGGACGGTGGGTCCGGCGGTGTGTTCAGGGCGGCCAGCACGCCGGAGGTGACGGCGGTGACCCGGGTGGCCGGCCGTGCGGGGGCCGCGGCTGGGGGATCGGCCGGGCGGGCCTCGGGACGTCCGAGAGCGGCCGGGGCGAGGGCGGAATCCTCCTGCGGCTGTTCGCCGGCGAGCTCGTCCAGGTCCTCGGGCTCCTGTGGCTCGGCCGTAACTTCCTCCTCGGGGTCCTCCGTGTCGCGTTCGTCGAGGACCTCCTGGAGCGTCTCGTCGAAGAGCTCCTTGGGCAACGCGTTCCCCTCCTGTGCGGTTTCGGCTTCGGGTTCCTTCACGAGGTCGCCGCCGCTCGCGCTCGCGCTCGCGCCGGTGACCGAGGGGGCCAGGGCGCTGAGGCCGAGGTCGGGCACCGCGGTGGCGGAGGCGAAGCTGAGCGAGCTGACCGCCACCTGCACGATCGGAGCGGCGGGCGGCGCGGCAGGCTGCTGCCCGCCGGCGTCCTCCAGCTCGGTGTCCTCGTCGTCGGCGCCATCCTCCGTGGTGTCCTGCGCGAGGGCGGAGTCGCCCGGCTGCGGGACCGGGCTCGGGCCGTTCAGCACGGCGGTGCCGTCGGGCGCGTGAGTCCAGGCGGGGGCCGGGACGTCGTCGGTGCGAGCGGCCGTGGCGAGCAGCTGAACCAGCGGCAGGTACGCCTCCTCCTCCAGCCTCTGCAGGGTGACGGTCAGGTCCAGGCCGGGCAGCTGTACGGGGCTGCCGGGCGCGGCCGGCAGCGTCCACGCGCCGGGGACATCGAGTTCGTCCCCGGCCTCGGTGACGATCGCGGTCGCGGTGCGGGGGCGGGAGGACAGAAGATCGGCCAGGGCCTCTGCATCGTCGCCGCGGGGCGTGGTGGGGGCGATCAGCACCTTGGGGATCCAGGTGTCGCCGCCGTCCTCGGACAGGCGGCCCTGGGCGAGATCGTCGAAGTCGCCGGCCTCCAGCGCGGCGCGCTGCAGGGCGTCGTGGGCGCGCAGCTCCGGCAGGGACTGCGCCAGGTCCTCCTGGTACTCGACCCGGATGGGGAAGACGCCGGCGATCTCCTCGCCGAGGCCGGCCAGGAGCAGCGTGGTGTCGTCGGACAGGCCGGAGGAGGCCAGCTCGACGGCCATACCCAGCATGACGGCGCGGATGTCGGTGCTGGCGCCGGTCAGGCGCAGCGCGCCGACGGACTCGAGGTTGACGAGCACCGGTTCGCCTTCGTCGGTCTCCCCGAGGCTGACGAGCGCCGGGTAGGGGGGCATGGTGTCGCGGGCTTGGTCCTCGTCCAGGAGCTGGGCGCCGCGGGCCGGGCATGACCAGCGGTCCGGGCCGTCCTCCATCTCGGTGAACGGCGCGGTCTGCGGGGTCGGCGCCGACAGGTACAGCTCCAGGCCCCGGGCGGTGACGCGGACGGCCTCCAGCGGCGGGAGCGGCTGGCCGGCCTTGGCGCAGTTGGCCGCCAGGGTGCGCAGGGCGACATCGACCAGGTCGAGACCCTCGGGGTCGGAGGCGGCCCGCAGCTGCTTCTCCAGGTCGGCTGTGGCGGTGGCCTGCTGCGGCATTGGGATCCGCCGCCGCGGGCGCCGGCGGCGCTGCTGGAGCGCGCGTCGGCCGCCAAGGACACCCAGGACGGCGGCGGCGAACAGGCTGGTGGCGGCCAGGGCCACCGAGGCGACGGAGGAGTCCTCTGCGTCGTCGGCCGTTGCCGCGGCGGGGGTCTGGGGCTGCTCGGCCTGCGGGTTGGTGGGCGCGATGCTCGGGGTGGCCGCCGGCTGGCCGTGGTCGGCGCCGGCGTCCGGAGTCGCCGGGGGCTTCGGTGCTTCCTTGGTGGGCTCCGCCGTCGGGGTGCTGCTCTGGCCCGCCCCGTCGCCGGTGTGGGGCGCGGGGGTGTCGGCGGTCGATCCGGCGCCCTTGCTGTCCTGGGTGCCGTGGGCGGACTGGCCGCCCCCTCCCGTGTCCGGGGTCTGCGCCGGTGCGGAGGCGTCGCCGGAGGGCTTGGCGGCGGTGTGCGGCAGCTGGAGTTCCCAGCCCGGGTAGATCTTGTCGGGATCGGTCAGGGTCCGGCCGTCCGGCTGCTGCACTCCCTCGTTGAGCTCGGCGAGCTTGGGGTACGCGTCGGCGCTGCCGAGTTCCTTCGCCGCGATCGAGGAGAGCGTCTCGCCGGGCTGGACCCGGTGCTCGCGGTCGGTGGGGTTCCAGTCCGTGGGCATCGCCAGCTTCCAGCCCGGCTGGAGGGCGCTGCGGGTGGAGAACGTCGTCCCGTCGACCATGGTCTTGCCGTCGTTGGCCGTGGCGATCTCCCGCCACCTGGAGGCGTCCCCGAGCTGCTTGAGGGCGATCTTCGACAGGCTGTCGCGGGCCTCGACGGTGTAGGTCCCCGGGTGCTGGTCGGCAGTGCGTGCCGCGGGGGTGTCGGCGGTCGTGGCCGCCTGCACGGTTGCCGGGGCGGTGACGGCGGTGGGGGAGTGCGTGACGACGGGGGCGGCCGAGGCTGGCGCCGCCATGGCGGTTCCGACGGGCAGGAGCACCAGGACGCTGCTGACCAGGGCGCCGGCCATGCGTTGCTGGAAGCCAAGGGCTGGCAGGCGCAGGGTGGGGCGCCCGCGCAACTGGGCGGGGATCTCCAGCAGCGTGGACAGGGCGAACGTGGCCCAGCCGATCCAGCCGATCGCCATGATGACGGCGAAGAACGGTGCGCCGAGCTGGTGGCTGGTCAGCAGCGAGGTGATCTCGTTGAGTGACACCCCTTCGGGCAGTAGCACGCCGGTCAGAGCCCACAGCAGCACGGGCAGTCCCGTGAGGAGGGCGAGCAGGACCACCAGGCTGACCAGGCCGCGGACGACATCGACCGCCCGGAGGCGGCGCCGGGCGGTGTGGGGGCGAGTCGGTGTCATGGCGCGGATCATCCCTCCGGAGCGCCGATGCCGTGCAGGAGCTCAGCGCTGGCGTGACCCTCGACGGGGAGCGAGGACTGGCCGATGACCTGCAAGAAAATCGTCTTGTGCTGAATGGTGACGTGGACGTTGATGGTCTTGCCGTCGCCGCTGACTGTGACCGAGCCGCGGACGCCGGCGGAGTTGAGGTACTGGTAGGCCGCCTGCTGCGCCGCGCCGGGGTCCAGGACGACCCCGGTGCCGGCGATCGCCTTTGCCGGGTCGATCGCCTGGCCGCCGGCGCGTGCGGCCTCGGCGGCGATCGCGTCTGCCCGCTCGACGTCGCGCAGCTTGCCGCCGAGGTCGAAGCACAGGCCGAGCATGACGAACATCGGGATGACCATCAGGAGCCACCACATCGACAGCGAACCGCGGTCGTCGCGGAGCCAGTCGAGGCGGGAGGCGGAGGTGGTGGTGCTCATCGCTGCCTGTACCTGTCGATCACGGAGGTGAAGCTGGACTGGACGGTCTTGGAGCCGATGGAGAAGCCGAGGTCGTTCAGCTGCACGGTGCAGCTGACCCGGACGGTGACGGCGCCGTAGGTCCCCAGCGGGGCGCTGAAGCCGGAGGTGTCCACGCTGACGCTGGTGCTGGCGCACTTGAGCTTCTGGTCCGAGAGCGCGACCTCGGCGGCGGTGCGCGCGTTGGTCTGCGCCTCACCGGGACTGCGGGCGATCGAGGCCTCGCGAGCGGCGGCCGCGGCCGAGGAGTCGACGGCGTTGCCGGCCATGACGATGCGCCCCGCCACGAACGCGATCGCGAGGAACAGGATCGCGGCGGGGACCCACATCACGAACTCGATGGCAACGCTGCCGCGGTCGTCGTCACCGCGAAGGAGGCGGCGCAGGAACCGTGAACTGCTGGTCACGGGGTGGTCCACCTCTCTACCGGGCCGGTGGCCCGCTCGGTGATCGTGATGTTGAGACCGAGCAGGGACGGTGCCTTGGCGGTGACGGTGAAAATGACGCGGTTCGCGTTGGAGCCGGACGTGCTCACCCGGGGGTTGACCAGGGTGCCGTGGACACGCTGGAAGACGGCGTTGGCCCGCTCGACGCCGTCTCCGGTGCTGTTGCCGTAGGCGCGAGCACTGGAGACGGCCTCGCGGGCCGCGGTGGTGGCGGCCTGCTTGGCGAAGTAGACGTTGCACGTCTCGATCACCATGAAGGTCAGCAGCAGGGCGGCGGGAAAACAGATGAGCATCTGCAGGCTCGCGTCGCCGTCGTCCTCCCGCCACCGCTGCCGGATACGACGGGCGAGTGCCCGAAGAGCCACTTACAGGCCCTTCATGTCGTCGAGCTTGGACTGGCCGAGGACCTTGAACGCGGCGATGGCTATCGCGGCGAACGCCACGATGCCGACGATCCACATGATCGTGGAGATGTTGTTGTCGCCGCGGTCGCCCTCCTCGCGGGCGTCGGTGAACTTCTGCTCGGCGGTCGACAGGAGGTGCGCGAGCGCGGTGTACGCGGTGACCGCCATGCGCAGAGCGGGAGAGGTGTTCATGGTGATGTGCTCCTTGTGAGTGTGGTTCAGACGAGGAAAATGCGGACTACGGAGGGGAAGCCGAAGAAGACCAGCAGGACCATGGACAGCAAGGTCACCGGCACGATCAGGCTTTCGGAGGCGGCGTTCGCCCGTGCCTGCTCGGCGGCGGCCTGCTCGTCGGCCAGGCTCTCGGCCCGGCTGCGCAGGGTGCTGTAGATCGCGGCGCCGTCGGTCCCGGCGCTGGCCACGATGTCGGCGATGTCGCCAGCCGCGGGCACGTCGAGCTCGTCGGCGATGGAGCGCAGCGCGTCCCAGGCGGGTGCCCGGTCCAGGCGGGCGCGGACGAGGGCGGCCTGGATGCGGCGGAAGGCCCAGCCGTTGCCGACCTCGGCCGGCCGCTCCAGGGTGTCCTGGGCGCCGGAGCTGGAGATGCGCTCCATCGCGGCGAGCTCCATGTAGGCCATGACGGCCTGTGCTGCTTCCGCGCGGGCCTGGGCGGCCCGTTTGGCCAGTTGCGCGTCGGGGAGGAACCACAGGCCCACCCCGGCGGCCACACCGGCCAGGCCGGTGAGGAAGAAGGGCAGGTCGATCCCCGCGAGGGTGACGACCAGCGAGAAGAAACTGGGCAGGAGCAGCCCGACGACGAAGTGCAGGGCCTTGCTGCCGAAGAACTCGCCGACGCTGTCGCCGACCAGGTTGAGGTTCTTGACCGGCACGCTGACGCCGGGCCAGTCCCTGACCCGCTCGGCGACCCGGTCACCGACGCGCTCGATCAGCGGGCGGTTGTCGTCGCGCCGGCGGACGGGGGCCTGGGCCTTGCCGTGGAGGCGTTCCAGCGCGGGGCCGAGTGCCGGTCCGGAGGGCAGCAGCTCGCGGACGAGGAAGAACAGCCCCAGTCCGATGCCGGCGCCGGCCAGCAGGGCGACGGTGAGTTCGTTCATCGTGCCACCTCCGCGAGCACCGGGTCGGTGTCCGAGCCGGCGGCACGCTCGTCGTACTCCATGAAGCCGGGCAGGGGCTTGTCCATGCCGAGGCGGCTCATCCACCAGAACAGGGCGACGACCGCGGCCATCAGGATGACCAGCACGAGCATCCCCAGCGGGGTGCCGTAGGGCTCGATGTAGGCCTTGTTGAAGCTGAATCCGACGATCACCACCAGGGTGATCGCGCAGATCCAGCGGGTGGTGGTGCGGTGCTTGGCCCGGTCGGCTTCGACGTCGCGGCGGCGGCGGACCACGTTGGAGGTGCGGGCCGCCAGGTCGGACAGGACGTCCGCCAGGCCGGGCCCGCGGTCCTTCATCCGCAGCAGCAGCGCCGCGGCGACCAGGTCTGCCCTGGGGTCGCCGATCGCCCGCGCGAACGCGGTCAGCGCGTCCTCTGCGGAGACCCGTGACTGCAGGCGCACTGCCAGGTCCGCGACCTCGCGTTCGATGGGCCGCGGGGCGGTGCGGACCGACACCGCGATCGCCTCCTCGATGCCGGTACCGGTGCGGACCAGGTCGGAGAGGCGCTTGGTCCACTGGGCGAGCGCGTCCAGCCGCTCGATCTGCTCGTTGGCGGCCTTGTTCGGGTTGATGAGCCACGGCAGGAAGAAGACGGCGCCGGCGACCAGCAGGGCGGAGGGGAGCCATCCGGAGACCAGCCAGGTCAGCATGCCGGTGACGGCGGCGCCGCTGATCTGCAGCTGCCGCAGCCGCTTGGTCTTGGGCGGGAGGGTGCGCTTGACCTTGACCGGACGGTCGGTCACCTCGGTGCCGCGCACGCCTACGACGAACAGGACGAGGCCGCCGATGAGGAACAGCGCGGCGAAGCCGGCGATCAACAGACCCATCAGGCCACCGCCGTCCGCTTCAGCTCCAGCGGGCTGCCCCAGCTGCCGTTCTCGTTGCGCAGCCATTCCGGGTTGAAGCCGGCGCGCACCAGATCGTCCAGGCAGGCCGGGTTGACGCCGGTCGGCACGGCGCGGGGGTCACGGGACCCGGGGCGCGGCGCGAAGATCTTGTTGGTGGCCGGAAGGCCGGTCTCGCTGGCCTCGCCGGTCACCTCCAGGATCTGCTCGACGAAGCGCACCTTCTTACCGCCGAGGCGGGTCTCGTCGATCATCTTGACGTGGACGACGAAGTCCAGCGCGGCGCCGGCGATCAGGTAGGCCAGCTCCTGGGTCATCCCGTCGCCGTGCTGGATGCACAGCTGGGCGATGCGCGCGAAGACGCCTTCCGCCTTGCGGCTGTGGATCGTGCACAGCGACCCGCCCTCACCCGCGGACATTGCCTGGAGCATCGGGACGATCTCCCGGGAGCGGACCTCTCCGACGATCATGCGGCGCAGCATCATGCGCAGGGAGGGGGCGATCAGGTCCGCGATCTCGATCTCGCCGACCTCGCGGCCGTCGACCCGCTCGCCGTTGCCTTCGCGGGCCTCCATCGGGACGACCTGCTTGAGGTGTCCGACCTCGTGGAGGAAGAGCTCGTACTCCGTCTCGAGCGTGCCCACGCGCTCCTGGGGGTCGATCTCACGGGCCAGCGCGATGATCATCGTGGTCTTGCCGACGCCCTGGGTCCCGCTGATCATGATGTTCTTCTCCGCGGCCATGGCGGCCTTGAGGAAGTGCATCATCCCGGCGTCGATGGTGCCGTACTTGACCAGGTCCTCCAGCGTGACGGAGCGGATCCGCTGCTTTCGGATGGTCACGTACGGCCGCGGGGTGGACTCGGTCATCGCCTGCAGACGCGAGGTGTCCGACAGCCGCAGGGCCAGGGTCGGCGACGCCTTGGACAGGCTCCGCTCGCCGGCACCGTGGCGGCGGGCGAGCATCTGGAGGAACTCGACCAGTTCCTCGTCGCTCTCCGCGACGGGGTCGACCTGCTCGCGGGGGCGGTCGGTGCGGTCGATCCACACGTCGTCGCACCCGTTGATTAGGATGTTCTCCACCGTCGGGTCGTCCAGGTAGGGCTGGAGGCGGCCGTGGGCGAACTGGGCGTCGAACACCGCCTGCGCGAGGCTGGTCTCGTCCGACTCGGCCGGCGAGATCTGCCGGGCCGCGGCGAAGTCCGCAGCCCAGCGGGCGACGAGCTCGTTGATGATCTCCCAGCCGCGCTGCTCGGCGTCGTCGGCGGGCATGTCCCGCTTGTTGCTCTCCCGGTACGCCTGGAACTCGGGCGCCATCTGGCGGCTGAGCTCCTCGCGCAGGCTGTTGACGGTCTGCCAGTCCCACAGCGACTTGCGGGAGACCACGCGGCCGTCCCTGGCCGGCGCCTGCGCCGTCACCGGGGCCGGGGCCACCGGGCCGGGCACGACGGGGAATCCCGCGACGGGGACCTGCTGGGGCAGGTACGAGGCCTGGCCTGGCGCGTACAGGGGCTTACCGCGCTGCATCGACAGCTCCCTTCATTCGGTCGAGGACGGTCCGCGAGCGCACCGTCGGTGCGAGGAGCCTCTGCTGTTCCTGGACGGCCAGGCCGCGCAGCTGTTCGGACATGGCGCGTGCTTCGCGCAGCAGGGCGGAGCGGCCGAAGTACCGGCCGCCGTCGCCGCCGTGGGAGAGGACCTGGGCGGCCCTCGGGTCGTGGGGGAGGGTCGCGAAGATGGGCAGCTGCAGCTGCTCGGCGATGTCCCGTGGACTGAAGTCGCCGTCGTCGATCACCACCAGGCCGAGCCGGCCGCTGTCGCGGCCTCGGACCTCGAGGGCGGCGCGCAGCGCCTCGACCCGGGGCTTGGCGGCGCTGGCCGAGCGCAGGGTGCGGCGCACGACGACGGCGACGATGTCCGCGGATTTGGCCAGGGCGCTGGCCGTGCCGGTGGCGCCGGAGCGGCCGAGGTCCACCAGGACGTCGTAGCCGGGGTCCTGGGTCTGCAGCTGCTCGAAGAGCAGACCGAGGCGCTGCCAGACCTGGCTGAGGCCGGCGGCCTGGGCGGGGTTGGTCAGGCCGGGCAGCAGCAGACGGTCCTGGGCGTCCTTGTCGGACAGGTCGATCAGCTGGTACCAGAAGTCCTGGTCGAGCTGGCGGCGGCGGTGGGCGACCTCCAGGTTGTGCAGGCCGTAGTCGCCCAGGATCCGCGACTCGAGGTAGCCCGCGGCGATCGAGCCGCCGTCCGGGTCGCACTCTGCCAGGATGGCGCGGCGTCCCTGCGGGAGCGGCCAGGTGAGCAGCGCCGCGAGGGCGGTCGCGGTCACTCCGGGGCCGCCGCTGGCGCCGGCGAAGGCGATGACGGCCATGTCAGCTCTCCGAGGGCACGACGACGAGGGAGGCCTCGCCGTTCGCGGACCACTGGGCCAGGGTCGCGGCGTCCAGGGTGTTGGCGGCGAGGTCCACGACGTGGTCGCCGCTGTTGTCGGCCTTGCCGACCTCAATGACGACGGCCTGCACCGTGGTGTTCTTGTTGCTGCCGGTGGCGCCGTCGCCAGCAGCGGCTGCGTTGTTCTTCGGCGTGTGGATGACGTTGACCTTCTGGCCGGGGCTCAGCTGGCCGGCGGGGATCTGCGCGGGGGCAAGCGAGACGCCCACCAGCGACTGGCCCTGCTTGATCAGGGGCTGGTCGGTGACCGACTGGCTGGTCAGCAGGCTGCCCTTGGTCAGGCCCACGGTGGTGCGCTTGCCGATCATCTTCTTCAGCTGGCTGGCCGGCACCGGGGTGAGGACCGGGTCGGTGGCGATCCGGGCTTCCACGAGGTCGTCGGCGGTGAGCTGGGCGCCCATCGGCACGTCGTGCGCGACGGCGACGACCGGCTCGCGGTTGCCCGTGGACATGTACAGCCACGCGTTGGCGCCGACGCCGACCGCAACCAGCGCGACGGCCATGGCGATGAAGCCGGGGCGGCGTCGGCGGACGACGGGCTGGCGGACGATCGACTTGGGAGCCGGCGTCTGCGGGTCGGTGGTTTCGGGGGCGTGCCCCGTGGTGGTGCTCATCTGGGTAATTCCTTACGTGTGCGGGCGAGTCACGGCTTGGCGACGACCTGGGCTTCGCCGATGGCGAGGTTCACGCCTCCGGAGGCGCGGGTCGTGGTGATGTCGCCCTGCTGGCCTCCGCCCTCCCAGTGCACGGTCCAGGTGGTGACGGCACCGACGGAGAAGGCGCTGGAGGTCTTGGTGTACCGGTAGCCGCAGTCGGGGGAGGCGCTGCCGCCGTAGGACGCGTTGTAGGGAGTGCCTGCGCTGGTGCAGGTCACACCGCCGCCGTCGCCCATCGTGTAGACGATCTTCTGCACGTTGGCTGTGGCGTTGACCGTGATGCCTCCGGCCGAGGCGCTCGCGGAGACGGGGCCCCAGGTGCGGTCGGTCTTCACGTTCCAGATCCACACGGGCATGCCGACGATGCCGGTCGTGCCGTTGCCGGGCGCCGTGCCGATCTGGGCGCCGAGCAGCCGCATCTTCTTGATGGCTTCCTGGGCGAGCTCCTCGGGGGAGGGGCCGCCGCCGAAGCCCGGAGGCGGGTTCAGGCTCCAGCTGGTGCCGCCGGCCAGCTCGCGGCCGATGCCTGGGCAGATGACGTTGTACGCCTTCCCCTTGGCCCGGGCTGCGGGGTCCGAGGGCGCTCCGCTGCCCCACTGCCAGTCAGGGGCGTCCGCGGGGGGCTGGGGGTTGAGGAGGTCCCAGTAGCACTGGTCCGTGTAGTTGAACCAGCCGACGCCCTCCTTGTAGCAAGGCACCTCGCCGACTTCCTGGCCGTTGGGGTTCTTCCAGTGGATGACGCAGGTAGCGGCTCCTCCGCCCCCGCCTCCGCCGCCTCCGCCGGTGCTGCCACCTCCGCCGGTGCCGCCGGTGCCACCTCCGCCCCCGCCTCCGACGTGGATGTCGCAGTCAGGAACGAGGTCGGGGCACTTGACACCGCCATCGGCGCTGGCCGTGCCGACGGGCACGGTGAGCGCGACCAGGAGCGCGATGAGAGCGCCGATCAGCGCCCCCGCCCCTCTGCGGCTCAGCACGTGCTGTCCTTGTCGATGGTGGAGTCGACGATCAGCCACTTGCCCGTGCCGTAGTACGCCTTCGAGGTTTGCACGTGGCGCCGGTTGGCACCGTCGAGGTCCGACTTCTTGCCCGTCTTGGCGTTCTCCGGGACAAAGTTCGAGCTGTCGACGCAGTCCACGACTGTCGCGCTCTTCGGATTGGTGTCCAGCGACAGGTCGGTGACCTTCGGGGACAGCACCGGAGCGCCCTTCACCACCAGGCCGTTGTCCTGGTAGTACAGCGCGGCCACCTTGACCTTGGAGAGCGCCTTGTCGGCCGCGTACTCCTCCAGCTTCGAGCCGGAGAAGCTCCCCGCGGCGTAGATCTTGGCCTGCTCGGCCCACATCCCCCGGTACGCCGCCAGGACCTGCTCGGTCGCGGTGGCGCTGGGGTCGGGCGAAGGAGTGGCCGACGTCGCCGAGGCGGACGGTGACGCGCTCGCCTTGGCCTCGCCGCCGCCCGACCCACAGCCGGCCAGCAGTGCCACGGCGGCCGCGGCCACCACCGCGGAGACGCCGACCCGGCGTATCTCAACACTGATTGAAGGTGCCACTGGCATATCCCCCTGATGAGTGGTGGTCAGAAAGCTGAAAGGCATGGGAAATCGGCAGACCGCGGAATTCCGCGTCCAGTGCGTAAACGGCTGATCAAATGGATAAGGAGCCTAAATCGGCCGGTGCGGGGTCGTCACATGCTTTTAGCGACGACCACGCGGCAGCCGGCTGCCGGTGGCGGCGTCCAGCGAGCGCAACAGCTGCTCGACCGTGACCTTCAACAATTCGGCGGCCAGCCGGAACTTGGACTCGTCCAGCGCCGCGACGCCCCGCTCGATCCGCGACCACCGGGCCTGGGCGATGCCCAGCCGGTGCGCCAGAGCCCGTTGGCTCCAGCCGGCCAACAGCCGCAGCCTCTGCACGTCGTCCGGCCGGCTGGTCGACAAGAGCGCGTCCAGCGGCACCCTCAGGCTGTCGGCGAGGGCCTGCGCCGTCGGCAACTGCGGCTTTCGTCGCCCCTGTTCGTACAGGCAGATGTGGGTGCCGGCCACCCGCGCCCCGCGCACGCGGGCCATGGCCGCCAGGTCGTCCTGCGACAAGGAGGCCGTGGTGCGCAGTCGGCGCAGGGCGGCGGCGCTGAAGGCTGTTACTCCGCGGTTCGCCACCTTGCTCCGTCTCGACGGCGATCTCGAGGCGCTCCTCGCCGGACGGGCTGGTCCCGCCTGTGCCTGAAGCAGCAGACGGTGACGTGGCGGCTGCGTGCTGCCCGCCCGCCAAGTACGCCCGCACTTCTTCGGATTGGCTTGCGCCCCGAATCTGATAGGGAGTCAGCATTCCGTTGAAATGCACACGACCCCCCTCCCCGTGACCGCACGCATGTGTGCGGATAGTGCCTGTCCCGTGACTGAATCTGACCGGTAACTTATACGAATCTTGCACGACCTTTTCCGGCCGTCAAGATCTATTCTGACGATGATCTTGCGCTTTGCGGCTTATGTCCGATCTGTTCTGGTGTGGCCCTGACCTGGCCATCTACGCGGCAGCGGTCGGTGGAGCGCCCGTTGCCCTGCGCAGTCGCACCGATCGGCCCCGTACTTTCGGCCATGCCGAAGGTCCCGCCCAGTCCCCAGCGCGGCACTGAGTGCCGCAGAGGCGCCCCGTGCCGCCTGTGGCGGAGATCACGGCCCTTCTTCCGGACTCGCAGTCTCCGCGGCGGTCTTCGACCGCGCGCTCAGCCGGCCCGGAACGGCGCCGCGGCCGAGCGCGAACAACGCCATGAAGGCGATGAACAGGCGGTAGAGCGTGACCAGTCCGGACACCAGGCCGCCCAGGAGGGCGAGCAACAACACCGGCCTGCCCCAGGGGCTCGGAAGGTAGGGCGCCGTCACCACGGTCCCCAGCAGGCTCACCGTCAGAACGGCCCACACCACGCCCCGGGCGAACGACGCCGCGGCCAGACGCGCTCGCTCGGCCGCCAGAGGATCGCGCGCGGTCGCCGCCGCGGCCCACCGCTTACCGGCCGCCATGGCGCTGCTCCCCGGTCTCAGGCGTTACGTCGGCTGTGCGCGTGACGGCCTGTTGGGCATCCCGCAGGCCGGCGGCCAGCTCGTCCAGCCCGGCGGCGAGTTCGTCGAGGAGCTCCGCCGGGGCGGCGTCCTCGACGAGCCGGGACCGCCTACTGCCGAGGTAGGCACCCGGCGCCTGGCTCCCGTGCCCGGCTTCGTCCAGGTCTGCCAGCCGGTGCTCCAGGCGCTCGTGCTCGCCCACGGCTTCCGCAGCCGCCACGCCCAGCCGCCGGTAGGCGGCCTCGTAGCCCTCGACGACGTCGAGGCCCGCGCCGTCTTCGCCGGCGGCCAGCACCAGGCCGGCGGCGTCCCACAGGAGCCGGTGCCCGGCCTCGGCCGCGCGCCGGAGCTCGGGCACTGGCGACGCCGTTGCCGCCGCGGCCACCGCCTGATGCAGGGCCAGGAGCCGGTGGATGTACTCCGCCCGAGGGGCAGTGGCATCGACGACCCGCACATGGCGGCGGGTGACGATCGCGGCGAGTCCCGGCCCGCCCCAGGCCAGCGCGACGCCTGCCGCCGCGGCCACGATCAGGGCCGCACCCGCGGACAGGCGGTCGCCCAGCACCGGGGGCAGCAGCAGGACCGCGGCCACGACCACGGCCAAGCGCCCCACGCTCACCGCGGCCGGCAGCTCGGCGCCGCCGATCCTGCGCAGGAACGGTGCCGGCCGCCGGCCCCACACCGTACGGGCGAGCAGCGGCTTCCACCGCGCCCCCGCGGCCGGGGCGACCACCCCGACCTCTGCGGGGAAGGCGTTCTCGAACCGCACCTCCGAATCCAGCGGGTACCCCCATCGGACCCAGCCCCACTCCACCCGTTCCACCGTCCGCACCGCGCCGACGGCAGATTCGAAGGCCGCGGAGCCGGCGCGGCTCTCTCCCGACGCGGCGAGGTGGTACTGCAGGGCGTGGACCGTTTCGCGGTGCCAGCGGTCCACGTCACCGCCGTAGGGGAGCGGCCGGAGCCCGTCCCGGTACTCGCCCATCACTGGGACGCCCCCTCACCCGGCAGGGCCGGACCGGGGCAGCTGTCCAGGACGCGGCGCAGCGCGTCCTTCTCCGGCGGGGTCAGCCACAGCTTGTACTTCGCCTTCACCTCGATCTGGCGCTGCGCGTAGCCGCAGCGGATCAGCTTGTTCGGCGGCAGCCAGGTGGCGGCGTCTCCATCCCCCTTCGCCTCGTTCGTCGGGCCGTCGACCGCCACCAGGTTGAGCGGGTCGTTGGCGAGGCTGAGCCGCTCGGCGGCGCTCAGTTGCTGCGCTCCGGTCTGCCAGCTGAGGCTCAGGGGGACGATGTGGTCGATCTGGACGGCCAACGACGTCTTGACGCCTCGGGTGAAGGAAATGGTGCGCGCGGTGTACGGGTCGTGGAGCGTCCCTGAGACGACGGTGCACGGACCCTGCCGCACGACGCCGGTCAGATCGCGGGCGAGGATGTCGTCGCGGGTCGAGCAGCCGTTGTGGCTGCCCGGCGCGGTGCTGTTGTCGCTCCAAGCCGGACCGAACTGGTCGCGGCTGTAACCGGTCTGGGGAGCTCTGCCCTTGACGGGGAGCCGGTCGAGCTCCTGGAGAGCGGCCGTGGCCGACATCATGGGACCGGCCGCAGCCTTGGGCGCCGACTTCACGATGTCGACGGGGGTGCAGGCGGCGAGCGTGGCTGCCGCGGCGAGGGCGGCGCCGATGGCCGCGGCGCGAAGCGGGTGGGGCATGGAGTGGTGCTCCTGACTGGTCGGAGGTGCGCGTCATCCCATAGAGGTGCCGCGAGGCGTATCCGTGTGACCACTCCCGCCCACCGGTGTCGAGAGGTTTCGGCGCGTCCCGCTCCGGCGCCGCCCTCGGCGTCAGCCGAGGGTGCCGCTGAAGGTGATCCGGTCGCCGCGGTCGGTGGCCTCGACCGTGACCGGGCCGGGGACGGCGGAGGAGGGGAGGGTGAACCGCACGGTGACGGTGGCCGAGCGCGAGGGCGCGATCGGGGCGTCGGGGTAGTTCAGGCTCGGGGTGACGGTCGCGGCGTCGGTGAGGCCGGCTCCGGTCATCACCCGCAGGGTGATCCCCAGACCCGGCCGCGGCCGCGGGTCGTCGTTGGTGACGGTCAGGTCGGCCGTCGCCGTCCGCTTGCCACCGGTGTCCGGCCCGAGCGTGATCGGGGAGAGCCGCAGGCCCGCCGGCGACCAGGCGCCGAAGGGCAGGAGAGGTCCGGGCGACGCCGGCGCCGTACCGGTGGGCTCGGGAGAGCCGGACGCCGAGGAGGCGTTCCCGGGCAGGGCGCCCTCGAAGAAGAGGTCGTCCGCCTCCGCCATCCCCTCCTGGGTGGCCTCGGCGGTGACGGTGACCCGCTGGCCCAGGCCCTGCGGGGGCACGGCCACCCCTATCTCGGCGGTGTAGGAAGCGCCCGGCGCGACCTTCACCCCAGCGTCGTGCGCGGGGAGCCCCGGGAGGCTCTGGTCCTTGACCGGGACGGCCTGGCGCCCCAGCGGTCCGTAGCGGACGGTCAGCGCGGTGGCCGGCAGCAGGGTGATCTGGCCGCTGGTGTTGGTGAACTTCGCCGCGGTGCGAAGGACGGCCCAGCCGGCCGGCACCTCGCCGGATGTGCTGGCGGCCTCCTTGAAGGGTTGCACCTCCAAGGTCCAGCCCTGCGCCGCGATGGGGACGGCATCCCCCAGTTCGGTGACCCCGGCGGGGAGTCCGGCCGGCGTTGCGGCGGCGGTGGCCGGAGTGGACGCCGGGTCGGAAGCGGGCCCCGATGTGGAACCGGCGCACCCCGCCGACAGCGTCGCGATGGCCGTTACGACAACGGCGGCCCATCCCCGTGTGCTGCGCATGATTCTTCCCCTCGGTCACGGAGCGGGATCGCGCTCCTGATCGGGGATCATGCCAAAACAGCTGGCGGTCCAACCTCAGCACCGGTGCAAAGCGTCCGGGGGACCGTGCGGGCCGGGGCCGTGTTTCCAGTGCTCTGTGTACTTCCTCGGCTGTGCGGGGCTCGCTCACGGCGGGCTGTCCGCGTCCTCGCGGGCCCGGGCGACGCCGGCCAGCACCTTGCGGACGATCCGCTGGTTCCCGGAGTGGAAAGCTTCCGCCTCGATCAGACGGTCGGCCAGGAGGTCGGTGGTGATCTGGCCCAGGCGGTACGACTCGTCGGCGTACTGGGCCGCCGCGTCAGCGGCGGCCCGGGAGAGCTCGGAAGCGCGGTTCGCCCACACCGTGATGGCCTCGCCCTTGTCGTCGTTGGCCGGCAGGCGGCCAACGTATTCGGTGAACGCCTCGATAGCGGCGAGAGCCAGGGGGAACGGCTGGAGGGTCACGCCTGTGCCTCCGTTCCGGGGTACTCGCTGCTCAGTGCGGCGGTGCGGCGGCGGTGCTGCTCGGCGGTGATGAGCCCGGCCTCAAGCTGCGCGTCGAACAGGGCGCGCGCGGCGCGCTGCCCGTCGGCGCGGGTGCTTTCGACGGTGGCCTGGTCGCCGCCGAGAAGGGCCAAGCGGTAGTCGGCCACCCGGGCCGTGAGCTGCCGGGCCCGTTCGCGCACGGTCTCTCGGTCGATGGTGTTCATGAGGGCTGTTCCTTGCGGGGGTTGGAGGTATGGCCGTCCGCCGGTTGCGGCTGGCCGGTTCAGATCAGACGCAGCGCGGGGTACGGGCCGCCGAGCGGCCTGCTGTAGCCGGCGGGTACGAGGTAGGCGACGTAGCAGCAGACGGCCGCGCCGCAGTGGAAGGTGACGTTCAGACCAAAGGGGATCGCACCGCGCGCCGCGCTGAGCGGCTCGACCCGGCGGATGAACGGGTCCTGCCGCGCGGTCAGCACGCCGACCAGGTACCGCTCGACGGCGGTGAGCGGCGTCTTGCCCACCGCTGGCAGCGCGGCGGCGCGCAGCTGCGGCGGCGGTGCCCCCTGCGGCTCGGCCCGCCCGTCCGGAGGGCGGGCGGCCACGATCTGGAGGTAGACCTCGGCACCGGTGGGGAGGGTCAGCCGCAGCCCGAACCGGCTGTGGGTGCAGCCGGTCTCGGCGAAGGTGGCGACCTGCCCCTGGCTCCTCGGGTTCTCGTCGAGGCAGGTGCGCAGAAACGACTCGAACTCGCAAGCCTGCCACGGTTGGAGAAGGGCGGGGGCGGGGCTGCTCATCGCTGGGCCCGCTGTCCGGCGCACACCGTGTGGTGGTCGGTGACCATGCCGATCAGCGTGGGCACCACATCGCCGGGCTCCGCGTCGCACAGGTGCTGTCCACACCCGGTGTGGACCAGTTCGAGGTCGCGCTTGGCGGGGTCGCCAGAGTCGAGCAGTGGGTAGTCGTCCCAGATGATCGCCCGGGTGGTCGCCGCCGGTCCGATGAAGGGTTCGGGGCTCATCAGCAGCTCTTCTCGTACGGCGCCAGTGCGGCGAGCACGGTGATGCCGAGGACCTGGTCTCCGGCGCCGGCCAGCCAGTCCCCGACCGAGATTCCTGCGGGAACGGCGGCCAGCTGCTTGGCGAGGCCCGCGACGCCGGTGTGGGGCACGCCGTCCGCGGTGCAGCCGGTCTTGTAGGTGCCGACTCCGGGCATGTGGGCGACGAAGTGGCCGTCCACGCCCGACCAGTGGGGGTCCTGCCAGAGCTTGAAGACGGCGGTGGGGGCCTGCTCCTGGAGGGCTGCGGCAAGGCGGTCCGAACTGCCGAGCGGGATCTCGTGCGTGCCGTAGCACTCGCCGAGTACCAGCCGGGCGGGTTCCGGCTCCTCGGTGTCTCCCCAGTCGAGGCCCAGTTCCTCCTCGGCGAAGACTCTGAGCACGGCGTCCTGCTCGTCCTCGTGGACGGCGTAGAGATACACCTGCAGTGGTGAGCGGTCGGACATGACGGATCTCCATGTCGAGTGAGTGGGTGATGGGTCGGGGCACCGCACCCGGGGTGGTTCAGGCCGCGAGGGCCGTTTCCGGGCGCTGGCGCTGCTTCAGCCCTCGCGTGCGGAGCGGGTCGTGGCGCTGTTCGTCTACGGGGACCACGGTGGTGATCGGGTCGGTGTCCTTGGGGAGGAGGTCCAGACGGACCCAGTAGGGCATCACCCAGCGGGTGGTCTCGCCCTGGCGCGCCTTGCCGATCCGGAACCGGCGGAAGTGGCCGCACCGCTGGTGGGGTGCCTGCTGGACGCCGGAGGGGATGCCGTCGCCGTCCAGCACGCGGCCCGCCGCCCGGCGGGCCGCGTGCAAGGCGGGGCCGACGCGCCATCCGATCTCGACGAAGAACGGGTCGCGGTTCTTGTGGACCGCCCGGCGCTTCTTCTTCGACGGCTTGACGGCGGGCGGCTCGGCCAAGTCCCGGTTGTCGCAGCACAGGTAGATCAAGACGCTCAGCGCGGGTCTCAGCAGCTCCTCGAACAGGGTGTACACGGCGGCCTTGTCCCGTGCCCGGCTCCAGTGGGCCTCCGCCCTCGCGGCAGCGAAGTCCACGGCCTGGGCCACGGTGAATTTCTCCATCCCGGTGGGGATGTTCATCCGTATGTGGGTCTGGCCGCGAACCTCCCACGTCTCCTCGTCGAGGAGGTCGATGACAAAGAGCAGGCCGAGCCCTTCGATCTCCTCGTCGGTGTAGGTCTGCTGCTCGGGGGTCTGGTTGAAGCCGAAGAGGTAGAAGCCGCGCACCAGGCCGTCCGACTCCTTGTAGCGGACCGGCCAGGGTTCGGGGAGGACGACGAGCGGGTTGATGTGCGGAAGCTGGCTGAAGATGTTGCCGGGCAGCGTGTCGGAGGTCGAGCGGTACAACTCTGCGGCGAGGTGCTGGTTGAGGTCGTAGGTGACCCTGCCCCGCCGGGCCCACAGGCGGAAGATCCCCACGTGGCTGGCGAGGTCGATCAGGTCGGCCTGTTTGGCGAGCGTCAGGCCGGGCGGTGCGGTGTGCCCCAGGGTGACCGGCCGTCCGGTGGAGAGCTGGTCGAGCTTGGGGGCGAGCCACAGGTGGTTGCCGCGTAGAGCGCTCTCCCGCTCGGTCAGCTCGTCGACGAAGACTTCGCTGATGTCGCGGCTCTTGAGCGCGCGGGAGTGTCGGCGGTTCATCTTGGCCATCCCTGTGGCTACGGGCCCTACGGGCCGGGGCGTCCCGGTGGACTGCTGGAAGGCGGTCCACCGGGGGAAGGAACCGGTGCGCGGCGGGCCGGTGGGCTGCGCCGGGTCGGGGACCCGTTCGCACCGAAGATGCCCCAACCATAACCCAACACATAGACTTAAGCAATTATGGAGTGGCGGGGATGGGCACCAGGAAGAACTCCTGCCCGTCCTCCGTGGCCAAGCGGATGGGCCGGTCCGGCAGTGCGCCGAACACCGCCTCCGCTACGGCCGCCGGCGCACTGCCGGGGCCCAGGGCAGGCCCGAGGGCCGAGCGGATCGCCGCCAGGGTGTCCGCCGACAAGGGCGCCTTCAGCGGCGCGGCCTTGGCCTCCGCCGCGCACGCCTCCAGCTCCCCGTCGTCAGCGGTCGCATCCAGGCCCCGGCGGCGGGCAATGGCGGCCACCGTCGTGGCGAGCGCCGCGCGGTTGTGCCAGCGGCACAGCTCGCCGGGGGTCCCCACAGGGTGCAGGTGTCGGGCGGTACCGATCGAGGCCTTCATTCACACGTCCTCCGTTGCGGGAAAGGGGCCAGGCTGACGCCGAGTGGCCAAGTTGGGGGCCGGGCCAAACCGGCCCCCAACTCCACGGTCACAGATAGGCGCTGACCATCTGCGCGAACTCGTCCGGACCGATGACGGGGATGCCCAGCTGCTCCGCCTTCGCCTTCTTCGAGCCGGCCTTGTCCCCGGCGACGACCAGGCTGGTGCTCTTCGAGACGCTGGACCCGGACCGGCCCCCCGCCTTCTCGATCAGCTCGTTCATGTCGTTGCGCGACAACAGTCCGAGGCGGCCACCCATCGAACCCGTCACGACGACCGTCTTCCCGGCCAGCGGCAGCGCCGCTCCCGAGTCCTGGCCGGAGCCGGAGATGTCGGCCGCCGGGGCGCTGTCCTGCGGTCCGCCGAGGTTGACGCCCGCCGCCGCCAGCTTGGCGATCACCGGCTCCAGCTCCGCCAGCTCGGCCAACATCCAGGCCGCCTTCTCCGAGCCGATCCCCTCGACCTGGCGCAGCTCGGCGGCCGACGCGGCCTGGATGGCGGTCATGCTGCCGAAGAAGTCAGCGACCCGTCGGGACATACTGCGCCCGGTCCCCCGGACCCCCAGGGCGCAGAACACCCGGGCGAGGGGCTGCTGCTTCGCCGCGGCGAGACGGTCCAGGATCTTGGCGGCCGTCTTCTCGCTGCCGGTCGCCGCGGTGAGCTGCCCCAGCGTGAGGGTGAACAGGTCGGCGACATCCTGCACCGCCTCCCGCGCGACCAACTGCGCGACGACCTTCGGCCCGATCCCCTGGATGTCCAGGACATCACGCTGCACGGCGTAGGTGATGGACGCCGCGAGGTTGCACGCACGGCCCTTCAGGCACCTCCAACGCTCCTGGCTCTTGTCGATCTCGCCTCCGCAGCCCGGGCACACCGTGGGCAGCTCGATCGGCTTCTCCTGGCCGGTGCGCGCCGACGTGACGGGAGCGAGGATCTGCGGGATCACGTCGCCGGCCCTGCGGACTACGACGCGGTCGCCGATGCGCAGCCCCAACCGCGCGATCATGCCGGGGTTGTGGAGCGTCGCGAACTGCACCGTCACGCCCTCGATCTCCACCGGCAGCACCTCGCCGCGCGGAGCGATGTTGCCTGTGCGTCCGGTGGTCCAGGTGGCCGCAGCAAGCGTCGAAATCACCTCCAACGCGGGCAGCTTGAACGCGATCGCCCATCGGGGCGCACGCGAGCCGGAGCCTGCGACGGCCTGGTCCTGCGGGTGGTCAGCCTTGATGACGATGCCGTCGATCCCGACCGGCAGGGTCGCTCGCTGCGCGGCGACCTTCTCGACGTACGCCTGGATGTCCTTGATGAGCGGCGAGGTCAGCGTGCCGACCGGGGTGTCGTCCACGGTCCGGACTCCGAGGCTGCCCAGGGCCTTCATCAGCTCGGTGTGGGGCATCTCCTCGCGGATCAGCCCGCCCGCCTCGCCGTCGGCTGCGGGCAGCAGGCCGTATCCGTAGAAGCTGAGGGGGATGGTGTAGTTCCGGCCGGTCGCGCGGAGCGAGCCCGAGGCGGCGTTGCGGGGGTTGGAGAAGGGGTCCTCACCGTGGGCGACACGGATGCCGTTCGCCTCCTCGAAGCGGGACTGGAGCAGGACCACTTCACCGCGAACCTCGGCCGAGACCGGCGCGTCCAGCGTGACCGGCAGGCCGTCGATGGTGCCGATGGCGTGCGAGACGTCCTCCCCGGTCGTGCCGGTGCCCCGGGTGACGAGCTGGACGAGCTTGCCCTCGCGGTAGTGTGCCGCGACCGCCAGCCCGTCAATCTTCGGGCCGGCGTGGAACCCACGCGGTTCGCGGCCAAGCCGCTTGCCCAGGGACTGGGCCCAGCGGACCAGCTCGTCGGCGTCGAAGACGTTGTCGAGAGAGAGCATGGGGGTCGTGTGCACGACTGATCCCTCGGGCAGCGCCCCGGCGGCCACCTTGGTGGTGGGCGAGTCGGCCGCGCGCTGGTCCGGATGCTTCTGCTCGTAGGCGGAGATGGCGTTCACGAGGTGGTCGTAGGTCGCGTCGTCCATCTGCGAGTCACCGCCGCTGTAGTACGCGGCCGCGGCGCTGCGGGCCTGCTCCAGCGTGCGGAGGTAGGAGTCCTCGTCAGTGATGGGGGCCAAGGTGTTCGGCACGTTCTTGTCCTTCTTGTCGGCGGTGGCTGACGGCCGCTCCTCCGTCGGAGCGGTGCTGACCGGCTCCGTCGCGGGCGAGCGGTGGTTGCCGGGGGCGGAGCCGGGGCCGCATCGAGCGGCATGTTTAAACCATAAGCCCAATCATAGACTTAAGCAACTCCCTTCGTCTTCAAGTCGCCTACGCGCCCGAAGCGGGTTGCCGGGCCGCGGCGAAGTGCCGCAGGTCTTCCCCGCCCGCGCAGTGGCTTCCCCGGACCGCCGGGCCTGGTGCTGACTGACGGCGACGGAGTTGGCGGCGGGGCAGGCTGGAGCGCGTGGTGCAGCGCCCGCCGACTCATCCGGCATCTTCGGGCGCAGGGCGCCGCCCAACCTGGCCGGCCGAAGCATCCATGGACGATCCGGCGATCGCCACCCAGTACCCGGTGGACACGAACCGGCCGAGCCGGGACGTACACACCTCCATCCGCCAGCTCACCGGCGGGAATCCTGGGTCCGCCTCCCAGCGGAACTTCAGCGCGGGTCCGTCGTCGCGGGCCGCGCAGGTCCTCCTCGCGCCGGCGCTGCGCGGTGGCCAGGTCGTCGACCACCGGCTCCAGCGGCCCGTATGCCTCGGTGTCGCTGGGTCCGCCCATACCGGGCGGTCGCCGGTCGCACCGACGGGGGTGGTCCTGGGCCTCGTCACGCTGCCAGCCGCCGATCCGGCCTCGGGTGCGCTCCAAACGAGCGGAGGATCATGACGTCGTAGTCGGCCAGCACCTGCGCGTACGTGCCGGTGTCGCGCACGTAGCGGTTGATCTCCGGATCGTCGATGGAGTGCGCGGTCCAGCAGAGCATGTGGTTGCGGCCCGAGGTGCGCTCGTCGGAGCAGATCTTGCGCGCGTCGGCTTCGCTCACCCGCCAGAGCACCCGCCGGTGGGTGGTGCTTGTGTTCCTGGAGGCGATGAACACCACTACCTGTGCGGTCATGAGGAGATCCGATCGAGGCTTGGGGGTCCGGCGCAGGCGACGGCCCGCCGGGCCGGGGCTGGAAAGTACCGAGAGGGTTCCGACGGTCTTACAGGGCGAGCCGGGGCCGGGAGTACCTGACAGCTGGTCGGGCCGTCGTTTCGTGCCGGCGGGAAGGGGTGAGCTGCTGAATCATGGCCGGGTGGCGTCCTGGAGGAGCGTGCCGGTTGCGGCGTCCCAAAGTGCTCCGTGGAAGGTAAGCGCGGCGACCCTCGCGTGCCGCTTTTCGTCGAACCTCGCGAACGGGAGCTCCTGCCCGCGCTCCAGGAGTAGCCGCGCAAACCCAGCGTCGACGCTCTCGGGGTAGACCCTTTTGCCCGGCGTGAGCTCAGCCACGTCCCAGCTGGGACGCGCATGGTGACTTACCACGGCCCCTGTGGGTCCACTGTAGGAGAGCACGTGGATGTTGCCGCTGTGGAGGTAGCAGTGCCAGGAGACCCTTTGGGTCGTGTAGCCGTAGGCCAAGGTGCGGTCCGGTCCGGCGATGTCCGCCGTGCTGAGGATGCGTGGCTGATTCTGGAGAGAGAGCAACTCGGTCAGTTCGCCGAGATTCATGGGTGGATGACCTCCTGGTCGAATGTCCGGCCTATGCCGGATGACTCCGGGTGGGTGGGGGTGGGCCGACGGGGTTTTTCAGGCGGCGTCTCTGGCCCACGCGGCGATCGTGTCCGCATCTTCTCCGTAGCAGGACTCTGCGACGTCGCCGAGGTCCGCATCAGGGTCTTCCAGGAGCGCGAGGACCGCGTTCACCAGGAGGTTGTCCCGGTCGTTCGCGCAACCGCCCTCCCGCTCAGCGGCCTCGTCCACGGCTCCGTTGATGGCCTGGCTGATCTGCTCGGCGGTGAAGGCAGTCGGAGTGTCCTCGGGCGCGGGGGCCGCGACGCCTGCCAACTCCCAAGGCCACGCGATGTTGGCGAGATGCGTCTCCGCGATGGCTCGGACCACCGGGAACGGCATCTCGGTGGTCTCCTGCTCGGCCGCCTCCGCAGTCATGTCGATGCCGGCGCCGAGCGCGGCGTTGAACTCGCTCCAGGTATAGGTCTTCACGTGAGCACTCCTTGCGCGTCAGCCACAGCTCGCTCGGCGCGGGAAGCTGGGAGCGATCCGGGAGATGAGGTGTCGGGCAGCGGGGCGGATCGAGCCGCGCCGTCGGCGGACGTTCCCGCCGCGCTGCAAGTAAGACAATAGCCAAACTCATGGAGTTAAGCAATTCCTTTGGGGTAGGGCTGCGCATCGAGAGCGATCAGCGTGCGGGAGCGCTCGGCGCGGCTGCGCCCGACAGGCAGGACGTACCGGAAGTTGCCCGGGTGGCGTACCGAGCGGGCTCCGAGGTGTTCTAGGGCCCTCGGTAGCCACTGCGCCGGGGATTCGCCTGCCATGCGGGGCGGCGCTCCGAGAGCGGCCAGCCGGCTTTCCACCCCTGCGGCTCCGGGCTCAGGTTCGCGGCCGGTCAGCTTGGCCCGGGACCGAGCCGTCAGGACGGTGCCGTCCGGCAGCAGCGTGAGCGTTCGCCGCGTCCCGCGCCCGGTGAACCGGAAGTTGCAGCTCTGGTACACGATGCCGAGGTGCCCGTTGGAGATGATCATGTCTCCGTTCGAGGTGCGCCGTGATCTGGGCACCGGGTCGGAGAAGCTCACCACCCCCCGGATACCGCGCTCGGCGGCCTTCTTCATCGCGGCCGCGATGAAGAAGCTCTCGCCGTTGGCGGCCACGTCGTCGGTGAGCGCCAGGCGCGAGATCTCCGCGCTCTCGTAGTACGGGGTCAAGTGGGGAAAGGCCCTGGTGAGGACACGTTCGTTCATGGGGCAGCCCAGCACGAGAACGCCGACCAGGGCGGTGCCTTCGGGACCGGGGCCTTCCTCGACCTGCGGCGGCTCGTGGTCCCACAGGCCATAGCGATGGAGGGCCGAGGGCCAGCCGGCCAGGTAGTGGTGGTGCTCGATGAACGAACGGGCGAGCGCCTCGGGGATCTCCGTGACGCTGTACCGCTCGCGCCGGAAGCCACCCTCGCTGACGTGCCGCCAGCTGGGCAGGCCGTACCGCCAGCGCTGGGTCCAGCCCTGCGGCCGGCCGGCGAGGATGCCGCGCATCTCCGTCGTGGTGGGCGTCACGCCGCGCACGTCGGCACCCCCGCGTCCTCCAGCCGCTCCATCAGATGGGTCCTCCACCAGAGCGCGTACGACATGCAGTTGCTCTCCGTCGTGTGGGTCGGGCTGCACCCGCGTTCCCTGCGGCCGGCCGAGCTCCAGGCCATCGAGTCGGCCGACGCCAGCGAGCGGGACAACGTCAGGCCCTGGATCTTGAAACCGAAGGCATGCAGCGGAACGAGCGGCGCCCCTTCGCCGCCGAGGCGGGCGAGCTCGTCCAGGAGGAGCGAGGCGCGCCAATGGTTCTGGCGCCGACACATGCTGCCGACGCCCACCAGCGGCTCGTCCAGGAGGTCGATGCCGGCGTCGGCGTACATCTCGGCGCAGCGGAGGTAGTGGGAGCGCAGCCAGCCCTGCAGGACCGGGATGACGCGGGACTTGATGCCCAGGGAGCGCAGTTCGACGACGGAGTCGACGGTGCGCCTCAGGTGCTCCTCGATGGTAAGGCCCGTCTTGGGCAGCATCCACGGCTCGCAGACCCAGTCCATGGGACTGCACCACTCGAGGTTGCCGATCTCGTCGTGGTAGCGGTTGACGGCGGTGGCGTACTGCTGGGCGGTGGTCTTCCACCGGCCGTAGAGGTCGACCTCGCTGAACGCTCCGCTGTCCAGCGCCCAGGGGCCGGCGGCCCGGGGCAGGGACTTGCGGTGCATCAGCCGCCGGTTGGAGACGAACAGGGGAAAGTCGAGGTGCTCCATCCAGGCGGGCTGGTGGACGCCCAGGTGGAACCTGACGGGGGTCGGGGTGATGGCGGGGGCGGTCATGGCAGGAGCCGTTCGTCGGGTGTCGGATGCTCGGGCCAGGGCGCGAGCAGGGTCGAGTCGCCGGCTTCCTCGCGGGCCCGGTCCCGGGCCTCGGCGGCGCGGACGCGGCCGGTGTGGAACCGGTCCGCTGCGTGCCCGCTCGGCCGGATGCACCGCTGATCGGCCTTGACCGAACAGCGCGGACAGGGCAGGGAGCCGGGGCAGGTGAAGGTGTCCACCAGCCAGTCGCAGGTCGGGCAGGGTGCGCCGCTCACCGGCCGCCCGGCCCGGTCGACCAGGGCGCCAGCGGCGAGCAACTGCTGGTACTCGAACCGGTAGACCGGCGCCGGGAACGGCTGGTGCACACCGGCGAGGGCGCTCGGCCGGGAGAGTTCAGTGGCCACCGGGGCCCTCCGGGCGGCGGTAGGCGGCGGCCAGGACCTCGTCGGCCAGTTCCGCAGGGGGCGCTGAGTAGGCGAGCAGGGCCTCTCCCGCTGCGGACTCCACGACCGACAGCGCCGGGTGCCGGCGTGCCGCCCGTTCGAGGGCCTTGTGGAGCGAGCGGGTGTCGATGAGTAGCACCCGGCCGGGGCTGCCGGGTTCGTTGGCCAGCCGCGAGAGAGCGATGCTGCCGGGAGCCGGTGCGCAGCGGCGAGCGGCGTGGTCGAGGCAGGCGTACGCCAGGACGGCGGCGGGAGCGAGCCGGCCCGCCCTGCGGTTCAGGCTGAGCACGTGACTGCGGTCGCCGCGATGATGCTCCCCCGGGGCGGCGGTGGAGAGCAGGTCGAGGTCGCGGAACGGGTTGGTGAGGATGTCCTCAAGGCCGGCCCGCGGCTGGTCGGGGGAAGCGACCTGCGGGGCGTACATCGTTGCGATGCAGGCGATGTCGCGGCCGACAGTGTCGTCCGCCGGAGTCTTCCAGCCGCTGCGCTCCGCGGCTCCGCGGACGAGGGTGCGCAGCTCGGCCCGGGTGACGGTGGAGAGTCCGGCGCGCGCGAACAGGTAGTACCAGGTCGGGACGTGACAGGGCGTGCCGCTGAGTAGCCACCAGTGGAGCAGCCACAGGGTGGCCGGGTCTTCCAGGTACGGGTCGGCGCCGGCTTCGTCGAGCAGCCAGTGGCCGCGGGCGGACGGCGTCACGGCGCCGCTCCCTGCGGCGTCCTCCTCGACGAGGCCGAAGGCGCCGGCCCAGAACCGCATGCTCGCCACCATGCTGGAGCCGACGCCGAGAACGACGGGTGCGTCGGGATGGCGGAAGACCAGCGGGTCGTCCTGGACGGCGTGGTGGACCTTCAGGAGCCACCCCTGCCTCGGGGGGTAGGTCCGGTGGCGGCCGAACGCCGGTACGCAGCTGGCCAGCGGCGGGTGATCCGTCATCGGGACGGGGTTCTCCTTGTCGTGGAGGGTGCCCTGCCGCTCAGCGGCAGGGCACCCGGGTGGTCGGGATCAGGCCGGGACCTCGGAGCGGGCGAACTCCCGGGGGCCGGAGGGCCAGACGGCGCTCACCTGCTGGTGGTGCAGCAGCTCGGTCAGGTCCTCGTCGGGGGGCGAAGGGAGCAGCAGGACCCGGCGCGGCTCCGCATCGAAGTAGCGGGCCAGGTCGTGCAGTTCCCCGATGGCTTCCCGTACGACAGGGCGAGCTGCTGTCGCACGGGCCACCACGAGCTCGTTGCGGGTGAGGTCGTACAGGTCGACGTGGAGTTCGGTGAAGGCCCCGGCCACCGTGACCAGGTAGCTGGACAGCTTCGCCTGGTGCGCCCACCGGGCGTAGCTCTCGTAGGCCCGCAGCAGCCTGCCAGCGGCCTCCTCGGCCGGGCTGGGATCGGCGACTCTCATGACGGTGCCGGTGCCGGTGCCGGTGCCGGTGCCGATCGGCCGGACGGTGTTCCGTTCCGCGATGGGGTCGGCGGTGCTCAGGCCCGTCGGGGCGCCGTTCAGTGGCAGCAGCCGGAAGACGATGGCCCGCCTGACCTGCTGGGGCCGCCGTGCGTCGAAGGGAGCATCGGCGTAGACGACCGGCACATCGGCGTCCAGCCGGAACTGGCCCAGGTACTGGGCCGGTCGTCCGTGGAGCTGGAGGAACACGCGCAGCGCCCGGCCGTCCTGCTCGTGTTCGGCGACGGAGCGGTTTCCCTGCGAGAGCGTCTGGTCGGTGCCGTCGAGGCCGCCCTCCCCGCCGAAGTGCAGATGCGTGCCGGTCCAGCCGTCGAGACAACTGGCTTCGGCATCCGGTGTGATGAACAGGTGGACGTTCGGGCTCTGCCTGGACGGGCTGATGCGGCCGTGGATACGGCCCCCGAAGCGGGCGTGGAGGTCGGTGCGGTCGATGTGCTCGCCGGGGATGAGGTCCCAGGACACGGGGTCTCCTTGTAACAGGCTCTGCTGGAGGGGGAGTTCGGTGGGACGGCGCCGCCGGGCTGTCTGCCCGGCGGCGAGGGGTCGTCTCCGGCGGGGGCCGGGCGTCAGCGGCGGCAGTCGATACCGACGACTAGGAAGTCGGTAGGTAGGGCGTCGATGTAGGCGTTCGCGTGGTCGTGGTACGCGGTGCTGCCCGTCTCGGCGGCGTCGTCCGAGCCCAGGTCGGCCGGGTCGGAGGTCCACGTGCCGTCGAGTTCGAGGAGGATGTGGCCGGGGACCGCCCGGCGGCGGGCCCGCGCGATGAACCCGGCGCGGTCCAGGGTGATCAGCGCCGCCTCCTCGCGCCGCTGCTGTGGGCCCGTCCGGCCCGTCCCGCCCTTGATCTTGGCCAGGGCCTTGAGCTGGGGCTGGGGCTGGTCGCGGAAGGCGAGGAGCGCTTGGGGGGAGTGGTTGCCCCACTGCTCCGCGCACGACTCCCACGGCCGGGCCGGGGGCATCCCTTCGGTGGCGTGGGCCCAGGCGTCGTAGAGGTCGGCCGCCTTCGCCGCGCGCTGGTCCCGCAGAGCTGCGAGGTCCAGGAGGCTGAGGACGCCGCCTGCGCACCGGCCGGGCTCTCCCGCCGTGGACCGTACGAGGCGAGGATCGTCGGCGGGCGCTCCGGTGACCAGGGGGAAGTGGCTGGTGTAGCGGCCTTCGGAGATCCGGTAGCTGGTGGAGTCGTCGTCGTCGGCTTCCTCGACAGCGCACAGCACGCGGGTGGCGAGGGCGTGGGCGGTTTCGGCGGCGCGCGGGGGCAGGCATACCAGGATGTGTCGTGAGGTCATCGGGGTGGTCCGTTCGCGGAGGAGGAGAGAGCGCCGAACCAGGAGCAGGTGCTTGAGGGCGGGTTCCACTGGTCGGGCGATGCTCAAACAGTACCTGATCTCATAGACTTAAGCAACATTGCGAGGATGCTTAACGTCTCCGGCTCCGAGGGATGTCGAAGGGGCGGCCGATGTGCCAATGCGGCTCCCGCCCGCTGTACTGGCACTCATAGGCGACCTTCGGGTGCTTCCACGGAAACCTGCGTGCCAGTCGATCCGCGGCCTCCTGCGCCGAGTCCGGCGACGTGTACGGCCGCTTGTCGAGACAGGCGCGCTTGCGGGTCGCGGACACCTTGGTGCGCCGCAGCGCGGACTTGCCCATCAGGCGTCCCCTTTCGGTGTGCACCCCTGCGGCTGGCCGGCGCCCGGGGATCGGCCCCAGTTGCCCGCCCCCTTGACCCGGGAGCTCCCGAGGTCGGGCGACAGTCGCACCACCTCCCGCTCCAGGTGCCAGGAGGTGTGCGTGCGGGGGCCCTGTGGGGCGCTGTTGCCGATGACGAACCGGCGGGCCTGGGGCCGCGGCGTTCCGTCGGACTTCGTCTCGTCCATGATTCCCTTCAATGTGAGTCGCGGGTGGCACCTGCGGCCTGTGGCTGGCGGGTTCCTCCTGGGGTTCGGGGCCCGAGCGGCGGACCCCGAACCTGGGGCGAGGGTGGGCTATGCGTAGTAGCTCGCCATGATCCACTCCGGCTTCGTGGCGTGCGGATGCAGCTCCAGCACGGACAGCGCCCGCGCCAGGGGTCCGTCGTGCTGCGAGACGGCGCTCATCGCCGCGGCATCCAGGGTGAGCGGCTTCCCGTCAGGCTCGCGGACGATGGCGGCGAGGATGTGGCCCTCGTCGTCCAGGCCGATCGAGTACGTCCGCAGTAGCAGTTCGCCCAGGCCGAAGGCCGCCAGGCGCTCCTCGGCTGCTCCGGCGAAGTGGTCGCCGTGGTTCTCCTCGCGCATGGCCTCCGTCGCCCACGACGCCCGAGGCATCAGCCAGGATTCGCCGTCGGCGCTGTACCAGGTCAGGTCGCTCGCCAGTCCGGCCCAGCCGTCGGCCGGACCTCCCAGGCGGTACCCGTACATCAGGGCTGTGTGGTTCTCGACGGCGCCCATGGTGTCCTCCGTGTTCGTGGTGTGGTCGGTCCGGGTCGAGCGGTGGGGACCGCGGGCGGGTTCAGGCCAGCGCCTTGTAGATGCCCTCCGCCTCTTCGCGGAAGTGCTGGCACGCCTCGACGTGCATCTCCTGTCGGGCGTTGGACACGTGGGTTCCCATGCCGCCCGTCACTCCGTCGTCGGCGGTCGTCTCCGCCTTGGCGATCGCGTCCTGGAAGACCAGCGAAGCGTGCCTGAGTGCGCACTGGCCGACGACCTCGGACCACATCTCGATGAGCTGCTGGCGCAGCTCCAGGCCCTTGAACAGGCTCGACGCGTTGATGATCCTCGGATCCATGCCCTTGAACCGGTCCCAGTGCTCGGCCAGCTTCTTCTTCTGGTCTTCCAGTGCGCGCTGGGCCCGGCCGGAGAGGCGTTCGTGGATCTGGGCGGATCGCTTGCTGGCGGCGGAGGTCATCATGGTCTCCCGTCGGGCGTTGGGTGGGTTGTGCGGTCATGGGCGGCCGGCCCGGCGGGCGGCCGCTGCGATGCCTTCACTCTATCCACATTCATAGAGTTAAGCAATACGGTTCGCGTTGACGCGGCCGTGACCCGCCCCCTCAGCTCGCCGGGGACCGCGGGGGCATCCACTTCTGGGTTGCAGGGCTCCAACGGGCCTGCGAGAAAACCCTATTGAGATCCGGCATGTAGTCGGCCTCGTAGTCCACGGCGTCGGGCCTGGGCTCAACTGGCACCCACCCCTCGCCGGGGCGGAGCGCGGCGAACCAGCCGAAGCTCACTGCGGCATCCTCGCCGGGAACGAGGCCGGTCCACATGCCGCCGCCGCTGTGGCCGTGCCGGCCAGAGCAGATGGCCTGCGGGAGACCGGTCTGCGGGCAGTGGCTCTCCCGGCAGCCGGCCGGGTGCTCCGCACCGACCTGCGCGCCGCAGTCGATGCACGGTTCACCGCGCGAGAGGGTGGGCTCGGTCGCCATCAGCGCCACCGCCCGGGAGGGAGATGCGAAGGGGTAATCGCGCGACTGCGCTCGGTCGGGCTTGGGTCGACGCCGGACATGGAGGCACCTCTTGATGACGTTGAGGGTGGGAGTGGGCGGCGGGGCGCGGCTGCGCCCCGCCGGGCGGCTGCTGTTACGCGGCGGTGCGGAACTCGATGCACGCCGGGAAGTCCGGCTTGAGGTCCGGGCCTCGCCGACGCTGGGCCTTGATGGCGCACTTCATGCGGGCCTTGCCGTCTCCGGCTACCCGCTCCACCAAGAAGACGCACGTCCCGCAGCGGGAAGTCGGCGCGGTGGTGCCCGGCTCCAGCAACGGCTTGAGGGTGGCCGGGTGGATGCCTCGGTCCAGGTTGATGCGTATCGCTCCGCGGCCGACGACCGCCGGCGGAATGGCCAGGCTCATGTGACTTCGCTCCTTCGGAAGGTGCTGGTGGGAAGAGGGGTGGGCGGGCGGATGCCGCTGGGCGGCCCGGGCGGGGGTACCTCCGCCCGGGCCGTGTCGTGCGGGGCCGGCCGCGGCCAACGTGGCCGTGCTACTGCCGCGCGATCCGCAGACTCTCCCGCACGGCCCGGAGGCGATTGACCATCACGGGGTGGCGGGCGAGTGCTGCTTCGCTGTCCAGGAGGCCGTTGAGCAGCTGGTAGTAGCGCGTCGGCGAGATGCCGAGTTCCGCTCGGATCGCCGCTTCCTTCGGCCCTGGGGCGGCGGTGGTCGACTTGGGCCAGTGCCGGTACTCGAAGTCCAGGAGGGCGGCGTCGCGCTCGCCGAGGGCCAGTCTGGCCCTGGAAGCACTCTTCGTCTCAGGCGTGCCGTCGCTCGCGCCTCCCGGCCCCGCCGGGGGCGGGAGGACGGCGCCCGGTGCGGCCGGTGACGTGCTCAATGGGTGCTCTGCCAATCGCCGAGGCCGATGGCCACCACGACGGCCAGGAACATCAGTTCGACCTGGCCGTAGATGAACATCCCCGCGGCGGTCATCCATGCGAGGTAGCGGAAGGCGTCCAGCACGGTGTTCGCGGTGCTCTTACTCAAGAGGGGTCACTCCACTGGAAAGGTGGGCCACTGCGGCGCACAGCTCAAACTATAAGTTAACTCGTAGCATTAAGCAATATCCGAGATGGGTTCAGCTCCCCCGAGGTGCGTCTCGAATCCCCGGCGTAGACGGTCGAGTGCCAGCCGCTGGTGGACCGCCTCCTCGATCGCCCTCCACACCAGGCCCTGGGACGGGTCCTCCGGCACCCCCGGCTCGCCGCGGTTGCCGCGGATGGCGATCACGGTCTCCCCCTGCGGAGGCCTCGCTCGGTGGACCATGATCAGCGTGGGCGTCCCATGACCAGGGATGTACGCCGCCGGTATCGCTGCAAAGGACGTGTCCCCCGCGAGTGTGTCGCTTTACGTGGGGCCGGAGCCCCGGGTCGCCGACACGCTGCGGTGAGCCATCGTGTCCCATTCCCCTCGGTGGCCTGTGACCGAGATCGCACTGCTTGCTGCTCCGCCCATTGGCCCTACGGCCACCGGCCGGAGTCGGCCTACCAAGCTGACTGGGCTGACTATACGGCGGCAGGCGGATGGCGTGGCTACCAACTGTCCTCCACCGGCCCGCGAGCCTGCCCAAGGTCCGGGCCCTCGGAGAAGCGGCTGGTGATGGGGCCGTCGTTGATCACTTCCTTGAGGTCCTCGACCTTGCAGTTCATGGTGGTCGGGAGACCGGCGATCTCGATTTCCTGCGTGCCCGCGAGGCGGAGTCCGCAGAGGCCACAGAGCAGTTCCTCTGCGGTGAGCTCCATCTCGTACAGCAGGGTCGTGTTCGGTGCCTTCAGAAAGAGTGTGGCCGCCTCGACGGTGCAGGCAGGGCACTTGCTGAGCGTACGGAAGAGCACGCCGGTCGGGCTTCGGTCGATGACCACGAGCCCCGTCTCTCCGATGGTCCGGGCAACGCTTTCGACCGTTCCCTCGGGCAGCTTCCCGAAGCGGGTCTCCATCCGGAACCGGGCCTGGTCCATACGGAGGTGGACAGCCTTCTGAACGCGGTCGAACCGATCGTCGAGGGTCACCTGTATGGCCTCGGACCATGACCCCCAGAACTCGGAGCGGTCCTGGCCGGCGTGGTCGAGGAGCTTGCAGATCGTCTCCACGAACGGGGCGAGGTAGTCCTCGGCGCTGCTCGCACCGAGGTGCGCGACGCCGTTCCTCAACTCGATCAGCCCGTCCAGCTCCGCCGACCGGGGCAGGACGCCGATCTTCCTCAGCCGGGCGATGGCTGCTGCGGCTCCGATGGTGTGGAACCTCTGCGGCGGGGTGGTCAGGGCTCCGGCGAAGTGCAACAGCATGTCGTCGTTGCCCTTGACCTCCGAGAGCAGCGTCGGGTGCACCCGCACCAGCGCGGCCTTGGCCAACCGCTCGACGCTGACGCCCGCGTCCAGGAGGAAGACCTCGGTCTGCCCCTCCGCGTGGGCGCCCATGGCCAGGTGGGCGAAGTCCCGGGCCCCGGATAACAGACGCTCGAACGTGATCGGCGATCCCATGCCACGACGGTAGCGACCGGCGGCGCGCGTCCGCAGGTGGTTTCCACCACGGCCGCCACGGAGGTGCGCAACAGCCGCAGCAGCACAAGTCCCGGTTGGGCCGGCCGGGGCCGGGGTTCAGCGCGGGGCGGGCGGCTTGGTCATGTACATCTTGATGATGCTGGCGGGGATGGAGATCGGCTCGTACGGAGCAAGGGCGTCGGCGATGGCCTGGGCGAGCTCGTCGATCGTCCGCACCACGTACCTGGGCGGGGTGATCCAGATCCGCGGCTCGGCGTCGCGGTCGTCGCTGTTGTGGATGATCTGGGCGTAGTAGTGGCCGAGCCCCACCTCGTAGCCCCACGTGCTGTACCGATCCCAGCCCGGCATCGCGAAGTCGTGCAGCTGGCCGACGTTCGCCTCGGTGACGGGCTGCGGCCGCGGCTGCCGGGGCTTGGTGTACGAGGGGCCGTAGACGATCTCCCACACGCCGTCGCTGTGCTCCAGGACATCCATCCGTACGTGCTGCTTCAGCTGCCGAAGCTGTGCGCGGAGTCCCTCGGGGTCGAGGCCGGCCTGGGCCGCGAGGGCGGGGATGTCGGCAGGGGTGAGCTCGATGCCCATGATCTCCGGAGTCTCGCCGTCCCACGCGAGGCGTGAGGTGCTGGTCCGCTCGGCGAGCAGCAGGAAGACCCGACGGGCGGTCTCGTCCGTCATGCCCAGCTGGTTCACGTACGCGACGGCTTCCTTGCTCACGTCGGACTTCCTTCCCGGATGACGGCGGGGGGTGACGGGTGATCACGCTACCGGGCCGGGGACGCCGCCGGTCGGCGATCGCCCGGAGGCGGCTGGGCGACGGTCGGGTGTCGGGCACCGGATACCGTGCGGGAGCGCGAGTCGTAGCTGAAGGAGGAAGCGCGTGGAGAACCGGTTCGCCGGCGGGTGCGTGAGGTGTTCGGTGTTGGTCCTGCCCGGCGGCGGGTTCCTTCGCAAGGGTGACGGCGGCTGGGAGGTGTGGTGTGCCGTCTGCCAGCGGTTGGACGAGCTCGCCGAGACGGACGACTTCGACCCGGACAACCTGCAGCTGCCTGCGACGGTGCCGCCGGGGTCCGCGACCACCGTCGCGTTGCGCGTGCTGGGCATGACGCGGGAGTGCTGGAAGTGCGGCAAGGACACGCTGTGTCTGGTCGGCCTGTACCCCGAGCGGCCCGCCCGCGGGTACGGAGGGCTGCACACCACGGACGGAGAGGCGGCGATGAAGCTGGCCGTCCGGCTGGTGCAGAGCAAGGGGCGACCTGACCTGGCAGCTCCGGTGGCGAGCCGGTACAGCCGGGTCATGCGGGAGCGGCAGTGGGCCAACGGCTGCCAGCACTGCGACGCGCTCCAGGGCAACCATCCTGTCCATGAGGAGGCGTTCGCGCGGGTCGTCGCCGCCGGGGGAGCGGACGGGCTGGACACGCTGCTGGTCGCCGACTGCCCGCTGCTGGAGTGGCAGGCGGTCGTCTACGGCCAGGGCGGTGGCGTGATCGGGGTCTGAGGCGTCCTGGCCGCTGGGCGGATAGCATCGGATGGAAAGCCCCGGTGGACCGCTGGCCTTGATGGCCATGTCGCCGGGGCTAAGCCGTTCCCGGCCCGGTCCGCGCAGGAGGCCGCCGGGCGTGTGCGGTCAGCCGATGGCGAGCTGGCGGAAGCTGTTGCGGATGCTGGTGAGCGGCTCGCGGTCGCGGGTGAAGTACAGCTTGTTGGTCAGCAGCACGGCCCAGGTCCCCAGCTTGGGAGAGACCCACATGCCGGTGCCGGTGAAGCCGTAGTGCACCCAGGTCTGTTCGGCGGGGTCGGTGCCGGGGGCCGGGTGCCAGAACAGGCCGCGGACGGGCTCCAGAGAGCCGGTCTGCACGGTCAGGGACTCCTCGGTCCACTCGGGGCCGAACCCAGGGCGATGGGCGGCGGTGGCCGGGTCGAGGAGGTAGCGCAGGAAGACGGTGAGGTCGTCCAGGACGGAGAAGACGCCGGCGATGCCGCACACCCCGCCCAGGAGGCGGGCGGAGAAGTCGTGGGCGGTGCCCTTCAGGTGGGCGCCGGTGTCCTGGTCGAGCTCGGTGGGGGCGCATCGGGCGGGGAGGCCGGCGGGCAGCGGCCCGAAGCGGGTGCCGGTCATGCCCAGCGGTGCCCAGGTCCGGGCCTGGGCGAGCTGGTCCAGGGGCTGGCCGGAGAGGTGTTCGGCGAGGTAGCCGAGGATGAGGGCAGCGCGGTCGGTGTACTCGACGGCCTCGCCGGGCGGCCGGTGCAGGGCCTCGTGGAGCACGCCGGCGCGGATGGCGGCCGGGTCGGTGCCGTAGAGGTTCTTCAGCTGGGCCCGCAGGGGGACGCCCGCGGTGTGGGTGAGCAGGTTGCGGGCGGTGACCTGGCCCAGGGGGTGACCGTCGACCTCGGGCCAGATGCTGGCGAGGGGCGCGTCCAGGGGCAGGGCGCCGTCGGTCCACAGGGCGCCGATGGACGACCACACGGCGAGGATCTTGGTGAGGGAGGCGACGTCGAAGACGGTGTCCGCCCGCATCATCTGCTCGGGCCGGTCGGGGTCCGGGGAGCCGACGCTGCCGCTGGCCAGGGTGCCGCCGGCGTCGCCGAAGGCCCAGACGGCACCGGGGTATGCCTTGTCGCGGACACCGCCTTCCAGCAGCTGGCGGATGCGGTCGGTGCTGGGTGTCATCGTCTCCCCGAATCTTCGTGGATGGTCCGCCCCGCCAGCGTAGTGAAGCGACGGGGGCGGGGCGGGTTGCGGCACGGGACCGGCCCGGATGTCAGGCGAGCTGCTTGCCCAGGTCGGCCAGCGCGGCCGCGGTGGCGCTGAGCGGGTAGCGGGCCGCGTTGTCCCGGCCAGCTTTGCGCAGGGCAGGCAGCAGGCTGGGCGAGGACTTCAGCCGGGCCAGATCGCGGGCCACGGCCTGGGGGTTGGTGAAGTCGGTGGCCAAAGCGGAGGCGCCGAGCGCGTCGCGCAGGCCGGGGACGGGTTGGTAGAGCACCGCCAGGCCGCGGGCCTGGGCTTCGAGGGCGACCAGGCCCATGGCCTCCAGCGTGGTGGACGGCATGACCAGCGCGTCGTGGTCGGCGAACGCCTTCCACAGCTGAGGCCGGTGCAGCCAGCCGAGGTAGCGGGCATGGAGGCCCGCGCGCTTGAGCAGCGGGGCCAGGGCGTGGAACTCGTGGCGCGGGGCGGCGATGCTCAGTTCGATCCCCGGCACGCGGGCCAGGGCCTTGGCGAGGAGTTCGCCGCCCTTCTCGGCACTCAGCCGTCCGGCGTACAGCAGCCGCAGGGTCTGGCCGGGGCGGTGCGGGGGCCGGGCGAGCGGCTCGGTCAGGAGGCGGTCGGGGATGCCCCAGGGGATGTGGGTGATCTTGCGGCGGTCGGTCTGCGGGGCGAGCCGCAGCAGCCGGTCGGCCATCGCGCCGGTGGGGACCACGATGGCGTCGGCGAAGCGGGCGGTCTCGCGCAGGATCTGCAGCTGGTCGCGGTGCAGTTCGGCGAAGAGCAGGTCGGTGCCGTGCACCAGGGCGATCCGCGGGTGCTGGGGCAGGGCCCGAAGCAGAGCCGGGGTGGCGCCGAAGGCGAGGTGCTGGAGGTGGAGGACGCCGATGGACGCCGGGTCCAGGGCGGCGGCCAGGGCCTGGCGCAGGGCGGTGACGTAGCGGCGGAACGCGGGCCCCTCCAGGCACTTGCCGCCGACGGCCAGCAGGTCCAGCCCGGCCGTGGGCGCGGGCCTGTGCCCGGCGGGCTGGAGCATGAAGGCGCGGGCGGGGATGAGCGGGTCGGGGCCGGTGTACAGGTCGAGGAAGAGTTCGACGCTGCCGCCGGGGCTGCCGGCAGGCAGGTCGAGGAAGGTCGCCACCAGGGGTGCGTTCACGCGGCACCGCCGGGGATCTCCTCGTACAGGCGGGAGATGTCGATGCCGTCGGTGGCGGTGTACTTGGTGCCGAGCTGCTGGTAGCTGGCGGGGGCGCCGAAGGTCTGCAGGAAGACCAGCTTGCCGAAGGTCATGCCCGGGTAGACCCGCACGGGCCGGGCCGCGCGGATCTCCAGCGTCCAGCGAATCGCGTGGCCGGCGTGTCCGAGCGGTGCGGAGACGTGGACCCAGATGCCGAGTGCGCCGGTGGTGCGGTCGCCGTTGAGCATCTGCGCGTACCGCTCGGAGCCGGTCCGCTCCAGGGTCACCCCCAGGTAGAGCACGCCGGGCTCGAGGACCAGGCCGCTGGTGGGGATGGCGGTCTCGGCGAAGGGGGTGGGGGCGGCGGAGTCCAGGTCGCCGTCGCAGATGCGTAACGTCTCGCCGAGGCGCCAGTCGTAGGCGTTCGGGGACAGCCGTGCGGGGTCGAAGGGGTCGATGGCGATCTCGCCCGTGGCGACGGCGGCGGCGATCGCGGGGCCGGTGAGGATCATCAGGCCACCGCCTCGGCCGCGGCGTCGCGCCAGTATCCGGAGGGCTGCGGGCCCAGCGCGGCCTGGTACTTGCCCGCGTAGAGGTCGACCGGGCCGACGGCGACGAAGAACATGATCTGCCCGATCTTCATCCCCGGGTAGACCCGTAGCGGGCGGACGGGGTTGAGCATCAGGGTCCACTGGCCGTGGAAGCCGATGTCGCCGATCGGGGCGGTGATCTCGACGAACAGGCCCAGGCGCCCGACCGAGGAGCGGCCGAACAGCAGCGGCACGAAGGTGTCGGAGCCGACCTCCTCCAGGGTGTGGCCCAGGTAGAGCTCGCCGGGCTGCAGGACGTAGCCCTCGGGGCCGATCTGGACGGCGGTGGTGGGGTTGGGCCGGTGGGCGTCGATGACCGGTTCGGTGTAGGTCAGCAGCGTGGGGCCCAGGCGGACGTTGTAGCTGTTGGGGTTGACCTGGCCGGACTCGAACGGGGTGATCCGCAGGCGGCCGTCGCGGACGGCGGCGGTGATCTCGGGGCCGGTGAGGATCACTTCGGCTCTCCTTCCTCGGTGCTGGACAGGGGGTCGGCCAGAACGTGCCGCACGGCCTGGCCGAGCTGGAGCCCGGCCGTGGGCGCTCGGCCGCCTGAGACCGTTTCGGTCAGGTAGTCGGTGGTCAGGACGGTGCGAAGGCCGGCCGGAAGCGGGTCGGGGGCCAGGACCAGGGGGCCGGCCCGCTCGGTGAGGCGGGCCAGCAGGCCGGCCACGTCGGCGGCGTCGGCGCCTGGCACGGGTGCGTGGACCAGCTGGTTGCCGAACGGCTCGACGGCCAGCAGGTCCTCCAGGGTCAGCACCTCGCCCAGCAGCACCGGCCGCACCGCGGTCTCGTTGAGGATGACGGCGTCGGCGCCGAGACCGGTGTGCAGGCGGGCGGCGACCTCGGTCAGCAGCTCGCGCCGGCCGGGCACCTGGTGCCGCCACCGGGGGTCGATACGGCCCAGCGGCGCGGTCAGCTGCCCGCGCAGGGCCTCGATCCGGGCGCCGATCGGCTCCAGGGCGGCGGGCAGGGCAGCGGCGTGGGGGAAGCGGCAGGTGTGGGCGGCCCAGCCGTGGCCGACCGGTTCGGCGATCGCGTACCCGGCGGCGAGTTCGGCGCCCTTGACGACCAGGGTGTTGCCGACCGGCTCGGGCGCGTAGCGGTCGCTGTGGCAGTGCCCGGCGAAGACGACGTCCAGGAACGGGCAGGTGCCCGCCAGCTTCAGGTCCTCCTCGAAGCCGGAGTGCGACAGCACCACCCAGGCGTCGACCTCGTGGTGGTGCTCGAGCAGCAGCTGCCTCAGCGCGCGGGCCGGGTCGGTGACGCGGTGTCCGGAGCGGTCGGCGGCGGGGATGGCGTTGAACGCCTGCGGGCCGATCACGGCGGTGACCGCGACGCTCCGGCCAGCGACCTGGGCCAGGTGCAGGCGGCGGAACAAGGGCTTGCCGCTGTCGGCGCCGACGGCGTTGGCGCACACGGTCAGCTCGTGCAGCCCCGGGGCGAAGTGGTACTTCCAGCCGTGGTTGCCGGGGGCCAGGACGTCGTAGAGCGAGGTCAGGATGGCTCGTTCGATGTCGCCGCCGCCGAGCCGGTAGTAGCCGGTGCCCTCGAAGAAGTCCCCGCAGTCCACCACCAGCGAGGTGTCCCGCTGGCGGTGGAGGTGGGCGAGCAGGCCGGCCGCGTCGCCGAGCTGGGAGTGCACGTCGGTGGTGGCGATGATCCGCTCCAGCACGCGCGTCACGGCGCAACCTCGCTGATCTCGGCGCCCAGCGAGCGGAGCTTGCCCGGCAGATCGGCGTGCCCGCGCATCAGCTGGCCAAGACCCGTGACGGTGGTGGTGCCACGCGCGGTGAGCCCGGCGATCAGCAGCGCGGAGCCGGTGCGGATGTCGGTGGCCTCGACCACGGCGCCGGTCAGCCGCTGCGGGCCCATCAGGCGGCACTGCGTGGGCGAGAGCTCCTCGATGTCGGCGCCCAGACGGGCGAGCTGGGGCAGCAGGTTGCCGTGCCGGCCGGGGTTGATGGAGTCGGCGAACAGGTGGGTGCCGGGCAGGCCGAGCGCGAGCGCCAGCAGCGGCGGCTCGAAGTCGGCGTCCAGGCCGCCTGGGGTCAGTGAGGCGACCGCCTCCAGAGCCCGGCCGCTGGGGTGGGCGGAGTCGTGCACTTCCAGGGCGCCGGGCTCGAACGTCGCCGAGATACCCAGCCAGTTCAAGGCCTCGACCACCACCGCGACGTCCTCGCCGCAGACTCCCTCGATCCTGCCGGTCCCGCCGGTGGCGGCGATCGCGCAGGCGAGCGTGCCGGCTTCGATCTTGTCGCCGGGCACCGCCCAGTGCAGCGAGGTGTCCTCGGCCCGGCTCAGCGGCTGGGCGGTGAGCGTGTCGGCGCCCAGCTCGATCCGGTACCCGGCCTGCCGCAGCGCGGCCAGCATGCCGGTGAACTCCGGGGAGTGGTTGGGGTTGCCCAGCAGCAGGCGGTGGCCGCCGACGACGGCGCGGAGCACGGCCGCCACGCTCGCGCCCCGCGAGCGGAAGGGCAGGTCGATCATCACCTCGCGCGGTCCGTGCTCGACGGCGGTGATCCGGTAGCCGCCGTCGTCGACCTCGACCTTGTCGCCGAACGCCGCGTACACCTTGAAGTGCTGGTCCATGCCCCGCTCGCCGATCCGGCAGCCCCCGGGCCACGGCAGGACGGCCTGCCCGCACGAGGCGAGCAGAGCGGGCACCAGGTAGTAGGACGCGCGGATGGCGGCGGCCTCGGGCAGGTCGGGCACGGGAAGGCGGTCGGAGGCGGGCATCAGCGCCAGGCCGGACGGGTCGCTGACCGGACGGGCCAAGTGATAGCCCGAGCGCTGAATCAGCGTCAGCATCGCCTCCACGTCCCGGATCGCGGGCAGGTTATCCAGGTGGACCGTGCGGCGGGTGGCCGCGGCGGCGGCCAGCAGCGGCAGGGCGGCGTTCTTCGAGCCGTCCACCCGCACCAGGCCCGCCAGCGGCGGACCGGGGCGGACGGTGACGGAGGGACTGTTCGGCAGGGTCTGGGCCGGCGTCATGTCGGGCCTCCAGGGCAGGCGTCGTTGCGGGCGGAAGGTGCGGTGTCGCTCGGGGGCGGCCCGGCCGCCGCAGACGGCGGCCGGGCCGCGAGGGGCACCGCCGGAAGGGGAGGCGGCGGCGCCCGCCGCGCGAGGACACCCGAGGCCCGGGGTGCCTGGGGTGCGTCGCGCGGCCCGGCACCGGGGCGCGCGCCCGCAGGGGCGGCGGCATCCCGTGCCGGAAGATCCAGAAGTCAGGCGGCCGCGAACTCCCCGCACGGCAGCGTCGCGGTGATCTGCTTGCCGACCGAGGTGGGCTCCACCGTCCAGCCGGGCGCGAGGGCGTCCAGAATCCACAGGCCCCGCCCGGACTCCAGGTCCTCGTTGTCCGGAGGATCGGCTCTGCGGCCGGGCAGCGCGCCGGGCTCCGGATCGTGGACCTGGACCTGGACGTGGTCGGGCTTGCTGACGATCTGCACGACCACCGGCGTCCACGGCCCGCACAGCCGCACCGCGTTGCCCACCAGCTCGCTGGCCAGCAGCCGGGCCGCCTCGGCGACCGGTTCGCCGACCCCGAAGCCGGCGACCGCCTCGAACACCCGATCCCGCATCCGCCGCATGTGCTCGGGGCTCGCGCTCATGTGCAGGACGAACCCGCCAGGCCGTATGGCCAGGTAGAACCCGCACTCGGCCACCTTCGGCGGGTGCGCAGGAGCGGAGGCGGCGGGACCGGGATGTGCAGCGTGCATGGCGTGTGCTCCCCAGTGGCAAGAGCGGGCAACCGGTCCGGAGGAGATCCCCGGCCGGCCCGCGGATGGGTCGGCAGGCACGTCGGCCCTCCAGGGCTCAAGACCCCGGCAGTCGGCGCAAGGCAGCGGCATATGCCACGAAGTGCGATCACTCCGTCACACGTCGCTACCGGTAGCCAGCATGCCCCTAGGCATATGGGTTGGACAACATGTCCCGTCCAGATTCCTCAGATTGGTTGTCCTGGGGCGGCGGCGACGGACACACTGGGGGCATGGCGTCGAAGAGGAGTCCCGCGCTCAAGTCGGTGTACCGCCGTCAACTGTCGGCGAAGCTGAAAGAGTTGAGGGAGAGAGCAGATCTGACGATGGCCGAGGTCGCTGTCGCGATCGAGGTCAACCAGGGCTCGCTCAGCCGGATCGAGAGCGGTGACCGGGGGACCAGTCCGGTGCTGGTGAAGGCGATGCTGGACTGCTACGGGGTGAGCGATCCGGTGGTGCGCGAGGACATCCTCGACCTGGTCCGCGCGGACCAGGCCCAGCGCCAGCAGTGGTGGCGTAAGTACTCGGCGGTCATCAACACCACCCAGTACGGCGGCTACCTCGCGCTGGAGTCCAGCGCGACGAGCTTCCGCTCCTACGAGCCGCAGCTGCTGCCGGGGCTGCTGCAGACCCCGGACTATGCGCGGGAGGTCATCACCGAGATGCGGGTGGACCTGACGCCCAAGCAGGTGGATGCCCTGGTGACGGTGCGGATGGAGCGCCAGGAGAAGGTCCTCGGCCCCGAGGACGCGCCGAAGCTGTGGGCGGTGATCGACGAGGGCGCGATCCGCCGCGTGGAGGGCGCCCCGGCCGTGCTGAAGAGCCAGTTGGAGCACCTGCTGGAGGTCGAGCCCCGCACGAACATCACCGTCCAGCTGCTGCCGTTCGCCGCGGGGTTCCACCCCGGCCTGTACGGGTCGTTCATGCTCATGGGATTCCCCGAGCCGAACCCGGACGTGGTGTGGGTGGAGAATCTGACCAACTCGGTGTACTTCGAGGAATCCGAGGACGTGGCGCGTTACACCGAGGTCTTCGACCACCTGCGGGCCCGTGCTCTCGGACCACCCGAGACCCGCAGCCAGATCAACAAGATCCTCAAGGAGTTGTAAGAGTGAGCACCACCAAGCCCGACCCCGCTGAGCTGGACTTCTCCGGCGTCGTCTGGGAGAAGAGCCCGGACAGCGGGGGCAACGACAACTGCGTGGAGTTCGGCGTGATCGGCGAGTTCGTCGCGATCCGCGACTCCAAGCGGCCCGAGCAGACCCCGCTGGTCTACACCCGCGGCGAGATCCGGGCCATGGTCTCGGGTGCGAAGGCCGGGGCCTTCGACCACCTGGTCTGACAGCACCACGGCCGCCTCGGCGGCCGATCAGCGAAGCGGGGGGCGGGCCCCCCCGGGGGGGGGGGCGGCCCCCCCCCCCCCAAAAAAAACCCCCCCCCCCAATTTATTGGGCCCCCCCCCAAACGGGGGGCCCGGGGGGGGGGACCCCCCCCC
>NZ_JBIAGU010000010.1:0-268886 GCF_042869935.1 Kitasatospora sp. NPDC006697
TTACATTCCGAACCCGGAAGCTAAGCCTCATAGCGCCGATGGTACTGCAGGGGGGACCCTGTGGGAGAGTAGGACGCCGCCGAACAATCATTCAGGAGAAGCCCCCAGCATTCGTGCTGGGGGCTTCTTCGCGTTCTGGGCCAGGCGGTCTGACGCGGCGTAGGGTCGCACACATGGTCATCACTGGTACCGACTCGCTCACCGCCGAAGAACTCGACGAGGCCCGCACCGTGCTCGCGGCCGCCGCCACCGCGGACGGCCGCGAGGCCGTCTCCGAGGCGGGCCGGCTCCGCCTGCGCGCCGACTCGCCCCGCCCCGGGATCCTGCACCTGGTGCAGACCCTCGACTCCCGCCCGGCCGGCTACGCGCAGTTGGAGACCACCGGCGAGCAGGCCGCCACCGTCGAGGCCGCCGTCCACCCGGAGCTGCGCGGGCGCGGGCTCGGCCGGCAGCTGATCGACGCGGTGCTGGAGGACGCGGGCCCGCAGCGCACCGTGGACTTCTGGGTGCACGGCGGGCACCCCGCGGCCGCCCGGCTGGCCGAGCACTACGGCGCCCAGCTGGTCCGCGAGCTCCGGCAGATGCGCCGCACCGGCCCGGCCCCCGAGCCGGCCCCGCTGCCCGAGGGCGTCACCCTGCGGACCTTCCGCCCGGGCGAGGACGAGGCCGCCTGGCTGCGGCTGAACGCCCTGGCCTTCGCCCACCACCCCGAGCAGGGCTCCTGGACCGAGCAGGACCTGGCCGACCGCCTCGCGGAGCCGTGGTTCGACCCGAACGGCTTCTTCCTGGCGGTCCGCCGGGAGGAGTCCGGCGAGCGCCTGGTCGGCTACCACTGGACCAAGGTGCACCCGGCCACCGCCGCCGACCCCGAGCTGGGCGAGGTGTACGTGGTCGGCGTCGACCCGGCCGAGCAGGGCGGCGGCCTGGGCAAGGCGCTGACCGCCGCCGGATTGCGTCACCTGGCGCTCGACCGCAGACTCGCAACGGTGCTGCTCTACGTCGACGCGGACAATGCGGCAGCGGTCCGGGTATATGAGCGCGCCGGCTTCGCCATTCACGAAATCGACGTGATGTACCAGGTCAAGCCGACCGGGTGATCCGTTCGGGCCCGACCGCGTCAGCTTTCCTCCTGGCCATGCGGTGTTTACCGTGGATTCAATTGTCGCCGCGAAGATCACAGGATGACGTCCATAGTGTCTCGCTCCCGCAGCTTGGGCCACGTGACCCGGCCCGGTCGGATAGCGACCGGACCGGGCAGCGGGCTGCTGCCGTCGGTGCGGGCACCGCGGACCTCACGCCCCTGGAGGAGCTGGAACCCATGAGCATCACCAACGCGCTCGGCCCCTCGACGGAGAAGGCCGGCGACACCGAGCTTGAGGAACTGCCCCAGGGCCGTTTCCTGGACCGAGAGCGTAGCTGGCTGGCGTTCAACGAGCGGGTGCTGGAGCTGGCGGAGGACTCGTCCGTGCCGCTGCTGGAGCGGGCCAAGTTCCTCGCCATCTTCGCCAGCAACCTGGACGAGTTCTTCATGGTCCGGGTGGCCGGCCTGAAGCGGCGGATCGCCACCGGCGTTGCCCAGCGCAGCGCCTCCGGCCTGCAGCCGCGCGAGGTGCTGGACCAGATCTGGGGCCGCTCCCGGGAGCTGATGGCCCGGCACGCGGCCGCCTTCCAGCACGACGTGCTGCCGGACCTGGCCGCCGAGGGCATCGAGCTGGTCCGCTGGGCCGAGCTGACCGACCACGAGCAGACCCGGCTGCACACGCTGTTCCGGCAGCAGATCTTCCCGGTGCTGACCCCGCTGGCGGTGGACCCGGCGCACCCGTTCCCGTACATATCGGGCCTGAGCCTGAACCTGGCGGTGGTGGTGCGCAACCCGGTCTCCGGGCACAAGCACTTCGCCCGGGTGAAGGTTCCGCAGTCGCTCTCCCGCTTCCTGGAGGCCTCGTCCCAGCGGTTCGTGCCGCTGGAGGACGTCATGGGCGCCCACCTGGAGGAGCTCTTCCCGGGGATGGAGGTGCTCGCCCACCACGCCTTCCGGGTCACCCGCAACGAGGATCTGGAGGTGGAGGAGGACGACACCGAGAACATCCTCAAGGCGCTCGAGAAGGAGCTGATGCGCCGCCGGTTCGGCCCGCCGGTCCGGCTGGAGGTGGAGGAGTCGATCGACCCCTACATCCTCGACCTGCTGGTGCGCGAGCTGAACATCAGCGAGGCCGAGGTCTTCCCGCTGCCCGGTCCGCTGGACCTGACCGGCCTGTTCGGGATCGCCGACCAGGACCGCCCGGAGCTGAAGTACCGCAATTTCGTGGCCGGCACCGCGCGCGGGCTGACCGACGTGGAGTCCGCCTCGCAGCCGGACATCTTCGCCGCGGTCCGTGAGCGGGACGTGCTGCTGCACCACCCGTACGACAGCTTCTCCACCTCGGTGCAGGCCTTCCTGGAGCAGGCCGCCGCCGACCCGCACGTGCTGGCCATCAAGCAGACCCTGTACCGCACCTCCGGTGACTCGCCGATCGTGGACGCGCTGATCGACGCGGCCGAGTCCGGCAAGCAGGTGCTGGTGCTGGTGGAGATCAAGGCCCGCTTCGACGAGCAGGCCAACATCAAGTGGGCCCGCAAGCTGGAGGAGTCCGGCTGCCACGTGGTCTACGGGCTGGTCGGGCTCAAGACGCACTGCAAGCTCTCGCTGGTGGTCCGTCAGGAGGGCGAGACGCTGCGCCGGTACTCGCACGTCGGGACCGGCAACTACCACCCGAAGACCGCCCGGCTCTACGAGGACCTGGGCCTGCTGACCAGTGACCCGCAGGTCGGCGCCGACCTGTCGGACCTCTTCAACCGGCTCTCCGGCTACTCCCGGCGGACCTCCTACCGGCGGCTGCTGACCGCGCCGCGCGGCCTGCGGGACGGGCTGCTGGAGCGGATCGCCAACGAGGTGGCCAACCACCGGGCGGGCCTGCCGGCCCACGTGAAGTTCAAGGTCAACTCGATCGTCGACGAGGCCGTGATCGACGCGCTCTACCGGGCCTCCCAGGCGGGCGTGCCGGTGGACGTGTGGGTCCGCGGGATCTGCGCGCTCCGGCCGGGGGTGCCGGGGCTGAGCGAGAACGTCCGGGTCCGCAGCGTGCTCGGGCGGTTCCTGGAGCACTCCCGGATCTTCGTCTTCGGCAATGGCGGCGATCCTGAAGTCTGGTTCGGCAGCGCGGATATGATGCACCGTAACCTGGACCGGCGGATCGAGGCGCTGGTCCGGGTCGCCGATCCGGCCCATCGGTCGGAACTCGCCGGACTGCTCGACATGGGCATGGCGGACGACACCGCGTCCTGGCACCTCGGCCCGGACGGAACCTGGACCAGGCGGAGCCAGGACGCCGACGGCAACCGGCTCCGCGACATCCAGGAGCTGCTCATCGACTCGCGCCAGCGGCGCCGGAGTTCCACCGGCGCGCTCTGACCATCCGTCACTTGCCCCGGGGATCGGCCAGCTCCGGGGGAAACGGGGAGTACCCACGATCATGACTGACGCGCCCATGACGGCCTCCGCGTCCACCGCGACCGCGGGGGAGGTCCTTGCCAGATACCTGACCGAGCAGGCCGGCAACTTCCTGCGCGCGCTGCCGCAGGCGGTCGGCGAAGCAGGGGCCCGCCCCGGCGCGCTGCCGTCGCTGAACGGCGCGTCGGGCAGCGGGGGGACGCAGGAGCTGCTGCGCGCCGTCCGGCGGATCGGCGGTGCGCTGCACACCTATGCGGCCGTCCTGGAGCCCGGCTGGGCGCAGGAGTCCCGGGCGGAGCTGCGCTGGCTGCTCAACCTGCTCGCCCAGGAGCCGGCCTACCAGCGGCGCTCGGCCCGGCTGCTGGCCGCGCTGGACTCGCTGAGCGGGGTGGCGCCGGCGGGGGAGGCCGGCGGCCCCGGCATGCTGGCCGGCCACCCGGGGGCGCCGAAGGCCAGGGCGCTGCTGGACCGCCAGCTGACCCTGGCCCGCACCCGGGCGCACAGCGCGGTGCTGCAGGAGCTGCGGTCGGCCCGGCTGCACGCGCTGGCGGACCGGATGACGCTGCTGGTCGGCGAGGCACCGCTGGTGGATCCGGCGGGCGGGCGGGCCGAGGACGTGCTGCTGCCGCAGGCCGGGGGGGCTTTCGGGGCGCTCGGCTCGGCGGTCCAGGCGCTGCCGCTGCGGCGGGCCTCGGCCGCCTACCAGGGGGACGCCCTGCACCGGCTTGGCGGGGCCGCGCCGCAGGTGCCGCCGCAGGGCCGGACGGCCGCGGCGGGGGACGCGGACAGCGCGCTGGCCGCGGACGACGCGCCCTGGCACCGGGTCCGGATCCTGCTGAAGCGGGTCCGGTACGCGCTGGAGGTGTGCGGTCGGCCCGGGTCGGAGCTGAGCGAGCTGGACCGGGTGCTGGACCGGCACCAGGAGGCGGCGGACGCGGCCGTGACCGCGGCCACCGCGGCGCGCACGCCGCGGATCACCCCTGCCACGGCGTACGTGCTCGGGGTGGTGCATGCTGATCAGCGGCTCGAGGTGGAGGCGGCGCGGTTCGCCTTCGGCAGCCTCTGGCCGGATCTCCCGCCCAGCCTGGACGGTTGGGAGGGCCCCCCAGCACAGCGGACGGGATGAATGGGCGAGCGCGGCGGCACCGGACGGGAGCGTTCGGCCGAGGTGCGGATGGCCGCGGCCGGCGGGACGCGGGCGGAGCAGCGCGGCGGGCCGCTGGCCCGGCGCCGGCGGCGGGAGGCGAAGAATCCCTCGCCGTGGACCGGGCGCCGGCCCGAGGACGGCTCCGGTGCGGCGGCACGGCGGGAGCCGGGCCGGCCGGCCACCGTGCTGGCGGCCGGTGCGGTGCTCTGGGTGCCGGGCGAGCCGCGGGCCGACGGGACCCTGCGCAAGCCGCGGATCGCGCTGATCCACCGGCCCAAGTACGACGACTGGAGCCTGCCCAAGGGCAAGCTGCGGGCGGGGGAGACGCCCTGGCAGGCGGCGTTGCGGGAGGTGGAGGAGGAGACCGGGCTGCTCTGCCGGCTGGTGGCGCCGCTGCCCGCGCAGTACTACCTGGCGCACGGGCGGCCCAAGGAGGTGCGGTACTGGGCCGCGGTGCCGGTCTCGGGGGAGTTCCGGCCGAACCGCGAGGTGGACCGGATGAAGTGGTTGAAGCCGGGCAAGGCCCGGGCCAAGCTGACCCACGACCGGGACCGGGAGCTGATCGACGCGCTGCTGGAGCTGCTGGCCTGACGGTCGGACCACGGGACGGTCGGATGGTCGGATGGTCGCAGGTATCCCCCCGGACGGCCCAGGACGCGTTGGTCCGTCCGACGGTTGTCCGTCACCTGGCAGCGTGTCTTGGTTGAACCCTTGCCGTGATGCAACCGTGACTACTGAACAGTGTTTCCTGGCATCCGTTCGAGGTTCACTCTCCGTTCACTTCCGACCGGCTGATGCGTCACCTACCCGGCCTAACTTCGGTCCTACCGGAGGGCCGTAGAGGCCCCGGACCACAGCAAGTCCGCCCTGATCGCCTGCATGCGGCCGGGATGACGGACTGTGCCAAAGAAAGGGACACCCTGTGAAGCTCCAGCGGAACGGCCGCACCAAGGCCCTCGCGATCGGTGCCGTGGCGCTCGTCAGCTCGCTGTCGCTCGCGGCCTGCGGCTCGGACAACAACAGCAACACCAACGGCGGCAACAGCTCGTCCTCCGCGAGCGGCGGCGCCAGCCCGGCCGCCGCGATCGCCTGTGCCTCGAAGCAGGCCCCGTTCCTCGGCGCCGGCTCGACCGCCCAGGGCACCGCGATCGACCAGTGGAAGACCCTCTACGGCGCGGCCTGCTCGGGCTCGACCCTGAGCTACAACGGTGTCGGCTCCGGCGCGGGCATCCAGCAGTTCAACCAGGGCAAGGTCACCTTCGCCGGCTCCGACTCCGCGCTGAAGCCCGCCGAGGTCGACGCCTCCAAGGCGGTCTGCCCGGGCGGCCAGGGCATCGACCTGCCGATGGTCGCGGGCCTTGTCTCGATCATCTACAACGTGGACGGCGTGCCGAACCTGGTGCTGGACGGCCCGACCATCGCGAAGATCTTCGACTCGCAGATCACCAAGTGGAACGACCCGGCGATCGCCACCCTGAACCCGGGCGCCAACCTGCCGGCCGCCGACATCCAGGCCTTCCACCGCTCGGACGACTCCGGCACCACCCAGAACCTGACCACCTACCTGTCCAAGGCCGGTGGCGGCGCCTGGAAGTACCCCGCCGCCAAGACCTGGGCCGGCCAGGGCGGCCAGTCCGCCGCGCAGTCCTCCGGTGTCGCCTCGCAGGTCAAGGCCGTCAAGAACTCGATCGGCTACGCCGAGCTGTCCTACGCGCAGACCAACAACCTGAAGAGCGCCCAGATCGCCACCGGCGCCTCCAAGCCGGTCGAGGCCACCGCCGCCAACGCCGCCACCACGATCGGCAACGCCCAGATCGTCGGCACCGGCAGCGACCTCGCGCTGAGCCTGGACTACGCCACCAAGGCCGACGGCGCCTACCCGATCGTCCTGGTCACCTACGAGATCGTCTGCGACAAGGGCAACAAGGCCGACACCCTCGACACCCTGAAGTCGTTCCTGACCTACACCGTCAGCGACGCCGGCCAGGCCGCCATCGGCGACAAGGGCTACGTCCCGCTGCCGAAGGCCGTGGCCGACAAGGTGAAGGCCGTCATCCCGACCCTCGCCTGACCAACCCCAGGGCGGATCGACCAGCGGGCGGTTCCCTCCAGTCGGAAGGAACCGCCCGTCGGTCTCACCGCCCGACCACCGCACCAATTTCGTCCGGGGCACCGCCGCCATGGTGCGGCTCCCACCGGGGGCCGCGCCGCCAGACCGGAGTAGAACCTCATGACTTCCGTTCCCCCTGATTCCCCCAGGGACCGGGCCACCGCGTCCGCACCCGCCCGCAGCTCGGGCAGCTCGCTCAAGGGCACCAGCCGCCTGGGCGACTCGATCTTCCGATACCTCTCGACCGGCTCCGGCGTCCTGCTGCTGGTCATCATGGCCGCCATCGCGATCTTCCTGGTGATCCGCAGCGGGAACGCGCTCAGCCATGACAAGGGCAACTTCTTCACCACCTTCGAGTGGGACCCGGACAACATCCTGAAGCCCAGCTTCGGCATCGCCGTCCTGGTCTTCGGCACCATCGTCAGCGCGGCGATCGCCATGGTCATCGCCGTGCCGGTGGCGACCGGGATCGCGCTCTTCATCTCGCACTACGCGCCGCGCCGGATCGCCCAGCCGTTCGCCTACCTGGTGGACCTGCTGGCCGCCGTGCCGAGCATCATCTACGGCCTGTGGGGCGCGCTCTTCCTGGTGCCGCACATGGCGGGCCTGAACAGCTGGCTGAACGACTACCTGGGCTGGACGTACGTCTTCAAGCTCAGCCACCCCGGCTCGCCGGCCCGCAGCCTGTTCACCGTCGGCGTGCTGCTCGCCATCATGGTGCTGCCGATCATCACCGCGGTCAGCCGCGAGGTGTTCCGGCAGGTTCCGCGGATGCACGAGGAGGCGGCCCTGGCGCTCGGCGCCACCCGCTGGGAGATGGTCCGCACCGCGGTGCTGCCGTTCGGCCGCCCGGGCATCATCTCGGCCTCGATGCTGGGCCTGGGCCGCGCGCTCGGCGAGACCATCGCCGTCGCCACCGTGCTCTCGGCCAGCGACAAGCTCTCGCTGCACCTGCTGGACGCGGGCGGCGGCACCTTCGCCCAGAACATCGCCCTGAAGTACGGCGAGGCGGGCAAGCTGGGCACGGACGCGCTGATGGCCTCCGGCCTGGTGCTGTTCGTCATCACTCTGCTGGTGAACGGTGCGGCGCGGCTGATCATCGCCCGCCGCAAGGAGTACTCGGGGGCGAGCGCATGAGCACCGCGACTTCCGTTTCGGACCGCACTCCGGTCCCCGAGCTGAGCCAGCCGCTGACCGCCGCTCGGCTGCCCCGCTGGGCGCCGGCCGGACTGGTCGTGCTCGCCATCGCGCTGGGCTGCGGGATCGGCGCCGGCTTCGGCCTCTCCAGCCACATCCAGTGGGGCCTGATCGCCGCGCTCTTCTACGTGGCGCTGAGCTTCGGCGTCTCGGCCAAGGTCGAGGGCGTCCGGCAGGCCAAGGACCGGCTGGCCACCTCGCTGGTCTGGGTCGCCTTCATCCTCGCCGTCGTCCCGCTGCTCGCCCTGCTGATCTACACCGTGCAGCAGGGCGCGAGCGTGGTGGACGGCAACTTCCTGACCCACTCGATGCGCGGTGTGATCTCCTCCGGCCCAGGCGGCGGCATCTACCACGCGCTGCTCGGCACCCTGCAGCAGGTCGGCCTGGCCACCCTGATCGCCGCGCCGATCGGTCTGCTGACCGCCGTCTACCTGGTCGAGTACGGCCGCGGCCGCCTGGCCAAGGTGGTCACCTTCTTCGTCGACGTCATGACGGGCATCCCGTCGATCGTCGCCGGTCTGTTCATCCTCGCGGTCTGCAACATGGCCCACTTCGGCTTCTCGGGCTTCTCGGGCAGCATCGCGCTGTCCATCCTGATGATGCCGGTGGTGGTGCGCTCCACCGAGGAGATGCTCAAGCTCGTCCCGAACGAGCTGCGCGAGGCCTCCTACGCGCTGGGCGTGCCGAAGTGGAAGACCATCCTGCGGATCGTGCTGCCGACCGCGATCGGCGGTATCACCACCGGTGTGATGCTGGCGGTGGCCCGCATCACCGGTGAGACCGCGCCGGTGATGATGCTGGTCTTCGTCTCCGACTCGATCAACTCCGATCCGTTCCACGGTCCGCAGATGAACCTCCCGGTCTACATCTGGCAGCAGTACGGCTACGGACTCCCCACCACGTACGCCCGTGCCTGGGGTGCCGCACTGGTCCTGATCGCCTTCGTGATGGCGCTCAACCTGATCGCCCGCGGCATCGCCCGCTGGCGCTCGCCCAAGACCGGCCACTGACCGTCCGACTGACGAACGAACAGACGAGAGAAGAAGAAAGATCATGGCGAAGCGCATCGACGTCAGCGGACTGTCGGCCTTCTACGGTGGCACCAAGGCCATCGAGGACATCTCGATGACCATCGAGCCCCGCTCGGTGACCGCCTTCATCGGCCCCTCCGGCTGCGGCAAGTCCACCTTCCTGCGCACCCTCAACCGGATGCACGAGGTGATCCCCGGCGCCCGGGTCGAGGGCAAGGTCCTGCTGGACGACGAGAACCTCTACGGCTCGGGCGTCGACCCGGTGGCCGTGCGCCGCACCGTCGGCATGGTGTTCCAGCGTCCGAACCCGTTCCCGACCATGTCCATCTACGACAACGTGGCGGCCGGCCTCAAGCTCGCCGGCGTCCGCAAGAAGTCGGTGCTGGACGGCGTGGTGGAGCAGTCGCTGAAGGGCGCCAACCTCTGGAAGGAGGTCCACAACCGCCTGAACAAGCCGGGCGCGGGCCTCTCCGGTGGCCAGCAGCAGCGCCTCTGCATCGCCCGCGCGATCGCGGTCGAGCCGCAGGTGCTGCTGATGGACGAGCCCTGCTCGGCCCTGGACCCGATCTCCACCCTGGCGATCGAGGACCTGATCGGCGAGCTCAAGTCGCGGTTCACCATCGTGATCGTGACCCACAACATGCAGCAGGCGGCCCGTGTCAGCGACCGCACCGCCTTCTTCAACCTGGCCGGGGTCGGCCAGCCGGGCAAGCTGATCGAGCTGGACGACACCCAGCGGATCTTCTCCAACCCGTCGGTACAGGCGACCGAGGACTACATCTCCGGTCGCTTCGGCTGATCGGCAGTCCCCACGTGCTGCCCTACGGTGCTGCATGGCGGTGCCGCCGCGGGGCATGAAGAAGGGCCCGCCCTCGGGACGCGAGGGCGGGCCCTTCGTTTCTCTCCGTCGGGAGCGGCCGGTCAGCCGACCACCAGGTCGGTGACCCAGAAGACGCCGGCGGCGACCAGTGCGGCGGCCGGCATGGTGATGAACCAGCCGAGCACGATGTTCTTCGCCACCCCCCAGCGGACCGCCCGGAGCCGCTTGGTGGCGCCCACGCCCATGATCGCCGAGGTGATCACGTGGGTGGTGGAGATCGGCGCCTTGTAGACGTACGAGGTGATGTACATGATCGTGGCCGCGGTGGACTCGGCCGCGAAGCCCTGTGGCGGGTCCAGCTCGATGATCTTGCGGCCCAGGGTGCGCATGATCCGCCAGCCGCCCGCGTAGGTGCCCAGCGAGAGGGTCGCGGCGCAGGAGACCTTGACCCAGATCGGGATGCCGTTGCCGGTCTGGTGGCCCGAGATGACCAGTGCCATCACCACCACGCCCATCGTCTTCTGGGCGTCCTGCAGGCCGTGGGCCAGGGCCATCGCGGCCGCCGAGGCGGTCTGCGCGACCCGGAAGTTGCGCTTGGCCCGGTGCGGGTTGGCCCGCCGGAAGAGCCAGAGGATCGCCAGCATCACCAGGTAGCCGGCCACCAGGCCGACGATCGGCGAGACCACCATCGGGATGATGATCTTCTCCAGCACCCCGTGCCAGATCACCCCGGAGCCGCCGGCCATCGCGGCGCCGACCAGCCCGCCGAAGAGCGCGTGCGAGGAGGAGGACGGCAGGCCGTAGTACCAGGTGACCAGGTTCCAGACGATCGCCCCGACCAGGGCGCCGAACAGGATGGTCATCCCCTCGGAGCCCTTGGGGGTCTCGATCAGCCCCTTGGAGACGGTCTGCGCCACCCCGCTGCCCAGGAAGGCGCCGGCCAGGTTCATGACCGCCGCCATCGCCAGCGCGGCCCGCGGGGTCAGCGCCCGGGTGGAGACCGAGGTGGCGATCGCGTTCGCCGAGTCGTGGAAGCCGTTGGTGTAGGTGAAGAAGAAGGCGACGCCGATGACGACGATGAGTGCTGCGGTGTCCACGCTGGTTCAGGACTCCTTGACGGCGATGGTCTCCACCGTGTTCGCGACGTGCTCGAACGCGTCCGCCGCCTCCTCCAGGACGTCGACCACCTGCTTGAGCTTCAGCACCTCGATCGCTTCGTACTGGCCGCTGAACAGGTGGGCCAGCAGCTTGCGGTGGATCTGGTCGGCCTGGTTCTCCAGCCGGTTGATCTCGATCCAGTACTCGTTCAGGTTGGACATGCTGCGCAGGTTGGGCATCGCCTCGGCGGTCAGCTCGGCCGCCCGGGCCAGCACCTCGATCTGCTGCTCCACGCCGTTCGGCAGGCTCTGGATGTCGTAGAGGACGACCAGGTCGACCGCCTCCTCCATGAAGTCCATGATGTCGTCGAGGGAGGAGGCCAGGCTGTAGATGTCCTCCCGGTCGAACGGCGTGATGAAGGAGGAGTTGAGCTGGTGGAAGATCGCATGGGTGGTGTCGTCGCCGGCGTGCTCGGCGGCGCGCATGCGCTCGACGATCTCCGCGCGGGCCGACACGTCTGAACCCAGCAGTTCCAGCAGGAGCTTCGACCCGACGACGAGGTTCTCCGCGGCCGCGGCGAACATGTCGTAGAAGCTCGTCTCCTTCGGGGTCAGGCTAAAACGCACGGAGCTCTCCGATGTGCGGGGGACGGACTGAACGATGCTAGGTGTTCGGCGGCGGGGTTGTGCAAACGGGGTGCACGACGAGGAACCGGATGCTCCCCTTCCATTGGCTGGCTGGTAACGGAGGCTCCAGGGCCGCTGCCGACCGCCGGGGGCGGTCGACGGGCGTAGACCACCAGTCTGACGGAACCGCGAGCCGATGGCCCCCGTCCTGCACCGCTGATCACGATCAGCCCCCCGGACGGGGGAACCCCGCAGCGGGCTCCGGTGCGGGAGACTGGGGGCATGACGATGACCGAGGCCCACGACGCCCACAGCGGACACGGCCCGCACGGCTACAGCAAGCACAAGGCGGACCACCTCAAGCGGCTGCGCCGGATCGAGGGCCAGGCCCGGGGCCTGCAGCGGATGGTGGAGGAGGACGTCTACTGCATCGACATCCTGACCCAGGTCTCGGCCACCACCAAGGCGCTGCAGTCCTTCGCGCTGGCGCTGCTGGAGGAGCACCTCAACCACTGCGTGGCGGCCGCGGTCGAGGAGGGCGGGCCGACCATGGACGAGAAGGTCACCGAGGCGATGGCGGCGATCAGTCGGCTGCTGCGGAGCTGACCCGGCCGTCCCCGGCCGGGGGCTCCCCGGGTCTGCGCTCGCCGGGCTGCTGCGGCGGCCGGTGCAGCAGCACCTCGTCGATCCGGGCGGTGGGCAGGCGCTCGGCGCTGCTGTCGGTGGCGGCGATCATCAGCTCACCGGTCAGCTCGATCTCGTCGAGGGCCGCGCTCTCCTGGCCGAACGTGCGATCCGCCGAGGACGACACCCAGCACCACCCCTTCAGCGCGCCCGGCCACCGGGGCGGTGGCCACCCACCCCCAGCCTAGAGAGTGGGCGGCGGGTAGCCCCATGGCACGGACGGGCCATCTCTGCCGCACAGCCGGGTGGCCGACCGTACGCCGCCGACCGCGAGTCAGCTCACGGCGGGTCACTTCGGCGAGGGCGAACCGTTGTCCTTGAGCTCCACCACGTCCGCGGCGGCCGGCTCGGCGACCGAGACGGCGGTGCCGAAGCCGGCCAGCGCCACCGTGGAGGTGACCTGCACCTGGTCCTTCGCGTCCTTGGAGCCGGCCACCCCGGCGAAGGTGAAGTCCTCGACCACCTTGTGCAGCCGGCCCTGGGCGTCCAGCCAGGCCTCGAACGGCACCTCCTTGACGGTGAAGGTGCCGGCCGCCATCCGCAGCCCGTAGCCGGCCTGGCCGCCGGCCGCGTCGGCCGCCTTGGCCAGGTCCAGGGTGCCCTTGTAGTGCTTCAGCGGGACCCCGTCCACCGTCTCGTCGCCGACCAGGGAGGCCTGCTGCACGCCGCGCAGCGCCGCGCCGGCGGTGGCCGGGTCGGTGGCGCCGTTGCTGATCAGGTTGCCGTCGGCGAGCTGGCGGACGTCCAGCTTGACCCACTTGCCGGCCGGCACCTTGGCGCCGCTGTTCTGCAGGAAGACCAGGCCCGGCTCGTAGACCTCGACCACCGGGCCGTTGGTGGCCGCGCCCGGCGGCACCTGCACCTCGAGGCGGCCGATCCGCTTGGCGTAGTCGTAGGGGCCGCCGCCGCTGAACGAGGCCTTCTTGCCGCCCGCCGCCGTGGTCAGCTCGGTGGTGGCCTGCACCGAGCCGGAGTGGCCGGTGATGTCGGGGGCGTTGCGGACCGCGGTGACCGGGTCATCGGCGAGCTTGTCGGCCAGCGGGCTCGGGGCGGCCGAGCCCGCGTCGCTGGAGCCGCCGGACGCGCCGCCGCAGCCGGCCAGCGCGGCGGTCAGCAGGGCGGCGACGGCCGCCGGGGCGAGCAGCCGGGCACGGCGCGACGTCGTCATGGTGAACCTGACCCCCATGGTGATCAACCCCCTCGGGCCGGCGGACCGGCGGGCCGCCGCCCCTGGCTGGGCGGGGCCTGGTACTGCCGAGAACGAGCCGCGGCGAGGGGGGTTACGCGCCGACCGGCGCGAAGGGCCGGGCCGCGCGCCGGTCCGGTTCTCATCCGGCTGGGTTACCGTGGGCAGAGTGTCACCGCGAACCACCGGACCAGGCCGGCTCGACCCCAGCGCCGACGACGGCGTGCCGCCGCCGGCGGGCCACCGGGCGGTGGTGGTGGAGCGGGGCTCCTTCGCCCACGCGGTCTGCGACTGCGGCTGGTTCGCCCCGGCCCGCCGCTCCCGCGACAAGGCCCGCCGGGACGTCGCCGAGCACCTCGCGGAGTCCGGCTGACCCCGGGTCAGCGCCCGCGGCCGCTCAGGCCGCCAGGTCCGACTCCGGCGGGGCCGACTGCCCGGCCGCGCCGCTGCGCGGGCGCCGCCGACCGCCCGCCGCCGGTCCGGCCGGCTGCCGCGCCGTCACCAGCGGGGCCGCCGCGGTGCGCGAGAGGGAGTGGCATAGCGGCACCAGCACCGCCATCGCGATCGGCGCCAGCAGCAGCGTGACGGCCGTCGCCAGCGCGTAGCCGCCCAGCACGTCGGTCGGGTAGTGCACGCCCATGTACATCCGGCAGAAGCCCTGCAGCAGGGCCAGCACCCCGGCGACCGCGCCGAGCCGGCGGTTCACCAGGAAGAGCGCCACCGCGATGCCCATCGACATCGTCGAGTGGTCGCTGACGAAGGAGTGGGTGCCGGCCTTGCCGGCCACCAGCACGTCCAGGCCCTGGTGGCTGACGAAGGGTCGGGGCCGGTCCACGATCGAGGCGATCGGCAGGTTGGCCAGCTCGGCCAGGGCCACCGAGAGCGGCGCCCAGAGCACCCCGGCCACCGCGGCGGGCGCGTCCGGCCGGCGGCGGGCCTTCAGCCAGCCGAGCGTGCAGAGCGTCAGCAGGCCCAGCAGGATGCCGTACTCGCCGACCCAGGAGACCAGCGAGTCCAGCCAGGGCGGGGCCGCCTTGGCCCAGCCGTTGACGGTGTAGAGCAGTTCGAGGTCGGGGTTGCCGTCGCCGGGGTCGGCCAGCAGCGTCGACACGCCTTACCTCCTGTGCTCGGATGCGACCGGTCAGTAGCGCTTGCAGCCTACTTGACCCGGCGTACCCGGTCTGGCACTCCGTCAGGGGGTCGGGGCGGCGGAGGCGGACGGCGAGGGCTGGTTCGACTGGGCCTGTTCCGGCAGCAGCGAGTTGCCGCGGCCGTCCAGCGCGGAGCCGCCGGTGATGGTGCCGTCGGGGTTGCGGGTGGGCAGCGCGGCCGCGCCGTCCGGGGTGACCCGGGTGGCGCCGAAGTACTCGGTCTGGTCGATCCGGTCGTAGCGGATCACCGCGCCGGTGTGCGGGGCGTCGATCATGTAGCCGCCGCCGACGTAGATGCCGACGTGGTGGATGCTGCGCGGGTCCTGCAGGTCGGTGGCGAAGAACACCAGGTCGCCGGGGCGCAGTTGGTCGCGGCTGGGGTGCTGGCCGGCGTTCCACTGGTCGTTGGCCACCCGGGGCAGGGTGATGCCGACGGTGCCGAAGGCGGCCCAGGTCAGCCCGGAGCAGTCGAACCGGCCGTCGGTGCCGTCGCCGCCCCACTCGTAGGGGGTGCCGAGCTTGGTCTGGGCGAAGTAGATCGCGCCGGAGGCCTGCGCGGAGACCGCCACCGGGACGCTCGCGCTGACGGCGGTGAAGCTGCGGGCCAGCGCCTGGATCGAGCGGACGTAGCCCTGGGTCTCCGAGTACGGCGGAACGCCGCCGTAGCGCAGCACCGCATCGGTGCCGGCGTTGTAGGCGGCCAGCATGTTGGCCGTGGCGTCACCGGGCACCTGGGCCACGTCCTTGGCGTAGGCGCAGTCGATCCGGGCGGCCATCGGGATCGCCTGGGCCGGATCCCACGGGTTGTTCCAGCCGTTGACGGCGTACTGGGCCCAGGTGGCGGGCATGATCTGGCTGATCCCCTGGGCCCCGACCTGGCTCACGGCGTTCGGGTTGAAGCCGCTCTCCTGGTACAGCTGGGCGGCCAGCACGGGCGGGGTGAGCTGGGGGCAGGTGCCGGACCCGGCCTGCTGGATCAGCGACTGGAAGGCGGCCGGCACGGTACCGGGCGCGAGGCCGACGACGGAGCCGCTCGCGTTCTGCCCGACGCCGCTCGCCGCGAAAGTGCCGGCACCGACGAACAGCAGGAATCCAACGCCCGATGCCCCCAACGCGATAGCCGCTCGGGAGCCGTTCCGGAGTACCATCAGCACCATCCCGATGCAGTGTCAGAGTGCTTGAGTCCGAAGGGCGGACCGAATGGTTCGGACCTCGGGCAGGAGCCTCCGGCGCGGCACCGGAACGCATATGCCCCCCGCACGCGCCAAGTCGAACGGCCGACACCCCCGCCAGTCTGCTGCAAGGCGTTGCTCAGCGCAATCATCGGAGATACAAAGAGTGAGCGCTATCCTTCTTACAGTGGACATCCTGGCAAACGTGTCCCGTGCCTCGCGACCAATCCTCCAGAAGTAGCCAAAGCGACATCAGATCCGGCCAAGAATAGGACCTGGCCCTTCGCGCAGTGGCAGGGCGGGACCTTCAATTGCCTGGATCGGGCGGTGAGACAGGAAATGCACGTGAGTGACACAGTGAGCAGCGTGGGCCATGCCCTGGCCGGACACGGGACGAATCTGCTGGCGGACCCCACGCCCGCGCCGTCGCCGACCAAGGGCAACATCGACACCATCATCGGCGGTATCGCGCCGGACTGGGGTCCGTTCTCCACGCTCGGCTCGGAAGCCCGGATCATGGTCGAGGTCGTGATGGCGGTGGCGATCCTGGCCTGCCTGGCCATCGCGGTCTGGGGGGCGGCCAAGCAGCGGATCGGCGCCACCGCACTTCGGGACACCTTCAGTGCCGAGCAGGGCAAGGGGCTGATCGTCGCCGGGCTGACCGGCGTGTTCATCATCGGATCCCTGGGCACCCTGTTCACCATTGTCTACGGCATGGCGATCTGACGATCTGACAGTCGGAATGGCGGCGCCGCCGAGGCGCAGCCGGACCAGCAGACCGCCGCGTCCCGGTCCCGCGACCACCGGGACATGACGACCGGGACATGACGACCGGACCGCGAAACCCGGAGCCCACTCACCGGCTCCCCGTCCCAGGAGGGCCGCCGTGCCGTTGCCCGACGACCAGCCGCACACCCGTACGCGGCTGCCGGTCGGCGACCCCGGCCACGGCCAGCCGCCGATCCGTCAGCCCCGGCCGCTGCGCACCCTGCTGACGGTCCTGGTGGTCGTCACCCTGCTGGTGGTGGCCATCGCCATCGCCAACAGCAACCGCGGCTCCGGACCCAGCGCCGGCGGCGCGGGCGGCGCTGGCGGCTCGGGCGGCTCGGGCCAGGGCTCCGGCGGCCGCCCCGGCGCCGCCCCGCCCACCGCCGCCAGCGGCCAGCTTCCGGTCACCACCACCAGCAACGGCATCGCCACCGGCTTCCCCCAAACCGAGCAGGGCGCCCAGTCCGCCGCCGCCAACTACGCGGTGGCGCTGGGGGGCGCGGACATGTTCCGGGCGGACGGGCGGGGGAAGATACTCGACACCATCGCGGATCCGTCGGCGGCGGGGGGGTTGCGGGGGGTGCTGGACCAGGCGGCCGGACCGCAGGTGCTCGCCGCGATGGGGCTGGACGCGCACGGCAACGCCCCGGTGGACCTGACCTTCGTCAGCCGCACCGTGCCGATCGGCAGCAAGACCGACAGCTACGGGACCGACGCCGCCAAGATCGAGGTCTGGTGCGCGGGGATGACCGGTCTGGCCGGCCAGAACTCCACCAAGCCGGTCACCGCGACCTGGTTCACCTTCACCATCTCGCTGCACTGGGCCGGGGACTGGAAGGTCACCGACCTCTCCCGGCAGAACGGCCCGGTGCCGCTGCCGGCCGACCAGCAGGCCGCCACGGCCGATCAGATCACCGGTGCCGTCCAGCAGTTCGGAGGCTTCCGCTATGCCCGCTGACGCACGCACGGTCCCCCGGCTGCGGCGCGCCGGACGGGTCGCCCCGGTGCTGGCCGCCCTGCAGCTGGCCGCCCTGCTGGCCGCGCAGCGGGCGGCCGCGGCGCCGACGCCCAGCGCCGCCCCCTCCGGCTCGCCCTCGGCCTCGCCCTCGCCGTCCCCGAGCTCCTGCGGGGTGCTGCCGCTGCCCGGCAGTGACGTCTACTGCGCGCAGGGCAACGGCAGCGGCTCGCTGCCCGGCTCCGGGACCGTCGGGTCGGTGACCGATCCGATCGGGGCGCTCGCCAAGTCGTGTGCGCAGGCGGCCGCGTGGATCGTGCGGCAGTTGTCGGGGGTGATCGACAGCACCACGCAGGTGGACTTCACCAATGCGGACTTCCTGAAGCAGTACGCGGTGGTGTTCGCGGCCTCCACGGTGCTGACGCTGGTGCTGTGGCTGCTGGCGGTGACCAAGCGGGCGGTGCGCGGGGTGCCGTTGAGCCAGGCGTTCTCGGAGGCGATCGGGTTCCTCTGGCTGACCGTGATCGCCTCGGCGTTCACCCCGCTGTGCCTGTACACGATGGTGGGGGCGACGGACGGGCTGACGGCGGCGATCGCGGCCGGGACCAACACCGGGACCACCGGGTACCTGAGCGGGTTCGCGGACACCCTGGAGCACGGGTCGATCGGCGGCGGGCCGATGATCCTGGTGCTGGTGTCGCTGGTCGCGGTGCTGGCCGCGATCGTGCTCTGGATCGAGCTGTGGGTGCGCACCGCGATGCTGTACGTGGGAGCGCTGCTCGGCACCGCGGTGTACGCGGGGCTGGTGGACAAGCAGTTGTGGAAGCACGTGCGCCGCTGGGCGGGGCTGATGGCGGCGATCGACCTGGCCAAGCCGGTGATCGTGATCATCCTCGGGCTGGCCCAGGCGGTGGCCGGCAGCGCCGGTGCCTCGGACGACTTCTCCCGGGTGCTGGCGGGGCTGGCGATCCTCTTCCTGTCGATCTTCGCGAGCAGCGCGATCTACCGGTTCGTGCCGGGCTTCGGCGACGAGATGATGCAGCTGCGGCACGCCCGGTCCAGTGCGCTCAGCGCCGGGCAGGCGATGATCAACGGGCCGGCCAACCTGGTCAAGCAGGGCATCTCCACGCACGGCGCCCGCGGCGGGGCGGAGACCGCCACCGCGACCGCCAGCGGCGGGCCCGGCGGCGGTTCGGTGGCCCCTGGGATCGCCGCGCACGCCGGGCGCACCGCGTCCGCCCCGGCGGCCCCGCCGAAGCCGGCCGCGCCGCCGGCCCAGCCACCAGCGCAGAACCCAGCGAAGGGAGGGTGACGCACCTTGAGCAGCGACCAGCTCGGCCAGTTCGGGGGGCAGTACGCCCAGCCGTACGTCCACCAGCGCCGGACCTACCTGATCGGCAAGTCCCGGCCGAACGCGCCGATCGGGCGCAACCGGGAGTCCGGGGAGATCGTCCTGATCATCTTCGGCGCCTTCCTGGGCATGCTCTGGGGTCTGCTGATGCCGATCCTGGTGCTGCGGATCGTCGGCCTGGTCGGCCTCCCGCTGCTGGCGATCATGGCGGTCTACGTGCCGTACCGGCGCCGGACCTTCTACAAGTGGGCGGAGATCAACCGCACCTACAAGCGCACCGTGCGCTCCGGCCGGGCGGTCTGGCAGTCCAGCGCGATGGACGCGGGCACCCGGTTCGACGGGCGGGAGATCGAGGTCGGCCCGCCGCCGGGGGTCGGCCGGCTGCGCTGGCTGACGGCGCCGTTCGGCCCGGACGAGGTCGCGGTGCTGATGCACCTGGAGCGGCGCACGGTGACCGCGGCGATCGAGATCGAGGGCCCGGGCGTCGGCCTGCGCGACTCCGAGGACCAGGAGGCGCTGGTCGACCGGTTCGGCACGCTGCTCAAGCACGTCGCCAACGGGGACGGCTTCGTGACCCGGCTGCAGATCATGGCCCGCACCCTGCCGGCCGACCCGGACGCGCACGCCAAGGACGTGGAGCGGCGCGGCGACCACGGTGCGCCGCGCTGGCTGCAGGACTCCTACGAACAGCTGCAGTCGATGGTCTCCACCTCCTCGGAGCAGCACCGGGCCTACCTGGTGGCCTGCATGCACTACACCCGCGACCTGGCCGCCGAGGCGCACGCGATGGGCCGCAACGCCTACGGCAAGAACACCCCGACCCGGGACGACGACGGGCTGGCCGCCGTGATGGCCCGTGAGCTCACCGACATCTGCGCCCGGCTGGCCGAGGCCGACATCCGGGTCCGGCAGCCGCTGGGCGAGGCCCGGCTGTCCTCGCTGCTGCACTCGATGTACGACCCGGACCACCCGATCGACCACATCCAGGCGATGACCCGCCGCAACGCCTGGCCGGCCGAGCTGGACGCCACCCACCCGCAGTACCTCCAGGCCAAGACCCGGGAGTCGGCCACCCGGGAGCCCTGGTGCCACGCCACCGCCTGGATCAAGGAGTGGCCGCTCACCCCGGTGGGCGTCAACTTCCTGGCCCCGCTGCTGGTGCACACCCCGGACGTGATCCGCACGGTCGCCGTCACCATGGACCTGGAGCCGACCGACGTGGCGATCGAGCGGATGCTCACCGAGAAGACCAACGACGAGGCCGAGGCCAGCCGGGCCGCCAAGATGAACCGCACGGTCGACCCGCGCGACCTGGCCCACACCGGCCGGGTGGACCAGCGCGGCGACGACCTGGCCTCCGGCGCGGCCGGCGTCAACCTGGTCGGCTACATCACCGTCTCCTCGCGCAATCCGGAGGCGCTGACCCGGGACAAGCGGACCATCCGCGCCTCGGCCGGCAAGAGCTACCTGAAGCTGGAGTGGTGCGACCGCGAGCACCACCGCGCCTTCGTCAACACCCTGCCGTTCGCCACCGGCATCCGCCGCTGACCCGCCCAGGAGGCCCACCATGGCGATCGGCAACCTGACCGACTCGTTCACCAGCCTGATGTTCGGCAAGGTCGAGACCACCCGGCTGCCGGTGCGCACCTCCACCGGCCAGGCCCAGGCGGTCTACCTGCCCACCGCCGCGCCCGGCCTGGGCGACTCCGGGGTGATCATCGGGCGCGAGGTGTACAGCGGCAAGGGGTACGTCTACGACCCGTTCCAGCTCTACGGCCAGCAGCTGCCGGCCCCGCACTGGCTGGTGCTCGGCGAGTCCGGCAACGGCAAGTCGGCGCTGGAGAAGACCTACGTGCTGCGCCAGTTGCGCTTCCGCGACCGCCAGGTGGTGGTGCTGGACGCGCAGGGCGAGGACGGGGTCGGCGAGTGGAACCTGATCGCGAACGCGCTGGGCATAAAGTCGGTCCGGCTGGACCCGATGGCGGCCCGGGACGGCGGGGTCAAGCTCAACCCGCTGGACCCGGCGATCACCACCACCGGCCAGCTCTCGCTGCTGCGCACCATCATCGAGGTGGCGATGGGCCGGGGCCTGGAGGAGCGTGCCGGCTTCGCGCTGAAGGCCGCGCACGCACACGTCCGGGCCACCGTGACGGACCGTCAGCCGATCCTCGGCGACATCATCGACACGCTGCGCCGCCCCGACCTGTCCTCGGTGGAGTCGCTCGGGGTCGACCCGGAGGAGGTGCAGTCCTGGGGCCTGGACGTGGCCCTGGTGCTGGACCGGCTGGTCGACGGCGACCTGCGCGGCATGTTCGACGGGCCGACCAGCTCCGGCATCGACCTGGACGCCCCGCTGATCGTCTTCGACCTCTCGCACATCGACCGCAACTCGATCGCGATGCCGATCCTGATGGCGATCGTCGGCGTCTGGCTGGAGCACACCTGGATCCGCCCCGACCGCAGGAAGCGCATCTTCCTGGTCGAGGAGGCCTGGCACATCATCAACAGCCCGTTCGTGGCCCAGCTCTTCCAGCGGCTGCTGAAGTTCGGCCGCCGCCTCGGGCTCTCCTTCGTCGCCGTGGTCCACCACCTCTCGGACGTGGTGGACGGCGCGGCGGCCAAGGAGGCCTCGGCCATCCTCAAGATGGCCTCCACACGGACCATCTACATGCAGAAGGCCGACGAGGCCCGGGCCACCGGGCGGGTGCTGGGCCTGCCCCGGTGGGCGGTGGAGATCATCCCGACCCTCTCGCCCGGCATCGCGGTCTGGGATGTCAACGGCAATGTGCAGGTGGTGAAGCACATCATCACCGACACCGAGCGGCCACTGGTGTACACCGACCGCGCAATGACCGAGGACGCCGTGGCGGAGAGGATCCGGGCGGAGCGTCAGCTGGCGTCCGAGCCGGGGGTCTGAGCCGGGGGCCGCGGGGGCAGCTCGGAGGGCGGGGGCTCGGGGGCGCCGGGCAGCCGGATCACCGCGAGGGCGCCCGGGCCGCCGTCCTGCGCCGGGCCGAGGGTGACCTCGCCGCCGCTGGCCCGGACGGCCTGCGCCACGATCGACAGCCCCAGCCCCGAGCCCGGCAGCTGCCGGGAGGAGGGCGAGCGCCAGAACCGGTCGAAGACGTACTGCAGCTCGTCCGCCGCGATGCCGGGCCCGTGGTCACGGACCGTCAGCCGCCCGTGCTGCATGCCGACCTCGACGGTGCCGCCCGGCGGGCTGTACTTGACCGCGTTGTCCAGCAGGTTCATCACGGCCCGCTCCAGCGCCGCCGGGTCGGCCCGGGAGTACCAGGGTGCCAGCGCCACCTCGAAGGTCAGCCCCGGCCCGCGCAGCTCGGCCCGCCCCACCGCCCGCTGGGCGATCTCGTGCACGGCGACGATGGAGGTGTTCTCCATCGGGCGCGGGCTGTCCGGCTTGGAGAGCTGCAGCAGGTCGCCGATCAGGCCGGTGAGCTCCTGCATCTGGGCCTTCATCGAGCCGAGCAGCTTGGTCCGGGTCGCCTCGGGCAGCGGGCGGCCGGTGTCGTTGCTGCGGATCAGCAGGTCCACGTTGGTGCGCAGCGAGGTCAGCGGGGTGCGCAGCTCGTGCCCGGCGTCGGCGATCAGCCGGGTCTGCCGCTCGCGGGAGTTGGCCAGCGCGGTGGACATCGAGTTGAAGGCCTCGGAGAGCCGGGCGATCTCGTCGTTGCCGTGCACCGGGATGGTCGTGCCGACCTCCTCGGTGCGGGCGATGTGCTCGACGGCGTCGGTGAGGTCGTGCACCGGCCGCAGCGCGGCGCGGGCGACCAGGCGGCCGGTGATGCCGGCGATGCCGATGCCGACGATGGAGACGGCGACGAGGATGAGGGCGAGCTGGTCGAGGGAGTGGTCGACCTTGGTGAGGGGGGTGGCGGTGACGAGGAGGACGGGCTGGGCGTTCTTCACCTGGTAGGCGGTGGTCAGCCGGACCATGGCCGATTCGCCGTTGGTGTAGCTGCCGAGGCGGTAGACGGGCTTGGGCGGGGGCGCGCCGGGAACCGCCTCCCGCAGGATGTCGAAGTCGCTCTGGTACAGCAGGATCCCTCTGGGGTCGGGGCCCGAGGGGACGACGACGCTGTCGATGCTGCTGGCGACCTCCATGTCCCAGCGGACGCCGCCGGGGAACTCCGACTGCGTCTGGGAGGGGAGCGCCTGGTACTGGTGCAGGGCGTCGGCCGCGGCCTCGGCCGGTGTGCTGCCGTACCCCGTGATGCCGCCCGGCGGCCGGAAGCTCATCGGCGCCCCCGCCAGCGTCTCCTGCTGCAGCTGGTACACCTCCGACTTCGCGATGAACCACGCGGCCGTCGAGCAGATCGCGATCGCCACCGCCACCGCCACCGACGCCAGGATCGCCATCCGGCTCCTGAGCGACCGGTCGTGGTACCAGCGCGACACCCGCCCCCGTGAACCCGCTTCGGTGCTCATCGTGCTCAGTTCACGCCGCCGCTCGGCGCGCGCAGGGCGTAGCCGACTCCGCGCACGGTCTGGATCAGCCGCGGCATGCCGCCCTGCTCGGTCTTGCGGCGCAGGTACATGACGTAGACGTCGAGGGAGTTGGAGGAGGGCTCGAAGTCGAAGCCCCAGACCGCCTTGAGGATCTGCTCCCGGGTGAGCACCTGGCGCGGGTGCGAGAGGAACATCTCCAGCAGCATGAACTCGGTGCGGGTGAGCTCGACCGGGCGGCCGTCCCGGGTGACCTCGCGGGTCGCGGTGTTCATCCGCAGGTCCGCGAAGGCGAGCACCTCGGAGTCGTCCTCGACCACGGTGGCGCGGGCGGCGGCCTCGGCGGCCAGCGCGTTGCGCCGGAGCAGGGCGCGGACCCGCGCCAGCAGTTCGTCGAGCTCGAAGGGCTTGGCCAGGTAGTCGTCCGCGCCCACGTCCAGGCCGGTCACCCGGTCGCCGACCGCGTCGCGCGCGGTGAGCATCAGGACCGGGGCGGTGTCACCGCGCGAGCGCATCCGGCGGACGGCGGTGAGGCCGTCCATCCGGGGCATCATGATGTCCAGCAGCACCAGGTCGGGCTGCTCGCGCTCCACGGCTTCGAGGGCCTCGAAGCCGTCGGTGGCGGTGGTCACCTCGTAGCCCTCGAAGGCGAGGCTGCTCTCCAGGGCGTCCCGCAGGGCGGGCTCGTCGTCGACCACGAGCAGGCGCGCGGGAGGAGCGGTCTGCTCGGCGAGCGTGCGGTCGTCGGCGGGGGGAGTCATCGGCGGGCTGGCCTCTCTGGACTCGGCAGGGGTCGGTTTCGGTGGGGTTCTAGCCAATTGTGCGGTGCCGGGGGCGCCGCGCGGGGATCTACAGGTTCTGTCCGGCCTGCATCCGGGGCAGCACCTGCTTGACGGCGTCGATCGGGATGGCGAAGCCGAGGCCGATGCTGCCGGCCTGGCTGCTGGTGGCGCTGGAGCTGGTCCCGCTGCCGGAGTACATCGCCGAGTTGACGCCGATCACCTGGCCGGCGGCGTTGATCAGCGGGCCGCCGGAGTTGCCGGGGTTGAGCGCGGCGTCGGTCTGCAGCGCGGAGTAGCCGGCGGTGTCGCCGGTGGCGGGCTGCGCGGAGCCGCCGAAGCCGGGCAGGTACGGGTAGCCGAAGCCGCCGTTGCCGCGGGTGCTGCCCTCGTCGACCTGGACGGTGACCTTGCGGTCCTTGGCGCTGATGATGCCGGAGGTGACGGTGCCGGTCAGGCCCTCGGGGTTGCCGATGGCGACCACCTGGTCGCCGACCGAGAGGGCGCCGGAGGACCCGAGCGCGGCGGGCTTGAGGCCGCTGACCCCGTTCGCGGTGATCACCGCGAGGTCGGTGGACTTGTCGGTGCCGGTGACCTTGGCGGAGGCCCTGCCGCCGTTCTGGAAGGTGACGCTCACGGCGCCGCCGTCGCTGACCGCGCCGGAGACCACGTGGTAGTTGGTGAGGATCTGGCCGCCGCCGGTGAGCACGATGCCGGTGCCGGTCGCGGTGCCGCCGCTGGTCTGCACGGTGATCTGGACGGTGCTGGGGGAGACGGCGGCGGCGATCGCGGCCACGTCGGCGGTGCCGCCGGTCCGGTCGGAGACCGGGCTGACCGCGGTGCCGGCCGCGCCGGCGGCGGTGGTGCTGCCGCCGTGCCCCGAGGAGGCGACGGCGCCGCCGGCCAGGCCGCCGAGGACGGCGGCGATCGCGGCGACGGCGGTGACCAGGGCCAGCCGGCCGCGGTGGGGGCCCCTCCCAGCCGCCAGGCTGGGGGCGTAGCCGTTGCGGGCCTTGTGGGCGGGACCGGACTCGGCGGGGGCCTCGGCCGCGAAGGCGGCCTGGCCCTCCGGCTCGGGCTGCTGGAAGTAGTCGAAGTGCGCTGAGGGTGCCCCGGCCGGCTTCGGCGGGAACGGGTACCCCGACTCATCTGCGGTGCTGCGGTGCTCGCTCATGGACCTCACCGTCCGCCCGCCGGATGAGAGTCCGATGAGAGTGGGGTCAGAACGACCAGAGAAGCCCGTTGGCTTCTCATAAAGAGGCGTTACGCTGCGCCCTTCCCGCCGGCCCCGGCGGGCTCGCCCGGGCAGCCGCAGGAGCGGCGGACCACCAGGCGGGACGGGAAGCGGCGGACCCGCTCGGTGTCCGAGCCGGGCACCATCAGCGAGTCGTCCAGCACCAGTTCGACGGCGGCCCGGGCCATCGCCTCCCGCTCGCTGGCGACGGTGGTCAGCGGCGGGTCGGCCAGCGCGGCCTCGGGGATGTCGTCGAAGCCGGCCACCGCCAGGTCCTCCGGCACCCGCAGGCCCAGCTCGCGGGCGGCCCGCAGCACGCCGATCGCCTGGTCGTCGGTGGAGCAGAAGACCGCCGGCGGCCGGTCCGGGGAGCCGAGCAGCCGCAGGGCGACCTCGTAGGCGCCGTAGCGGTGGAACGGGGCGTCCACCAGGTGGCCCTCGGTCTCCAGGCCGGCGGCCTCCATCGCCTGCTGCCAGCCGGCCACGTGGTCGATCACCGGGTCGCCGGGCACGGGGGTGTCCACCGGGCCGCCGAAGCAGGCGACGTAGGGGTGGCCGTGCACCTCCAGCAGGTGGCGGACCACCAGCTCGGCGCCGCCGATGTCGTCGGTGACCACCGAGACGTCGTCCACGGCCTCGGGGCGGCGGTGCAGCAGCACCACCTTGGCGCCCTCCATCGCGGCGAACTCCTTGGCGGCCCGCTGCGGCGCGCCCTGGCTGACCAGGATCAGGCCGGAGACCCGCATGCCGAGGAAGGCCTGGATGTAGTGCATCTCGCGGTCTTCGACGTAGTCGGAGTTGCCGATCAGCACCAGCTTGCCGCGGTCCGAGGCGGCGCGTTCGACCGCGTGGGTCATCTCGGCGAAGAACGGCTGCCGGGCGTCCGGCACGATCATGCCGATCAGGTTGGTGCGGCGGGAGGCCATCGCCTGCGCGACGCTGTTCGGCCGGTAGCCGAGCTGCTCGATCGCGGCGAGCACCTTCTCCTTGGTGGCCGGCGCCACCGGGCGCGGGCCGTCATTGATCACGTAGCTGACGACCGCGGTCGAGGTCCCAGCCAGTCGGGCTACATCGTCGCGCGTCACCTTGGCCACGGAGGGAGTCTACGCGTGTCTGTCCGATCGGCCAGTGGCCGGGCCCGGTACCATCGCCGGGCCCGGCGCCGGTCAGGCGTCCACGGAACTGGAGACCGGGCGGTCGGCTCCGCCGCGCTCGCCCTTCTCGCCGGGGGAGGGCACGACGAAGCGGTAGCCGACGTTGCGCACGGTGCCGATCAGCTGCTCGTGCTCCACGCCGAGCTTGGCCCGCAGCCGCCGGACGTGCACGTCCACCGTCCGGGTGCCGCCGAAGTAGTCGTAGCCCCAGACCTCCTGCAGCAGCTGGGCCCGGGTGAAGACCCGGCCCGGGTGCTGGGCGAGGTACTTCAGCAGCTCGAACTCCTTGAAGGTGAGGTCGAGCACCCGGCCCTTGATCCGGGCCGAGTAGGTGGCCTCGTCGACCGAGAGGTCGCCGTTGCGGATCTCCATCGGGCTGTCGTCCGACACGGCCTGCTGCTGGCGGCCCATCGCGAGCCGCAGCCGGGCCTCCACCTCGGCCGGCCCGGCGGTGTCGAGCAGCACGTCGTCGATGCCCCACTCGGCGGTGACGGCGGCCAGGCCGCCCTCGGTCACCACCAGCAGCAGCGGGGAGCTCACGCCGGTGGAGCGGAGCAGTTGGCAGAGCGAGCGGATCTGCGGCAGGTCGCGCCGGCCGTCGACCAGTATGACGTCGGAGCTGGGGGTGTCGACCAGGGCGGAGCCCTCGGCCGGCGCCACCCTGACCTGGTGCAGCAGCAGCCCGAGGGCCGGCAGCACTTCCGCCGACGGCTGGAGTGCGTTCGTGAGCAGGAGGAGAGAACTCATACCCTGGGCGTCCCCTTTTCTTCTCCGTGGCCTGGATGAGGCTGCTCGTGGTGCGGCTGGTGGGGCGCACGTCGTTGTGCGGCAGCCGGCACGCGTGGATCACCACTCGCAAGGACGTCCGGTTGGGTGTCCTGAAAGCACAAAAGGACCCGGGGGCGACTCTGCCCGGATCCCTCTTCCTGGAGAGGATAGCCGAACAGGCCTGTCCAGCGTAGGGGTCGACCCGCGTGATCGAGCTCGCAGCGCGGCCCGTGCGCCCCCGTGCGACCGGGCCGGCCTGGGCCTTTGCCGGTCCCGCGGGGCGGCGGGCGATGATGGAGCACGGCACCGACCGGCACACGTCCGTGTACAGCTTCGAAGACCTGTGCACCTGCAGAAGGGGTCCGCCATGACCGCGACCACCCGCCCGCCCACCGCCCCGGTGGCCGGCACCATCCGCTACTGGGCCGCCGCCAAGTCGGAGGCCGGCACGGGGGAGGAGCCGTACCGGGCGGCCACCCTGGCCGAGGCGCTGGACCAGGTCAGGGAGCGGCACGCCGACCGCCCGGGGCTGGTCCGCCTGCTGGACATCTGTTCCTATCTGGTGGACAGCGAGCCGGTCGGCGGACGGGACCGCCGGCAGGTGGCGCTCTCCGAGGGCGGGACGGTGGAGGTGCTGCCGCCGTTCGCGGGCGGCTGATCCCGGCCCCGCCGAGGAACCAAGCTCCCCGTCGGATCGTCGTACCGCCCGCGGGCCCGTCCTCCGGTCAGGGGCGGTAGCCTGCCGCCCGACCGCCCGGGGCGACCGTCCCGGGCACACCGACAGCGGCCGACGGGGAGAAGAGAACGATGCGCACCTGGATCAAAGTCGCCATTCCGGTCGTGGTCCTCGCCGGCCTGCTGGCCGGCGCGGACCGGGTGGCCGTCGGAGTGGCCGAGGACCAGGCCGCGCAGAAGCTGGCGGACCGTCAGGGCATCTCCGGCCGCCCCAGCGTGAGCATCGAGGACGTGCCGTTCCTGACCGACCTGTTCGACAAGAAGCTGGGCAAGGTGCGGCTCTCGGCGGCCAGCATGCAGGTGTCGGGCGACGGCGGCACGGTCCGGCTCAAGGACTTCCGGGCCGATCTGAGCGGGGTCCAGGTGAACTCCGGCTACACCTCGGCGACCATCGACTCCGGCAGCGGCTCCGGCCTGGTGGACTACCGGCAGGTGCACGACCTGCTGGCGCTGGACCCCCGGATCTCGCTCGGCTACGGCGGTCCCGGCCTGGTCAAGGTGGACTACTCGATGCTCGGCCAGAAGTTCTCCAGCACCGTGACGCTGGTCAACGAGGGCGACCTGATCAAGGTGGGCAGCGTCGGCAACCTGCCCTCCGGGCTGGGCGCGCTGCCCGGGATCGGCGGCATGATCCAGCAGAACCTGGGCGCCAAGACCTTCACCCTGCAGAACCTGCCGGTCGGCCTGCACCTGGCCTCGGTCTCCCCGGAGCAGGGCGGGCTGGAGCTGAAGTTCAACGGCACCAAGGTCACGCTGACCAACTGACGACCGGCCGAGCGACGGTCCGGTCCGGCCCGGAACCGCCCTGAATCCCAGCATGCGATCGTTTTCGTCTCAGGATTCGACACGCTGATGACAGGGCGGCGTTCCGCTCCCTAGCATCGTCCACATGAACCGACAGGCACACCTCACCAAGCGGCGGGCGGTAGACCTCTGCCGCGTGGCTGCGTGCCTGTGTCGAATGCGGTGACCGGCGGCCTGCTCCGGCAGAATCGACCTGCCGCCACGCCCGCATCCGTGGCCTGACCAGGCGCTGCGCGCCTACGGCCGCGTCTCCTTGACATCCCGCACCATCGCCCGCCGGCTCCCTCCGCCGCGCCGCCCCGTCCCACTATCCGGACATACTGTCGGACACGTGGTGCGGACGTCCGGCCCGCGCACCGCCGACCGGGACCCACTCACCTTCCGCCAACCGCCCCCGGATGGAGACATCACATGAGCCGCAGTGACGTCCTGGTCGACGCCGACTGGGTCCAGGCCCACCTGGACGACCCGAAGGTCGTCATCGTCGAGGTGGACGAAGACACCGCCGCGTACGACAAGAACCACATCAAGAACGCCGTCCGGATCGACTGGAAGAAGGACCTCCAGGACCCGGTCCGCCGCGACTTCGTCGACCAGGCCGGCTTCGAGGCGCTGCTCAGCGCCAAGGGCATCGCCAACGACGACACCGTGGTGCTCTACGGCGGCAACAACAACTGGTTCGCCTCCTACGCGTTCTGGTACTTCAAGCTCTACGGCCACCAGGACGTCCGCCTGCTGGACGGCGGCCGCAAGAAGTGGGAGCTGGACTCCCGCGACCTGGTCGACGGCTCCGAGGTCCCGGCCCGCCCGGCCACCGAGTACAAGGCCCAGGCCCAGAACACCGCGATCCGCGCCTTCCGCGACGACGTGGTGAACGCGATCGGCACCGCCAACCTGGTCGACGTCCGCTCGCCCGACGAGTTCTCCGGCCGCCTGCTCGCCCCGGCTCACCTCCCGCAGGAGCAGTCGCAGCGCCCCGGCCACGTGCCGAGCGCCCGCAACATCCCGTGGTCGAAGAACGCCAACGACGACGGCACCTTCAAGTCGGACGAGGAGCTGCGCGCCCTCTACGCCGCCGAGGGCGTCGACCTGTCCAAGGACACCATCGCGTACTGCCGGATCGGCGAGCGCTCCGCGCTCACCTGGTTCGTGCTGCACCAGCTGCTGGGCCAGGAGAGCGTCCGCAACTACGACGGCTCCTGGACCGAGTACGGCAGCCTGGTCGGCGTGCCGATCGAGCTCGGCAACTGAGCCGCGCGCGCGACCTCACGAGCAAGGAGATCTGAGACATGTGTGGTGCGAAGGCCGGCGGCCCGGACCTGGCAGGAGTTGACGTGGCGAACGAGACGATCATCCAGGGTTCGGTCACCCGCGACGGCGAGCCGGTCAACGGCTACGTCCGGCTGCTCGACGCGAGCGGCGAGTTCACCGCCGAGGTGCCCACCTCGGCGACCGGCCAGTTCCGCTTCTTCGCGGCCGAGGGCCAGTGGACCGTGCGCGCGCTGGTTCCCGGCGCGACGGTGGACCGCAAGGTGGTGGCGTCCAAGGGCGCGCTGACCGAGGTCCCGATCGCGGTCTGATTCGGTAGCGGGACGAGCGACGAGCCCCTGCCACGGCGGGGGCTCCTCGCTTTACCGTGGAGGTGTGCAGCAACGCGCGCGACGCCGCTACTACTTCCTGATGATGGCCGGCTGCCTGGGGCTCTTCGTGCTGGCCTGGGGAGTGGTGCGGTTCTTCTCGGTCGGCGCGGCGATCGGCATGTGCGTGGTGGCGATGGTGATCCCGCCGCTGGCCGCCGTCTTCGCCAACCGGCGCGACCCGGAGGACGACTGGTGGCAGGACCCGCGCTGGGACGACCCCGAGTGGGACAGGCCGGGGCACGACCGCGACCGCCCGGACCGGGAGGGCCCGGCGGACCGTGACGGCGACGGTCAGTAGACCAGCGCCTGCACGCCGTCGGCCATGATCTCACTGACGAAGACCTGGGCGCCCGCGATCCGGACACCCTCGATGGTGTCCGCCTGCGCGATGCCCCGGCGGGCCGCGCACTGGGTGCAGAGCGTCACGGTGCCCGCCGCCAGCAGCGACTCCAGCAGCTCCGGCAGCGGCGCGGCGTGCGGCAGCTCGAACTCGGCCGCCCGGCCGGGCAGCGCGAACCAGGAGGACTCCCCGGTGAGCCAGAGCGAGACCTCGACCCCGCTGGCGACCGCCACGGCCGCCACGGTGAACGCCTGCGAGCACCGCTCCGGCGCGTCGGCCCCGGCGGTGACCTTGATGACCAGCTTCTTCGACACGGCGTCAGCCTAGCCGCTGTGTGGCCGCCCTCACCGCGTCCGTCCGGCGGCCGAACGATAGACTCGCGCCGTCACCGTCCGTCCGTTACTCGCTGACCCCGGAGCGCATCATGAGCGGCCTTGAGATCTTCTTCGACATCCTGCTGGCCATCATGTCCATCGTGATCGTCTGGTTCGCCGCGTTCTCCGTGATGAAGCTGTACCAGGGCCAGCGCTGACCGCTCGCGTACGGTGGGGGGCGGTAGTCCCCCCGTCCCCGACACCTGATCAGGACCATGATCGAGATCCCCTCTGACCTCCACCCGGACGTCGTTTCGCTGGCCTTCCTCCTCGGCACCTGGGAGGGCGCGGGCGTCTTCGACTTCCCGGGCGCGGAGAAGTGCAACTTCGGCCAGGAGATCGTCTTCCGGCACGACGGCCGCCCCTTCCTGGAGTTCCGCTCCCGGACCTGGGTGCTGGACGAGGCCGGCGAGAAGGTCCGCCCGCTGGAGAACGAGCACGGCTTCTGGCGGGTGACCACCAACCAGCGCGGCACCAGCGGCGAGCGCGAGGTCGAGGTCTCGATGGTGCGCGACGACGGCACCGTGGAGATCTGGTACGGCCGGCTGGCGGACGGCAAGCCGCAGATCGACCTGGCCACCGACGCGGTCGCCCGGGTCGAGGGCTCGGACCCCTACACCGGCGGCAAGCGGCTCTACGGCTTCGTCAACGAGCAGCTGCTCTGGGTCGGTGAGAAGGCCGCCCCCGAGGTGCCGCTGCGCCCCTACATGTCCGCCCAGCTGAAGAAGGTGCTCAGCCCGGCCCAGCTGGTCAAGGACATCAACGACCTGCCGGACGACGGGATCGCCTTCTTCCGCTGACCGGACCGGGCCCCCATTGAGCGAGGGACGGCACACGCAGTGACCGACGGTACGACCGACTGGAAGGCCGACCTGCGCGAGCGCGGCTACCGGCTCACCCCGCAGCGCCAGCTGGTGCTGGAGGCGGTGGACGCGCTCGACCACGCCACCCCGGAGGAGGTGCTGGCCCAGGTGCGGCGCACCGCCAGCGGGGTCAACATCTCCACGGTCTACCGCAACCTGGAGCTGCTGGAGGAGCTGGGGCTGGTCTCGCACGCCCACCTCGGCCACGGCGCGCCGACCTACCACCTGGCCGGCCGCCACCACCACCTGCACCTGGTCTGCCGGGACTGCGGCTCGGTCACCGAGACCGGCACCGCGATCGCCACCCCGCTCACCGACGCCCTGCGCGAGCAGCACGGCTTCGACACCGACCTCAAGCACTTCGCCATCTTCGGCCGCTGCGCCGACTGCACCGCCAAGCGGGAGCAGGGGGAGTCGTAAGCTGACGGCATGAAGAGCCCGCTGCTGTCGCTGCCCGGAGCCGTTCCCGCCGAAGGGCCCGACCAAGGGGTCGCGGCCCACTACGGCGACCTGTTCCGGGAGCAGCGCGAGCTGGCGGCCGGCCGGGCCTTCACCGACCTGTCGCACCGGGGCGTGGTCACCGTGACCGGTCCGGACCGGCTGGCCTGGCTGCACCTGCTGGTCACCCAGCACGTCAGCGGGCTGCCCGCCGGCCAGGCCGCCGAGGCGCTGGTGCTCTCCCCGCACGGCCACGTCGAACACGCGCTCTACCTGGTCGACGACGGCACCACCACCTGGGCGCACGTGGAGCCCGGCACCCAGGGTGAGCTGCTGGCCTACCTGGAGAAGATGAAGTTCATGTACCGGGTCGAGTTGGCCGACGCCACCGACCGGTACGCCGTGGTCCACCTGCCGGCCGGCCACACCGGCACACCGCAGGCCGCCGCCGTGCGCGAGCTGCCCTGGGGCCGGGACCTCTTCCTGCCGCGCGCCGAGCTGGCGGCCACCGCGGCCGGGCTGGGCGGCCCGGCCGGGATCTGGGCCCACGAGGCGCTGCGGATCGAGGCGCACCGCCCGCGGCTCGGCTTCGAGACCGACCACCGCACCATCCCGCACGAGGTGGACTGGCTGGCCTCCGCCGTGCACCTGAACAAGGGCTGCTACCGCGGCCAGGAGACGGTGGCCCGGGTGCACAACCTGGGCAAGCCGCCGCGCCGGCTGGTCTTCCTGCACCTGGACGGCACCGAGGAGGTGCTGCCGCCGCACGGCACCGAGCTGCGCACCGCCGCCGACCCGCAGGGCCGTCCGGTGGGCTTCGTGACCTCCTCGGCCCGGCACTGGGAGCTGGGCCCGATCGCGCTCGGCCTGGTGAAGCGGAACACCCCGGTGGACGCGGTGCTGCTGGCCGGCACGGTGCCGGGCACCCAGGAGGTGGTGGTCGCGCCCTGACCGGGCGTCAGACCTCCAGCAGCACGGTGAACGGACCGTCGTTCACCAGCGAGACCTTCATGTCCGCGCCGAACCGCCCGGTCTCGACCGTCGCGCCGAGACCGCGCAGCTGCGCCACCACCTCGGCCACCAGCGGTTCGGCGACCGGGCCCGGCGCGGCCGCGTTCCAGGTGGGCCGCCGGCCCTTGCGGGCGTCGCCGTAGAGGGTGAACTGACTGATCACCAGCAGCGGCCCGTCGAAGTCCGAGCAGGACAGCTCGGTGCCCTCCCCGGGGAAGAGCCGCAGCGACCAGAGCTTGCGGGCCAGTTGGGCCGCCTGCTCGGGGGTGTCCTGGTGGGTGACCCCGACCAGCACGCACAGGCCCGGCCCCTCGATCGCCCCGACCGTCTCCCCGGCCACCGTCACCGAGGCCCCGTTCACCCGCTGCACCACTGCTCGCATGCCGGCCATTCTGCACCCCGCCGAGCGGGTGACGGTCACTGCCAGGTCATATCAGACGCACCCGTTCGCCAGGCGGCCGTACGGGTGCATCTGCGCCGCGCTCCGCGCCGCGGGGTGGCACGATCGGGGGGTGAGCGCGCCCGGCGGGCTCGGACGGCCGTTCGCGCCGCCCGAACGCCGGTTCAGGCGCGGCTCGCCCGGGTGGGTGGCAGCGACGGGGCGGGGAACCCCTGAGGGTCCGTCGGTCGTGCAACCCCTCGGGTGGGCGGAGCAAGGGTGGGACCGAAGCACGCGACGGCAGGTGGTTGCTCGATGGACACGACGGAGACGGAGCTGGCCGGGCTGGGCCTCGCCGAACTGCGCACGGTGCGCAGGGACGCGCTGGAGCAGGAGGCCGATCTCTCCTACCTGCGCCGGCTGTTGCAGGGCCGGGTGGACATCCTGCGGGCCGAGCTGGACCGGCGGACGCTGGAGCTGCGCCCGGTGCCGCCGACGGCCGAGACGCTGCTGCACCGGCTGCCGCAGATCCTCGCCGACAGCCCCTCGCACGTGCGCCAGTCGGCCCGGCACGTCACCCTGGGCACCCCGCGCGGCGAGCAGTACCAGGAGCAGGCGGACGCGCTGATGGGCGACGTGCAGCTGGCCGACCTGGCCGCGCACGCCTCCGCCGAGCTGCTGGCCGCGCTGGACCGGCTGACCGAGCACGAGCGGGAGGTGTCCGGCCGGCGCTCCGCGCTGCAGCGCACCGCCGACTGGTGCAGCGCCGAGATCACCCGCCGCTACCGGGAGGGCGAGGCCCGGGTGGAGGACCTGCTGATGGACCGGCCGGCCGCCGAGTAGGCAGCTCCCGGAAACGGCAGCGGGGCCGTCGGGAGCGCGCTCGCGCGCCTCCTGACGGCCCCGCCGACCGGCTCAGTGCCCGCCCTGGTCCGCCAGCCGCTTGATCGACGCGGTGATCTCGGTCTCGGCCTCGGCCCGGCCGACCCACTCGGCACCCTCGACCGACTTGCCCGGCTCCAGGTCCTTGTAGACCTCGAAGAAGTGCTGGATCTCCAGGCGGTCGAACTCCGACACGTGGTGGATGTCCCGCAGGTGCTCCCAGCGCGGGTCGGTGGCCGGGACGCAGAGCAGCTTGTCGTCGCCGCCCGCCTCGTCGGTCATCTTGAACATGCCGATCGCCCGGCACTTGATCAGGCAGCCGGGGAAGGTCGGCTCGTCCAGGATGACCAGCGCGTCCAGCGGGTCGCCGTCCTCGCCGAGAGTGCCCTCGACGAAGCCGTAGTCGGCCGGGTAGCGGGTCGAGGTGAAGAGCATCCGGTCCAGGCGGAGGCGACCGGACTCATGGTCGACCTCGTACTTGTTGCGGGAGCCCTTCGGGATCTCGATGGTGACGTCGAACTCCAACGGTGCCTCCAAGGTAGGGACTGACAGAATCCAAGTGTCTCCTACGGCGGAGAGTGATCGGGAAAGGGGTTGGGCAGTGGCAGGGACTCGGCGGGGCCTGGTCGGCGCGGGAGTGGCGGCGGCGACCGGAATCGCTCTTCTGGCGGGCGGCACCCCCGCGCATCCGCTGGCGCCCGGCGCCGGCGCCGCACCCTCGGCCGCCGCCGCCCGGCCGGTGCTGGAGCCCGCCGTGAGCACCCCGGACGGGGTGCCGAGCACCGCGGGGGTGCAGGCCGCGCTGGGCGCGCTGACCGGTGACAAGGCGTTGGGCACGCTGACCTTCGCGATCGCCGACGGCACCACCGGCAAGCTGCTGCTGGGCTCCGGCGAGAGCAGCCCGGCCACCCCGGCCTCCACCACCAAGCTGGCCACCTCGGTCGCCGCGCTCAGCCTGCTGCCGCCGCAGACCCGGCTGGCCACCAAGGTGGTCAAGGGCGCCGGGCCGGACGAGATCGTGCTGGTGGGCGGCGGCGACCCGACGCTCAGCGGGCTGAACCCGGATCAGATAAGGATCGGCCTCGCCCCGGTGGACGGCGACTCGGCCCCGGCCTCGCTGCCCGACCTGGCCCGGCAGACCGCGGCGGCGCTGAAGGCGGCCAACCTGACCACGGTCCACCTGGACTACGACACCTCGCTCTACACCGGCCCGGCCTTCCACCCGTTCAACGACGGCACCGACATCGGCCCGATGTCCGCGCTGATGATCGACGAGGGCCGGGTGACCGCCACCGACGACGTGGAGGCCCCGGTCCGGGTGCCCGACCCGGCGGGCCAGGCCGCGGCCAAGTTCGGCGACCTGCTCGCCGCCCAGGGCGTCAAGGTGGCCGACAAACCCAAGGAGGCCGCCGCCCCGGCCGGCGCCGCGCGGCTGGGCGAGGTGGAGTCGCCGATCATCGGCCGGCTGGTCGAGCGGGCGCTGACCAACTCGGACAACACGCTGGCCGAGGCGATCGGCCGTCAGGTCGCGGTGGCCGGCAAGCAGCCGGTCAGCTACGAGGGGGCGGCCGCCGCGGTCACCGCCGAGCTGGCCAGGCTCGGCCTGCCGATGCAGGGCGTGCAGCTGAACGACAGCAGCGGGCTGAACACCCACAACACCATCCCGCCGGTGCTGCTGACCGACCTGCTGGCGATGGCCGCGGCGCCGGACCACCCGCAGCTGCGCCCGGTGCTCACGGGCCTGCCGATCGGCGGCTTCACCGGCACCCTGCGGCTGCGCTACCAGGCCGCCCAGGGCTCGGCCGACGGGGCCGGCATCGTCCGGGCCAAGACCGGCTCGCTGACCGGGGTGAACACCCTGGCCGGCAGCGTGGTGGACGCCGACGGCCGGGTGCTGGTCTTCGCGCTGATGACCAAGGGCGCGGTGGACCCCAACGCCGCCCGGTACGCGATGGACCGGATCGTCACCCGGCTCGCCTCCTGCGGCTGCCGCTGAACGCTGCCGCAGGCGCCGCCGAGCACGTACGGTGAAGCCATGACGAGCGCGAGCGGCGGTGCGGACATGGTCGACTGGAATCTCGCGGTCGCGACCGCGACCAGGCTGGCCCGGCCGGGCCCGGTGGTCAGCCGGGCCGAGGCGGCGGCGGTCGTCGCCGAGCTGCGGGAGCACGCCGTGGCGGCCGAGGGCGCGGTCCGCGAGTACACCCGGATGACGGCCCGCTCGGCGGGCTCCCGGGTGCTGGTGGTGGACCGGCCCGGCTGGGTGCGGGCCAACGTGGCGGGCTTCCGCGCCGTGATCGCCCCGCTCACCGGCAAGCTGGCGGCCCGCCGGGAGCAGACCCCGGGCGGCTCGGTGCTGGGCGCGGTCGGCGGCAAGGTCACCGGCCTGGAGCTCGGCGCGGTGCTGGCGCTGCTCTCCGGCAAGGTGCTGGGCCAGTACGAGACCTTCGCCGCCGAGCCGGAGCCGATCGCGCCGGACAGCCCCGCGGGCCTCTTCGACCGCCCGCGGACCGCCCTGCCGGACGGCGGCGGCACCCGCCCGGTCACCGCGGCCCCCGGCCGGCTGCTGCTGGTGGCGCCCAACATCGTGCAGGTGGAGCGGGAGCTGGACGTCGACCCGCACGACTTCCGGCTCTGGGTCTGCCTGCACGAGGAGACCCACCGCACCCAGTTCACCGCCGTGCCCTGGCTCCGCGACCACGTGCAGTCCGAGGTGCAGTCCTTCCTGGCCGAGACCGACGTGGAGCCGGTGGCGCTGCTGGAGCGGCTGCGCGAGGCGCTGGCACCGGGGGAGCGGCCGGCCGGCGGGCTGCTGGAGGTGGTCCAGACGCCCCGTCAGCGGGAGGTGCTGGCCCGGCTGACCGCGGTGATGTCGCTGCTGGAGGGCCACGCCGACGTGGTGATGGACGGCGTCGGGCCGGCCGTGGTGCCGAGCGTGGCGGAGATCCGGGAGAAGTTCCAGCGCCGCCGGGACCGGGGCGCGGGCCGGCTGGACCTGATGCTGCGCCGGCTGCTCGGGATGGACGCCAAGCTGCGCCAGTACCAGGACGGCGCGGTCTTCGTCCGGGCCGTGCTGGACCGGATCGGGATGGACGGCTTCAACCGGGTCTGGACCTCCCCGAACACGCTGCCGACCAAGGACGAGATCCACGACCCGGCCGCCTGGGTGGCCCGGGTCGGACGCCAGTCCCAACCGAAGCCCCCGGACGAGTGAGGGCGCGGAGCGGCGATACGTTTCTGCATTCACCCGTCCGTGGGACCGTGGTCGTACTGGTGGCGCGGGGGGCTCGGGCCTGCCCCCCGTTCTGCGACGATCTGTGAGCACCCGGTCACCCGATGGCCGGATCCTTCCGTCCGAGGAGCTGCTTCCCATGGCCCCACACCCCGCGGTCGCGGCGATACGCCTGGCCGTCCGCCGCGCCCTCGCGGACCTGGCGGCGGAGGCCGTCCAGTCCGGCGCCCCCGTCCCCGTCCCGGCCGCCAACCGGATGCCCGCCGTGCCCGCCCCGGCCGGCCCCGCCACCGTGCTGATCGGCAACGCCCGCCGCCACCCCTCCGGCCTGCCCCGCACCCCCGCCGCCCCCGACGCCCCGCTGGTGCTGGTCGCGGTCAGCGGCGGCGCCGACTCGATGGCCCTGGCCAGCGCCACCGCCTTCGAGGCCCCCAAGCTCGGCCTGCGGGTCGGCGCCGTCACCGTGGACCACGGCCTCCAGGAGGGCAGCGCCGACCGCGCCCGCCAGGTGGCCGACCGGCTGCGCGCCTTCGGCCTGGACCCGGTCGAGGCGGTCGCCGTCCGGGTCGGCCGGCAGGGCGGCCCCGAGGCCGCCGCCCGCGAGGCCCGGTACGCCGCGCTGGACGAGGCCGCCGAGCGGCACCGGGCGCTGGCCGTCTTCCTCGGCCACACCAGGGACGACCAGGCCGAGACGGTGCTGCTGGGCCTGGCCCGCGGCTCCGGCGCCCGCTCGCTGGCCGGCATGCCGGGCCGCAAGGGCCGCTACCGCCGCCCGCTGCTGGACGTGGACCGGGCCGCCACCCGGCAGGCCTGCGCCGCGCAGTCCATCCCGGTCTGGGACGACCCGCACAACCTGGACCCCGCCTACACCCGCGCCCGGGTCCGGCACGAGGTGCTGCCGGTGCTGGAGAAGCACCTGGGCGGCGGCGTGGTGGAGGCGCTGGCCCGCACCGCCCGGCTCTTCCGGGACGACGCGGACGCGCTGGACCAGTGGGCCGAGCGCGCCGAGCAGGAGCTCTACCGGCGCGACCCGCACGACGGCCGGGGCGAGCTGCCGGTGGCCGGGCTGACCCCGCTGCCCGCGGCGGTGCGCCGCCGGGTGCTGCGCCGGATCGCGCTGCGCACCGGCTGCCCGGCCGGCGACCTGTTCGCCCGCCACCTGGAATCGGTGGACCAGCTGGTGACCGGCTGGCGCGGTCAGGGACCGCTGCAGCTACCCGGGGGGGTCGAGGTCACCCGCAGGTGTGGCAACCTGGTGTTTCGGCGGCGGAACGACTGATCGCCGGCACAGGAACCACGAACTCTTGAGGACGTAGACCCGGTGGACGACAAGGACATGGGCGCCGACCTGGCGAAGGTGCTCATCAGCAAGGACGAGATCGACGCGAAGCTGGCGGAGCTGGCGGAGCGGATCGACCGGGACTACGCCGGGAAGGACCTGCTGATCGTCGGCGTCCTCAAGGGCGCGGTGATGGTGATGGCCGACCTGGCCCGGGCCCTGCACTCGCAGGTGACCATGGACTGGATGGCGGTCTCCTCCTACGGCATGGGCACCAAGTCCTCCGGCGTGGTGCGGATCCTCAAGGACCTGGACACCGACATCGCCGGCCGCGACGTGCTGATCGTCGAGGACATCATCGACTCCGGCCTGACCCTGTCCTGGCTGCTCGGCAACCTGGGTTCGCGCGGCCCGGCCTCGCTGGAGGTCTGCACCCTGCTCCGCAAGCCGGACGCGGCCAAGGTGGAGATCGACGTCAAGTACGTCGGGTTCGACATCCCCAACGAGTTCGTGGTCGGCTACGGATTGGACTACGCGGAGAAGCTCCGCAACCTCCCGTTCATCGGTACGCTCGCTCCACACGTGTACGGCGGCTGAGCGCCGATCGGCACGCGGGGGAACACCCCACCGGTCTCGCCCGTTGGAGTCGGCGAACGGACAACTGCATAGGGCCGTACCGCCGCGCTTCCACAGAGCGGGGCATCACTGCTGTACGGTCAAATTACCCGCTCTTCGTACTGGCCTTTTTTGCAGGAGGGTCGAGCGGGGTGCGCACGCACACCATCGGAAGCGCCGACGGCAGAAGGCCGCCAGGTGCCGTTTGAGTGGCAGGAGGGACGGGGCGGCAACGCCCCGCATGGATGGACGTCAAGCGATACTTCCGCGCGCCGATCGCATGGATCCTCCTGGCAGTCGTCGCCGTCATTGTGCTGATGAACGTCGTTTCGGACTCGAACGGCTACAAGACGGTAGACACCGGCCAGGTGGTCGCGGCGATCGACGCGGGCAACGTCAAGCAGGCTCAGATCACCACCGGTGACTCGCAGACCGTCAAGGTCGAGCTGAAGGAGGGCACCGCGCTGCCCGTGGGCAGCAACGGCAAGGTCCCCTCGGGCACCAAGTTCCAGGCGACGTACATCGGCGACCAGGGCAAGGACCTGGCCGAGAAGATGTCGAGCAACGCCTCGCTGATGCCCCCGCAGGGTTACACCATCAACAACGAGAAGCAGTCGACCATCGTCAGCCTGCTGCTGTCGATGCTGCCGATCGTGGTCATCGTCCTGGTCTTCCTCTTCCTGATGAACCAGATGCAGGGCGGCGGCTCCCGGGTCATGCAGTTCGGCAAGTCCAAGGCCAAGCTGCTCACCAAGGACACCCCGAAGACCACCTTCTCGGACGTGGCCGGCGCGGACGAGGCGGTGGAGGAGCTCCACGAGATCAAGGAGTTCCTGCAGGAGCCGTCGAAGTTCCAGGCGGTCGGCGCGAAGATCCCCAAGGGCGTGCTGCTCTACGGCCCGCCCGGCACCGGCAAGACCCTGCTCGCGCGCGCCGTCGCGGGCGAGGCGGGCGTGCCGTTCTACTCGATCTCCGGTTCCGACTTCGTCGAGATGTTCGTCGGCGTCGGCGCCTCCCGGGTCCGCGACCTGTTCGAGCAGGCCAAGGCCAACGCCCCGGCGATCATCTTCGTCGACGAGATCGACGCGGTCGGCCGGCACCGCGGGGCCGGCCTCGGCGGCGGCCACGACGAGCGCGAGCAGACCCTCAACCAGCTGCTGGTCGAGATGGACGGCTTCGACGTGAAGGGCGGCGTGATCCTGATCGCCGCCACCAACCGCCCCGACATCCTGGACCCGGCGCTGCTGCGCCCGGGCCGCTTCGACCGGCAGATCGCGGTCGAGCGCCCCGACCTGCAGGGCCGGCTGGACATCCTCAAGGTGCACCAGAAGGGCAAGCCGATCGCGCCGGACGTCGACCTGTCGGCCGTCGCCAAGCGGACCCCGGGCTTCACCGGTGCCGATCTGTCCAACGTGCTGAACGAGGCGGCCCTGCTGACCGCCCGTTCGGACAAGAAGCTGATCGACAACGGTCTCCTCGACGAGGCGATCGACCGCGTGGTGGCGGGTCCGCAGAAGCGCACCCGGATCATGTCGGACAAGGAGAAGAAGATCACCGCGTACCACGAGGGCGGCCACGCCCTGGTCGCGGCGGCCTCGCCGAACTCCGACCCGGTGCACAAGATCACCATCCTGTCCCGCGGCCGCGCCCTGGGCTACACCATGGTGCTGCCGGAGGAGGACAAGTACTCCCAGACCCGCAACGAGATGCTGGACCAGCTCGCCTACATGCTGGGCGGCCGGGCGGCCGAGGAGCTGGTCTTCCACGACCCGACCACCGGCGCCGCGAACGACATCGAGAAGGCCACCGCCACGGCCCGCGCGATGGTCACCCAGTACGGCATGACCGAGCGGCTGGGCGCGATCAAGTTCGGCAGCGACAACTCCGAGCCGTTCCTCGGCCGTGAGATGGGCCACCAGCGCGACTACTCGGAAGAGGTCGCCGGGCTGGTGGACGAAGAGGTCAAGAAGCTGATCGAGAACGCCCACAACGAGGCCTGGGAGATCCTGGTCGAGAACCGGGACGTGCTCGACAACCTGGTCCTGGAGCTCCTCGAGAAGGAGACCCTGAACAAGGAGCAGATCGCCGAGATCTTCTCGACGATCGTCAAGCGCCCGGCCCGTCCGGCCTGGACCGGGTCGGCCCGCCGCACCCCGTCCACCCGGCCGCCGGTGCAGTCCCCGAAGGAGCTGGCGCTGTCCAACGGCGCCGCCACCTCCCCGGTGGACATCGTGAAGCTCCCGCCGGTCACCGGCGAGGCCACCGAGGGCTGACCGGTGCCCTCCGGGGCACCAGTTGAACGGAATGGATGCCGCGCCACCCGGGTTTGTACCCTGGAGGCGCGGCATCCGTGCTGTTCAGCCCCTTCACCCCTGCTACTTCTGCGAGGCTCGCATGATCGACCCGGTCACGCTTGACGGTCCGTCCGCCATCGGCACCTTCGATCAGAAGAGGGCCGAGAACGCGGTCCGCGAGCTGCTGATCGCGGTGGGCGAGGACCCGGACCGCGAGGGCCTGCTGGAAACCCCCGCCCGGGTGGCGCGCGCCTACCAGGAGATATTCGCCGGCCTCTACCAGCAGCCCGAGGACGTGCTGACCACCACCTTCGACCTCGGCCACGACGAGATGGTGCTGGTCAAGGACATCGAGGTGTTCTCCACCTGCGAGCACCACCTGGTGCCGTTCCGGGGGGTCGCCCACGTCGGCTACATCCCGGCCGCCAGCGGCAAGATCACCGGCCTGTCCAAGCTGGCCCGGCTGGTCGACGTCTTCGCCCGCCGCCCCCAGGTGCAGGAGCGCCTGACCAGCCAGGTCGCCGACTCGCTGATGCGGATCCTGGAGCCGCGCGGCGCGATCGTGGTGATCGAGTGCGAGCACATGTGCATGTCGATGCGCGGCATCCGCAAGGCCGGCGCCAAGACCATCACCTCGGCCGTGCGCGGGCAGCTGCGCGACCCCGCCACCCGGGCCGAGGCGATGAGCCTCATCATGAGCCGCTGACCGCCTGAGGAGCCGCGGGGAGGCTGCCGGAGGCCCGCCGAGCACCCGCTCGGCGGGCCTTTGGCGTCAGCTGCGCGGCTCGCGGTCCGGGGCGGGCTCGAGGTGGTCGCCGATCCACTCCAGCGAGGCGGGCAGCTCGCGCCGCCAGGTGTCGAAGCTGTGGCCGCCGTCGGGGAGGAAGAGCGAGTCCACGGTGAAGCCGGGGTGCGCCTGGCTGACCGGGGCGGCCGCGGCCAGGAACTGCTGGGTGGCCGGGTAGTCGTCCTCGGTCCGGGTGGAGACGATCAGCAGCGAGGTCCGCGGCGCCGGCAGGCTGCGCAGCCGCCAGGCCAGATCGTAGCCCTGGGCCAGCTGCTGGTTGCCGGCGAACAGGTCGCCGCCGGTGCTCCAGTCCGCGCCCACCTGGTACTCGGCGTGCAGCGCCGCCGCGCTGCCGTAGGAGCCGGGGTCGCGCAGCGCCAGCCGCAGCGCGCAGCTGCCGCCGGTGGAGTAGCCGAGCACCGCCCAGGACTGCGCCGAGCGGCTGACCCGGTAGGCGGAGCGCAGCGCGGCCGGCAGGTCCTTGGCGAACCAGGTCTCGGTGGCCGGCCCGCCGGGCACGTCCACGCACTCGGTGTTGCGCGGCGCGGCCACCGTCGGGCGGGCCATCACCACCACGGTCGGCGCCATCCGGCCGGTCCGCTGCAGGTCCCACACCTGCTGCGGGGTGTGCAGCTCGGAGAGCAGGTGCAGCGGGGTGCCGGGGTAGCCCGCGAGGGTGAGCAGCACCGGGAACCGCTCCCGGGCGTACTTCGGATTGAAGTACTCGGGTGGCAGGTAGATGAACATCTGGTCGCTGAGGCCGCTCTCCTTGCCGCTCACCCGGATGGAGTCCACCCGGCCGACCTCCTCCGGCTTCCCCTGCGGCAGGTCGTTGACGCCGGAGAGCCCGCCGTCCTCACCCGGGCGGACCAGGGTGTCCCCGGCCGGCGGCCCGCCCCGCGCGGCGCCGGTGGGCGCCAGCGCCAACTGCCGGGTGTCCTGCTGCAACAGGTCGTCCCAGGAGGTGTAGAAGCCGAAGGCCCCGTTCAGCGTCAACCCGGCGACCGCGAGTACCGCCAGCTGAGTGGTGATCAGCAGACCGAGCCGGCCGAGCACTTGCCAGGGCCGGTTGCGGGCCAGCCGCGGCCAGAGCCAGAGCGCCGCGGCGCTCGCCAGCACCGCGGCCGCGGCCGCGATACCCAGCAGCGCGGTGCTGGTCAGCTCCATTCCAGACTCCCTGGCGGTCCGTCAGCTCTGCGGCGGGCACCGCTGACTCATCATCGGAGACCGCCGCACGGGCGGCCACTCGAGCCACCCGCGCCACTGGGGCAACGGCGGGCGGGCGGCGGGCGGCACGGGCGGCGCGCGGGCGGCCGCCCGGCTTCACCCACAGGAACCAAAGCTCTAGACTTCGGCGTCGCCACCCAGACGGGGGCCGGCAGCACCGGCGATCGGGGGCTGCGGTGCTGGTGGGCACCCATTACTCGTTCTTGACGGTTTCTTGGTCTGCCGAAGGAAGCACAGGATGAAGGTCCCTCACGGCTCACTCCCCAGGGTGACCGGCCACCTCCGGGAAGCAATTACGCTGAGCTTCCATGAGCGCTCCCGTGTCCGCTGAGTCGTCCCCGGAGCAGCCCCGCAAGCGGGGCCTCCAGACGCTGCGCCACCAGGCCGCGGCCGTGCCCCGGGCCTGGCTGCCCGGTGCGGTCGGCTACGCGGCCCTGCTGATCGGTCTGATGGACATCGCGGCCGGGGTCTTCCCGCGGCTGCGCCGGAGCCGGATGCACCTGTGGGCCGGGCAGCTGCCGGGCGCCACCACCACCATCGCCACCGCCGGCACCCTGCTGATCGGCATCCTGCTGGTGCTGCTGGCGCACGCGCTGCGCCGCCGCAAGCGCCGGGCCTGGCGGCTGGTCTGTGTGCTGCTGCCGGTCAGTGCCGCGCTGCACGTGCTGCGCTGGCACCAGGTCGGCCCGGCCGTGGTCTCGCTGGTGCTGCTGGTGGTGATGCTGCTGCACCGCCGCGAGTTCTACGCCAAGGCCGACCCGCGCACCCGCTGGCGGGCACTGCTCAACCTGGTGGTGATGGGCGCGATCAGCCTGGGCCTCGGCTTCCTGATCGTGAGCTCGCACCCGGCCCGTGAGATGGGTCACCCGAGCCTGATGGCGAAGGTGCGCGAGACGGTCTGGGGGCTCTTCGGGCTGGACGGCCCGATCACCTACCACCCGGACCGGGTCGGCGACGTGGTCGGCTACTCGCTGGCCGGGCTCGGCCTGCTGACCGCGGTCTCCACCGCCTACCTGCTGCTGCGCCCCGGCAAGCCGGAGCCGGAGCTGACCGCCGAGGACGAGTCCCGGGTGCGGGCCCTGCTCGACCGGCACGGCAGGCGCGACTCGCTGGGCTACTTCGCGCTGCGCCGGGACAAGAGCGTGCTCTTCTCGCCCAGCGGCAAGGCGGCGATCTCCTACCGGGTGGTCTCCGGGGTGATGCTCGCCTCCGGCGACCCGGTCGGCGACGTGGAGGCCTGGCCCGGCGCGATCAAGGAGTTCATGACGCAGGCCCGCGAGCACGCCTGGGTGCCGGCCGTGATGGGCTGCAGCGAGGTCGGCGGCGAGGTCTGGACCCGTGAGGCGCACCTGGACGCGCTGGAGCTGGGCGACGAGGCGATCGTGGACACCGCCACCTTCTCGCTCTCCGGCCGGGCGATGCGCAACGTCCGCCAGATGGTCAAGCGGATCGAGCGCAACGGCTACTCCTGCAAGGTCCGCCGGGTCGGCGACCTGGACCTGGCGGAGAAGCGGCGGATCGCCGACGCGGCCGCCCGCTGGCGCGGCACCGACACCGAGCGCGGCTTCTCCATGGCGCTCGGCCGGTTCGGCGACCCGGGCGACGACGACTGCGTGGTGGTCACCGCGCACAAGGCGCCGCTGGAGGGCGAGGAGCCGGAGGCGGACGACCTGAAGGCGGTGCTGCACTTCGTCCCCTGGGGCGAGGACGGTATCTCGCTGGAGCTGATGCGCCGCGACCGGGCGGCCGACCCCGGGCTGAACGAGCTGCTGATCGTGGCCGCCCTGCAGGCCGTGCCGGAGCTGGGGGTGCGGCGGGTCTCGCTGAACTTCGCGATGTTCCGCTCGGCGCTGGCCCGCGGCGAGCGGATCGGCGCGGGCCCGGTGCTGCGGGCCTGGCGGGGGCTGCTGGTCTTCCTCTCCCGGTGGTTCCAGATCGAGTCGCTGTACAAGTTCAACGCCAAGTTCCAGCCGGAGTGGGAGCCGCGGTTCCTGGTCTACAAGAACACCCGGGACCTGCCCCGGATCGGCTTCGCCGCGATGCAGGCGGAGGCGTTCATCACCCTCGGCATGCCGCGGTTCGGCCGCAAGAAGCAGCGCGAGGGCCTGATGCCGGCCTCGGCGGAAGGCCAGGGCACGGTCGCTCCGGCGGCCTAGACCGTCCGGTGGGCCGGGGGCGGGTCGGGCCGATAATGGGCTCATGAACAACCCGCTGCCCGGCCTGCCCGCCCTCGACCGCTGCGCCGTGATGGGCGTCGTCAACGTCACGCCCGACTCGTTCTCGGACGGCGGCCAGTGGCTGGATCCGCGGGCGGCGGTGCGGCACGGCCTGGACCTGGTGGCGCGCGGGGCGGACCTGGTGGACGTGGGCGGTGAGTCGACCCGCCCCGGCTCCCGGCGGGTCACCGAGGAGGAGGAGCTGCGCCGGGTGCTCCCGGTGGTCCGCGGCCTGGCCGAGGCCGGCGTGGTGGTCTCGGTGGACACCATGCGGGCCGGCGTGGCCGAGCGGGCGCTGGCGGCCGGCGCGGTGCTGGTGAACGACGTCTCCGGCGGCCTGGCCGACCCGGACATGGCCCGGGTGGTGGCCGACCGCGGGGCCCCCTTCGTGGTGATGCACTGGCGCGGCCAGTCCGCCGACATGGACGCGCTGGCGGTCTACGGGGACGTGGTCGCCGAGGTGGTCGGCGAGCTCTCCGAGCGGGTCGGGGCGCTGCTCGCGGCGGGGGTCAAGGAGGAGCAGCTGATCCTCGATCCGGGCCTCGGATTCGCCAAGACCAGTGCCCACAACTGGGCCCTGCTCGGAGGTTTGGACGCGTTGACCGCCTTGGGCCGTCCCGTCCTGGTGGCCGCATCCCGCAAGCGCTTCCTGGGTACGCTGCTGGCCGACCCGCAAACGGGCGAGCTGCGGCCGGCCCGGCGGCGTGACGACGCGACCGCGGCGGTCTCCGCGTTGTCGGCCAGGGCGGGGGCCTGGGCGGTCCGGGTGCACGACGTGGCCGGCACCGCCGACGCCGTGCGGGTGGTGGCCGCCTGGCGGGCGGCCGGCCCGAGCTGATTCGAGCGGGAGACGAGCGGTGCTGGACGGAAGGCTGGGTGGTGGCGTGACCGGTGACCCCAAGGGCAACGGCGGCAACGGGCGGGCGGCCGCGCTGGCGGCCGACCGCGAGGCGGTCCTGGCGGCGAACCTGCGGCTCTACGAGTCGCTGGAGAACGGCGACCTGGAGGCGCTGGAGGAGGTCTGGCTGTCGGCCGCGGACGCGGACGACAAGACCGGGGTCACCTGCGTCCACCCGGGCTGGCCGGTGCTCCGCGGGCGGGCCCAGGTGACCCGCTCCTACCTGCTGATCATGATGAACACCGAGTACATCCAGTTCTTCCTGACCGACGTCGAGGTCGAGGTGCAGGGGGACGTGGCGCTGGTCACCTGCACCGAGAACATCCTCTCCGGCGGCGAGGCCGAGGAGGAGGGCGAACTCGGCCCGCTGGTCGGCGGCAAGGTGGTCGCCAGCAACCTGTTCCGCCGCACCGCCGCGGGCTGGCGGCTCTGGTCCCACCACGGCTCCCCGGTGCTCACCAGCGGGGACGACGAAGAGGACGAGGACCGGCCGGAGTAGCACGCGCGGGGGCGGGCGGGCCTCGGGACCGGGGTCGGGGGCGTCGGCCGGCGCGGGTAGATTCGAGGGCGGCGGGCGACGGAGCCCGCCGCAGCCCGATCAGGGGCAGCCAGGATAGGAGCAGTGAGCCAGGTGCTGGACCGCGTCACCCTGCGAGGCCTGCGGGCCCGCGGTCACCACGGTGTCTTCGAGCGCGAGCGGATCGAGGGGCAGACCTTCGTGGTCGACCTCGTGCTCCACCTGGACACCCGCCCGGCGGCCTCCGGCGACGACCTGAGCCGCACGGCCCACTACGGCGTGGTGGCCGAGCAGGTCACCGCGATCATCGCGGGCGAGCCGGTCGACCTGATCGAGACCCTGGCCCAGCGGATCGCCGACCAGTGCCTGACGCACGAGGCGGTCCAGGAGGTCGAGGTCACGGTGCACAAGCCGGACGCGCCGATCACCGTGCCGTTCGACGACGTGACCGTCACCATCCACCGGGGCCGCGGATGACGGAGCCGCTCCCGCCCGCGCCCGGCCGAACCGCAGCAGAGGACGACTACCGATGAGCACCAGCGACCCGACCGCCTCGCCGACCACTTTCGACCTGCAGCACCGGGTGGACAGCGTCGACTCCACCCTGTCCAGCCCGCGCACCGCGGTGATCGCACTGGGCAGCAACCTCGGCAACCGGATGGAGACCCTGCAGGGCGCGGTGGACGCGCTGGCGGACACCCCGGGCCTGAAGATCACCGCGGTCTCCGGCGTCTTCGAGACCGACCCGCTGGGCGGTCCCGACGAGCAGCCCGCCTACTACAACGCGGTGGTGGTGCTGCGCACCACGCTGCCGCCGCACTCGCTGCTGGAGCGGGCCAACGCGGTCGAGGACGCCTTCGGCCGGGAGCGCACCGTGCGCTGGGGCGCCCGCACCCTGGACGTGGACATCATCAGCTACCAGAACGCGCTGAGCGAGGACCCGGTGCTGCTGCTGCCGCACCCGCGCGCCCACGAGCGGGCCTTCGTGCTCGCCCCCTGGCTGGACGCCGACCCGGCCGCCGAGCTGCCCGGCCACGGCCCGGTGGCCGATCTGCTCGGCAAGATCGGCGACGCCCAGGGCGTGCGGCGGCGGGCCGATCTGGAGCTGCGGCTGCCGGAGTGAAGACCCCCCGAATGCCGGAGGGTCTAAGGTCGGGGAGACCGCCGATCGACCGTAAAGAAGGGACTCCGGTTCCGTGAAGCCGCTGCGCCTGCGACTCCTGCTGGGCATCTTCGTGGTCGTCACGGCCCTCGCCTGGGCCGGGGCGAAGCTCTGGAACTCGCTGGACACCCTGCCCGGCACCCCGGCCGCCGCGCCGGTGGTGCTCGCGGCGGTGGCCGTGGTGCTGCTCGCGGTGGCGATCTCGCTGCGCGGCCGGCTCAAGGCGGTCCGGGACCGGGCGCCGGGGGCGAAGGGCGTGGACCCGCTGCTGGCCGCCCGGGCGCTGGTGCTCGGCCAGGCCAGTGCGCTGGTCTCCGCCGTGGTCAGCGGGATCTACGCGGGCTTCGGCATCGAGCTGCTCACCCTGCCCGACCTGGACGCCCACCACGGTCCGGCGATCACCGCCGGGTTCGCGGTGCTGGCCGGTGCGGGGGTGGTCGCGGCGGCGCTCTGGCTGCAGCACATCTGCAAGCTGCCGGAGGACGGCGAGGGCGGCAAGGGCACCATGCCGTCCCCGCGCTGACCCCGCGTCAGGCGCAGGGGGGACCCTCGAGCTGACAGTCCGGTATTCGCACGCTAGTTTCTTGACCATGTCTCGCGGACGCCACCGTCACTCCTCGCTCATCAGCCGCGCGCTCGGCCCTGCCGCCGCGCTGGTCCTCACGGTGGCGGCGCTGGCAGCGCTGCTGCTCAGCGCGGACCGGATCGTGGTCCGCTCGGTCGGCGCGGCGGCGGTGCTCGCCGTGCTCGGCCTGGCGCTGGTGCTGCGCCAGCGGGACCGGGCCGCCCGGGCCGCCGCGGAGGCCACGGCCGCGCGCCGGATCCGCGAGGAGGAGCGGTTCGAGGAGCAGCTGGCCGAGGCCGAGTACGCGGCCGAGGTGGCCGAGGAGCGGGCCGCCCGCACCGGCCGCCGGCTGACCGCGGAGAAGTCCCGGCTGGCGAAGGCGGAGACCGAGATCGCCCGGCTGCTCAAGGAGCGCGCCGTGCTGGCCGCCGAGCAGGCGCTCAAGGAGGCCGAGGCGGCCCGCAAGGCGGCCGAGGCGGCCCGTCCGAAGCACCCGGTGACGCCGGTGGCCTACCTGCGCGCCTCGAACGCCCTGCGGGCGCTGGAGCGCCGCGCGGAGCTGGCCGAGGTGCAGGCCGAGCACCTGGCCCGCCGGCAGGCCCGCAAGGCCGCCGCCGCGCTGCCGCCGGCCAGGCCGGTCGAGGCCGCCGTGCTGCCCGAGATGCGCGAGAAGCACGTGCCGGCGCCGCGGCCGGCCGCCGTGGAGGCGGCCAGGCCCGCCGCCCCGCAGCCGGTGGCCCCCAAGCCGGTCGCCCCGCAGCCCGCCGCCCCGCAGCCGGTGGCGCCCAAGTCCGCTGCCGCCACCGCCGAGCGCGCCGCCGTGGCGCCCTCGCCGGTCCGCCCGATGCTGGCCGCGCCGGGCGAGCAGGCCGCCGCCGCGATGCTGCCGGCCGAGCGGCAGCGCCAGCGGCCCCGTCCGCAGGCGCCCGGGGTCCGCGGCGCGGGCTTCAGCTTCTTCGACCGCGGCGCCGCGCTGCGGGCCGCGGCCCCGGCGCCCTCGGTGGGCTCGGTCAGCGAACTGGCGCAGCGTCAGGAGAATGCCGAGCCGGAGCTGAGTACCACTCAGGTCGCGGGGCGTCAGATCGAGCCGACCGAGCCGGACCTGGCCGACGTGCTGGGCGAGGAGGTCGGCGGCGAGGTCCCCGCCGAGGTGGTGGACCTGACGCCGGAGGACGAGACCGAGCTGCTCGACCTCGGCGAGCTGCGCGCCGAGCGCGGCTGATCCGAGCCCGGCTCAGATCCGCGGGTAGCGGCCGGCCAGCACCCAGATGTTCGGGTTGTCGGCCAGCTCCGGGTGCAGGTCGGTGAGGTCGGCCAGCACGTCCTGCAGGAAGTCCCGGACCTCCCGGCGCAGCTCCTGGTGGCGGACCACCAGCGGCGGCTCCTCGTCCAGCCAGGTCGCGGTGATCTCCACGTGGCCGAACCGGCGGGCGAACCGCAGCAGTTCGGTGTTCTGGGTGAAGTCCAGGTCGGCGGTGCGCAGCGCGGCGGCCCGGCTGCCGCGCGGGTCCTCGTCCAGCCGCTCGGCGATGTCGCAGAGCGCCCAGGCGAAGTCCAGCACCGGGACCCAGCCCCAGGCGGTGGACAGCTCCAGCTCGTCCTCCGCGATGTACACGTCCCCGCAGAACAGGTCGTGCCGCAGCGCCTGCACGGAGGCGGTGCGGTAGTCGGTCTGCGGCGGGTCGGGGATCCGCAGCGAGAGGGAGTAGCCGAGCTCGATCATCCGGACATTTAACCGCGTGACGCGGACCGCTCCGGCCCGGGATGATGGCGGTATGCCCGAGCCAGTGCGCGTCCGGGGCTCGGTGGTGGTGCCGGAGGCCGAGCTCGTCTGGCGCTTCTCCCGTTCCAGCGGCCCCGGCGGCCAGCATGTGAACACCTCCGACACCCAGGTCGAGCTGCGCTACGACCTGGCCGCCTCGACGGCGCTGCCCGAGGTCTGGAAGCAGCGCGCGCTGGAGCGGCTGGCCGGCCGCCTGGTCGACGGCCGGGTGCTGGTGGTGCGGGCCAGCGAGCACCGCTCGCAGTGGCGCAACCGCGAGATGGCCGCCGCCCGGCTGGCCTCGCTGCTCGGCGAGGCGACCGCCCCGCCGCCCAAGGCGCGCCGGGCCACCAAGCCCAGCAAGGGCATGGTCGAGGCGCGGCTGCGCAACAAGAAGCACCGGGCCGAGCTGAAGCGCGGGCGCTCGGCGCCGCGCTCCGGCGAGTGACGGCCGGTCAGCCCAGCTGCCGGTAGGCGCCGCGGAAGTAGAGCAGCGGGCGCCCGTCCGGGCTCGGCACCCGGGCCCGGAGCACCCGGCCGAGGACCAGGGTGTGGTCGCCGGCGGCTATCCGCTGCTCGGTGCGGCACTCCACGGTGGCCAGCGCCCCGTCGACCAGCGGCGAGCCGGTCAGCTCGGAGCGCTGGTGCGGGGTGTCGGCGAAGAGCAGCCGGTCGCTGAGCCGGCCCTTCATGGCGAACCGGGAGGCGATCGCCCGGTGCTGCTCGCCGAGCAGCGAGACCGCCCAGGTGTCCGCCCGGTCCAGCACCTCGTCCATCCGGGAGTCCTCGCGCACCGAGACCAGCACCAGCGGCGGCTCGAGCGAGACGGAGAGGAACGAGGTGGCCGTCATCCCGGCGTCCTCGCCCGCGTCGCAGGCGGTGACCAGCGCGACTCCGGCCGCGAGCTGGCCCAGGGCGGCCCGGAACTCGTCCGGCGTGGCGAGGTTGGCAGTGCTGGACTGCGGTGAGATGGACACGTACCGCACGGTAGCTCCACGGCGGGCCCGGCGGCATCCGGCGGTGGTCCTAGGCCCTATGGCGGTGGCCGGTCACCCGTAGGCGGGTCGGGGGCTTCGGCTGCGGCCGTGCACGACCGACCAGGAAGGTGGCCATCGCCGAATCGTGTCCGGGCATGACCGAGATGAACCGGGTTTGCCTCTCTATGCGTTCTGTGATTTGGGTCACAAGTGCCGACCTATTGCTGACCGAGCGTGCCGATCGCTGTGCTCGCTGTGATTCAGTTCTTCTGGCAATCGGACGATAACCATCAAGACCTATCCGAAGAAGCCGGGGAGCCCCCGCATGGAAGCCGAGTCGGAGCCCTACGTCCGCCTCGCGACCCTTCGCACCTTGCACCGGGTCGTGGCGGACCTCAATGCTGCCCGCAGCCTGGCAGGCACCCTGCAGGCCGTGGTGGAGGGGGCCGTGCACGGCCTGGGCTTCGACGCGGCGGCGGTCAGCCTGGTGCGGCCGGACGGCGACCTGGTGGTGGCCGCCGTCTGGGAGTACGAGGTGCGGGACTTCGGCGGGCCCTCGGTGCTGCTCGGCCAGGTCGGCGGGCGGTCCTCCTGGGACCGGCTGCTCGCCGCCGCCGACCACTGGGGCACCCTGCGCTTCCTGCCGCACGACCGCGGCTGGGCGGTCGGCACCGACATCCCGCGCTGGACCGGCGACGGCCCGCTGCCGGTCTACGCCAACGACTGGCACCCCGAGGACGGCCTGCTGGCCCCGATGTACAGCGCCGGCGGCGACCTGCTCGGGGTGCTCAGCGTGGACCGCCCGCGCAGCGGAAAGCGCCCCGGCGCCTGGACCCGCGAGGCGCTGGAGATGTTCTCGCTGCAGGCCTCGATCGCGATCGGCAACGCCCGGCTGCGGGCGGAGATGCAGCGCGCGCTGGCCCGGATGGAGAAGGACCAGCAGGCGCTGCGGGCCAGCGAGGAGAGCTTTCGGCAGGCCTTCGAGTACGCCCCCAGCGGGATGGCGATCACCGAGCTGCACGGGCCGGTCCGGGGCCAGCTGACCCGGGTCAACGACGCGCTCTGCCGGCTGCTCGGCCGCTCCCGCTCCTCGCTGCGCCAGCAGAGCTTCCTGGACCTGGTGCACCCGGACGACCGGGCGCTGCTGGAGCGCACCAGCGCCGAGAGCGGCCGGGCCGAGCTGCGGCTCTGCCGCAGGGACGGCAGCTACCAGTGGGTCTGCCTGCGCAACTCGATCGTCGCGGACGCCGCCGAGGGCCCCAGCTTCCTGCTCACCCACGTCGAGGACATCGAGGACCGCAAGCGGCACGAGTTCCAGCTCCGCCACCGGGCCAGCCACGACGCGCTCACCGGCCTGCCGAACGGCGCCGAGCTGCGCGCCCGGCTGGGCCGCCGGCTCTGCGCCGCGCCGCAGGGCCCCGGCGGCGCGGCCGCCCACGGTGCCGCCGGAGCGGGCCCCTGCGCCCTGGAGGCGGCCGCCGCCGGGCACGCCGGTCCGGGGGCGCTGCCGGGTCCGCACGGGCCGCGGACGGGTGCCGCGGTGCCCGCCCCGATGGGCGGCGGCCCCGGCGAGCACGCCGACCTGGTCGCCCCGCGCGGCTCGGTGGTGCACGGCTACGCCGAGCGCCCGGCCGTCGAGCCGTCCTGCCACGAGGGCTCCGACTCCCCGCCGCCGGACCACGTGCACGCGGTGGTGCCCAGCGACCCGGACAACGCCCCGGAGCCCTGGCACGGCCCGCGCGGCGGCGGCCCCGGCCCGCAGAAGGGCCTGGCGGTGCTCTTCTGCGACCTGGACGGCTTCAAGTCGGTCAACGACCGGTTCGGGCACAGCGCGGGCGACGCGGTGCTGGTCGAGGTGGCCCGCCGGCTGCAGGGCGCGGTCCGCGAGGGCGACACGGTGGCCCGGCTGGGCGGCGACGAGTTCGTGGTGCTGGCCGACTCGATCGCCAGCGAGGAGGCGGCCGACCTGGCGGTCCGGCTGCGCAACGCGGTGATGCCGCCGATGCGGATAGCCGGCCGGGTGATGCGGGTCGGCGTCAGCCTGGGGATCGGCTGGGCGGGCTGCGGGATGAGCATCGAGGAGGTGCTGCACGCGGCCGACAAGCGGATGTACGACGAGAAGCGGGCCCGCGGCGGCGCGCTGCGCGGCGCCAGGGGGGAGCGGTCGCACCGGCGTGCGGTGTGATCCCCTGTAAGGTGCCGGGAGTACCAGAGCGCACCGCGTAGTACAGGGGAGTTGATCAGCGCGATGACGGCCGACAGCCAGGGGCCCGAGGAGAGCGCGGGCGGCGCCCCCGCCGAGGACGATCCGTTCGCCTACCTCTACCGGCCCGCCGCGGGCGCGGAGGGGGCCGAGCAGGCGCCGCAGGCCCCCCGGACCGCCTACCGCCCGATGGAGGTCGGCCGGGCCCAGTACGGCGCCCCGCCGCCCCGTCAGCAGCCGTTCCCGCCCGGCCCGGAGGGCCGGCCCGGCTATCCGCCGCAGCAGCCGGGCTACGGCGGCGAGCAGACCACCCGGCTGCCCCAGCAGTCCCGGTACGCCGAGCGGTCCCGCCCGCAGCCCGGCGAGGACGTGCCGCGCGGGCGCGGCAAGGGCCCGGTGATCGGCGTGGTCGCGGTGGTCGCCGCGATCGCGATCGGCGCCGGCATCGCCCTGACCGGAAACGACGGCGGCAAGACCAAGAACACCGCGGGCCCGACCCCGGCCGGCAGCGCCGGCCACTCCAGCGCGGGCGGCAGCGCCCCGCCGAGCAGCCCGGCGGCCTCCTCCGCCGCGCCCTCGGCCTCGCCCTCCGACAGCTCGGCGGCCGGGGGCGGCTTCGTGGACGCCGCCAAGGCGCAGGCGGGCGGCGGCGCGGCGCTGGGCAGCGGGGTGAAGGGCGCGATCTCCGCCGACGGCAGCTACCTGACGCTGCAGCAGGGCTCCTCGGCGAGCTTCAGCGTGACGGTGCCGACCGCCGGCGTCTGGAAGATCTGGTTCCACTACGGCAACTCCAGCGGCAGCCCGGTGAAGACCGCGGTCACCGTGAACGGCCAGGACCACCCCGGCGGGACCACCTTCAAGAGCTGGAACAGCGGCGGCGACCCGGCCCAGGCCTGGTCCTACACCTGGATCAGCCCGCAGCTGCAGGCCGGCACCAACACGGTGGTGGTGACCCCGGCCGGCGGTCCGGTGCTGGTGGACCAGCTGGCCGTGACCGGGCTGGACGTGAACGGCTCCTACCCGAGCCCGGGCGCGGCCGGTGCCGCGCCCGCACCCGCCAGCAGCTGACCGCGCGGCGCCCCGGGCCGGGTGACCGGCCCGGAGCGGCCCGGCGCTACGCGGTGAAGCGCTCCGCGCCGGTGATCCACTCGCCGCGGCGGACCACGGCGACCAGCTCGTAGCTCTCCGAGTCGAGCACCGCCAGGTCGGCGTTCTTGCCGACCTCCAGCGAGCCGAGGGTGTCGGCGAGGCCGAGCAGTGCGGCCGGGTGGGTGGAGATGGAGCGCACGGTCTGCTCCAGGCTGAGCTTGTTGATCAGCACCGAGCGCTGGAAGGCGACGTCCAGGGTGAGCGTGGAGCCGGCGATCGAGCCGCCCTCCACCAGCCGGGCGACGCCGTTCTCCACCCGGACCTGCAGCGGGCCCAGCGGGTAGAGCCCGTCGCCCATGCCGGCCGCGCCCATCGCGTCGGTGATCAGCGCGACCCGCTCGGCGCCGGCCGTGCCGTAGGCCAGGTCGAGCACCGAGGGGTGCAGGTGGGTGCCGTCGTTGATCAGCTCGACGGTGACCCGCTCGTCCTCCAGCAGGGCGACGATCGGGCCGGGGGCGCGGTGCTGGATGCCCGGCATCGCGTTGAACAGGTGGGTGGCGACGGTGGCGCCGGCCTCGATCGCCTCCAGGGTCATGGCGTAGTCGGAGTCGGTGTGGCCGACCGCCGCGATCACCCCGAGGTCGGCCAGCAGCCGGACCGACTCCAGGCCGCCGGGCAGCTCGGGCGCCAGGGTGACCATCTTCGCGGTGCCGCGGGCCGCGTCCACCAGCTTGCGGACCAGCGCCGGGTCCGGGTCGCGCAGCAGGTCGGGGCGGTGTGCGCCGCAGCGGCCGGGGGAGATGAACGGGCCCTCGAAGTGCACGCCGGCCAGCACGCCGTCCTCGACCAGCTCGGAGAGGACCGCCGCCTGGCGGCAGACCTCGTCGATCTCGCCGGTGACGGTGGAGGCCATCGTGGTGGTGGTGCCGTGTTCCAGGTGGGTGCGGGCGGCGGTCAGCGCCTCCTCGGCCAGCCCGGACGCGTAGGAGGCGCCGCCGCCGCCGTGCACGTGCAGGTCCACGAAGCCGGGGACCACGGTGTAGCCCGCCAGGTCCAGGTCGCCGGGCGCGCGGTCGCCGCCGATCGAGGCGATGGTGCTGCCCGAGAAGGCCAGCCGGCCGTTCTCGACAACCCCGGTGGGCAGTACCAGGCGGGCCCCGGCCAGGGCCGTAACGACGTCCGCGGTCACGCGGTCACCTCCATGGAGAGCAGATCCCAGGCGAGCAGGCCGGCGCCCAGGGATGCGGCGGTGTCTTTGAGCATGGCCGGTACGACCTTCGGGGGCATCTGGAAGGTCAACCGCTCGGCCACCGCCGCGCGCAAGGGAGTGAAGAGCGTGTCACCGGCCTCGGCGAGTCCGCCGCCGACGATCACCGTGGAGGGGTCGAGCAGGCTCTGGGCCAGCACGATGCCGTCCGCCAGGGCGTCCACCGCCTGGTGCCAGACCGCCAGCGCGGCCGGGTCGCCGGCCTGCACCGCCGCCGCGCAGGCGGCGGCGTCGGCGGCCGGGTCGCCGCTGGCGGCGGCCCAGGCCCGGGAGACGGCGGAGGCGGAGGCCAGCGTCTCCAGGCAGCCCTTGGCGCCGCAGCCGCACTGCGGCCCGCCGGGGCGGACCACCACGTGGCCGATCTCGCCGCCGTAGCCGTGCGCGCCCGCCTCGATCCGGCCCTCGATGCCGATCGCGCCGGCGATCCCGGTGCCGAGCGCGATGAAGAGGAACCGCCCGACGCCGCGTCCGGCGCCGATCCGCCCCTCGGCCAGCCCGCCGGTGCGGACGTCGTGGCCGAGGGCGACCGGCAGGCCGCCGAGGCGCTCGCCGAGCAGCTTGCGCATCGGCAGGTCCCGCCAGCCGAGGTTGGCGGAGAAGACCGCGATCCCGTTCTTCTCGTCGATGGTCCCCGGGACGGCGACGCCGGCCGCGGCCGGCCCCTGGCCGAAGCGGCTGCGGCCCTCCTCGGCGAGGTCGGCGGCGAAGTCGAGGATGGTGGCGACGACGGCATCGGTGCCGTGCTCCCGCCCGGTCGGTCGGCGTGCTTCGAACAGCACGGAGCCGTCCTGGGCGAGCAGCGCGGCCTTCATGCCGGTGCCGCCTACATCGAGTGCGATGACGTGCTTCACGGGGGACAGTTTCCCTTGACCGAGGAGGAGAGGTCTAGTCCAGTGGTCGGATTGGTCTGGCCCAACTGGGGTGAGCTTGGTCGCGCGCGGCGCGCGGCGGGTCAGAGCTGCACCGATCGGGTCAGCGCCCGGGGGCGGTCCGGGTCGAGTCCGCGGGCGGTGGCCAGCCCGACCGCCAGCCGGTGCACCCGGACCAGGTCGGCCATCGGATCCAGGCCGCCGGCCGCCGAGTCGGCGACCAGCAGGCCGCCGGTCGCGCCGATCTGCCCGGCCAGGCCCTCCGGCAGGGTGCCGAACATCCAGGCGGCCCGGCCCGGCGCGGTGATCGCCACCGGTCCGTGCCGGTACTCCATCGCCGGGTAGGCCTCGGTCCAGAAGCCGGCCGCCTCGCGCAGCTTGAGCCCGGCCTCCTGGGCCAGCCCGTTGGTCCAGCCGGCGCCGAGGAAGGTGATCTGCTCCACGGCCAGCAGGCCCTCCGGCAGCGGCCCGGCCAGCGCCCGCTCGGCGTCCGCGGCGGCCCGCTCCACCGTGCGCACCCCGGGCGGCAGCGCGCCGGCCAGCTCCAGCTGGGCCCGGAGCAGGGCCAGCGCGCTGGTGGCGAACCGGGTCTGCACCACGGAGCGCTCGTCGGCGAAGTCCAGCACCACCAGCCGGTCGGCGGCCTGCTTGACCGGGGTGGCGGGGTCGGCGGTCAGCGCCGTGGTGGGGATGCGGCCGGCCAGCCGCTCCAGCAGCGCCAGCACCTCGGTGGTGGTGCCGGACCGGGTGATCGCCAGTACCCGGTCGTACGGGCGGGCGTAGCGGAACTCGGAGGCGGCGTAGGCGTCGGTCTCGCCCTGCCCGGCCGCCTCGCGGAGCGTCGCGTAGGCCTGCGCCATGAACCAGGAGGTGCCGCAGCCGACCACCGCCACCCGCTCGCCGGGCGCCGGGAGGTCGGCGGCCGCCGATCCGGCCAGTGCGGCGGCCCGGCGCCAGCAGGCCGGCTGGGTGGCAAGCTCCTCGGCGGTGAGTGCGCTCATGCCGTTCCCCCTCGTCTCGTGTGTATGCGTGAAGCTGATTGATTTATAGCCGTTGCGATCAGAAATGCACAAGGGTTGCGCGGGCCCGGACCGGCCCGCCGCTGGTGTGCCAGGCTGTTCGCACAGCGTGTGGGCGAGAGCAAGGGATGGCACGGCGTGTCCAGGTACGAGCGGTGGAACGGTCTTCTCGAACTCCTCGCCGAGCAGGGCAGGTTGGAGGTCGAGGAGGCGGCGGCCGCACTCGGCGTGTCGGCCGCCACGATCCGCCGTGACCTGGACCAGCTGGCCCGCCAGCAGATGGTCACCCGGACCCGCGGCGGCGCGGTCGCCCACAACGTCTCCTACGACCTGCCGCTGCGCTACAAGACCGCCCGGCACGCCGACGCCAAGCAGCGGATCGGCCAGGCGGTGGCCGCGCTGATCGCCCCCGGCGAGGTGGTCGGCCTGAACGGCGGCACCACCACCACCGAGGTGGCCCGGGCGCTGGCCGTCCGCCCCGAGCTGGCCGAGCGCCCCGAGACCGGCGGGCAGGCGCTGACCGTGGTGACCAACGCGCTGAACATCGCCAACGAGCTGACGGTCCGTCCGGCCGTGAAGATCGTGGTCACCGGCGGGGTGGCCCGCCCGCAGTCCTACGAGCTGATCGGTCCGCTGGCCGCCACCGTGCTCGGCGAACTCACCCTGGACGTCACGGTGCTGGGCGTGGACGCGCTGGACGCCGAAGCCGGCGCCACCGCGCACCACGAGGGCGAGGCCAGCGTCAACCGGCTGCTGGCCGAGCGGGCCCGCCGGGTGGTGGTGGCCGCCGACTCCTCCAAGCTCGGGCACCGGGCCTTCGCCCGGATCTGCGGGCTGGAGTCGATCGACACCCTGGTCACCGACGCGGAGGCGGACGAGGAGCTGGCGGCGGGCTTCGCCGAGGCGGGCATCCGGGTGCTGACGGTCTGACAGCTGACGATCCGTTGCATCCCCTGCAACGATCGCGACCACTTCGGTAACGTTCCGCCACTTCCGGTTTCTGGTTCAGACCACTGGATGGCAACCTTTCGCCACCCCCAAGACCAGTAGGCCCGAAGGCGGTCCCCGTTGAAGTCCCGGCTCAGTGCTGCGCTCGTGACCAGTACCCTCCTGCTCTCCGGCTGCGGGACGCTAGGCATCGGCGGCAGCGGCACCGTCACCCTGAAGCTGGTCGCCGCCGACTACGGGGACACCCCCGCCAACAGCACCCAGCACTACTGGGACGACCTGGCACGGCGGTTCGAGGCCGCCAACCCCAAGGTCAAGGTCGACGTCCAGGTGATCAGCTGGACCGACATCGACGGCAAGGTCGCCGCCATGGTCAAGGCCGGCCACTCGCCGGACATCGTGCAGACCGGCGGCTTCGCCGACAAGGTCGCGGCCAACCAGCTCTACCCGGCCCGAGACGTGCTCTCGATGGACACCGAGGCGAACTTCCTGGACGTCTTCAACCGGGCCGGCGAGGTGCTGGGCACCCAGTACGGCATCCCGTTCGTCTCCTCCTCGCGGACCTTCTTCTACAACAAGGCGATCTTCGCCAAGGCCGGGATCAGCCAGCCGCCGGCCAGCTGGGCCGACCTCAAGGCGGACGCCGCGCTGATCAAGGCCAAGGTGCCCGGGGTCATCCCGTACGGGCTGCCGCTCGGGCCGGAGGAGGCCCAGGGCGAGTCGATGATCTGGACCATGAGCGGCGGCGGCGGGCTGACCGACGACGCCGGCGTCTACATCCTGGACAGCCAGCAGAACAAGGACACCTTCAGCTGGCTCAAGCAGAACCTGGTGGACCCCCGCCTCACCTACCCGGACCCCGGCGCGGTGGACCGCAAGACCGCCTTCAACGACTTCGTGGCCGGCAAGGTGGCGATGCTCAACGGCCACCCGTCGCTGGTCCAGATGGCCACCCAGGCGAAGATCGACTACGGCACCTCGGCGATCCCCCGCAAGGACCCGGCGGCCAAGCCCCGCACCCTCGGCGTGGCCGACTGGATGATGGCCTACAGCGCCAACGGCCACCGCCAGCAGATCCGGGACTTCCTCAACTTCGCCTACACCAAGGAGAACACGCTCGCCTTCGACGAGCAGTACAACCTGCTCCCGGTCACCCAGGACACCCTGGACGACATGACCCACAGCGGCAAGCACACCGACCTGGAGCCGTTCCTGAACGCGCTGCCGGCCGCCAGCTTCTACCCGCTGGGCGACCCGGCCTGGGACACCGTCAGCAGCAGGATCAAGACCGACGTCGGCAAGGCCGCCACCGGCGACCCGGCCCCGGTGCTGAGCGAGCTGCAGCAGTTCGCCGAGGAGGCCTCTAAGAAGGCCCGCGGCCAGTAGCCGGTCCGGCCCGCCGCCGGGTGACAATGGCCCGATGAGCGAGCTGACCGAGCGCGAGCGGGCCGTGCTGGCCCTGGAGGCCCGCGGCTGGCGCACCCAGGGTGCCAAGGAGCAGGCGGTCCGCGAGGAGCTGGGCATCTCCGCCACCCGGTACTACCAGCTGCTGAACGGACTGCTGGACCGGGAGGAGGCGCTGCGCCAGGACCCGGTGCTGGTGAACCGGCTGCGCCGGGTCCGGGAGGCCCGCCGCGCCGAGCGTTAGCGTCCGGTGGCCCTGGGTAGGTTGGCCGGCATGGACACTGTGCTGGAACCGACCACCCCCGCCGGCCGGGCGGGCCTGGCCGCACTGCTGGCCGACCCCGGGCGCGCGCTGCTCGCCTTCGACTTCGACGGCACGCTGGCGCCGATCGTCGCCGACCCCGAGCGGGCCGCCGCCCACCCCGGCGCGGCCGGCGCGCTGGCCGCGCTGGCGCCCCGGATCGGCACCCTCGCCGTGGTCACCGGGCGCCCGGCGGCCGCCGCCGTCCGGCTCGGCGGCTTCGCCGCCATGACCGGGCTGGACCGTCTGGTGGTGCTCGGCCACTACGGCGCCGAGCGCTGGGACGGCGCCACCGGCGAGCTGACCGCGCCCGCCGTCCACCCCGGGGTGGCCGCCGTCCGCGCCGAGCTGCCCGGGCTGCTCGCCGCGCTCGGCGCGCCCGAGGGCACCGCGGTGGAGGACAAGGAGCGCTCCCTCGCCGTGCACACCCGGCGCACCGCCGACCCGGACGCGGCGCTGGAGCTGCTGCGCGGCCCGCTGGCCGGGCTGGCCGCCGCGCACGGGCTGGCGGTGGAGCCCGGCCGGATGGTGGTCGAGCTGCGCCCGCCGGGCGTGGACAAGGGCGCCGCGCTCACCGGGCTGATCGCCGAGCGGTCGGCCGGGGCCGTGCTCTACGCCGGGGACGACCTGGGCGACCTGGCCGCCTTCGCGGCCGTCGAGCGGCTGCGGGCCGACGGCCTGCCGGGCCTGCTGGTGGCCAGCGGGCCGGTCACCGGCGAGGCGCCGGTGCGGGAGGTGGCCGACCGGGCCGACCTGGTGGTGGCCGGCCCGGCCGGGGTGGTCGGGCTGCTGGAGCGGCTGGCTCAGGAGCTCAGCGCCGCCAGCTGATCGAGGAACCACTGCTGCGGCGGCAGTGCGGTGGCCGCCGCGGCCAGCCGCTTGGTGCGCTCGGTGCGCTCGGCGGCCGGCAGGGTCAGCGCGCGGTGCAGCGCCTCGGCGGTGCCCAGCACGTCGTAGGGGTTGACCCCGATCGCGTCCTCGGCCAGCTCGGCCCAGGCGCCGGCCTCCCGGGAGAGCACCAGCGCGCAGCCGGCGTCGGAGACCACCGGGACCTCCTTGGCGACCAGGTTCATGCCGTCCCGGATCGGGTTGACCAGCGCCACGTCGGCCAGCCGGTAGGCGGCCAGCGAGCGGGCGAAGTCGTCCTCGACCTGGAGTATCAGCGGCTGCCAGCGCTCGGTGCCGAACTCGGCGTTGATCTCCTCGCTGAGCCGGCGCACCGCCGCGGTGTACTCGCGGTACTCGGCCAGGTCCTGCCGGGAGGGGTAGGCGAAGGCGATGTGCACCACCCGGTCGTGCCATTCGGGGCGGGTGCGCAGCAGGTGCCGGTAGGCCTGCAGGCCGCGGACGATGTTCTTGCTCAGCTCGGTGCGGTCCACCCGGACGACGGTCCTCCGCGGCCCGGAGTCCCCTTGGCCGACGGCCTCGCGCAGCCCGGCCAGCCGCTCCTCGACGTCCGGCCGGTGTGCCCGCTCGCGCAGGAACTCGGCGTCGGCACCCAGCGCGTGCACGCCCAGCCGGGTGGTCCGGCCGCGGTAGCCGACGGTGAGCGCGGCCCGGTCGACGGTGGCGTCCAGCACCCGCTCGCAGCAGTCGGCGAAGGCCTCGGCCCAGCGCCGGCTGTGGAAGCCGGCCCGGTCGGCGCCCAGCACGCCGGTGAGCACGGCCACCGCCCACTCGTCCGGCAGCAGCCGGAAGTAGTCGGCCGGCGCCCACGGGATGTGCAGGAAGTAGCCGATCCGCAGGTCGGGGCGGAGCTCCCGGAGCAGCTCGGGCACCAGGCTGAGGTGGTAGTCCTGCACCAGCACCGCCGCGCCCGGCGCGGCCTCGGCGGCCAGCGCCTCGGCGAAGGCCGCGTTGTAGGCCCGGAAGCCGGCCCACCGGTCGGCCGACTCCTGGTCGAAGGCGGGGGCGGTCGGGGTGTCGTAGAGCATGTGGTGGATGAACCAGAGGGTCGAGTTGGCCACGCCGTTGTAGGCCTGGTCGAACACCTCGGGGTCGATGTCCAGCATCCGTACGGCCTGCCCGCCGACGTCGAAGCCGGCCAGGTCCAGGCGCCCGTCCGGTGCGCTGCGGGCGGCCGCCCGGTCGGCGTCGCCGAGCGCGGCGCAGACCCAGACCGCGTTCGGATCGTCGATCGCGGACAGGCCGGAGACCAGTCCGCCGCCCCCGCGCCGCAGCGTCAGACTGCCGTCCGCCGCGGTGGAGAAGGAGACCGGGCCCCGGTTCGAGGCCACCAGGATGCGTGCGGTCGTTTGATCGGCCATATGACCAACCTTGCCGGGTACACCGCACGGCAAACCCGGACATTGGTCACACCCGGCCGGGCGTCCGAGGTCAGGAACGGTGCTCCCGGTACTCCGGCAGCTCGATCACCGGAGGGCGCTCCAGGGCCGTCACCGGGTGGCCGTGGGCGGTGAACTCCCTGGTCCGGGGGTCGCGGGAGAACTGGGTGAGGACCGGGCGGGCCAGGTCCTCGGCGGCCTTCAGCCGGTGGGTGCGGTCCAGCCGCTCCAGCGCGGTGCGGTAGATCGTGGCGGCCATCCGGCCCAGTGCCTGGCTGTCCTGGTGCCGGTGGTGCCGGACCCCGACGTCGACCTGGGCCAGCGCGTCCAGACCGACCAGGTCCAGCGCGTCCACCAGCAGGCCCAGCTCCACCCCGTAGCCGGTCGGGAACGGCAGCCGCTCCAGCAGCGAGCGGCGGGCGGCGTACTCCCCGCCGAGCGGCTGCACGAATCCGGCCAGCTGCGGCCAGTGCAGGTTGAGCAGCGGGCGGGCGACCAGCTCGGTGACCCGGCCGCCGCCGGCCGGCACCACGGCGCCCTCGGCCTCCAGCGGGCGGTCGTACATCGCCTTGACCAGCTCGATCCCGGGGTCGGTGAGCAGCGGGCCGACGATCCCGGAGACGAAGGCCGGGTCGAACTCGCGCAGGTCGGCGTCGATGAAGCAGACGATCGCGCCGGTGGTCGCCAGCAGCGAGCGCCAGAGCACCTCGCCCTTGCCCGGCACCGCGGGCAGCCGGGGCAGTATGGCGTCCCGGTGCACCACCCGGGCGCCGGCGGCCGCGGCCACCTCGGCGGTCCGGTCGGCCGAGCCGGAGTCCACCACCACCAGCTCGTCCACCAGCGGCACCCGCTCGACCAGCTCCCGGTGGATCACCTCGACGATCCCGCCGACCGTGGACTCCTCGTCCAGGGCGGGCAGTACCACGCTCACCGTGCCGGCCGCGCCGGCGGCCCGCTTGGCGGCCAGTACCTCCGCGAGCGGCCGGTCGGCCGCGGTCCATGACCTGCGGCGCAACCAGCTGGCGGCCTCCGGAAGCAGCTCCGGGCTCTGCTCGGCTGGCAAATCTGGCTCCTCGTCCTGGGCTCACTGAGCGGTCGGTCCCGTCTCGGGTGGCGGACGGGTGGCGGTCGGTACGGCCCCTTCGGTTACAGTCTTCGTACTGCGGTCAGACCTTCGCACACCGGGGTGGACCGCCGGAGAACACCGGCTTCGCAGCCGTACGACAACTTCACAGAGCTCATCCAGAGGGACTGAGGGAACGGCCCGTTGACGTCCCGGCAACCTTCTCGACCGGCCTTCGCGGGCCCCGGCGGGACAGGTGCCAATTCCGTCCTGTGGCGCGCCCGCGCCACGGGGAAGATGAGGAGAGAGGCCTCCGCCATCATGGCTACCGCTACCCCTGCCGCAGCGTCCTCGAACGACACCGTCTCCGTCGACCTCGGCCCCGCCGCAGCGCTGTCCTGTCGCGAGTGCGGCACGAGGTTCCCGCTCGGCCCCAGCTTCGCCTGTCTGGAGTGCTTCGGCCCGCTGGAGATCGCCTACGACTACAGCGGCTACGACGCGGCCGAGCTGCGCAAGCGGATCGAGGCCGGGCCGGCCTCGATCTGGCGCTACGCCCCGCTGCTGCCCGTCCCGGCGGACGTCGCGGGCAAGCCGAACCTGAACCCGGGCTGGACCCCGCTGATCAAGGCCGACCGGCTCGGCGCCGAGCTCGGCTTCACCGGCCAACTGCACATCAAGGACGACTCGGGCAACCCCACCCACTCCTTCAAGGACCGGGTGGTGGCCTGCGCGATCGAGGCCGCCCGCGCCTTCGAGTTCACCACCCTCTCCTGCTCCTCCACCGGCAACCTGGCCGGCGCGGTGGGCGCCGCGGCCGCCCGGGCCGGCTTCAAGTCCTGCGTCTTCATCCCGCACGACCTGGAGCAGCCCAAGATCGTCATGGCCGGGGTCTACGGCGGTGACCTGGTCGGCATCGAGGGCAACTACGACGACGTGAACCGGTTCTGCTCCGAGCTGATCGGCGATCCGGCCGGCGAGGGCTGGGGCTTCGTCAACGTCAACCTGCGGCCGTACTACGGCGAGGGCTCCAAGACCCTGGCCTTCGAGATCTGCGAGCAGCTGGGCTGGCGGCTGCCCGAGCAGATCGTCATCCCGATCGCCTCCGGCTCCCAGCTCACCAAGATCGACAAGGGCCTGCAGGAGCTGATCAAGCTCGGCCTGGTCGAGGACCGGCCGTACAAGGTCTTCGGCGCCCAGGCCACCGGCTGCTCGCCGGTCGCCACCGCCTTCAAGGACGGCCGGGACGTGATCCGCCCGGTCAAGCCGGACACCATCGCCAAGTCGCTGGCGATCGGCAACCCGGCCGACGGCCCGTACGTGCTGGACATCGCCCGGCGCACCGGCGGTGCGGTGGAGGACGTCACCGACGCCGAGGTGGTCGAGGCGATCAAGCTGCTGGCCCGGACCGAGGGCGTGTTCGCCGAGACGGCGGGCGGCGTGACCATCGGCGTGCTCAGGAAGTTGGTCGAGAGCGGGCAGCTGGACCCCTCGAAGGAGACCGTGGCGATCAACACCGGCGACGGCCTGAAGACCCTGGACGCGGTGGCCGGCACCGGCCTGACCGCGACCATCCGGCCGACCCTGGACTCCTTCCGGGCCGCCGGCCTCGGCTGAGCCCGCCACCCCCACCCCCCGATCACCCCGAACCACCAGGAGAGCCACCGATGAGCGCCACCGTCCGCATCCCCACCATCCTGCGCCCCTACACCGACGGCCGGTCCGAGGTGCCCGCGGAGGGCGCCACCCTGGCCGAGGTGATCGCCGACCTGGACCGCAACCACGCCGGCATCGGCGCCCGGGTGCTGGACGACACGGGTGCGCTGCGCCGGTTCGTCAACGTCTACGTCAACGACGACGACGTGCGGTTCGACGCCGGCCTCGCCACCGAGGTGAAGGACGGCGCGACCATCTCCATCATCCCCGCCGTGGCGGGCGGCTGCTGACGGCCCCTCAGGGCCTGCGCGGGGCGTCTTCCGGCCGATCGGGCCGGGCGGCGCCCCGCCGCCGTTTCCAGGTCGTGTCCGGGTCGTGTCCCGGTCGCGCCCTGGGCGGGTCCATGGCGCACCGCGGCAGGGCATAGGCTGTCGGTTGCCCGGACATCCCGCCCGCTGAGACATGGTTGCCCGGTGAGCGGCGGAACCATGTCCGCGACGCGTCAGAATTATTTGGACAATTCGCGGTATTCGTCCGCTATGTCCGAGGCGAATTGCCGAACTCTGTCGTATTCCTCCCTTCCTGTCCGTTGACCCGGCGCTTGATTTGGCGCTGAGTGGCCCTGTTGCTCAGGGCTCCGATCCGGATACATTCAGCCGCGGTCGACGCATCCGTCCGCACTCGGGACGCCAACTGGCAACTGGGAGCGGGCTGCTGCGGTATGCAGGGCCGTGCCCCGGGGGGACACCTTCGGCATGGTCCGCCAGACCCGGGCCCGCGACCAGCGGGCGCGTGAAGGGCCAGCACAGCACTAGGGGAGTTCGGAATGGCTCAGGGCACCGTCAAGTGGTTCAACGCGGAGAAGGGCTACGGCTTCATCGCGGTCGACGGTGGTGCGGACGTGTTCGTCCACTACAGCGCGATCCAGATGGACGGCTACCGCACCCTCGAGGAGGGCCAGCGGGTCGAGTTCGAGATCTCCCAGGGGCAGAAGGGCCCGCAGGCGGACATGGTCCGCGCGGCGGTCTGACCTTTCCGACCCTCGGAGTTATCGGCTCTCACCGAGCTGGTGGACCAAAAGCGGCCGAGCCCGCACCGACGCCCCGTCAGGGGCCGGGTGCGGGCTCGGCCGCTTTCCCGTCCCGGTCCCCCGGCGGGCGCGCGTTGGACCGGGGAGCTTGCACTCGCCACACCGGAGTGCTAATCATTGGCGTTAGCACTCACAGCTTGAGAGTGACAAACGGAACGGGTCGGTGAGGTCCCGGGACGCGGCAGGGGAAAGGACCCCCGCGCTCCAGGACCGTCCGTCGCGGGCGCCCCCGGTCCGAGCAGTCGACCGTGTCCTGGAGGACCACTTCCGATGGCCAAGATCATCGCGTTTGACGAGGAAGCTCGCCGCGGCCTTGAGCGCGGCATGAACCAGCTTGCCGACGCAGTCAAGGTGACGCTGGGCCCCAAGGGCCGCAACGTCGTCCTTGAGAAGAAGTGGGGCGCCCCCACGATCACCAACGACGGTGTCTCGATCGCCAAGGAGATCGAGCTCGAGGACCCGTACGAGAAGATCGGTGCCGAGCTCGTCAAGGAGGTCGCCAAGAAGACCGACGACGTCGCGGGTGACGGCACCACCACCGCCACCGTGCTCGCCCAGGCCCTGGTTCGCGAGGGTCTGCGCAACGTCGCCGCCGGCGCCAACCCGATGGCCCTCAAGCGCGGCATCGAGAAGGCCGTCTCCGCCGTCTCCGACCAGCTGCTGGCCCAGGCCCGCAACGTCGAGACCAAGGAGCAGATCGCGGCCACCGCGTCGATCTCCGCCGCCGACACCCAGATCGGCGAGCTGATCGCCGAGGCGATGGACAAGGTCGGCAAGGAAGGCGTCATCACCGTCGAGGAGAGCAACACCTTCGGTCTGGAGCTCGAGCTCACCGAGGGCATGCGCTTCGACAAGGGCTACATCTCGGCCTACTTCGCCACCGACCTGGAGCGGATGGAGGCGTCGTTCGACGACCCGTACATCCTGATCGCCAACTCCAAGATCGGCTCGGTCAAGGACCTGCTCCCGCTGCTGGAGAAGGTCATGCAGTCCGGCAAGCCGCTGCTGATCATCGCCGAGGACGTCGAGGGCGAGGCCCTGTCGACCCTGGTGGTCAACAAGATCCGCGGCACCTTCAAGTCCGTCGCCGTCAAGGCCCCGGGCTTCGGCGACCGCCGCAAGGCCATGCTGGGCGACATCGCCATCCTGACCGGCGGCACCGTGATCTCCGAGGAGGTCGGCCTCAAGCTCGAGAACGCGGGCCTGGACCTGCTGGGCACCGCCCGCAAGGTGGTCATCACCAAGGACGAGACCACCATCGTCGACGGTGGCGGCGACAGCGACCAGGTCGCGGGCCGGGTCAACCAGATCCGCGCCGAGATCGAGAACAGCGACTCGGACTACGACCGCGAGAAGCTCCAGGAGCGCCTCGCCAAGCTGGCCGGCGGCGTGGCCGTCATCAAGGCCGGCGCGGCCACCGAGGTCGAGCTCAAGGAGCGCAAGCACCGCATCGAGGACGCCGTGCGCAACGCCAAGGCGGCCGTCGAGGAGGGCATCGTCGCCGGCGGCGGCGTGGCCCTGCTGCAGGCCGGTGTCGCGTTCGACAAGCTGGAGCTCGAGGGCGACGAGGCCACCGGCGCCAACATCGTCAAGGTCGCGCTCGAGGCCCCGATCAAGCAGATCGCCACCAACGCCGGCCTCGAGGGCGGCGTCGTGGTGGAGAAGGTCCGCAACCTGCCCGCCGGCCACGGCCTGAACGCCGCGACCAACGAGTACGTGGACCTGGTCGCCGAGGGCATCATCGACCCGGCCAAGGTCACCCGCTCCGCGCTGCAGAACGCCGCCTCCATCGCGGCGCTCTTCCTCACCACCGAGGCCGTCATCGCCGACAAGCCGGAGAAGGCCGCCGCGGCCGCCGGCGGCGGCATGCCGGGCGGTGACATGGACTTCTGATCCTTCGTCGGAAGGATCGGCCGTTCCGCAGTCCGCGAGGGCGGCCTCCCCAAGGGGAGGCCGCCCTCGCGGCGTTCCGTCTCCTGGAGGACCCCTGATGACCGAGCTGGAAACCGCCCTGCACACCGCCCGCGCCGCGATCCTGGCCGATCTGACCGCGCGGGGGGTGACGGATCCCGCCGTGGTCTCGCTGGTGGAGGAGGCGGTGGTGCACCGGCGGTGGTGGGTGGAGCAGTGGCCGGGCGGGGTGGGGTTCGTGGTCGGGCTGGTGGCGCAGGACGTGCAGGACGGGCTGCTGGAGCAGTACGGGCGCTGGCCGATCTGCGGGGACTGCGAGCGGGCGGGGGAGGAGCTGCACGCGCTGTCGGTGGAGCCGGAGTTGGGGCCCGATCCGCAGTGGGTCTGCGGGCGGACGGCGGCGGTGGTGGCGCCGGTGGGGGAGCTGGGCCCGGTCTAGGGGGAGGGTCTTCCCCCCGGGCCGCCGTTCGGGGGTGTTTGTGTGCCAGGGGCTCGCGGGGGGGACCCGGGTTGTGGCAGGGTAGCTGATATGTCTAGACCAATTTTCGAAGTCATCGCGCTGACCGCGCAGGATGCCCAGGCCGCGCAGTCCGGCGGTGCCGACCGCCTCGAACTGGTCACCGACATGGCCGCCGACGGACTGACCCCCTCGGCGGCCGACTTCGCCGCGATCCGGGCCGCCGTCGACCTGCCGCTGCGGGTGATGCTGCGGATCCGGGACGGCTTCGCCCCGGGCGATCTGGACGAGCTGCGGCGGCGGGCCGCCGCGCTGCGGGCCGAGGGCGCCGAGGAGTTCGTCCTCGGCTTCCTCACCGCCGCGGGCGAGGTGGACCTGCCGGCCGTGCGGGCGGTCGCCGAGGCCGTCGAGGGCTGCCGCTGGACCTTCCACCGGGCGATCGACCACAGCGCCGACCGGTCCGCCGTGCGCGCCGCCGTGGCCGAGCTGCCCGGCCTGGACACCTTCCTCACCTCCGGCGCGGCCGCCGGGGTGGACGCCGGGCGCGAGGTGCTGGCCGGCGAGCTCGCCAAGGCCGGCGAGCCGGGCTACCGGCAGCGCATCCTGATCGGCGGCGGCCTGCGCGAGGAGCACCTGCCCGGGCTGCGGGCCGAGGGCTTCGACGCCTTCCACGTCGGCGGGGCGGTCCGCGAGGACGGCTGGAGCACCCCGGTGGACCCGGCCAAGGTGGCCCGCTGGCGGTCCCTGATCGACGGCTGACGCCCCGGGAGCTCCCACCGGGAGTCCCGGGGACGGCGCGGTCAGTCCAGCTCGGCCGGCAGCGGCTCGGCGTGCAGCACGGTCAGGCCGGAGACCGCACGGGTCAGCGCCACGTACAGCCGGCGCAGCCCGGTGCGCCGGTCCGGCTCGCCAGCCACCACGGCGGCCGGCTCGTCCAGCACCACGTAGTCGTACTCCAGGCCCTTGGCCAGCGAGGCCGGCACCAGGGTCAGCCGGGCCTCGGCGGTGGTCTCGGTGCCGGGGGTGAGATAGGCCAGCCCGGCCCGGTCCAGCGCCGCCGCCAGCTCCGGCAGCCGGGCGTCGGCCGCGATCAGGCCGGTCGAGCCCTCCCGCTCCAGCGCCTCCCGGCAGGCCAGCAGCACCCCCTCGGTCAGCTCGCCGGGCTCGGCCCGACGGATCGTCAGGGCGTCCTGCCCGGTGCGGATCGAGGTGGCCGGGGCCAGCCCGGGGGCGATCGCCGGCAGCAGCCGGGAGGCGTAGGAGATCACCTGCTCGGGCACCCGGAAGCCGGTGGTCAGCTCCTCCACGTGGGCGCCGTCCTTGCCCAGGTGGCGCAGCGCCTCCGGCCAGCTCGCGGTGGCCCACGGGGTGGTGCCCTGGGCCAGGTCGCCGAGCACCGTCGCCGAGCCGGTGGTGCAGCGCCGCCCGACCGCGCGGTACTGCATCGGGGAGAGGTCCTGGGCCTCGTCCAGCACCACGTGGCCGAGCGAGTGGGTGCGCTCCACCAGGTCGGCCGCCTCGTCCACCAGCACCGCGTCGGCGGCCGTCCAGGGCGCCGTCCTGACGGAGCGTCCGGGCTTGGGCCAGGCGATCGCGGCCTGCTCCTCGGGGGTCAGCACGCCCTCCGCGCAGCGGGCCAGGAACTCCGGGTCGCCGAGCAGCCGGAACACCAGCTTGGCCGGGTCCACGGCCGGCCAGCAGGCCTTCACCACGGCCTTCACCTCGCGGGAACGGGCCACCGCGTCCTGCACCCGGTCGTCCGGGGCCTCGCCGCCCTGCTCCATCTTCAGCAGCACGGTGTGCGCGATCCGCTGCGGCAGCGCGGCCATCGCGGCGCCGTAGCGGATGTCGCGGCCGCGCAGCTCCTCGATGATCTCCACCAGCTCGTGGGCCGGCACCCGCCAGCGGCGCGAGCCGCGGACCACCACGCAGGGCTCGGTGGGCAGCGTGATGCCGTCCCGCACGGCCCGGCGCAGCACCTCGGCCAGCCGGGCGTCGCCCTTGATCCGGGCGGCCTCGGCGCTGTCGGCGGCCCGCACCTCGACGTGCGCGACCAGCTCCTGCACGGTGGACTGGGCCACCTCCAGCTCGCCCAGGGCGGGCAGCACCTGCTCGATGTAGGAGAGGAAGGAGCTGTTGGGGCCGATCACCAGGGTGCCGGCCTTGGCCAGCCGCTCCCGGTGCGCGTAGAGCAGGTAGGCGACCCGGTGCAGGCCGACCGCGGTCTTCCCGGTGCCCGGGGCGCCCTGCACGCAGACCGTGCCGCCCAGGTCGGCGCGGACGATCTCGTCCTGCTCGGGCTGGATGGTGGCGACGATGTCGCGCATCGGGCCGACACGGGGCTTCTCGATCTCGGCCGCCAGCAGGGCGGAGGAGGTGGCCTGCTCGGCCGGGTCGCTGAGGTTCTCGTCCTCGTAGGCGGTCAGTTCGCCGCCGGTGTAGCCGAACCGCCGCCGCTTGGCGATGTCCATCGGCTCCTTGCGGCTGGCCTGGTAGAAGGTCTGGGAGACCGGGGCCCGCCAGTCGATCACCATCGGGTCGCCGCCCGCGTCGTGCACGTGCCGGCGGCCGATGTAGACCCGGTCCCCGCCGGCGCCCTCGGAGACGTCCTCGCCGATCGTGTGCAGGAAGTCCAGCCGGCCGAAGAAGAGCGGGGTGTGCAGCAGGTCGGCCAGGGCGGCGATCCGGCGCTGGATCTGGTCGTGCAGCACCTGCTGGGTGACCCAGGTGCCGGCCACGTCGGAGATGTCCAGCTGCTCGGCGTCCTCGCGCATCGCGCGCAGGGCCGCGCGGGAGTCGGCCAGGTGGTCCCGCTCGCGCTGCAGCGGGTCGGCGGCGGGGTCGGTGGTGGTGGGGGCGGCGGATTGCACGGCGAACCTTCCCGGCCGTGCCGTCCGGGCACGGCGGTCTCGTGGAGCTCACGGTGGTGGACGACCTGGCCGGTTGCCGAGCGGCCAGGACCTCGCGACAGCACGGGTCCGAGGGGGCAGACCGGACAGCTTAGACCCGCTCACGGTGCGCGGGCCAACCGATTACGCGGCGCCGCCGCCTAGGGGGAGACCCCTGCCCCGGTATGAGGGTCGCGTCAGCCGGGGGGATTACTTCGGTCCCGAAAGGTGCGGTCTTTGGGGTGATGTGCCCGGGCGGCCGGAAACCTACCGTGGATCCCATGAGCACCGTTCACCTGACGGCGCCCCCGGCAGCGGCCAAGACCCCCCGGGCGCGCACCAGCACCGAGAACCCGACCACCGAGCCGGCCGGCGCCACCATGGCCGACCGGCCCCGCAAGCGCCGCCCGCTGAGCACGGCGGTGCGCAACACCGGAATCCTGCTCGGCACCGCCGCGCGCGTGGTCTTCCTGGGCCGCGACGGTGTCGACAAGTACTAGGACGGCACGCCCTGGCTAGATGTCGTCCGCGTCGATGATCCGATAGGCGTACCCCTGCTCCGCCAGGAACCGCTGGCGGTGCGCCGCGAAGTCCTGGTCCACCGTGTCGCGGGCGACCACCGAGTAGAAGTGCGCCGAGTGCCCGTCCGCCTTCGGGCGCAGCACCCGGCCGAGCCGCTGGGCCTCCTCCTGGCGGGAGCCGAAGGTCCCGGAGACCTGGATCGCCACCGTGGCCTCCGGCAGGTCGATCGAGAAGTTCGCCACCTTGGAGACCACCAGCACGCTGATCTCCTTGCTGCGGAAGGCCTCGAAGAGCTTCTCGCGCTGGGCGTTGCTGGTCTCGCCCTTGATCACCGGGGCGTCCAGCGCCTCGCCGAGCTCGTCCAGCTGGTCGATGTACTGGCCGATGATCAGCGTCTGGTCGCCCTCGTGCTTGCGGACCAGGGCCTCCACCACCCGCTGCTTGGTGGCGGTGGTGGAGCAGTAGCGGTAGCGCTCCTCCGGCTCGGCGGTGGCGTAGGCCAGCCGCTCCGAGTCGGTCAGGGTGACCCGGACCTCGCAGCAGTCGGCGGGCGCGATGTAGCCCTGCGCCTCGATCTCCTTCCACGGCGCGTCGAACCGCTTGGGACCGATCAGGCTGAACACGTCGCCTTCCCGGCCGTCCTCGCGGACCAGGGTGGCGGTCAGGCCGAGGCGGCGGCGGGCCTGCAGGTCGGCGGTGAACTTGAAGACCGGCGCGGGCAGCAGGTGCACCTCGTCGTAGACCACCAGGCCCCAGTTGCGGGCGTCGAACAACTCCAGGTGGGCGTAGCTGCCCTTCCGCTTGGTGGTCATCACCTGGTAGGTGGCGATGGTGACCGGGCGGATCTCCTTCTTCGTCCCGCTGTACTCGCCGATCTCGTCCTCGGTCAGCGAGGTGCGCTTGACCAGCTCGTGCTTCCACTGCCGGGCCGAGACGGTGTTGGTGACCAGGATCAGCGTGGTCGACTTGGCCTCGGCCATCGCGGCCGCGCCGACCAGCGTCTTGCCGGCACCGCAGGGCAGCACCACCACGCCGCTGCCGCCGTGCCAGAAGCCCTCCACCGCCTGCTGCTGGTACGGGCGCAGCCGCCAGCCGTCCTCCCGCAGCTCGATCGGGTGCGCCTCGCCGTCCACGTAGCCGGCGTGGTCCTCGGCGGGCCAGCCCAGCTTCAGCAGCATCTGCTTGATCTGGCCGCGCTCCGAGGGGTGCACCACCACGGTGTCCGGCTCGACCCGGGCGCCGACCAGCGGGGCGATCTTCTTGGACTTCAGCACCTCCTCCAGCACCGGCCGGTCGGTGGTGGTCAGCACCAGCCCGTGCACCGGGTGCTTGAGCAGCTGCAGCCGGCCGTAGCGCGCCATGGTGTCGGCGATGTCCACGAGCAGGGCGTGCGGCACGGGGTAGCGCGAGTAGGTGACCAGCGCGTCCACCACCTGCTCGGCGTCGTGGCCGGCCGCGCGGGCGTTCCACAGGCCGAGCGGGGTGATCCGGTAGGTGTGCACGTGCTCGGGCGCGCGCTCCAGCTCGGCGAACGGCGCGATGACCCGGCGGCAGTCGGCGGCCTGGGGGTGGTCGATCTCAAGCAGCAGGGTCTTGTCGCTCTGGACGATCAAGCAGGACACGCATACCTCCGTGGTGGGGACCGCCCTCCATGGTCGCCCATCGCGGGGGCGAACGGAGCCGGGTGCCGGTCGGCGGCCGGAAAAGCAGGCGGGGGACGGTCCCTGAGGACCGTCCCCCGCACTACCGGGTCAAGCGGGATCAGCTGTGGCGCGGGGCGCGCTTGCGGTTGCCGACCAGCAGGGTGCCGCCGATCAGCAGGGCCGAGAGGCCGGCGAGCACGATGCCGCCCACGTTGGTGCCGGTGAAGGCGAGCGAGGTGGCCGGGGCGCCCGCGACCGGGGCGGCGCTCGGCGTGGCCGAGCCGCTGTCGGCGGCGAGGACGGCCGGGGCCGTGCTGGCGGACGCGGAGGCGGAGGCGACGCTCTGGACGGCGGCCGGGCTGCTGGCCGGGGCGCTGGTGTGCTGCGCGGGCTTACTGGTCTCAGCGGCCGGGGTGGTCGGCGCGGAGCTGCTGGGCGCCGGGGTGCTGGGCTTCGGGCTCTCCGGGGCGGAGGTGGTCGGAGCCGGGGTCGTCGGCGCCGGGGTGGTGGGGGCCGGGGTCGTCGGCGCGGGGCTGGTCGGCGCCGGGGTGGTCGGAGCCGGAGTCGTGGGCGCCGGGGTGGTGGGTGCGGGCGTCGTCGGCTTCGGGGTGGTCGGGGTGGGCGACGGCTTGGTCGGCGTCGGGGTGGGCGCCGACGGGGTGGGGGTCGGCGTGCTCGTGGCCGGGCACATGTGCGACAGGTTGAAGAACTTCACCGAGCCGCCGGTGACCACGGCGGTCGCCCCGGTCAGCTGGGCACCCGGGGCCGAGCCGACGTTGGCGTGCTTGTCGTCCGGCGGGCCGAACGAGGTGATGGTCCTGGTGCCGCCGGGCTGGAAGGTGACGGTCAGCGAGACGAAGTCGGTCGAGCTGCCCGGCAGCACGAAGTTCCAGCCGTCCTGGCTCGACGGGATGCCCGGGCAGTCCCCGCCGCCGCCCTTCGCCGTGATCGGCAGGTCCGAGGCCTGGTGGAACGGCGGCGAGTAGGTGCTGCCGGACGCGGCCTGGGCCGGGATGGCGGTGATGACACCGGAGACGAGGCCGACCGCGCCGACGGACAGCAGGGCGACTCTGGCAGGGCGGGTTATGCGCATCGGGAGACCACACTTCGTCGCGTCGGCCCAGCGGCCGGGAGTACTGGGAGCGAGACCCCGACGGCCGAGGGAGGCGACCGTGGGTCAAGCGGCTCAGCGTTCCGTGACGGTCAAAAGCGGGTCAAGTTCGAATGGTTGGGGTATGTCTTGATCTCGACCCTTGGGGGCCTTAAATCCGCCCTGACGATCCGGTCAATCTGGGCGCGCTGGACGCCGCTCGGCGAACGAGGGTTCACCTGACACAACGTGCCCTGAGAGTATGTCAGTTACACGGGTCCTCGAGTTCGCCTCGAGCTACCGGTGAGTCAGTCCGCCAGCCAGACATACGACGCGAACCGCCCGCTCGGATCGCTGCGGCGGTGCGAGAACAGCTCCGGGCTCTCGATCGTGCACCGGCCGTCCTGTCGAATTTCGGCCACTCCGGCCCGGGTCAGCTGCGCGGCGATCGCGGCCGGCAGGTCCAGCGCGGGGGTGCCCCAGGAGGTGGTGGACCAGGCCTCGGGCAGCTCCGCGGCGACCTCCGCGCGCATCGCGTCGGGCACCTCGTAGCAGCGCCCGCAGGCGGCCGGGCCGATCAGCGCGGTCATCCGGCCCGGCTCGGCACCCGCCCCGGCCGCCATCGCCGCCACCAGTGCCGCGGCGATCCCGGCCGTGGTCCCGGCCCGCCCCGAGTGCGCGGCGCCGACCACCCGGGCCACCGGGTCGGCCAGCAGCACCGCCGCGCAGTCCGCGCCGAGCGAGGCCAGCGCCAGCCCGGGCTCGGTGGTCCAGACGCCGTCCAGCGGCGGGGCGTCGGCGCCCCAGGGCCGGTCCACCCGGCGCACCTCGGCGCTGTGCACCTGGCGCATCCAGACCACCCGGTCCGCCGCCAGGCCCAGCTGATCGGCCGTCAGCTCGCGGTTGCGCAGCACGTTGGCGTAGTCGTCCGCGGTCGCCCCGCCCAGGTTGCGGCTGTCGAACGGCTCCGGGCTGACCCCGCCGGTGCGGTCGGTGACGGCGAAGCGGATGCCGGGGGCGAGGAGCTGAGGGTCCATGGGACCGAGAGTAGGCCCTAATCCTCCGCGAGTTCGGCCACGCCGGTGATCCGGTGCAGGGCGAACCGGGCCACCTTCTCCGCGTGGTGGTCGAAGGCGGTGACGAAGCCGCCCTCCACCTTGACCGGGTCGATCACCCGCTGGGTGGCCAGCCCCTCGGCGTTGATGTAGCCGATCCACATCCGCTCGCCGAGCAGCACCGCCGTCTGCAGCGCGGCCAGGGTGTCCGCGGCGGCGGTGCGCGGCAGCGGGGCGGCGGCCGGGCCGGTCACGGTCTCCCGGCGCTGCGCGGTGGCCGCGCGGTCGCCGGCCCGGATCGCCTTCACCGCGGCGGCCAGCAGCACCTCGTCCGGCGCGGCCGGGCCGTCGGCGACCGGGGCGGGCGCGGTGCGCGGCGGGGTGCGGTGGCTGTCCGGGCGGGTGATCACCAGATCGCCGTCGGCGGACTCGGCGGCCGGCGCGTAGCCCATCGAGCGCAGCACCGCGAGCACGGTGTCCGGGGCCGACTGGGCGGCCAGCACGGTCGGCGCGAGCATCCGCAGCCGCAGCTCGGCGGCCCGCCGGTCGGCCTGCACCTCGGCGAGCAGCGCCGGGTCGTCGCAGCGCAGGTAGGCGGAGGCGGCGCCGACCCGCAGCACGCCGTGCCGCCGGGCCACGTCGTCCACCAGGTAGGCCAGCGGCTGCGGGACGCCGGTGCGGGAGTGCCGCTCCAGGAAGGCGTGCAGGTCGGCGGCGGTGCGGCCGGCGTCCAGCGCCCGGCGGATCGATTCGCCGGTGAACCGGTAGACGGTCGCGCCGCCCTTGGACTCGATCTCGGCGCAGAGCGCCAGCGCCTGGGCCAGCGGGGTGAGCAGCGGCCCGGGTGCGATCGCGGTCAGGTCGGGCTGCAGGATCACGTGGTCCAGCGGCTCGGGCAGCAGCGGCGCGAGCACCGGCGCCGGGTCCTGGCCGGCCAGCAGCGCCCGGCCGGCCGCGCCGAGCGCGCCGCGCCCGGTGACGCCGAGCAGCTCGGCCTCGGCCAGGGTGAAGCCGGTGAGCTGGCTGCGCAGGTCGCGCCCGTCCGGGCCGACCGCGCCGCCGCGCAGCGGGCGGTACCAGCGCTGCACCGGCAGCAGGCCCTCGGCGCCGGCCACCGCGCCCGGCGGCAGGTCGGCGAGCAGGCTGAGCACGGCCCGGCGGGTGGCGGGGGCGAGCACCCGGTCCAGCTCGGGGCCGAGCGGGGCGCGGGCCTTGCCCTTGCCGTCCGGCGTGCCGACCAGCCCGGCCACCCGGGTGGCGGCCAGCCAGGCGCGCGCCAGCACCGTCCAGCGGTCGGCGGTGGGCTGCTGCAGCCACAGGTCGTAGGCCGGGGTGGGCGCCCAGAGCTCGCCCGCGTCGCCGCCGTCCGGGGCGATCAGCCCGGCGCCGTAGGCGAGTTCCAGCCAGAAGGCGGTGTGCTGCTCGGGGCAGTCCACAGCGGCCGCGGTGCGCTTGAGGTCGCGCACGCCCAGCCCGCCGGCCCGCAGCGCGGGCGGCGGCTGCAGGCCCCAGAGGTCGAGCAGCTCCTCGACGGTGCGCACGGCGGTGTGCGCCTGGCCGGCCGCCGCGTTGTCCACAGCCTGTGGATCGCGCTCGGCCGCGGGCACCAGCGGCGGCGGGCCCGGGTGCACCGCCTTGTGGCTGCGGCCGCCGCGCAGGTGTAGCGCCAGCTCGCGGGGGAGCACCACGGTGCCGGGGCCGGAGGGCAGCAGCAGGCCGCGGGCCAGCAGCCACTCGATCGGGCTGCGGGCCTGCTCGGCGGTGACCGGGCGGGCCGCGTCCGGCACGGTGCCGGTGGGCGGGCCCCAGACCAGCTTCTCCAGCACCCCGAGCGCGGCCGGCGGCGCCTCGGCGAGCAGCGCGGCGCACCGCTTGCGGTCGCCCAGCAGGGCGGTCAGTGCGGCGACGGCGGTCACCGGGTCGGGGGTGCCGGGCAGCCCGGCGCCCTGCAGCAGCTGCTGCAACCGGGCCGGGGACATGCCCAGGGTGGCCTCGGCCAGGGTCGGGCCGAGCCCGGTGCCGCCCGGCGCGGTCGCCGTCGGGGCCAGCGCCTCGCGCACCGCGATCACCAGGTGCAGGCCGCTGTCCGGCCCCCAGAGCAGCGCCCGCTCCCGCAGCGCGGCCAGCGCACCGGGCAGCGCGGCGAGCACGGCGGCACGGTCCACGGGCTCGGCGTCGGGGTGCGGCTTGGCCCCGCGCGCGGGGCCGGCCAGCAGGTCGCGGACCACCGTGTCCGGGGTGCCGCCGGTGGAGTCGCCCGGCGCGGCCGCCAGCGCCTCGGCGACCTGCAGCGTGAAGGTGTCCAGCCGCTCGAGCGCGCGCAGCGCGGAGGCCCGGCCGGAGAGCCGGGCGGACAGCTGGGTCAGGTCGGTCGGCACCGGGTTGAGCAGATCGGGGCGCAGCCGCAGCAGCGTGGCGAGCTGGTCGTCACCGCTCGCGCGCAGCTCGTCGGCGAGGGTGCGGGCCCTGGCCCGGCCGTGGTGTCCGTTCGGCTCGGTGGTCATCCGATCCAGAGTAGTCGTCGGATCCGGCGAGTGGGACGCCCGTGCGCGGCCGGTCTGCGGGTGACGCGGGATCAGGGGGCGGGGTCGCTGCCCGGCGGGGCGGGACGGCGGGGGAGGGGCCGGCGCAGGCGATGGCGGCTGGCGGGCGGGTGGGCAGGCCCGCGCTTTCGGCCGCGTGCGGGTGCCGGGAGGGGGCGAGCCTCGGCGTTGCTGAGGCGCACTCCGGCTGCTCGGGCTCTCGGGCTCTCGGCCTCACGGCCTCACGGCCTCACCCCGGGCCTTCAGCAGGGGTGAGGCCGTGAGGCCCTCCGATCCAGCGGGAATCGCCGGGCAGCCCCCTGGCGGGGCTCGCACGGGTGCCCGCCAATCGGTAGCGTCAGCGGACGGCGGGGCCTGGAGCGCGGAACAGGGTGGCGGCGATGGCGGGAGAGCAGTCGGGCGGACGGCCCGCGGACGGTGGGTCGGCGGGCGGCGAGGGGCCGGCGCTGACCGGGGGGCTCTCGGGCGCCGAGTGGTGGCGCACCGACGGGCCCTGGCAGGAGGAGCCGGCGGAGCCCTTCGACGGGAGCGTGTACACCCCCGCGCCCGAAGCACACCCGACACCCGTGCCACAGGTCCCGGCCGTGCCCCCGAAGCCGCGGCACCCCCCGGACCGCCCGGCCCAGCCGCCGGCGCCCGCGGTCGACTGGTCGGCGGGGCGCTCGCCCGCGGCCGCCGCCTTCCCCGGCTGGGACTCGGTGGTGATCGACTTCGACCCGGAGGACGACTCCGAGGAGGTCGGCGATCCGCTGGTCAAGCGGAGGCCGAGGGCGCTGCCGGAGCAGCGGGCCGCCGAGGCGGAGGCGGACGAGGAGGAGGTCCCGGCCGAGGAGGCCGTCGAGCGCCCCGGTTTCCTGACCGGCCGTCGGCCCTCGCCGCTGCTGCTGCTCGCCGCGGCGGTGCTGGTCGGCGGTGCGATCAGCGGGCTGGTCCTGGTGCTGTTGATCGGCTGGGCGCTGGCCTACCTCTCCAAGGCGCTGAGCGACCTCACCAAGAAGTTCGCCGTCTTCGGCATCCCGCTGGTCACCATGACGCTGTCCAGCCTCTGGGTCTGGGGCCGGGCCCAGGACCGCTGGGGCACCCCGCTGGCCAAGGGCGGCACGGCCGGCCACGCGCTGCTGATCGCCGCCCCTGGCGTGCTGCGGATCGCGGGGGCGCTCACGGCGCTCTTCATCACGGTGGTGGCGATGCGGCGCCGCAGGCAACCGGTCGAGTGATCAGCGGCGCAGTGCGGTGGTGTAGCGGACCGCGGTGCGCTTGGTGAGGCCGCCGTCGGGTCCGGCCAGCCGGGCCAGTTCGGCGAGTGCGGCGGTCCGGGCGCGGTCCAGCTGTTCGGCCGGGACGGCCTCCAGGGCGGCCCGCCAGTCGCCGGTGCGCTGCTCGCGCCACCAGCTGTGGGCGTCGGGGTAGTGGCTGACCGCGTCGTGCTGCTCGCTGCGCACCTCGCCGAAGCCGCACCGCAGCAGCAGTTCGGCCGCCTCCTCGGGCGAGCCGCCGAGCGCGTTGCGCCGGGCCGCGCCGCCTGGTCGCAGTCCGGCCGCCCACGGCGGGAGGAAGGCGCCGAGGGCCGCGCCGGGCCGGTCCCAGCCGGGGGAATCGGCGCCGAAGGCGGTGAAGCCGAGCCGCCCGCCGGGCGCCAGCACCCGGTGCAGCGAGGCCAGTGCGGCCGCCGGGTCGGGGGTGGCGACCAGCGCGGCGGAGGAGAGCGCCACGTCGAAGGAGGCGTCCGGGAAGTCCAGCGCCCGCACGTCGCCCAGCTCGACCCGGACGTTGCGCAGCCCCCGCCCGGCGGCCGTCGCGCCGGTGGCCCGGACCGTCCCGGGGACCGGGTCCACCCCCGTCACCGCGCCGCGCGGCCCGACCTCGGCGAGCGCGGCGAAGAGCACGGCACCCCGGCCGCACCCCACGTCCAGCACCCGGTCGCCGGGCCGCAGCCCGGCCAGTCCGGCGAGCCGGGCGCCGACCGGGTTGGCCGAGGCGCCGGCCTCCTCGGCGGCGGACGGTAAGACGTGCACGGTGGTCCACTGGGGCCGTCCGGGCCCGGCCGACGGGCCGGCGGGTGACTCACCGCTGAGCTGAGCGTTCGTCATGGCGTCATCGTGGTCCGGTGTGTCGCCCGTCACAAGGGTCGCCCGACGGGCGCACGGGTGGTGCGGCGGGGGCGTTCCGGGGCCCGGGGGTGCGCCGTGGCGGAGCGCCTAGGCTGGGCGCCATGTCTGCTTCGTCTGCGCTCACCGTCGGCTTCGACCTCGACATGACCCTGCTGGACACCCGCCCCGGGATCCTGGCGACCCACCGGATGCTCTCCGCCGAGACCGGCACCTTCATCGACGCCGAGCTGGCGGTCTCCCGGCTCGGTCCGCCGCTGGAGGTGGAACTGGCCAACTGGTTCCCGGCCGACGAGGTCGCCGCCGTCGCCGACCGCTACCGCGCGCTCTACCCGGAGCACGCCGTCGCCCCGGCCCTGCTGCTGCCCGGTGCGCTGGAGGCGGTCGAGGCGGTGCGCCGGGCCGGCGGACGGGTGGCGGTGATCACCGGCAAGTACGAGCCGAACGCCCGGCTGCACCTGGAGCACGCCGGGATCGCCTACGACGCCCTGGTCGGCGACCTCTGGGCGGAGACCAAGGGCGCCGCGCTGCGCGAGCTGGGCGCGGGCGTCTACGTCGGCGACCACCTCGGCGACATCCGCGGCGCCCGGGCGGCCGGCGCGCTCGCGGTGGGCGTGGCGACCGGTCCGTACGGCACGGCGGAGCTGGCCGAGGCGGGGGCGGACGTGGTGCTGGCCGACCTCACCGGCTTCCCGGCCTGGCTGGACGGCCACCTGGCGGCCACGGCCGCCTGAGCCCCCCCGGGGCCCCAGGGCGTCAGCCGGTCGCGGCCTCGGCCGCCCGGGCCGCCGCGTCGGCCCGGCGGCGCTGCGCGCGGGCCGAGCGGAACAGCCCGGCCAGCGCCAGCAGGAAGCCGAGCGGCATCGCCATGCAGGCCCAGTAGGCCGCGGTCGGCAGCGGGGTCAGATGGAAGAAGAGCGGCACGAAGGTGGCGATGGTGACCAGTGCGCCGAGCACGAAGACCACGCCACCGACCCGCACCAGGCGCTCGCCGGACTCCTGCACCGCTGACTCCTCCGCTGGGGGCTGCGGCCGGGGCGGCCGCAGCCCCCAGTCTGGCACGCGACGGCACCCGACCGCCCGGAGCTCCCCGGCGCCGTCCCCGTCGGCGAAGGAAAAGAACTCACCTGCCTCCGGCGGGCCGAACGACTAAACTGACCCCCCATCACCTGCGCGTATGCCCGCCCCGTCACTGCGTGCGGTTCGCCGGGGACAGGGAGTTTCGAACTCCCTGTGACGAGGGTATGCAGGTCTCGCACGGGGTCGCCCGATCCCGTCTTCCAGCCAGGGGGTGTGCCATGACGACTGCCAGCAGGCCGTCGCCGGTCCGCGCCGTGCCCTGGCCGCCCCGCCGCGCCAGAGCCGAGCGGAAACCCCGGGTCGGGTGCGAGTGAATCCCCCGAGCGTCCGTCGGCCCCGTCGCTGACGGCCGCCGCGCACCGGGCCCGCCCACGCACACGGCGGTCGACCGGTCCGCCCGTCCAACCCTTTCCCCCAGGCACCCGACGACGACGCCGGGATGCCTCCCCACCACACCGAGGACATTCGAGATGCCCACCGGCCAGGTCAAATGGTTCAACGAGACGAAGGGTTTCGGCTTCCTGTCGCGGGACGACGGCGAGGACGTCTTCGTCCACAGCAAGGCGCTGCCCGCCGGGGTGAGCACCCTGAAGCCGGGGCAGCGGGTCGAGTTCGGCGTGGTCGCGGGGCACCGCGGCGAGCAGGCGATGGGGGTCACCCTGCTCGATGCGCTCCCGTCGGTGGCCGCGGCCCAGCGCCGCAGCGCCGATGACATGGCGCCGATCGTGCAGGACCTGATCACCATGCTGGACGCGGTGCTGCCCGGGCTGCAGCACGGCCGCTACCCGGCCAAGCCGACCGGGCAGAAGCTGGCCCAGGCGCTGCGCGCGGTGGCCGACCAGTTCGACGTCTGAGGCGTCTGAGGCGTCTGAGGCGTCTGAGACGCCTGATGCGCCTGGGACGCCTGACGCCCGCTCGACGCACCGCTGCGCCGGTCCCTGTCGGGGGACCGGCGCAGCCGCGTTCACGCCCCGACCACTACGGGAAGGCCAGCGCCTCCGGCGCCACCGCCGGCACCAGACCCTCGGCCGCGGCCCGTTCCAGCAGCCCGCGCACCGCCGCGTAGCCCTCCTCGCCCAGCTCCGCCGAGAACTCGTTGACGTAGAGCGCGATGTGCTGGTCCGCCACCGCCGGGTCCATCTCCTGGGCGTGCGCCAGCACGTACTCCCGGGAGGCGTCCGGGTCGGCCCAGGCCGCCGTCACCGAGGCGCGGATCGCCGCGGCCAGTTCGCGCAGCCGGGCCGCGCCCAGCGAGCGCTTGGCGATGATCGCGCCGAGCGGGATCGGCAGGCCGGTCTCCGCCTCCCAGGCCTCGCCCATGTCGGCGAGCTTGACCAGCCCGTACTGCTGGTAGGTGAACCGCGCCTCGTGGATCACCAGCCCGGCGTCCACCCGGCCGTCCCGCACCGCCGGCATGATCTCGTGGAACGGCAGCACCACGATCCGGCCCAGCCCGCCCGGCACGGCCTTCGCGGCCCAGAGCCGGAAGAGCAGGTAGGCGGTGGACCGCTCGCTCGGCACCGCGACCACCTTGCCGGTCAGGTCGCCGGCCGCGTCCTCCGGCCTGGTCAGCACCAGCGGACCGCAGCCGCGCCCGAGCGCCCCGCCGCAGGGCAGCAGCGCGTACTCGTCCAGCAGCCAGGGCAGCGCCCCGTAACTGACCTTCAGCAGCTCCAGCTCGCCGCGCTCGGCCAGGCCGTTGGTCACGTCGATGTCGGCGAAGAGCACCTCGGGCGCCTCGGCACCCGGCACCCGCCCGTGCGCCCAGGCGTGGAAGACGAAGGTGTCGTTGGGGCAGGGCGAGTACGCGATCCGCAGCGGCTCAGCCATGTCGGGCCTCCTCGGCCAGGGTGTCGTACGGGAGGGCGGCGAAGGCCCGGCCGAGCGCGGCCAGCGCCTCGCCGATCCGCCAGGCCGCGCGGTCGCGCGGGCCCACCGGGTTGGAGACGGTGCGCAGCTCCAGCACCGGCACCCCGTGCCGGGCGGCGGCCTCCGCCACCCCGAAGCCCTCCATCGCCTCGGCCACCGCGCCCGGATGGCGCCGGGTCAGCTCGGCGGCCCGCTCGGCGCTGCCGGTGACGGTGGAGACGGTCAGCACCGGGCCCAGCACCGCCCCGGTGGCCCGGGCCAGCAGGGCGGCGGTGGCGGCGGGCGGGGTGTGCACGACGGTGCCGAAGCCCAGCTCGGCAACGTCCAGGAAGCCTTCGGGGGTCTGCGCGCCCAGGTCGGCGGCGACCATCCGGTCGGCCACCACGGTGGCGCCGACCGGCGCCAGCGGGGCGAAGCCGCCGGCGATCCCGGCCGAGATCACCAGCGGGTGCGGCTCGGCGGCCAGCGCGAAGGCGGTGGCGGCGGCCGCGGCGGCCGGGCCGACCCCGGCCGTCACCACGGCCAGCCGGCCGGCGGGCGCGGCGGCCAGCACCGCCTCGGCCTCGGCGGCCACCGCGACGACGACGAGCAGCCGGCCCGGGCGGGCCGACTGCTCGTCGGGGGAATGCGGCAGGGTCACTGGCCCTGCGAGGAGTCGCCGGAGGCGTCGGCGGCACCGACCGGCGCCGCGTTGTTCTTCAGGTTGATGAACCAGACGGCGAGGATGCCCGGCTTCTGCTGGTCCGCCGTCTTCGGGTCGAACTCGATGACGGTCAGCTGGGTGTCGCGGACCTGGGTGAGCACGCTCACCGCGGGGGTCAGGCCGGAGAAGGTGCTGCCCTTCTGGTAGGCCTGGATCTGAGCACTGCCCTGGCCGCCGCCGCCGTTGGTGTAGGCCCGCCAGCCGTTGTTCGCGCTGTCCGGGTCGATGCCGACGCCGATCCGGTCGGAGGTCTTGACGGCCACCGACGGGAACTTGGTCGGGTCGTTCGCGATCACGCTGCAGTTCTTGTTCGCCGCGTCGTCCAGCGGCTTGCCGTCGTTGTAGCAGGACGGCGTGAAGGCGTGCGAGTCGCGGCCGACGGTGACGGTCACCTTGGTGGTGGTCGGCGCCTTCTGCCCGGTGGCGTAGGCGATGGACCCGCCGAGCGTGCCGGCGCCGATCACGACCACGGCGCCGAGGGCGGCGATGACACGGGTGCTGAGGCTCATGGACGAAGGCTATCCAACTCCGGCGCTCACGCTACGCGGGGGTGCGGTGCGCCACCGCGAACGCCCAGTCGGACCAGGCTCAGCACCGTCCACAGCAGCGCCACGCCGAGCACCCCGGCGGCGATCGACAGGCCGAGCGTGCCGTTCAGCGGCAGCAGGATGCCGACCGTGCCGCCCGCCACCCAGGCGAGCTGCATCAGGGTCTCCGAACGGGCGAAGGTCGAGGTGCGCACCGCCTCCGGCACGTCGCGCTGGATCAGCGAGTCCAGCGCCAGCTTGGCCAGCGAGGCGGCGATCCCGGCCACCGCCGCCACCACGGCCACGGTGATCAGCCCGTACCAGACCGCGGCCGCGACCGAGGCGGCGGTGGCGGCCAGCAGCATCGCGGTGATGGTCGCCTCCGAGCCGCGGCTGCGCAGCCAGGAGCCGAACACCGAGCCGAGCGCGTTGCCGCCGCCCGCCGCCACCGCGAGCACCGCCAGCGCCGCCGTCGGTGCCAGGCCGCCGACCGGGTCGACGCGCAGCAGGAAGGCCAGGAAGAGGGTGAGGAAGCCGTTCAGGCCGCGCAGGGCGGCCACCGCGCGCAGGCCGAGGATCACCGCCGGGCCGACGGTGCGCAGCCGGCCCGTGGGACGGTGGGCCTGGCCCCCGGTCCCGGGCTGCGCCGCGGCCCGGGCCTGCTCGGGCTCGAACGGCTCGGCGTGCAGCACGGCACGCTCCTCGCCCTTGGCCGAGTCCACCTTGTGCGGCAGGTGGAAAGCCATCAGGGTGCCGATCACGAAGACCAGGAAGGCGCCGCGCAGCGGCCAGGCCGGCCCGATCAGGTGCAGCCCGCCGCCCACCGCGGCGGCCACCCCGGTGGCCAGCAGGCCGGCCAGGGTCACCCGCGAGTTGGCCTTCACCAGCGTCACCCGGGCCGGTTTCAGCCGGGGGACCACCACGCTGCGCACCACGCCGTAGGCCTTGGAGGCGACCAGGCAGCCCAGCGCCTCCGGGTAGAGCGCCAGCCCGCCGCCCACCACCGAGCCCGCCATCGTCCAGGCGAGGAAGGCCCGGACCAGCATCGCCATCGCCATCGCGGCCCGGCGGCCGTGCGGCAGGCGGTCCAGCAGCGGGCCGATCACCGGGGCCAGCACGGCGAACGGGGCCATGGTGATCAGCAGGTAGAGCGCCACCCGGCCGCGGGCCTCGCTGGTCGGGACGGAGAAGAAGATGGTGGAGGCCAGCGCGACGGTGATCAGCATGTCGCCGAAGGAGTTCAGCGCGTGCAGCTCGATCAGCTTGGCCAGGCCGGACTCGCCCGCGCCGTCCGCCGAGGTGGCCTTGCGGATCCGGCGGCCGGTGCCGTGCACCACCCGGCCGGTGCCCAGGCCGGCGGCGGAGGCGCCGCGGACCAGCAGGGAGCGGCGGGGGGCGGTGTCGACCGGGGCGCTCTCCGGGGACTCGCCGGGCGGCGCGGGCTTTTTGGCGAGGTCCACGGGCACCGGCTCGGTGAGATCCACGGGCACCGGCTCGGTGAGGTCCGCGGGCAGCGGTGTGCCGTCCGCCGGCCGCGGGTTCTCCTCCGCGGCGGGGACCGGAAGCTGCTGTCGCGGCACGGCACCCGCCTCCGACGCCGCCGGTTCGGCCGCACGGGGTCCCTCGGGACCGGGCTCGTCCGGGCCTGCGGAGTGCAGGGCGCGCTGCGACGGATTCTCTTCCGCCACACAGGCCATCCTGCCTGACAAACCGGGCGGGGACGAGGGATTGGCACCTACTCGGCGCGGCTGACCGGGCCCCGGGGTTGTCCATACCAGCTCGCCGGGCTGTCGCCGAGACCTTCCCGACGGGTAGCCTGCTGTCCGCGTACCGCTGTGCCGGAACGCGCGGCTCCGCGGTCAGCCGTCGCAACCGGCGGCGCGGCCGGTCCGCGCGGGACGCCCGGTCACGCAGAATAGGGGCGTTGAGCTGGTAGGACCCGCACCGCGCCGCCCCGGCGGCCAGGAGGTCCCGAACGGCCCGGGCGAGCCACCGGGTGACTAGGCTGCAGGCAAGAAGACTGGAGAGAACCGACGCCGTGAGTGCTGCGATGCGAAGCCGTATCCCCGACCGGGTCTGCGCCGAGGCCGTCGAGATCGCCAGGCAGGCAGCAGTGGAGTCGGTGGGCGCCGAGTCGGTCGGCGCGCACCTCTCGGCCGTGGCCGAGGCGGAGCGGGTGGTGACCCACACCTTCGAGTGCCTGGACCCGGCCTACCGCGGCTGGCGCTGGGCGGTGACCGTGGCCAGAGCGCCGCGCGCCAAGCTGGTCACCCTGGACGAGGTGGTGCTGCTGCCCGGCCCGGACGCCGTGCTGGCGCCGCAGTGGGTGCCGTGGAGCGAGCGGCTGCGCCCGGGCGACCTGGGCCCCGGCGACCTGCTGCCGACCGACGCCGACGACCTGCGGCTCGAGCCGGGCTGGACCGGCGACGACGAGCCCGCGCCCAACTCGGCGGTCTTCGACGGCGAGGAGGACCTGGTGGTCTCCGACCCGCACGTGCAGCCCGCGCCGGCCCGCGCGGAGATCGGCGCGCTCGCGGACGAGCTGGGCATGAACCGGGCCCGGGTGCTCTCCCGGCTCGGCCTGCACCTGGCGGCCGACCGCTGGGAGAAGGCGCACGGCCCGCAGACCCCGATGGCCCAGTCCGCCCCGGCCAGCTGCACCTCCTGCGGCTTCCTGATCCCGATCGGCGGCTCGCTGGGCCAGGCCTTCGGTGTCTGCGGCAACGAGTTCGGCCCGGCCGACGGCCAGATCGTCTCGCTCGCCTACGGCTGCGGCGGCCACTCCGAGGCCGCCGTCCTCCCGGCCCCGCCGGTCCCGGCCGAGCTGATCCTCGACGAGACGGTGGTCGAGCCGCTGCACCTGCACCCCGACCGCACGGCCGGCTCGGTGGAGCCGGACGCGCCGGCGGAGGAGCTGGGGCACTCCTAGGCCTCACCCGCACCTGGCGGAGAGCCGTCGGCCGAATGGCCGGCGGCTCCGTCGTTTCCCTCCCGGCCCGCCCGCCCCGTGGGCCCCGGGGGAGGGTGTCGGTGAAACGCGAGAGAATGCCCAGCGGTAGGAGTGTCCGGGGACAGACGGGGAAGGCGGCGGTCCAGTGGAGCCTCGCATCATCGGTGCCAGCAGTGACGAGCAGATCGGGGACCCGTTCGGGACGGCCGAGCTGCGGCGGCGGGTGCTGGATGCCTGGACGGCCTCCCCGGCCAGATTCCGGGAGGACGCCAACGCCGAGGAGGAGCTGGCGCTCGGCGGCTACCGGGACCGCCTGGTCATCGAGCTGGCGCAGAACGCCGCCGATGCCGCCGCGCGGGCGGGGCGCGGGCCCGGGCGGCTGCGGCTGACCCTGCGGGACGGCGTGCTGGCCGCCGCCAACACCGGCGCGGCGCTGGACGCGGCCGCCGTGGAGTCGCTGGCCACCCTGCGGGCCTCCTCCAAGCGGGCCGACGCCGCGCCGACCGTGGGCCGGTTCGGCGTCGGGTTCGCCGCCGTGCTCGCCGTCAGCGACGAGCCGGCCATCGTCGGGCAGGCCGGCGGCGCCCGCTGGTCGCTCGCCGAGGCGCGTGACCTGATCACCCGCCAGGCGGCCGAACGACCGGAGCTGGAAGAGGAGTTGCGCCGCCGCGACGGCCACCTGCCGCTGCTCCGGCTGCCCTTCCCGGCGGCCGGCGAGCCGCCGCAGGGCTATGACACCGTGGTGCTGCTGCCGCTGCGCGACGGCGCCGCCGAGGACCTGGCCCGCACCCTGCTGGACGGCATCGACGACGCCCTGCTGCTCACCCTGCCCGGCCTGGGCGAGGTGGTGGTGGAGACCCCCGACGGTGCCGTGCGCACGCTGACCCGGGCCGCCGCCGAGTACGACCCCGACGGCCTGGCCGAGGTGCTGATCACCGATCAGTCGGGCGACCGGTCCGAGCAGTCCCGCTGGCAGACCGTCACCGCCACCGGCGCGCTGGACCCGGCGCTGCTCACGGACCGTCCGGTGGAGGAGCGGGCCCGCCCGTTCTGGACCATCACCTGGGCCGTGCCGGTCTCGGCCGCCGGCACCCCCGAGCCGGTGCCGGTCACCCCGGTGCTGCACGCGCCGACGCCGAGCGAGGAGCCGCTGGGCGTGCCCGCGCTGCTGATCGCCTCCTACCCGCTGGACTCCACCCGCCGGCACACCGCCCCCGGCCCGCTCAGCGACTTCCTGACCGAGCGGGCCGCCGACGCCTACGCCGCGCTGCTCCGGTCCCGCGGCGCCGACCTGGGCTCGCTCTCGCTGGTGCCGGCCCCGCTGGGCCGGGGCGCGCTGGACAACGCGCTGCGGGCGGGCATCCTGGCCCGGCTGCCGGAGACGCCGTTCCTGCCGCACCCGGTCGCCGTCGAGGAGGGCACCCCGGCGCTCCGGCCCAAGGACGCCACGCTGCTGGAGGGGGCCGACTCCTCGGTGGTCGAGGCGCTGGCGCCGATCTTCCCCGGGCTGCTGCCGGCCGGGCTGGAGCGGCGGGCCGAACTGCGGGCGCTGCAGGTGCGCCGGGTGCCGCTGGCCGAGGTGGTGGACCAGCTCGGCGGCCTGGAGCGGGAGCCGGCCTGGTGGCGCAGCCTCTACGGGGCGCTGGCCGCCGCGGACCCGGAGGCGCTGGGCGCGCTGCCGGTGCCGCTGGCCACCGGCCGGATGCTGACCGGGCCGCGCCGGGTGCTGCTGCCCTCGGAGGACGCGGACTGGGCGGGTTTCCCCGGCTACCCGGAGGCGCTGGCCGAGGCGCTGGACCTGCTCGACCTGCGGCTGGCCCACCCCGATGCCGCACACCCGCTGCTGGCCAAGCTGGGCGCCGCCCAGGCGACCCCGGCGGGCGTGCTGGGCACGCCCGAGGTGCGGGCCGCGGTGGCCCGCTCGCTGGACCTCGGCGAGGAGGACTTCGACGCCGCGGTGGACCTGGCGGAGGCGGTGCTCGGCCTGGTGAAGGCGGCCGAGGCGAAGCCGGGCGACCACCCGTGGCTGGCCCGGCTGGCGCTCCCGGACGATCGCGGCGACCTCGCCCGGGCCGGTGAACTGGTGCTGCCCGACAGTGCGTTCGGCCACCTGGTGCGCCCGGACGACGCGCCGTTCGTGGATGACGAGCTGCTGGACCGCTGGGGGAGCGAGGCGCTGGCGGCGGTCGGCGTGCTGGGCGACTTCGTGCTGGTCCGGGCCGAGGACGCGGTGCTGGATCCGGACGACCTGGAGCGACTCGACCCGACCGCGCCCGCCGACCGGGCGGTCGGCGGCACCCCGACCGGGCTGCTGGACGAGGCGCCGGACGGGCTCGCCGACTGGTGCGAGGAGGTGCTGGAGGCGCTGGACGCCGACCAGGCCGAGCTGGGCGTGCCGCCGGTGGCGGCGGAGCTGCTGGCGGTGCGCGACCTGGACCTGGTGGACGACCAGGCCTGGCCGGAGGCGCTGGCGCTGCTGGCCCGGCCGCCGTACCGGGACGCGGTGGTGGCGCCGGTGCGGGCGCTGCTGCCGGACGGGCGGTACGCCGACCTGCCGCCGTACACCGCCTGGTGGCTGCGCGACCACCCGGTGCTGGACGGGCGGGAGCCGGCCGGGCTGCGGGCGGCGGGCGCCGACTGGCTGCTGCGCGGGCTCTACGACGAGGCCCGCACCACGCTGGACCCGGAGTTCCTGCACGCCCTCGGGGTGCGCACCACGCTGGCCGCGCTGCTGGCCGAGCCGCACGGCTCGGAGGAGCTGCTGGACCGGCTGACCGACCCGGACAGCGAGGTGACGCACCGCCAGCTGCACGGCATCTACACCGCTCTGGCGGGCGTCGAGGCGGAGCCCCTGGACGTGGTCCGGGCGCTGCCGCCGCTGGACCCGGAGACCGGCCGGCGCCCCGCGCACACCGTGGTGGTGGACGCCACCGAGGCGGTGGTGGCCGACGCGCCCGACCTGGTGGAGCTGCTGCACCCGTACCCGCTGGTGCCGGTGGCGCCGGGCCGGGCCGCGGCGCTGGCCGAGCGGCTGCACGTCTCGCTGGCCAGTGAGATCGCCGGCGGGCGGGTGCTCTCCGAGGGCACCCTGCACCGGGTCTCGCCGTTCGTCCGGGAGCTGCTGCCCGGCTGCCCGGCGGCCTACGAGGAGCACGAGGAGCTGCTGGTGGTCGGCCCGGACGGGGAGGAGGCGGCGGTCGGCTGGCGCTGGGACGCGGCGGCGCCGAGCCCCGAGCTGCCCTACGACCCGGAGGACCCGGAGGAGGACGCGGAGGACGGCGAGTTCGAGGTGGAGCCGGTCCGCGGGCTGCTGCACGCGGCCACCCCGGAGGGGCTGGCGGCGGGCCTGGCCTGGTCGGTGGGCCAGTGGCACCGCCGGTTCGAGGTGCTGGCCGCGCTCACCGAGCCGGACCGGGCCTACGAGCTGTCGGCGGCACGGGACTTCGAGGGCTGAGCACGGGCTCGCCCGGGCGGGCGCGAACGGCCCGCCCGGCCGGGACCGCGGGGGACCGGTCTAGGGTGGCGATCATGATCGACACAGCAGAGCGCAGCTTCCTCTTCCTGCTGGCGAGCGCCCGGCTCGACGGCAACACCGAACTGCTCGCCCGTCGGGCCGCCGCCGCGCTGCCCGCCGGGACCGGGCAGCGCTGGCTGCGGCTGAGCGAGCACCGGCTCTCCCCGTTCCCCGACCGCCGGCACGAGGGCGACGGCGGGTACCCGCGGCCGGAGGGCGCCGAGCGGGTGCTGCTGGAGGCCACCCTGGCCGCCACCGACGTGGTGATCGCCTCCCCGCTCTACTGGTACAGCGTCTCCGCCGACGCCAAGCCCTACCTGGACCACTGGGCCGGCTGGATGCGGGTGCCCGGCTACGACTTCCGGGCCCGGATGGCCGGCAAGACGCTCTGGGGCGTGACCGCGCTCTCCACCGAGGAGTTCGAGGTCGCCGACCCGCTGGTCGGCACCCTCCGGCTGAGCGGCGAGTACCTGGGGATGCGCTGGGGCGGCGCCCTGCTCGGGCTGGCCAACCGCCCGGGCCAGGTGGCCGGGGACGAGCGGGCGCTGGCGGCCGCCGACCGCTTCTTCGGCTAGCCCCTGGGACGGGCGGGCCGGGGCGGCCGGGCCTGCTGGTCCAGGCTGCGTCTGACGAAGTGCCAGACCACCTCCAGCACCAGGCCGGCGGCCACGGCGATGAGCACCCCCGTCCAGGGGTCGCGGAAGCCGACCAGCTTGAGCTGGAAGAAGTCGGAGAGCCAGGGGACCAGCAGGATCACCGCGAACGCCCCGCCCATCGCCCCGATCAGCAGCAGCCGCCACCAGGTGTAGGGCCGGGCGATGATGGCCAGCACCCAGATCGCCACCAGGAAGAGCGTCAGGGTGGCGACGCTGGTGTCGGCCTTGGAGTCGGTGGCGTGGTCGGCCCGGGCCAGGGTGTAGGAGACGAAGGTGGCCGTCCCGCAGATCAGGCCGCCGGGCACGGCCAGCCGCAGCACCCGCTGGACGAAGCCGGTGCGGGCCCGCTCGCTGTTCGGCGCCAGGGCGAGGAAGAAGGCCGGGATGCCGATGGTCAGCGAGCTGAGCACGGTGGAGTGCCGGGGCAGGAACGGGTACGGCACCTGGGTGAAGACCACCAGCAGGGCCAGCAGGACCGAGTAGACGGTCTTCACCAGGAAGAGGCTGGCGACCCGCTCGATGTTGCCGATCACCCGGCGGCCCTCGGCGACCACCGAGGGCAGGGTGGCGAAGCTGTCGTTCAGCAGCACGATCTGCGCGACGGCCCGGGTGGCGTCGCTGCCGGAGCCCATCGCCACGCCGATGTCGGCGTCCTTGAGGGCCAGCACGTCATTGACCCCGTCGCCCGTCATCGCCACGGTGTGGCCGCGGGACTGCAGGGCGCCGACCAGCTCGCGCTTCTGTTGCGGGGTGACCCGGCCGAAGACCGTGGCGCGCTCGGCGGTGTCGGCGAGCGCGGCCGGATCGCCGACCGGCAGGGTGCGGGCGTCCACCGGGTGCTCGGCGCCGGGCAGCGCCAGGCTCGCCGCCACCGCGCCGACCGAGACGGCGCTGTCGCCGGAGATCACCTTGGCCTGCACCCGCTGCTCCTCGAAGTAGCGCAGGGTGTCGGCCGCGTCCGCCCGCAGGCGCTGGCGCAGCACCACCAGGCCGAGCGGGGTCAGCTCCTTCGCCGGATCGGGCCCGTCCAGCGGAAGCGTGGTGCGGCCGAGCAGCAGCACCCGCAGGCCCTGGGAGCCCAACTCGTCGGCGGCCTCCAGCGCCGGGTGGCCGGCGGGCAGCAGCACGTCGGGCGCGCCGAGCAGCCAGCTCGCCTCCCCGCCGCCCGGCTCCCGCAGCTGCCCGCCGCTCCACTTGCGGGCGGAGGAGAACGGCACCGCCTCCAGCACCCGCCACTGCTCCCGCTCGGGCCCGCCCTCGCCGAAGGCCTCGATCACCGCGCGCATGCTGGGGTTGGGCCGGGCGTCGGCCGAGGCGAGCACGCCGAGCACCTGGCCCAGCACCTCGGGGCCGACCCGGTCGGGGTCGAGCGGGCGCAGCTCCTGCACGTCCATCCCGCCCTCGGTGAGGGTGCCGGTCTTGTCCAGGCAGACCGTGTCCACCCGGGCCAGGCCCTCGATCGCGGGCAGCTCCTGGACCAGGCACTGCTTGCGGCCGAGCCGGACCACGCCGATCGCGAAGGCCACCGAGGTGAGCAGCACCAGGCCCTCGGGCACCATCGGCACGATGCCGGCGACGGTGCGGCGCACGGCCTCCCTCCAGTCGTTGTGCTCCACCGTCCACTGGCTGATGATCAGGCCGATCGCGGTCGGGATCAGCAGGTAGGTGATGTACCGCAGGATGGTGTCGATGCCGGTGCGCAGCTCGGACTTGACCAGGGTGAACCGGCTGGCCTCCTCGGCGAGCCGGGCCGCGTAGGCCTCCCGGCCGACCTTGGTGGCGGTGAAGGCGCCGGCGCCGGCGACCACGAAGCTGCCGGACATCACCTCGTCGCCCGGGTGCTTGTGCACCGGGTCGGGCTCGCCGGTGAGCAGCGACTCGTCGATCTCCAGGCCCTCGGCCTCGGTGACCTCGCCGTCGACGATCACCTTGTCGCCGATGCCGAGCAGCACGGTGTCGCCGAGCACGATCCCGGCGGTGGCGACCTGGGTGGCCTGGCCGTCCCGGCGGACCGAGGGGCGGGCCTCGCCGATCAGCGCCAGGCTGTCCAGGGTGCGCTTGGCGCGGACCTCCTGGATGATGCCGATCGCCGTGTTGGCGACGATGACCAGGCCGAACAGCCCGTCCTGGATCGGGCCGACCACCAGGATCACGGCGAAGAGCGTGCCGATGATCGCGTTGAACCGGGTGAGGACGTTGGCCCGGACGATCTCGCGCACGGAGCGGCTGGACCGCACCGGCACGTCGTTCACCTGGCCGCGGGCCACGCGCTCGGCGACCTCGGCACCGGTCAGCCCGCCGGGGCGGGCGGGGGCCAGGCCGAGGGCGCGGGCACCGGGCGCGGTGCCGTCCGAGGGGAGCGTCATGGCAACGACTCTACGGGCGGCAAATGTCCGGTGCGTCCTCCTTTGAGCCGAAGGCGGGTCGGCCGCTGGGTTGATGCCGGGTCAGCTGGTCGGCGGGGGTGCGGCGCGCCGCCGACGGCCCGTCAGGCCTGCTCGGCGGCCTGCCGGCCGCGCTGGATCGCGGCCCGCCGGGCCCGGCAGTACCAGAGCCCGATCAGCCCGAGCAGCCCGCCGGCCAGGCAGATCCACGGCCAGTTGCCGTGCCCGTGCCGGCTCAGCGCGGAGTGGAACGGCAGCAGCACCAGGAAGCCGAGGAACCAGAGCACCGTGCCGCCGCCGACGATCTTCACGTCGTCGGCCTCGAGCGGGGGCGGAGCGGGGTGCAGCGGACTCTTGGGCATGGCACGTAGCGTACGGGGTCGGCCCACCCGGATGGCGTTGGTCTACGCGCGAAGATGGCGCGTGCACGACGGAACGACACATACTGAGGGTTCCTCCACCCCCATCTGAGGATGTTCCATGCCTTCCGTGGCCCAGCCGACCGTGGAGTCGCCCGAGCCCCAGGCGCCCACTCCCCCCACCGGCGCCCTCGACCGCTACTTCAAGATCTCCGCGCGCGGCTCCAGCCTGGCCCGCGAGGTCCGAGGCGGCGTCGCGACCTTCTTCACCATGGCCTACATCCTGGTGCTGAACCCGATCATCCTGTCCAACGCGGTGGACGTGAACCACCACACACTGAGCTTCCCGCAGCTGGTCACCGCCACCGCGCTGACCGCCGGTCTGACCACGCTGCTGATGGGCGTGATCGGCAACGTGCCGATCGGCCTGGCGGCGGGCCTGGGCGTCAACACCATCGTGGCGCTCCAGCTGGCCCCCAAGATGACCTGGCCGGACGCCATGGGCATGGTGGTGCTGGCCGGCTTCTGCATCATGCTGCTGGTCGCCACCGGGCTGCGCGAGCGGGTGATGAACGCCGTGCCGCTCGGGCTGCGCAAGGCGATCGCCATCGGCATCGGCCTCTTCATCACCCTGGTGGGCCTGGTCGACTCGGGCTTCGTCAGCCGCATCCCGGACGCCGCCCACACCACCGTCCCGCTGGAGCTGGGCAGCGGCGGCCACCTGCACGGCTGGCCGGTGCTGGTCTTCGTGGTCGGCCTGCTGCTCACCCTGACCCTGGTGGTCCGCAAGGTCCCCGGCGCGATCCTGATCTCCATCGCCGTGATGACCGGCGCCGCCCTGGTGATCCAGCAGCTGGCGGGCCTGCCCACCGGCGCCTGGGGCCTGACCGTCCCCAAGTGGCCCGGCAACCCGGTGGCCACCCCCGACTTCGGCCTGGTCGGCAAGGCCAGCCTGTTCGGCGGCTTCCACCACGTCGGCCTGCTCACCGGCATCCTCTTCGTCTTCACCGTGCTGATGAGCTGCTTCTTCGACGCGATGGGCACCATCCTCGGCGTCGCCGACGAGGCCCACCTGCTCGACAGGAACGGCGACCTCCCCGGCATCAACCGGGTCCTGATGGTCGACGGCATCGCCACCGCGGCCGGCGGCGCCACCTCCGCCTCGGCCAACACCTGCTTCGTCGAATCCACCGCCGGCGTCGGCGAGGGCGCCCGCACCGGCTTCGCCAGCCTGGTCACCGGCGCGCTCTTCCTGCTCGCGCTGTTCCTGACCCCGCTGGCCACCATGGTGCCCGCGCAGGCGGCCACCCCGGCCCTGGTCACGGTCGGCTTCCTGATCCTGGCCAACTCGATCCGCGAGATCGACTGGTCCGACTACACGATCGCGGTGCCGGCGTTCCTGACGATGGTGCTGATGCCGTTCACGTACTCGATCACCAACGGCATCGGCATGGGCTTCATCAGCTTCTGCGTCCTGCGGATCGCCACGGGGCGGTGGAAGAGCGTGCCGGTGGCGCTGTACGCGGTGGCGGCGGTGTTCGCCTTCTACTACATGATGCCCGCGCTGGGGATCGGGCAGTAGCACCCGCGGGAGCGGCCGTCCGGGAGGCACCAGGCCTCCCGGGCGGCCGTTCTGCCATCCTCCTGGCGGCGGGGGCGGGTCGTCCGTGGGGGGTAGGCGGGATTCAGGGGCATTTCGGGGTCGCTCCCCGATACCGGCGGGGCGGGGGGATTGGGAGCCTGGGAGCATGCTGAGCGTGCTGCGGGGAACCAGGGCGAGGGTGCTGCGGCTGCGCGGGGTGACCGTGCTGGCCGTCGGAGTGGTGCTGGCCGTGCTGAGCGGGCTGCTGGCCATGGCGGCCGCGCCGGTCGGGGTGGCCGCGGTGGTGCCGGTGCGCTGGTTGCTGCTGGCCGAGCTGGGGGTGCTCGGTGCGGTGATGGCGCTGGTGGCCGCGGTGGTGCCCGCACGGCGCAGGTGACCGGGCGTCGGACGGCCGGAAAGCGCGCTGTGTAGCCCAGTTGGCTATGGGCATACTGCCCCCTGACGGAGTGAGGGGGCACTGCCTGATGGTGCGATGGGATCCGGCCGCGATCGATGAGGCGGACTTCCTGCCCGAGCCGTACCAGACGGCGGACCGGATCTCGGTGGACGGGCAGCGGCAGACCCTGCTGTGGTACCGGGGCATGATCGTGATGCTGGTCTTCGCCGCCGCGGTGGGTGCCGTCACCGGCTGGCGCTCCACGGTCGCCCCGCTGGTCTCGGTGGCCGCCTTCCTGCTGGGCGGCTTCTTCTGGTTCCGGCTGCGCGCCGCCAATCCGCAGGCCCGCTGGTTCGAGGCGCGGGCGGCGGCCGAGTCGTTGAAGACCCTGGCCTGGAAGTACACCGTGCGGGCCCGCCCGTTCGGCGGTCCGGCCGACTCCGCCGAGCTGGACGAGGAGTACCGCGAGCAGGTGGCCGAGGTGCTGCGCACCTTCGAGGAGTCCGGGGTGCTGCCGGACGGCTCCGCGCCGGAGATCACCGAAGGGATGCGGGAGCTGCGGGCGGCTGATCTGACGGCCCGCCGGATGATGTACCTGCGGCTGCGGGTGGAGGGCCAGCGCACCTGGTACCTGGCGAAGGCCAACGCCGCCGAGTCGCAGGCGGCCAGCTGGAACCTGGGCACCGCCGCGCTGATCATCCTCGGCGGGGCGGCGGCGCTGGCCCAGGCCGCCGGGGCGATCCACACCAGCCTGTTCGGCGCCTTCGCGGCGGCCGCCGCCGCGATCATCGCCTGGACCCAGCTGAAGCAGCTGCGCCCGCTGGTCTCCGCCTACCGGCTGGCCGCCAAGGAGCTGGACGCGGTCTGGGCGAAGATCACCACCCTGGACCTGGCCGACCCGGACGCCGAGGCCGCCTGGACCAAGCTGGCCGGCGACGTGGAGGACGCGGTGGCGCGGGAGCACACCAGCTGGCGGTCCAGGCGGGCCTTCCCCCGCTGAGCGGAGGAGAGGGAGAGGCGGGAGGAGGAGAGGCGCGGCCCCTGCGGGCCGCGCCTCCGGCGCATGGGTGAAACGATTTTTAATTAGCGAGGGTAATGACGTAGGCTAAGGATCATGTCCGAGATGTCCGAGGGGGACCTGGCGGCCGTGAGCCAGCTCCGGTCCTCCGTGATGCGCCTGGCCCGGCGGCTGCGCCACCAGCACGTCGAGCACTCGCTCAGCCCCACCGAGATGGGGGTGCTGGGCACGTTGGCCAGGTGCGGGAGTGCCACTCCCGGGGAGTTGGCGCGGCGGGAGCACGTGCAGCCGCCGTCGATGACCAGGATCATCGCGATGCTGGAGGAGAAGGGGCTGGTGCGGCGAGAGTCGCACCCGCAGGACCGGCGGCAGGTGGTGGTCAGCATGACCGACCAGGCCGCCGAGATCCTGGACGAGAGCCGGCGCCGGCGCAACGCGTGGCTGGCCGAGCTCGCCTCCCAGCTGACCGAGGAGGAGTGGGCGGCGGTGCGGGAGGCGGCTCCCGCGCTGTACAAGCTCGCCCACCTCTAGCGGCCCCCTGCTCGGACATCGGCACGGAGCGACGCGAACGAGAGGACCCACCAGATGAGCAAGGGAAGCCATACCAGCGACCCCGACGAACGCACCGCGGCGGCCGAGACCGCCGCGCCAGGCCCCACAGGGGCACGCTTCACCCGCCCGGGAGGGATGTTCTCCTCACTGCGGGTGCGCAACTACCGGTACTTCTTCGCCGGACAGATCGTCAGCAACACCGGCAGCTGGATGCAGCGGATCGCCCAGGACTGGCTGGTCCTGAGCCTGACCGGCAGCCCGTTCGCGGTGGGCGTCACCACCGCCATGCAGTTCCTTCCCACCCTCGTCCTCGGCCTCTTCGGCGGGGTGCTGGCCGACCGGATGCCCAAGCGGCGCCTGCTGATCGCCACCCAGGGCGCGATGGGCCTGCTGGCCGCCGCGCTGGCCGTGCTCACCGTCACCGGCACGGTGACCGAGTACTACGTCTACCTGTTCGCGCTGCTGCTCGGCCTGGTCACCGTGGTGGACACGCCCACCCGGCAGGCCTTCGTCTCCGAGATGGTCGGTCCCCGGGACCTGGCGAACGCGGTGAGCCTGAACGCCGCCAACTTCCAGACCGCGCGGCTGGTCGGCCCGGCGGTGGCCGGTCTGCTGATCGCCGCCGTGGGCAGCGGTTGGGCGTTCGCGCTGAACGCGCTCTCCTTCGCCGCCGTGATCGGCGGCCTGCTGGCGATGCGGCCGGGCGAACTGCGCCCGGTGGACCGGATTCCGCGCGAGCGGGGCCAACTGCGCGAGGGACTGCGGTATGTGAGGGAGCGTCCGGACCTGATGTGGCCGCTGGTGCTGGCCGGGTTCATCGGGACCTTCGGCTTCAACTTCCCGACCCTGCTCTCCGGTTTCGCCTACCGGACCTTCCACGTCGGCCCCGGCCTCTACGGCCTGCTGAACACCGCGATGGCGTTGGGCTCGCTGGCCGGCGCGCTGTTCGCGGCCCGCCGCGGCACCCCGCGGCTGCGCTGGCTGACCGGTGCGGCGCTGGGCTTCGGCCTGCTGGAGGTGGTCGCGGCGGTGGCACCCGGCTACTGGAGCTTCGCCCTGCTGCTGACCCTGGTCGGGATCTTCGGCCTGACCTTCAACACCGCCGTCAACTCCTACGTGCAGCTGGCCACCGACCCGGAGATGCGCGGGCGGGTGATGGGCCTGCTGGTACTGGTCTTCACCGGCGGCACCCCGGTCGGCGCGCCGCTGGTGGGCTGGGTGACCGACGCCTACGGGCCGCGGATCGGCCTGCTGGCCTGCGGCGCGGTCGCCGCGCTGGCCGCGGCGGCGGTCGGCCTGGTGCTGGCCCGCTGCGCCGACCTGCGGCTGCAGGTCGACCTGCACCGCGGCAACGGCGGCCGGGTGGTGGCCTTCGTGCCGCGCGCCACGGGTGTCGAGCGGGAACTGGCCACCGCCTGCTGACGGTTGCAAGGTCAAGAGAGTGTGACGAAGGTCCGGGCACCAAGTGCCCGGACCTTCGTCCGTACCCAGCTGGACAGTTGCGGCCGGTCCGCCGCCTGCTGGAGCTGACGTGTCGTCAGAAGGTTTCGCCTCGTGCACATCTCGTGCCCACCTGGGACACCATTCGTTCATCGTCACGGTGTCCGGCCTTCGCTTAACGGAGTGTGAGAATCCGCCCGTGCCCAGGACCGTTCATTCTCGGCCACGGAGCGCACCGCTCCGGCATCGCCGAGCGCCCTCGCGACCAGCCGCGATGCGCTCGGCGCGGCGTTTTCCAGGCGTGGGAGGCGGGACTGCGACATGGGGCAACCGAGATTTCTGATCGTCAGCAGACCGGCGGTCCGCAGCGTCTCCGCGCTCGGCGACATCCGCCGCAGTGAGACGGTCTGGCAGCTGGTCGGCGCCAACAACCGCAGCCTGGGCCGCAGCCACGGATCCTTCGGCGACGTCCCGTCCTGCCAGGCGGCGATCCGGCGGATGGTGAGCGGGCTCCCGCAGTGCCGGCCCTCGCTGCAACTGGTGGAGCACGGCCGGCTCTGGACCTGGCGGCTGGAACTCGACGACCAGGTGCTGGCCGTCTCCGCCCGCTCCTACCGCCGCCAGCGCGAGTGCCAGTACAACCTGGAGGGCTTCCTCAACGCGGCGCACACCGGCGAGCCGGCCCGTGAGCGCTCCGGCAGCCCGCAGCCCCGGCCCTGGCGGGGCTCCCTGTGACGACGCATCCGACCGCCGGCCCGACCGCGCACCCGACCACGCACCCCACCACTCTCCCGCAGCGCGACCCGGCCGCCGCGGCCGCCGAGCGCCCGCGCCCGCTGGTGGCCCGGAGCAGCCTGGTGGACCGCCTCTTCCTGCTGGTCGCCCGCGCCGGCGGCACCCTGGTGCTGGCCGTGATGGTCTCGCTCGGCGGCTACCTGGCGCTGCGGGCGAGCGGCGCGCTGCGCACCGCGGGCCTCTCCTTCCTCACCACCCAGGAGTGGAACCCGGATGCCGGCCGGGGCCACTTCGGCATCGCCGCCGTGCTGACCGGCACCGTGCTGATCGGCGCGATCGCCGTCTCGCTGGCCCTGCCGCTGGCGCTCGGCTGCGCGCTCTACATCAGCGAGTACGCGCCGCGCCGGCTCAAGCGCACCCTGATCGGCCTGGTCGACCTGATGGCCGCGGTGCCCAGCGTGGTCTACGGCCTGTGGGGCTTCGTCCTGCTGCAGTACCAACTGGCCGGCACGGCACGGTGGATCTCCACCTACCTCGGCTGGATCCCGCTGCTGAAGGTGACCGGCACCGACCCGGACGACCCGCTCAGCCCGCCCACCGTCTACGTGGCCTCCAGCGCGATGGCCGGCACCGTGGTCGCCTTCATGATCACGCCGATCATGTGCTCGATCATGCGGGAGGTCTTCGACCAGGCCCCGGCCGGCGAGCGGGAGGGCGCCTACGCGCTGGGCTCCACCCGCTGGGGCATGATCCGCTCCGTCGTGCTGCCGTTCGGCCGCGGCGGCGTGATCGGCGGCACCATGCTCGGCCTGGGCCGGGCGCTCGGCGAGACCATCTCGGTCTACCTGATCCTCTCCATGCACTTCGAGATCCGCTGGCACGTGCTGCAGACCGGCGGCAGCGCGGTCGCCCCGCTGATCGCGCTGCGCTACGGGGACTCCTCGCCCTTCGCGATCTCGGCCCTGATGGCGGCCGGGCTCGCCCTCTTCCTGCTGACCCTCGTGGTGAACTTCGCCGCCGCCGCGGTGGTCGCCCGCAGCCGTTCCGGAGCCGCCTCGTGACCACCAGCCAGCCGCCGCGGACCACCGTGGTGCCGCGCCCCGCGCCGGGCAGCGGCGACGCCGTGCCGCGCCGCCGCACCGGCGGGCAGCGCCCCGGCGACCGTTACGCGCTCTGGGGCTCGATGGCCGCCGCCCTGGCCGCCACCGCCCTGCTCTTCCAGCGCTTCGCGCCGTTCGACGGACCGATCGGCTTCGCGGTCTGCGCCTGGCTCACCTTCATGGCGCTGTACGCGCTGGTGATCTCCCGGGAGGAGCGCGGCCCGGCGGTGCGCGACCGGCTGGCCGCCGCCGTGGTGCACTCCATCGCGGTACTGCTGCTCGGGGTGCTGGCCTGGATGGTCGGCTACATCTTCACGCAGGGTTTCAAGGCGCTGCGGAACCTGAACTTCTACAGCCAGGACCTGGCCGTCACCAGCCCGCTGGACCCGCTGACCAAGGGCGGCGCGCTGCACGCGATGGTCGGCACGCTGAGCCAGATCACCGTGGCGCTGGCCATCACCATCCCGCTCGGACTGCTCTGCGCGATCTTCCTGAGCGAGGTGCCGGGCCGGTTCGCCGCCTTGGTGCGCACCGTCGTGGAGGCGATGACGGCGCTGCCCTCGGTGCTCGCCGGACTCTTCGTCTTCGCGGTGCTGGTGCTGGGGCTGAAGGAGCCGCGCTCCGGCTTCGTGGCGGGCGTCGCGCTCTCGGTGATGATGCTGCCGATCCTGATCCGGGCCGCCGACGTGGTGCTGCGCCTGGTGCCGGCCTCGCTGAAGGAGGCCTCCTACGCGCTGGGCGCGGGCCGCTGGCGCACGGTCTGGACGGTCACCCTGCCCAGCTCCCGCTCCGGCCTGGCCACCGCGATCATCCTCGCCGCGGCGCGCGGGATCGGGGAGACCTCGCCGGTGCTGCTCTGCTCCGGCTACAACAAGGGCCTCAACTCCGACCTGTTCCACGACCCGCAGGCTTCGCTGCCGCTGATGGCCTTCACCCTGGTCAAGTCCCCCGAACCGGCCCAGGTGGCCCGCGGGTTCGGCGCGGCCGCACTGCTGCTGGGCCTGGTGCTGCTGCTCTTCGCGGTCGCCCGGACCCTCGGCGGACGCGGCGCCGGGAATCTGAGTGGCCGTCAACTCGCGCGTCGGGCAAGGCAGTCCGCCGCCGATCTGGCGCGCATCCAGTCCGCCCCCGCCCACCCGGTCGCCGACCCGGTGGCGCCGCCGACCGCAACCGCACGGAAGGAATCCCCGGTGTCCAGCCGCCGCCTCCTGGCGTTCTTCACCGTCCTCGGCATCCTGGCCGCCACCCTGCTGCTCGGCGGCACCCCGCGGGCCATGGCCGACAACTACTTCCGGATCACCGGCGCCGGCTCCACCTGGAGCGGCAACGCGCTGGACGCCTGGACCAGCAACGTCAAGCAGTACGGCATGACGGTCTACTACGACGAGCAGGGATCCTCCTACGGCCGGGCCCAGTTCAAGGCCGGCGCGGTGGACTTCGGCGTCTCGGAGATCCCCTACGGCCTGACCGACCAGGGCCAGGTGGACCCGGCGCCGAGCTGGCCGATGGCCTACCTGCCGATCGTCGCGGGCGGCACCTCGTTCATGTACAACCTGAAGATCAGCGGCAAGCAGGTCACCAACCTGCGGCTGTCCAGCGCGACCCTGGCCAAGATCTTCACCGGCAAGGTCACCACCTGGAACGACCCCGCGGTGGCCGCCGACAACCCGGGCCTGAAGCTGCCCGCCATCCCGGTGCGGCCGGTGGTCCGTTCGGACGGCTCCGGTACCACGGCCCAGTTCACCGCCTGGCTGGCGAACACCCAGCCGGACCTGTGGAACGACTACTGCAAGCGGTCCGGCCGGGCCGCGCCCTGCGGCTTCACCTCCTTCTACCCGCTGCTGCCGGACAGCAACTGGCCCGCGCTCGGCACCTCGATCGCGGTGGCCAAGACGGTGGCGGAGGACGCCAACGTCGGCACCATCACCTACGTCGAGTACTCCTACGCCCGGGGCAACAACTTCCCGGTGGTCAAGGTGCTCAACGACGCGGGCTACTACGTGGAGCCGACCGGTCCCAGCGTCTCGGTGGCGCTGCAGAAGGTGCAGATCGCGGCGGACCTGACCGAGAAGCTCGACGGCGTCTACCACAACACCGACCCGCGCTCCTACCCGCTCTCCAGCTACAGCTACATGTTCGTGCACACCTCCACGGACGGCACCACCTTCACCGCGGACAAGGGCCACACGCTGGCCGCCTTCGGCTACTACTTCCTCTGCGAGGGGCAGAAGCAGGCGGACAGCCTGGGCTACTCGCCGCTCACCGCCAACCTGGTGCAGGCCGGGTTCCAGCAGCTCGCCAAGATCCCCGGCAGCGAGGCCCGGCAGTTCGACCCGGGCCAGTGCAGCAACCCGACCTTCGGCCCGAACGGCAGCAACCCGTTCGCCGACAGCGCCGCGCCGCCGCCGGCCTGCGACAAGCAGGGCAGCCAGAGCCAGTGCCCCGGCGGCACCGGCGGGGCGCGGTTCGACACGGCGGTGGCGGCCGTCCCCGGCGGGGGCACCGGCGGCTCGACCGGCGGTACCGGCGGGACGGGCGGCACCGGTGGCACGGGCGGTACGGCGGGCGGCGGAGGCGGAACGGCCGGCGGCAGCGGCAGCGGCAGCGGCACCGGCGCCGGCTCCGGCGGCACCGGGACGAAGGCGAACGGCAGCGCGGGCGGTACCGGTGGCACCGGTGGTACCAGCGGCGGCACGGGCGGTACCGGCGGCTCGACCGGCAGCGGCGCGGGCGGCGCGGGCGGCGCGGGCGGTTCCGGCGGTACCGGTGGCGGCACGTCAGGCGGCACCGGCGGCACCGGTAGTACGGCCGGCGGCCCGGCCGCCGGCGGCGGCAGCGCGGGCGGCGACCCGGCCGACCCCGCGGCTGGCGGGTCCGGCGGCGACGGCTCGGGCGGCTCGGGCGGCTCCGGCGGCAGCGGCGGCTCCTCGGGCGGCGGCCAGAGCCAGCTGGCCGGCGACCCGGTGGCGATCGGCGTCGCCTCCGGCAGCGGCCTCCAGCACGCGCTGATGGCGGTCTCGGCCCTGCTGCTGGGCCTGGTGATCGTGCTGCCGCCGCTGCTCGGCCGGAAGTTCTCCGGACGGGGGGACCGGCGGTGACCCGGCGCGCCACCGCCCCGGCCGCGCCCGTCCGGCGGGCGCTGCGCACCGTCGCGCTGCTCGGCGCGCTGCTGGCGGTGCTGGCCGGCCTGATGCTCTCCACGGCGCCGGACGGCCCGCCGCAGCAGGTGGCGGCCACCGACTCGGCCTCGCCGTCGATCCCGGTGGACCCCGTCACCAGCAGTCCGCAGCCGATCGGCGGCAGCGCCCCGGCGGACAGCAGCGCTCCGGTGCCGGTCACCGTCCAGGGCACCGGCGACTTCGCCGGCCTGTCGGTGACGGTCGCCCAGACCACCCACCTGGTGGACCAGGTGGTCAGCGTCTCCTGGACGGGCGGCAAGCAGACCAGGCCGAGCCCGATGTCCTTCGGCACGGACTACCTGGAGGTCATGCAGTGCTGGGGTGACGACCCGTCGGGACCGGACCGGACCCAGTGCCAGTACGGCGGCCTGCGGGGCGACTCCCGGGGCGGCGGCTACGTGCCCAGCCGCCAGCTCAACTACGGCAGCACACTGGTCGATCCGGCCGAGCCGCTGAAGCAGACCAGCCCTAACCAGAACGTCTACGTGCCGTTCGCGCCGGTCAGCGGCGCACCGCCCGAGACCGGCGCGGCCAGCTCCTACTTCGACGCCGAGGCCACCAACGAGGTGCCCTACGCGCCGACCCACGCCGACGGCTCCGGCCAGCTCTTCTTCGAGATGCAGACCGGCCAGGAGGCCCCCGGCCTGGGCTGCGGCCAGACGCCGGCGGGTCAGCCCGGACCGTTCACCGAGGGCCGCAAGTGCTGGCTGGTGATCGTGCCGCGCGGCGAGCTGGAGGTGGACGGCAAGCCGCCGGTGGGCAACTCCGGCATGCTGCAGTCCTCGCCGCTCTCCACCGGCAACTGGAAGAACCGCCTGGTGGTGCCGCTGCACTTCGAACCGGTCGGCAGCTCCTGCCCGCTCGGCAGCTCGGAGCGGCCCACCCTGGGCACCGAGCTGGCCTCGGAGGCGATGGTGCGCTGGCAGCCGCTGGTCTGCCAGCAGTCCAACGAGCTCTTCAGCTACCTGATGCTCTCCGACACGCAGGCCCGGCGGAAGCTGACCGACCCGGGCTCGCCGGGCCTGGTCTACCTGACCTACCCGCTGCCCCAGCCGGAGCAGACCCCGGGACGGACGCCCGTCTACGCGCCGGTGGCGCTCTCCGGCCTGACCATCGCCTTCGACGTCGAGAGCCAGTCCTCCTCGCTCACCCCGGCCGACAAGCGCGCCCTGGACGGGCAGCGGATGCCGGAGATGAACCTGACGCCCCGACTGGTCGCCAAGCTGATCACCCAGAGCTACCAGTACGCGGTCAGCCCCGGCGATCCCGGCATCCCGGCGAAGAACCCGCGGGACCTCACCACCGACCCGGAGTTCCTGGCGATCAACCCGAAGTTCCAGGGCCTCTACTTCCCGTCCGGGATCCCCGACATGCTGCTGCCGCAGACCGACTCCGACACCACGGCCGCGGTCTGGGCCTGGCTGCTGGCCGACCCGGACGCGCGGGCCTACCTGAACGGCACGCCGACCCCCAACGGCGACAGCATCAACCCCGACTACGCGGGCGGAAAGGTCGACTTCAACCGGGACAGCTACCCGAAGGCGGACGGCTACTGCCAGGCCTTCCCGAACGACCCGAACAACCGGCCGCCGTGGTGCACCTTCGACTCGCACCCGTTCTCGGCCTCGATGCTGGACGGCGCCCGGGCCTGCGCGCGCGGCGACACGCTGTCCAAGAACATCTGGGACGCCACCACCATCCCCGGCCAGCTGAAGAAGGGGCCGCCGCAGGCCCAGGGCCTGCGCGGGGTGATCGCCCTGACCACCACCTCGCTGGCCGACCGGTTCGGGCTGACCACCGCCAGACTGCAGAACCCGGCCGGCGAGTTCCAGGCGCCGACCGACCAGACGCTGCTCACCGAGGCCTCCGCCTCCCAGGGCCCGGCCATCGACCCGGCGGTCGAGGTGCCCGGCGGCTACCCGCTGACCTTCATCACCTACGCCGCGACCGTGCCCTCGGCGCTCACCCAGGAGGACGGCGCCGCCTACGCCGACCTGCTGCGCTACGCAGCCGGCGCCGGGCAGCAGCCGGGTGTGGCGGCCGGTCAACTGCCCTTTGGCTACGTGCCGTTGCCGCAGGTGATGCGCGACCACCTGCTCGGCGCGGCGCAGGCGGTGCAGGACGGTGCGGGCAAGCCCGACCCGGGTGCCACCGCACCGGCCACGGCCTCGCCCACCCCGGCGGCATCCGGCTCGCCGCCACCGCCGCCCGCGACCGGCGGGGCCGGTGCCGCGCCGTCGGACGGCGGCTCCCCGCCGCAGCCCTTCCTGGCCGGCACCGCCGCCGGCGCGACGGCGCCGTCCGCCGCACCGGCGGCGGGGGCGGCCCCGGTGGTCCGTGCGACCCCGCCCGCGGCCGGCGCGGCGGACTCGCCGGCCGGCCCCTCCCCGACCCCGAGCCATTCGGTGGTCACCCTCTCCCCGATCGTGCGGGCCCAGTCGACCGCCCGTACCGCGCGAACCCCGGTCGGCGGCCTCCGCTACGTCCTGCTCGGCGCCTTGGTCGCCGGGCTGTTCGCGGCGGCCGGGGGGTTCGCGATCCCGCGGCTGAGCCGCGGCAGGCGCTCCTGACGGCCAGTCAGGAGCCGGTCCGCGGCCCGGCCGGCACCACGGTTCGTCCCGTCCCTCCGCTCATCCAGCACCACCTCGACCCAGCTCGAAGGAAGAACCCGTGCAGAAGAACCGGACCAAGAACTCCGTCGCCAAGGGCCTCGCCGTCGCCGCCGGCCTCGGCCTGCTCGCCGCCGGTGGCGGCACCGCCCAGGCCGACCCGACCGGCCAGCCGACCTACCGCGCGCTCGCCGGTGTCGGCTCGGACACCACCCAGGGCGTCATGAACGCGATCTCCAACGCGGTCATGCTGAACGGCCAGAAGGCGATCGGCTCCTACGACGCCACCGGCTCGGCCACCATCAACACCAAGGCCGACACCCACTGCCAGGGCCTGAACCGGCCGAACGGCTCCGGCGCCGGCCGCACCACCCTGCTCGCCCAGCAGGGCCTGCCCTACAACTGCGTGGACTTCTCCCGCTCCTCCAGCCTGGACCTGTCCGCCGCGTCGACCAGCCTGACCTACGTGCCGTTCGCCGTGGACGGCGTCACCTACGCGGTCTCCGCCGGCAGCACGCTGCCGATGGACCTCGCGGTCTCCGACCTGCACCTGATCTACACCTGTGACCCGGGCCTGATGGGCGCCGGCCCGAACTACACCTACCACCCGCTGCTGCCGCAGGCCGGCTCCGGCACCCGGAAGTTCTGGGAGTCCGTGGTCGGCATCACCGAGGCCGACGTGGCGGCCGGCCACTACCCCTGCATCAGCGACACCAAGGGCGGCAAGCCGATCGAGGAGCACGACGGCCGCGTCCTCGACACCAACTCGCTGGTGCCGTTCTCCATCGCGCAGTACATCGCGCAGGAGTCCACCGTGCTCGCCGACATCCGCGGCACCGCGCAGCTCGGCAACATCAACGGCGTCCCCTCGCTGCTGCTGAACCCCGGTGCCGCCGCGACCCGCGACGTCTACAACGTGATCCCGACCGCCAAGGTCGCCACCAGCCCGTGGAGCGACGTCTTCGTCGGCCCGAACTCCCTGGTCTGCCAGCAGTCCGCGATCATCAAGCAGTACGGCTTCGGCGTGCACACCAGCTGCGGTGACACCTCGAAGACCACCGGCTGATGACCCGCCGGACCGCTCCCTCCTCCCTCGCTGAGTCCAACCACCTCCCGAAGGCGAGCTCCCTCGTGAAGTTCAACCGCATCTCGCGGACCGTCGCGCTCGGCGCGGCGACCATGCTGGCGGCCGGCAGCGTCACCCTGCTCTCCGCGGTCACCGCGCAGGCCGACACCTCCACCATCGGCACCCTGACCGTCAACCCGGCCTCCGGCGCGGACACCACCGCGATCGACGTCGTCTCCTCGGCGGCCTGCCCCGGTGGCACCAACCTGCAGGTGCTGGTCTTCGGGCAGGGTTTCCCGGCCGCCGGCTACGGCGCCACTCCGAACACCCCGCAGTCGAGCATCACGACCACCGCCAACGGTGGCTACGACGTGCCGCTGAGCGACACCATGGCCAGCTTCGCGCAGAAGAACGGCTTCACCACCCTGAGCGGCCAGTACGACTTCCACCTGCGCTGCCAGGCCAAGATCGGCGCCACCTACTACGGTGACTTCGTCGGCAGCATCACCTTCACCAGCCCCACCGCCTACGTGTCCACCACCGTGACCCCGCCGGCGCCGGGCCAGACCGCCACCGCGCTGGCCGTCACCCCGAGCGGCTCGGCCACCGTCGGCGGCAGCGTCACGCTGACCGCCACCGTCACCCCGGCGGCCGCGGGCAGCGTGCAGTTCATGGACGGCACCACCGCGCTCGGCACCCCGGTGACCGTCGCGGGCGGCACCGCCTCGCTGAGCACCACCGCGCTGGCGCTCGGTGCGCACAGCCTGTCCGCCGTCTTCACCTCCACGGACAGCCACTTCCTCGGCTCGACCTCGGCGGCCTCCGCCTACACGGTCAGCCCGAAGGCGGCCGCCCCGACCACCACCGCGCTCGGCGTCACCCCGTCGGGCTCGGCCAGCAAGGGCACCGCCATCCAGCTGACCGCGACCGTCTCCCCGGCCGCCGCGGGCACCGTGCAGTTCATGGACGGCACCACCGCGCTCGGCTCCCCGGTCACCGTGTCGGGCGGTACCGCGCTGTACTCCGCCACCTCGCTGGCCGAGGGCGACCACTCGCTGTCCGCCGCCTTCACCCCGGCCGACGCGACCGCCTTCGCCGCCTCGGTCTCCGCCACGGTGCCGCTGGCGATCACCCCCGTGGTGCTCCCCCCGGACCCGGGCCAGCCCACCCCGCCGGCGCCGGTGGGCGAGAACCTGATCACCACCGTCGCCCCCGGCGCCCTGGTGATCAGCGTCGCCGACGGCAACGTGACGCTGCCGCCGCTGACCCTGAACAGCAAGAGCACCTACTACGCCACCGCCGGTGCGCTGCAGACCGTGACCGTCACCGACACCCGCGCCGGTGCGCCGGGCTGGTCGTGCAGCGGCCAGGTCGCGCAGTTCACCTCCAACGGCAACGCGATCAACGCCGAGAACCTGGGCTGGGCCCCGAACCTGGTCTCCAAGGGCGACGGCATGACCGTCAACGTCGGTGGCCGGATCGCCCCGGCCAACGCCGTCGCCGCCGGTGACCCGGGCGCGCTGGGCCTGAAGTCCTCGCGCACCCTGGCCACCGCGACCGGCCTGGGCACCGCGCAGCTCGGCGCCGACCTCACCCTGCTGGCCCCGACCTCCACGCTGGCCGGGACCTACCAGGGCGTGCTGACGCTGACCGCGATCTGATGCCCCACCGGCCCGACGGGGCGCCGGCCGGCGCCCCGTCGGGCCACCCCTCCGTACGCCCTCACCCCGTACGCCCGTCCGAGGATGTGCCGCGATGCCGCGAGTCCGTACCCTGACCCACCGACTGCTGCCGGTCCTGACGGCCGGTCTGCTCCTCTTCGGCCCCGGCACGGGCGCGGCCCGTGCGGACGACCCCGCCCCCGCCCAGCAGCCCGGTGCGGCGCAGGCGCAGACCTTCGGCATCCAGCCCGCGACCGACGGCAAGCCGGACACCCGCGGTGCCTTCAGCTACTCCGCCACGCCCGGCGCGATCCTCAAGGACCAGGTCGCGATCGGCAACTACAGCGACCAGCCGCTCACCCTGCAGCTCTACGCGGCCGACGCCTTCAACACCGACAACGGCGGCTACGACGTGCTCGCCGCTGGCAAGCCGTCGACCCAGGCGGGCAGTTGGCTGAAGACCGGGACCGACCACCTGACCCTGCCCGGCCACACCCAGCAGGTCGTCCCGTTCACCCTGGCCGTGCCCGCGGACGCCTCGCCGGGCGACCACGCGGCCGGCATCGTGGTGGCGCTGCGGGTGGACACCAAGGACGCCAAGGGCAACACCGTGACGGTTGACCAGCGGGTCGGCGCCCGGGTCAACCTCCGGGTGGCCGGCGACCTCAAGGCCGAGCTGCGGGTGGAGGACGTGCGCACGGTCTACCACCCGAGCGCCGACCCGCTGGACTCCGGGCACACCACGATCAGCTACGTCGTCGCCAACACCGGGAACGTGCGGCTCGGCGGCAGGCAGGCGGTCCGGGTGACCAACGCGTTCGGCATGCCCGCCACCGCGCCCGGCAGCCCGGACCTGAAGGAGCTGCTGCCCGGCAACGTCGTCCGCTACCAACTGGACGTCTCGGGTGCCTACCCGACGCTCTGGTCGACCGCCGGGATCACCGTGGACCCGCTGGCGGTGGCCGGTGACAAGGACCCGAAGCTCTCCAGCAGCACCGACAAGCACCGGTTCGCCAGCATCCCGTGGGCGCTGCTGGGCGTGCTGGTGGTGCTGGGCGCGCTGGGGGAGTTCGTCCGACGGCGCCGGCGGCGGCCGGCGCCGCCCGCGACGCCGCCCGGTCCGCCGGCGGCGGGCGGGCCGGAGACGGGCGGCGGGCCCTCGACGACCGCTGCCGAAGCGGATGCCGCCGCGGTGGAGCCGGTCGGCGTGGCCGTGCCGGTGCCCGCCACCGCATCCCGGTCCGGGTCCGCCACCTCCGGGTCCGGGGCCGCCGCAGCTACCGGGGGCGCAGCGCTGCTCCTGCTGCTCGCGCTGGCCGGGGCCGGCCTGGCGGGGGCGCCGCGAGCGCTCGCCGACACGCCGACACCCACGGCCGTGCCCGGCGCCGCGGACTCCGCCTCCGCCGTCCCCGGTCCGGTCACCGGCCCCGGCACGCTCGCCTTCGACTATCCGACCGGCCACGATGACGACCCGATCGACATGCTCAGCTCCGGCCGCTGCCCGAACCCGGCGGCCGACTACCTGACGGTCCGGATCGCCGGCCCCGGCTTCCCCGCCGAAGGCTCCGTGCTCAACGGCAACACGCCCGCCGCCGTCTACCGGGTGGCCGCCAACGGCGGCTACGTGCTGCCGCTCACCAACACCCTGCGCACCGCCGCCACCGGCCAGGGCGTGGCCGTGCTGCACGGCGACTACACGGTGACCGCCAGCTGCCACGGACGGCTCAGCCCGACCTCGGTACGGGACTTCTCCGGGGTGCTGACCTTCGCCACGCCGACCACCTGGCAGGCCGCGGCCGTCGCGCCGGCGGGCGTGATCCACGCCGCCGACACCGACCCGGCGCCCGCCGACCCGCCGGTGAACCGGACCGCCCCCGCGGCCGCCGCCCGCCCCGCGCCCGGCACCCCGGTGGCGGCCTGGGTGGCGATGGGCCTGGGCGCCGCCCTGCTCGGCTGGATCGGCCTGCCCCGGCTGCTCCGCCGCCGTGCCCGGGCGAACGGGGCCGGGGCATGAGCCCGACCACCGCACCCGAACCGGTCGCCGCGCCGGTGGTCCCCGCGCCGTGGCAGCCCGCCGCGACCCCGCCGTCGGACGGCCACCGGCTCGGCACCGCGCAGCTGTTCGCCGCCGGGCTGACCATCCTGGCCACCCTGCTGCTCGGCCTGCTGCTCGATCTCGGCCCGGTCGGCGCCGTGCAGCACCTGCGCGACAACGCCACCGGCTACGCCGAGCTGCGCGAGACCCTGGCCAAGGGCACCACCCCGATCGGCCAGCGCGACAACGACGGCAAGCCGGTCGCCCTCGGCACGCCCGTCGCCCTGCTGGAGATCCCGCAGCTGGGCCTGCGCGAGGTGATCCGCGAGGGCACCAGCGGCGGGGTGCTCGCCTCCGGCCCCGGCCACCGGCGCGACTCGCCGATGCCGGGCCAGGCCGGCACCTCCGTGCTGATGGGCCGCCAGGCCGGCTTCGGCGGTCCGTTCGGCGCGATCGGCCAGCTGCGGGCCAGCGAGACCTTCACCGTGACGACCGGTCAGGGCCGCCACAGCTTCCGGGTGCTGGACGTCCGCCGGGCCGGCGACCCGGTGCCGGACGCGCCCGCCGCCGGCGCCGGCCGGCTGCTGCTGATCACCGGCGACGGCCAGGCCTTCGAGCCGACCGGCACCCTGCTGGTGGACGCCGACCTGGTCACCGACGTGCAGGACTCCGACCCGCGCCCGCTGGGCTACGCCGCCCTGCCCGCCGCCGAGCGCTCGATGGGCACCGACGCGGGCGCCTGGGTGCCGCTGGTGCTCTGGGGCGAGGCCTTGCTGCTCGCGGTGGTCGGCCACGCCCTGCTGCGCAGCCGCTGGGGGCGGGCGCAGAGCTGGGCGGTCGGGGTGCCCGTGCTGGCCGCGCTCGGCCTGGCGGTCGCCGACCAGGTCGCCCGCCTGCTGCCGAACCTGATCTGACCTCGCCCGCACCACCGTCCGCACCACCGAAGAGGACCCGTATGACGACCGTGGCAGCCCAGTCCGCCCCCGTGCCCACCCGGGCCGGCACGCTCGAGGCGCGCGCCGTCTCCGCCTGGTTCGGCGACCGCAAGGTGCTGGAGCAGGTGTCGCTGACCATGCCGGCCGGGCAGGTCACGGCGCTGATCGGCCCGTCCGGCTGCGGCAAGTCGACCTTCCTGCGCACCCTGAACCGGATGCACGAGCTGATCCCGGGCGCCTCGCTGGCCGGTGAGGTGCTGCTGGACGGCGCCGACGTCTACGACCCGGCCCGGCGGCTCACCGACGCCCGCCGCGACATCGGCATGGTGTTCCAGAAGCCGAACCCGTTCCCGGCGATGTCCATCTACGACAACGTGCTGGCCGGGCTCAAGCTCACCGGCACCAAGGCCGGCCGGGCCGAGAAGGACCGGCTGGTCGAGGAGTGCCTGACCAAGGCGGGCCTGTGGCGCGAGGTGGCCGACCGGCTGCGCCAGCCCGGCGGCGCGCTCTCCGGCGGCCAGCAGCAGCGCCTCTGCATCGCCCGGTCGCTGGCGATCCGGCCGCGGGTGCTGCTGATGGACGAGCCCTGCTCGGCGCTGGATCCGACCTCCACCCGGCGGATCGAGCAGACCATCCGGGAGCTCGCGCAGGAGGTGACCATCGTGATCGTCACCCACAACATGCAGCAGGCGGCCCGGGTCTCGGACGACTGCGCGTTCTTCCTGGCCGAGCAGGGCACGCCGGGCGCGATCGTGGAGCACGGGCCGACGGCCGCGATGTTCGGCAGCCCCGCCGACCCGCGCACCGCCGACTACGTGAACGGCCGCTTCGGCTGATCCCGCGTCAGCCGCCTCTGGACTGCATATGCTGTTCACCGGTATATGTAGTCCCATGGCTGATCGTTCGATGCAGGAGCCCACGCTGCTGGTGCTCACGGCGCTGGCCGACGCGCCCCGGCACGGGTACGCGTTGATCCAGGAGGTCGCCGCGATCTCGGGGGGACGGGTGAAGTTGCGCACGGGGACGCTCTACGGGGCACTGGACCGGCTGCTCGCACAGGGGCTGGTCAGGGTGGAGAGCGACGAGGTGGTGGACGGGCGGGCCCGCCGCACCTACGCGCTCAGCGAGGGCGGGCGCGAGGTGCTGGCCACCGAGGCGGCGCGGCTGCGCTCGGTCGCCGCGGAGGCCGAGCGGCGGCTCGCCGCGCGGAGCCCGCGGCCGCGTCCCGGGTTCGCCTCGTGAACGGGGCGGTCTGGTTCGGGCTGCGGACCGCGGTGGGGCTCCACCCGGCGGCCTACCGCTGGGAGCGGGGCGACGAGTTGGAGGCGGTGTTCGCCGACGCCACGGAGGGCGCCGGCCCCTGGGCCACCGCCCGTGAGCTGGTCGACCTGGCCGGGCACGGGGTGCGGCTGCGGCTGGGGCTCGGCTCCGCCCGGCTGCCCGCCCAACTCGCGGCCGTGGTAGCGCCGTTCGCGCTGGGCGCGGCGGTGGGCGGCGGACTGGCCCCGCGGGTGGGGGACATGGCGGAGAGCCTGCGGGAGGGGATCCTGGGGCAGGTCCTGTCGGCGGAGTACACCAACCCCTCGAACGACTTCCTGGCCGGGCAGGCGGGGCTGGTGGTGCTGCTGCTGGCCGCCGTGGCGGCCGGGTTCCGGTGGTGGGGTGCGGCGCGGCTGTCCGCACTGCTGGGCATGGTGCTGGTGTTCTTCGGTGAGCTCGGCGTGGAATCGCAGAGCTCCCAGCCGTGGTCCTCGATGTGGGTGTGGCAGCTGACCCATGACATCCTGCTGCGCTACGGGCCGGCGGCGCTGTGGGTGCTGGTCCTGCTGGCCGCGCCGCGCGACCTGCTCGGGCGGTGGACGCTCCGGCGCGTATCGGCCGCCCTGGCGGGGCTGCTGACCGGCGGCTTCCTGCTCGGCACCGCGCTGGGCGTGGGCCCGGTGTCGAGGCTGAACTACGCCACGGACAGCCAACTTCTGGCGGTGGCTCTCGCGGGGGTGGAGCTGGCGCTGGTCGTCCTGGCGGTACCGGCGGCACTGAAGGGCCGGTTCGGTCCGACCGCCGGGGCGCTGGCGGGCGCCCCGATCGCCGTGCTCGCCTTCCTCCTGGGCGTCGGTCACGTCTGGCGGCTCGGCGGGCACCTCACGGCGGTCGCCCTGATCGTCGTGGCCCTGTCGCTCGCGGCGGCGTTCTGGCACTGGCTGCCGAGGTTGCACGACCGCCGCCCGCCGATGGCGAGCTGACGGAGCGTCAGAGTGTGAGTGCGTTCTCGTGCGCGATCCGGGTCAGCTTCTCCGGGTTGCGCACGACGTACAGCCCGGTGATCAGGCCTTCGTCGATCCGCATCGTGATCAGGTCGAGCTGGTCGCCCACCCGGACGGCCAGCGCCGGACCGCCGTTGACCTGCACCGGGTGGACCGTCGCCCGGCCGAGCAGCGCGGGCAGGCCGGCGGCCAGCGTGCGGGTCACCTGCTCGGCGCCGACCAGCGGCTGCCCCACCGTCGGCCGCAGCCCGCCGCCGTCGCCGAGCAGCACCACGTCCGGGGCGAGCAGGTCGAACAGCTCCTGCAAGTCGCCGGTCTCCACGGCCCGTTGGAACGCGGTGATGGCGCCCTGCCGCTCGGCGGCCGAGACGGTGCCCCGGGGGCGCCGATCGGCGACGTGGACCCGGGCGCGGTGCGCGATCTGACGGACCGTCACGGGCTTGCGGTCGACGGCCGCGGCGATCTCCTCGTAGTCCAGGGCGAACACCTCGCGCAGCACGAAGACGGCCCGCTCGGTCGGGGTGAGGGTTTCGAGCACCAGCAGCATCGCCATCGAGACGCTGTCGGCCAGCTCGACGTGCTCGGCCACGTCGGGCGAGGTCAGCAGCGGCTCGGGCAGCCAGGGGCCCACGTAGGACTCCTTGCGGCGGCCGAGCGCGCGCAGCTGGCTCAGCGCCTGGCGGGTGGTGATCCGGACCAGGTAGGCGCGCTGGTCGCGGACGATGCCCTGGTCGACGCCCGACCAGCGCAGCCAGGTCTCCTGGAGCACGTCCTCCGCGTCGGCGGCTGAGCCGAGCAACTGGTAGGCGACGGTGAAGAGCAGGTTGCGGTGCGCGGTGAACGCGTCGAGGGCGGTGCTGTCCGTGGTGCGCTCGCTCATGGCCGACTCCTGGTCCGTCGTTGCTCGTTCCGCACACGAGACGCCGGGTCCCGTGCTGCCGTGACACCTCCGCAGGGTGGCGCGGGTCACACCACCGGGCTGTCACGGGCGGCCGGGTGGCGGCATCTGGTGTTCGTCCGGTTGCCCAGTCCACGAGTGAGGACGACACCATGAGCCCCCGTTTCAACCTGTTCGACAGCCCGACCGCCGCCAAGGTCGCCAAGCGGTTCTACAACGCCTCGCTGGCGCTCCAGGAGTCCGCGCTGCCCATGACCACCCGGCACCTGGTGGAGCTGCGCGCCAGCCAGCTCAACGGCTGCGGCTTCTGCGTGGACATCCACGCCAAGGAGGCCGCCGCCGACGGCGAGACGGCGCTGCGGCTCAGCCTGGTCGCCGCCTGGCGCCACACCACCGTCTTCACCGAGGCCGAGCGGGCCGCGCTGGCCCTCGCCGAGGAGGGCACCCGGCTGGCCGACGCCGCTCAGGGCGTCAGCGAGGAGACCTGGGCCGAGGTGCGCAAGCACTACGACGACGACCAGGTCGGCGCGCTGGTCTGCGTCGTCGCCCTGATCAACGCGGCCAACCGGATGAGCGTGATCCTGCACAACGAGGGCGGCTCGTACCAGCCGGGGATGTTCGCCGCGCTCGACTGACCGGTTAGGCGTTGTCGAGCCGGATCTCCAGCACCTGGCCGGGCCACGGCGGCAGGTCCGCCCGCTCCACCTCGAAGGGCTCGGTCTCGGTGAAGCCCAGGGCGCGGTAGGCGGCGACCAGCCGGCGGTCGTCGCCGCCGTAGCAGTCCACCCGGAGCAGGCCGAGCCCGCGCCGAACGGTCTCGGCGCGGGCGTCGGCGACCAGCGCGGCACCGATGCCGGTGTTCTTGTGGGTGCGTGCCGTGCCGAGCAGCCGGATGAAGAGGTGGGGCGCATCGGCGGGCGGGATGTGCTCGGGCACCTGCTCGGAGAGCACGCAGACGCCGAGCAGCGTGCCCTGCTCGTCCTCGGCCAGGCGCATCAGGTGCTCGGTCGCGTAACCGTTCACATGGGCGACCCGGGCCGGACTGGTCGACCAGGGCTGGTCGCCCCACTGCCCGGTGCGGCCCTGGTCGGCCAGCCAGGCCACCGTGGCGTCGAACATGGCGAGGACGGCGGGGACGTCCTCGGGACCGCCGGTTCGAATGATCATGCGGTCCTGTCTACACCCGGGAGGCGCGGGGGCGTCAGTGCTTTTCGGGGCTGACGGCGAGGAGGACGGGGAACCCGGTGACCACCACTGCGCCGGCCGCGGGCTGCTGCGCGGTGACGGTGTCGGAGGGGAGGTGCGGGCAGGCGGGGCCGGTCAGCGCGAACTTGAAGCCCGCGGCGGCGAGCGTGCGCTCGGCGCTCTCCTCGGTCTGGCCGATCACGTTCGGGACGATGGAGCTGGCCTGCGGCTGTGGGGTGAAGGTGCCGGTGGGGGAGGGCGAGGAGGCACTGGCGCCGGCGCCGGTGGGCACGGGGCTGCCGGTCGGGAGCGGGCCGGGGGCGGAGGCCGGGGGGCTGCTCGGGCGGATCGAGCCCGGGACGCACGAGTCGCCGGGCTTCCCGCTGCTCGCGCTCCCGCTGGCGTTCGGGACCGGGTCGGCGGTCGGGCTCGCGCTCGGGCTCGCGGTCGGGCTCGCGCTCGCGCTCGGGCTCGCGGTCGGGCTCGCGCTCGCGCTCGGGCGCGCCGAGGTGACGGCGGGGAGGGCGGCCGCTCCCGGGTCGGCCTGCGCCGGGGTGCCGCCCGAGGCGGACTGCAGCGTGACCGCCGTGCCCGCGCAGACCACCAGCACCGCGAGCACCGTGCCCGCCTCCACCAGCCGCCGGCGCCGGCGGCGGACGCCGGCCTCCATCGCGGGGGCGTCGAAGACGGGCGGTTGGGCGTGGTTCGAGAACTCTTCCATGGCGTGCGTCAGTTCCTTCCGGAAGCGGGGTTCGGGTGTGCCGGAGCCGGCCTGGGGCATCGTCATCACGCACCTTCGAACTGCGTCTGGAGTGTTGCCGAGCCGCGCAGCTTGGCCACGCCCCGGGCGAGTTGGGAGCGCACCGAACTCGCCGAGATGCCCAGCGTGGCGGCGATCTCCAGCGGGTCCATGTCGTGCAGGTAGTGCAGGACGACGACGGTGCGCATGCCGATCGGCAGCGTGTGCAGCGCCTGGACCAGCTCGCTGCGCAGCTCGACCACCCGGTACGGATCGCCCGGCGCGGCCCGCCCGGCCAGGTCGGCCTGGCCGACCCGCTCGACCGACCGGCCGATCCGCCGCCACCGGTCGTTGGCCAGGTTGACCAGGATCCGGCGGACGTACGCCTCCGGCGACTCGGCCGCCGCCACCCGCCGCCAGCGCCGGCAGGCCTTCTCCAAGGCCTCCTGCACCAGGTCCTCGGCCACCTGCCGATGGCCCGTCAGCACGTATGCCGTGCGGAACAGCGCGGCGGACCGCTGATGGACGAACTCGGCGAAGTCGGGCGGGTCGGCCCGCTCCCTGCTCACCATGCGTCCCCCTTGCTGTCGTTGCTGCCCTCAAGACGGCGGCGGGGGCGGATCTGCTGCACGGGGGGAGCGGTTGTGGTGCGGGTCACACGACAGCGGGGCGGGGGGGGGGGGGGGGGGGGGGGGGGGGGGGGCCCGGGGCGGGGGGGGGGGGGGGGGGCGGCCGGGCCCCGCCCCCCCCCCCGCGGGGGGGGGGGGGGGGGCGGGCCGGGGGGGGGGGGTGGGGGGGGGGCCCCCCCCCGGGGGGGCCCCCCGCCCCCGGCGGCGGGGGGGCGGCCCGCCCCGGACGGTGGATCAGTAGATCAGGTTCAGGCTCGCGGTGTCGATGTCGGTCGTCCCGCCGTTCGCCGTCGGGTAGATCTGGAAGCGCAGTGTGCTGGTCGGCTGGGGCATCTGGAAGTAGATGGCGTACCCCTGGTAGCCGGTCGAGGAGTCGACGCTGTAGGCGCTGCAGGTGTTGGTGTTGGTGGCGCCCAGGCTCCAGAGACAGAAGGTGCCGCTCGCGGAGCCGCTCTGCGAGGAGAGGAAGACCGAGGCCTCGTACCAGGTGCCGGCGGGGGCGTTGACCTGCACGTCCTGGTAGACCGAGCCGCCGCCGACGTTGGTGTTGGTGGCCAGGTACCCGGTGCCGTCGTGGGCCGGGGCGGGGGCGCCGGCCAGCGTGTTGTAGTTGGCCCAGTTGACGATCCCGCCCGCGGGGACGAGCTTCTGCCAGCCGGCGATGCTCCCCTCGAAGGAGCCCGCGCTCAGCATGTTCGGGCCGGTCGTGTTGGGCCGGCTCGGGGCGGCCTGGGCCTGCGCCGAGCCGAGGCCGGCCAGGCCGAGGGCCAGGCCGAGCGCGGCGAGGGTGGTGGTCAATCGCTTGGTCATCGGATCTCCGTGATTGGGGGCCGATCAGGGGCTCGGCTCGCCGGCCGGGGCGGGGTCGCCGGGCGTCAGGCACGCTAGCGACCGGCCGTGGTTGCGCGGGATCGTGAGTATCCGCAGTCCTGCCCGGCGGACACCGCGGTCCACTGCTGCGGGAGCCCACGATGCGCGGGGGCCGGTCCGGGCTCAGCCGCTGACGGCGGTGTCCATCGCCCGGGCCACGGCGGCGCGCGAGTGGATCCCCAGCTTGCGGTAGAGGCTGGTGAGGTGGGACTCGACCGTGCGCACGCTGAGGTACAGCCGCTCGGCGATCGCACGGTTCGTCAGGCCCTGCACGACCAGGTCGGCCACCGCGCTCTCCCGCCCGGACAGCCGCGGGTCGGCGCCGGTCCGGCCGGTGGCGGGGCCGGCGGCCGGACCGGCCGTGAGGGCGTGCGCCCCGACCCGGTGGAACAGCTCCCGGGCGGCGCGGTCGGCGCTGCGGTGGCCGTCCTGGTCGCCGAGCTCCTCGGCGATCTCCGCGGCCATCCGGTGCGCCAGCCCGGCCCGTACCAGCAGGCCGGAGGCCGTCAGCCTGCTCGCCGCGCGGCGGGCCCGGGCCGCCGCCCGCACGAGGTCGCCGCGGGCCCGCCAGGACCGGGCCGCGGTCAGCGTCGCCACCGCGCGGGCCGCGGGCAGCGCACCGGCCCGCGCGGCCTGCTCCGCGTGGCGCGCCACCATCTCCGGGTCCCCCTGCGCCGCGTAGAGCGCCGCGACGAGGTCGTGCCCGTGGGCCGGCAGCGGATCGCGCCCGCGCCGGCCGTCGTCCAGGCCGAGCAGCTGGACGGCCCGCTCGGCGCTCACCGGCTCGCCGCAGGCGATCGCCGCCTCCAGCCGGGCCTGCCGGACCACCGTCCGCCAGCCCGCCATCGGCGGCTCGGGCAGACGGTGCGAAAGCTCCAGCGCCGCGGCGGCCGAGGCCGGCCCCTCGCTCCACAGCACGGCGCGCAGCCGCAGCGCGGCGGCCAGGCCCAGCGTCTCGGCGGTGCCCAGCTCGCCGCCCAGCAGCAGCGCGGCGTCGGCGGCGGCCACGGCCCGGTCGAGCGGGCCGGTGGTCAGCAGCAGCGCCGCCCGGACGGTGTGCAGGTGCGGGAGGACGTAGCGGTGCCCGTGCTGCTCGGCGACCGCGATGGCCCGGTCGATCCGGCCGGCGGTCCGGTGCCGCCGTTCCAGCAGCAGCCCGGCCCAGCCGAGGTCGGGCAGGTCGCCGAGCAGTTGGAGCAGGGACCGGTCGGGGGCGGCGTCGACCAGCGGCTCCGCCTGGTCGAGGGCGCGGCGGGCGGCCGCCACCTGGCCCTGGCCGACCAGGGCGAGGGCGGTGACGGTGTGCCGGAGGAGCAGTTGCCGGGCCCCGTCGCCGGTGCGGTCGGTGCCGGGCGGTTCCTCGGTCCGCGCGGCGAGCCGGGTCAGGGACCGGTCCGGGTGACCGTTCATCAGGTCGATCCGGGCGAGCCGCAGCTGGGCGGTCCAGTGGTGTCCCCGGTCCTCCGGGCGTGGCTGTTGCCCGGTCGTGAGGCCGGCCAGCAGGTGGTGGGCGCGATCGGTCCGCCCGCGCAGCCGCTCCACCAGGGCCGCCGCCAACACCGCCTCGGCCCGGTGCGGGCCGGGCTGGGCGGGCAGCGGCGCCAGCACTCCGGCGGCCTCGTCGAGCCGGCCGGTGAGGGTGAGCGCCTGCCCGAGCAGGGCGGCCGGGGTGCCGCGGTCCTCGGCCGGAAGCACCCGCAGCACGGTGGCCAGCCAGCGGGCGCTGTCCGCCGGGGCGTCGTGCAGGGCGAGCTGGGCGACCCCGACCAGCCGCGCCAGGTCCTCCCGTCCCGCGGCGTAGGCCAGGTGCTCGGCCTGCGCCGCCCAGAGCGGCGGCGGTGCCCCGATCCGCCGCAGGTGGTCGGCGGCCCGCCGGTGCGCCGCGGTCCGCCAGGCCGGCCCGGCCAGCCGGTAGGCGGTGGCGGCGAGCAGCGGGCGGCTGAACCGGTAGCGGCCGGCCGCGCCCTCGACGCAGCCGTGCGCCACCAGGTCGTCCACGGCGGCGCCGACGACGGTGACCGGCAGTTCGGCCACCGCGGCGACCAGCGGGAGGTCGTACTGCGCGCCGGCCGCGGCGGCGGCCCGCAGGACGAGCCGGGCGGGCTCGGCGAGGCTCGCCACCTCGGCGGCCAGCTCCGGGTCCGCCGGGCCGGCTGTGGCTTCCGCCAACTGCTGTGCGGCGTCCGGAGGCAGGGCGGCGAGGACGCGCAGGTCGCGCGGATTGCCGGCGCTGGTGCGGAGCAGCAGCCGGCGGTGGGCCGGCGGGCAGTCCGGCAGCAGCTCGGCCGCCTCGGCGGGCGTCAGCGGGTGGAGGGCGACGCGCAGGGTGCCCGGGTCGGTGAGGCTGCGGGCCAGCTCCGCGGGTCTGCCGCCGCTGCGGTGGGCCAGCACCACGGCGAGCCGGGCCGTGGGCCGGGCGGCGGCCAGGTGGTCGAGGAGCAGCAGCGACTCGCGGTCCGCCCACTGCAGGTCGTCGAGCAGCAGCGCGTACGGCCCGCCACCGGCGGCCTCGGCCAGCGCCTCGCAGAGCCGGCGGTGCCAGCGGTGGCGGTGCACCGGGTCGGCCTCGGCGGCCGCCAGGTCGGCGACGTACTTCTCCACCAATTCGCATACCGGGGAGGGCCATTGGATCGCCAACAGAAGTCCGCCCGGCAGCTCCTGGTCGCCCGGCACCGCGCGCGCGAGCTCGACCGGGCGACCGGCGGCCCGGCATCGCGCGAGCAGTTCATCGAGCAGCCGGCTCTTCCCGGTCCCGGGCGCCCCCTCCAGCACCGCCGCCCGCGGCGCACCGGCCTCACCGCCCACCACCGCCAGCAGGCCGCGCAGTTCACGATCCCGCCCGACCAGGGGCCACGCCGTGACCGGACTCGACATGTCGGCTCCTCCGCCGCTCCACCGGACCGCCATCTCGTGGCGGACATGTCATCAGCTTGGGCCAGGAGTGCAGGCGCCACAATCGACGCGGGAACTGGGGCGGCGTCAGCGCACGGGAGTGGCGGGTGGGAGTAATCCTGTGAATTGCTGGGCCTGTTGGACGGTGGAGTGCCTGACGTTCGGTGCGGGGAGTGGCGGTGGTGGGCGTTGGGTGGTGCCTGCGGGGGCACTTCGTGGGGAGGGCTGCGATTCCTGGCCTTCGGGACTTCTCGGGTGCGCCGAGCACCTCGACTTCGGGCTCTTCGTGGCGAACGTCGCCTCCGACCCGGAACGGGCGGCCCGGATGTACCACTGATGACGGGCCCCGGGAGCCTTCCTCCTGGCACGTGGTGATGAGGGGTTTGGTGTAATGCCAAGGTGCGCACGAGGACCGTCCAGCGCGACCACGGCTGGACCGACGAGACGACGGCCACCCGGTGATCCACCCGGAGCAGGCCGAACAGCGGCGCATCGCGCATCGGGCCGTGCTCGATCACCTGCTGGCCCTCGTCGCCGGTTCCCCGCTGGGCGATGACCTGGTGCTGCGCGGGAGCATGGTGATGCCGGCCTGGGTGGGGGCCGAGGCGAGGGAGCCGGCGGACCTCGACTGGATCGTCCCGCGGTCCGTCCTGGTCCCGGTCGACCCAGAGCACCCGTACCCGTACGTGGAGGACGTGGCGGTCGTGCAGCAGTGGCCGGAGGCGGCAGACGGCGCCGGCCGGTACGAGATCTGGGAGTTCGAGGAGTTCGACACCGGAGGTTTCCGGCCGGTCGTGCCGCCCGAAGGCCTGCACTGGCTCACCGAAGCGGAGCAGGAGCTCAGCCCGCCCCATGAGGCCCTGCTCGACCTGGTGCGTCAGCGGCCGGTGGCCGCGCCGGGGCTGGTGCTCGATGCGGATGCCGCCAAGGACGACGGCACCTGGACCTATACGGAGTACGACACCCCGGGCATCCGTCTGACCATCCCCTGGCGGGCGGAAGGCCTGCCGCCCGGCGGCGTACTGCTGGACTTCGCCCGCGACGAGCGGCTTCCGACGCCTCCCGTCTGGACGGCGATACCGCGCGGAGACGGTGCCGGGCCGAACGTCGTGCGCACCGCGAGCCGTGAACTGTCGCTCGCCTGGAAGCTGTTGTGGCTGCGCGCCGACTGCGCCGCGGAGGGCCGGGCGCAGGCCAAGGACCTCTACGACGCCGTGCTCCTCGCGGAGGCGGCCGCCACGAAGCTCTCTCCGCGGCTGCTGCGCAGGGTGCTCCGCGGGGAGCCGGGCCATGCGGTGGGCGCGGAGGTGATGCGGTTGGACGAGGTGGCGCTGTGGTCGGTGGACTGGGAGGAGTTCCGCGCGCGGCACCCATGGCTCCGGGGCACGGCCGAGGAGTGGCTGGCACGTCTGGGGCGGGCGCTGGAGCCGGTGCTGTGACCGGGGCCGAGGATGGCGGGTGAGGGAGCCTGTGCAGGTCACCGGACAGGCTGGTCGGGGCTGTCGAGCCAGACGATCTGCCGTCCGTCGGGATGGACCGTCAGACCGAAGCGGGTGAGCTCGGGCCTGCCTTGCTCCACCCACCACCGGCGGGCCGCCTCGACTTCGTCCCACAGCTTCCGGGCGCCGAGCTGCTGAACGGCGTCCTCCTTGTGCCAGTCGACGCCCCGGACCGAGGCCCAGGAGCCGACCTGGTCGGTGAGTTGCATCCGGTAGCTGGCCGCCGGGTCACTGGGCTCCCAGGTGTGGAGGTAGCGAACGCCCGGCAGACGTAGTCCGATCCCGAACGCCGCGTGGACGTGTTCGACGGCGAGATCGGGGTCCATGGCGGAGGCGCGGCATGAGTCAGGGTCCTGGCCGGGCCTGCTGACCTGTTGCGGGCGCTGGGCGCGTATCCACATGAAACTGGCGTTCTCCACGAACCTGCCGTGGGAGGGCAGGCCGGGCTGCGCCACTTCGAGCCGCAGCAGCGCGGCGTTGGCGTACGGTGTGCCCCACGGGGTCACGATGATGCCGCCCGGGCGGGTCTGGGCCAGCCACTCGGCGGGCAGCCGCTGTACGGCGGCAGTGGAGTGGATGGCGTCGTACGGTGCCGAGCGGGCCCAGCCGGCGAGTCCGTCCGCGACTGCGGCTGCGGGCAGCAAACCTTGGGCGTGCAGGGCGGCCTGGGCCTGAGCCGCGATGTCCGGGTCTACCTCGACAGTGGTCACGCGGGTGGCTCCCAGTCGTGTGGAGAGCAGCGCGGCGGTCCACCCCGTACCGGTGCCGATATCCAGCACCCGATCGCCGTCGGTGACGCCGAGGTGGTGCAGCATCCGGGCCACCAGGGACGGCGTCGAGGCTGAGGAGGTCGCCACGCCGGGGCCGTTGTCGTCGCCGTCGTCCAGTTGGGTGATGACCACCTGGTCGGCGTTCACCATCGCTTCCCAGCCGTCCGGGTCGGTGGCCCGGTCCAGCCAGCTGGAGCGACTCCGGCTCCAGATCCGGCCCGGGACGAAGGCAGAGCGCGGGGCACGCTCGAACGCGCCCCGCCACTCCGCGCTCAGAGAGCCCGACTCGCTCAGCTCGTCGAGCAACTGCACGTACGTGTGCATGCGCTGCTCACTCGCTCACTTGCTCGGAGCCGGCGGGACCGGCTTGTTCCACTGGCCATCCGACTCGCGCGGCGACTGGCTCTTGTCGCCTTCGCTGCCGCCCTTGCCGTCTCCGTGCTTTCCGCTCATCGGCGGGCTCCTCTCCGGTTGATGGTCGGGTGGAACGTCAGGCCGTGTCGCCGTCGGGAGGCATCGGCCCCGGGCCAGGTGGCGCCGGCGTTGGGGTGGCGCGGTTCATGGTGGTCTCCTCCTCCAATTCCGCGGGGAAGTGATGCTGACCGTACGGGCGTCGGCAGGCGGAACTCAACGAAGTTGCTCATAGTTGCGGCAGCCGACTTCGACACTCGCGGGGTGCTTGACCGCGGGGCGTTCGTGGGGCGATGGTCGGAGCCGGTGAACGGCCGGATCGAGGGGAGCGAGATGCGGCAACACGGCAGCGATGGCGACGACTTGACCGCCACGTTTTTCTGTACGGACCCGAATTCACAGGGCGGCGTGGAGTGCGAGACGTTCTACGAGACCGACCGCGGCTCCTGGATCGTCCAGTTGAAGAGGCGTGGCACGAAGGTGCGGGAGCAGCTCGTCGCGCTGGCCGAGGACGAGACGTTCGGGGAGATGTCCGGGCGGACCATGGATGTGTTCGTGCGGAAGTACGTCAGGGAGCGCTATGGAATTGATCTCGGCGTCGCGCCGAATTGAGCTGCTGTTCGGAGAACCCGCCCAGGAGGTCCGCAAGCTGGAACTGCGGGACTTCTACGAGGTGGACCGCCCACTGTTCGATGCGTGGCGTTCCGGCGACCGTGCGATGGTCGAGGAGACGATGCGCGGGCATCGGGCGTTCCTGACGGGGAAGGCTGCCGCCGGGTTCCCCTATCGGCGAGTCCGTGTGGTTTCTGAACCTCTCTCGGAGTACCAGCGGATGGCGGTCGAGTTGGCTGACCCAGAAGAGCGTCTGCGGTGGCTCCCGCGATCGCTCGTGTCGGCGGTGCCGTTGCCGGGGAACGACTGCCTGATCCGCGATGACATGGTGGTTTTCAACCTGCTCGGAGGAGACGACCGGCAGGCCGGCATCCAGCTCTCGACCGATCCGGCAGTGGTCGGCTTCTGCACCGATGCATTCGAGCGGGCCTGGTCGCTTGGCATCCCCAACGGCACGTACAAGCCCTGACAGCATGTCGGACCAAGAGCCGTCCGAGTCCGCGAAGCGCGCCTTCGGGACTCAACTAAGGGAATTGCGCGGAGACATCAACCTTTCGGCCGTCGAACTCGCGCGGCGCTGCGGTTGGCACAAGAGCAAGGTGTCGAAGATCGAGCACGGGACGCAGAGCCCGACCGAGGACGACATCCGAAAGTGGGCAACCGCCTGCGCAGTTGATGACCAGATCTCCGAACTCATCGCAGTGAGTCGGGAGATCGAGCAGATGTGGACCGACTACCGACGGTGGCACAGGCCGGGGATGAAGCGTCTCCAGTTCCAGGCCATGGAACTGTACGCGAGGACCAAGCTGCTCCGCGTGTACGAGTCGTTGTTCATCCCCGGATTCCTGCAGACGGTCGAGTACGCGAAGGCGCAGTTCACCATCCACGCCGAGCTGCATGGCCTGCCGGTGGGTGATGTCGAAGAAGCCGCGAGGAACCGCATGCTCCGCAAGCGGTTCCTCGGTACGGGAGCGCCGGTGTTCTCATTCGTGCTGGAAGCCTCCGCGCTGACGAACAACACGGGCGGAGCATCGGTGATGGGTGGGCAACTCGACTATTTACTAGAGGTGTTGAAGCTACCGTACGTGTCGGTCGGGATCATCCCGCAGGGGCGGGAGCGATCGCTCTACCCAGGGGAGGGCTTTTATCTGTTCGACGAGAGCCTGCTCAAGCAGGAGTTCTGGTCGGGTGCATTCCAGACGTCGAGGCCTGAGAACATCGCGTACTTCGCCCGCGCCTTCGCTGCACTACGGGGGCAGGCCGTCTTCGGAGCCGGTGCTCGGCGCGAGATCGAGGCGGCCCGCAGTCGGCTGCAGTGAGTGGTCAGCGGGGGTGAAGGGCGAGGAGGACGGCGGCGACGGGAAGCAGGGCGGCGAGGGAGATCGCGTAGGCCCTGGTGCGAGCGCGGGTGAAGTCGGGTGGATCGACTTTGGGCGTCACTCTCGCAGGGCCTCGGCGAGGAGGATGATCTCGGTGGGGAGCAGGGGCCGGAACTGGATCAGGACCACTCCCGTGGGGCTGATGGTGAAGCCGACGGAGAGGTCGTTCAGGTCGACTTCCCGGTCGGCGAGGACGTCCTCCAGGTGCTCCACCGCTGCGCGGGCCTGACGGATGCTGGGCATCACGGTGCGGACTTCGTCAGCCACTTGGCGTCGACCTCCCATTCCTGGCCCCCGCGCTCCGGGCGCAGGTAGACGAGCTGGCGGTTGCGGTCCATGAATGCGCCGGACCGCTGGTTGAGGTTGTCGTAGATCAACTCCCCGCGCTGGCGGGGGTTGTAGGGGAGCTCGGGCGGGGTCGAGCCCTCGGCGGTGGCGCTCGGGTAGGCGGGGGTGAGGCGCGTGAAGAGCTCGGGGTGTCCGCCGCAGTTGGCGGGACAGCGGCACTCCGGGAGCCCGCGGTCCTCGGGGGAGGGGGCGGGGAGGGGCATGGGGGATGACTTTCCGTGAGGGGCGAAGGGGTGCAGAGCAGGATGAATCGGGTGGAGTTCGTCGATTCGGCTGCGTGATTAGTGTCGGGCTGTGATGCTGGCGTCACAAGCGGTTGCATAAGAGGGGCAAGAAGACACTTGAGGGGGCGTCAGTGGCGCTGCATCTGGATCTCATGGATGCCGGGATCGAAGACGAGGGCCCCGTCACCTGGGGCACGTTGCTCAAGATGTTCCGAGAGGCGCTTGGGCTGACGCAGACGCAGGTCGCGGATCTGGTGAAGGCGCACCAGACGATGATCAGCAACCTGGAGCTGGGCAAGGTGCAGCCCGACGAGCGCTGGGCGAAGCTGTTGGACGAGGTGCTGAAGGCCAACGGGATCCTGCTGGCGGCCTTCAAGCTGGCGGAGCCCTTTCTGTCGCAGAGGCACCCCAACTGGGACGCTTTCAAGGCCTATCTGAAGATGGAGGCGCAGGCGCTCCGGATCTATGACTTCTCCATGGGACGGATGCCGGGCTTGCTTCAGTGCGAGGCATACATGCGCGCTCTCTTCACCGCGGGCAACCCCATGGAGAGTGCCGATCAGATCGATGCTCGTATGCAGGACCGGCTGGATCGGGTCGCCAAGGTCTTCAGGAGCGGGGGGCCCAAACTGGTGAGTGTCATCGAGGAGGCGGCTCTCTGGCGTGTTGTGGGTGACCAGACGGTGATGCGACTCCAGTGTCGGCACTTGCTCGAGATGATGAGCTCGCCTCAGGTCGTGCTCCAGATCCTGCCGTTCGGGAGAGGAGAGGTGACCAGGGTTCTCATGCGTCCCATGACGATTCTTGATCGTCCCACCGGGCGGAGGGTGGCTTACTCGGAGAGCCTCGGGCAGGGGCACATCATCGAAGGTGCGAGCCAGGTCAGTCGAGTTGTCGATGAGTATGATTTCCTACGGGCGCAGGCTCTACCGCAGGCTGAGTCTGCTGAGTTCATCCGAAGTGTCATGGAAGGACCGGTCGGTGATGAGCATCCCGTGGATCAAGAGCAGCTACTCGGAAGCCAACGGCGGTACCTGCGTCGAGTGCGCCCCACAGTCCGCTTCCCTCGGCCTCGTCCCCGTGCGTGACTCCAAGGACCCCGCCGGCCCCTTCCTCACCTTCCCTTCCTCCTCCTTCTCCGCCTTCCTCCTCGGCCTCAAGACCTCCACCCTCAACGCCTCCTGATCACTGCCCGCCCGCGCGGTTGCGGGACAATGGATCCATGAGGCTCTTCGTCGCCGTCCTGCCGCCCCCCGCGGTGCTGGCCGAGCTGGACGCCGCCGTGGCCCCGCTGCGCGCCCGCCCCGGGATGGACGCCCTGCGCTGGACCACCCGCGACGGCTGGCATCTCACTCTCGCCTTCCTCGGCGAGGTGTCCGAGGACCGCCTGCCCGCCCTCGGCGAGGCGCTGGCGCGGGCCGCGCAGGACCACCCCGTGCACCGGGTGCGGCTGGCGGGTGCGGGACACTTCGGTGAGCGGGTGCTCTGGGCCGGTCTCGCCGGCGAGACCTGGACGCTGCGCGCGCTGGCCCGCTCGGTGGGCGTCGCGGCCGCCGAGGTGCTGGGTGTGGTGGACGCCGCGCCCGACTACCACCCCCACCTCACCCTCGCCCGCACCGGTCGGCAGCCCGCGCCGGTGCCGCTGCGCACCGCCGCCGACGAACTGACCCCCTTCCACGGCGCCGAGTTCCCCGTCCCCGCGATCCACCTGATGCGCAGCGACCTGCACGCCGGCCGGGCCCGCTACACCCGCCTGCGCAGTTGGTCCCTCACTCCGGGCTGACGGCGGGTCAGGCTGTCGGCCAGGCCCGCATCGCCGCCGCCGCGACCGCCTCCAACTGCTCCCGGCTCGCTCCCTCCCGCGCCTGCTGCGACATGCCCTGCAGCACGGTGGCGGCCAGCCGGGCCAGCGTCTCCGGTTCCGCCTCGGCCGGCTCCTCGCCGGCGGCCACGGCGGCCGCGATCCGCGCGGCCAGCTCCGCCCGGTTGGCGGCGCTGATCGCCTGCATCGCCTCCCGCACGGCGGGCTCGGCGCAGCCGCCGCCGACCGTGATGATCAGGCAGCCGTGCGGGTGCCCGGGGTCGGTGTACTCGCGCGCGGCGTCCCGCAGCATCCGGGCGATGCCGCCGCGCACCGTCGGCTCCTCGTCCAGGGCGCGCCGGGCGAAGCCGTACTGCTCCGCATAGCGGGCGACGACCTCGGTGAAGAGCGCCCGCTTGTCCCCGAAGGCCGCGTAGAGGCTGGGCGGCCGGATGCCCATCGCCCCGGTCAGGTCGGCGATCGAGGTGGCCTCGTAGCCGCGCTCCCAGAACAGCAGGGTGGCGGCGTTGAGCGCCGCCTCGCGGTCGAAGGCGCGCGGGCGTCCGCGCGCGGCACCGGAAGCAGTCATGCCGCCAATTCTATAACGAGCGCTACAGATCGCGTGCTACGGTTCTTTTCGTAGCGACCGCTACAGAAATGAGCCACGGACTTCAGGGGGCACAGCCATGTCTCGACTCACCGGCCGGACCGCACTCGTCACCGGCGGCAGCCGCGGGATCGGCAAGGGCATCGCCCTGCGACTGGCGCGCGAGGGGGCGCTGACGGCCGTGCACTACGGCAGCAACGAGCAGGCCGCCAAGGAGACCGTCGCCGAGATCGAGGCGGCCGGCGGCGCGGCCTTCGCGGTCGGCGCCGAGCTGGGCGTGCCGGGCGACGCGGCCGCGCTCTGGGCGGCCTTCGACGCGGGCCTGGCCGAATACAGCGCCGAATACAGCGCCGAGCGCGACGTCGAGCCGGGCCTGGACATCCTGGTGAACAACGCCGGGATCACCGCCTACGGCCAGACCGGCGAGGTGGCCGAGGCGGACTACGACCGGGTCTTCGCGGTCAACGTCAGGGCGCCGTTCTTCGTGGTCCAGCAGGGCCTGGGCCGGCTGCGCGACGGCGGCCGGATCGTCAACATCTCCTCAGGTGTGACCAGGATCGCCTTCCCGGTGATCACCGCCTACTCGATGACCAAGGGCGCGCTGGACGCCTTCACCCTGACCCTGGCCCAGCAGCTCGGCGCCCGCGGCATCACCGTCAACGCGGTGGCCCCCGGCCTGGTGCTGACCGACATCAACCCGCAGCTCGCCGACCCGGAGGAGCGGGCCAAGGCGGCGAAGCTCTCGGTCTTCGACCGGGTCGGCGAGCCGGCCGACATCGCCGACGTGGTCGCCTTCCTGGCCTCCGCGGACGGCCGCTGGGTGACCGGCCAGGTGCTGGACGCCACCGGGGGCTCTTTCCTGGGCATGTGAGACCGGCGGGTACCCTCGGAACCGTGGATCCCAAGACTCGTACCCGCATCGTCTCCGGAGCCCTGGGCCTGGTCCTGGTGGCCGTGCTGATCGGCGCCCTGCTCGGCAAGTGAGCGCGACGAAGTGAGCACGACGGAGTGAGCACGACGGAGTGAGCACGACGACGAGGGGCCGCCGCTCGAAACCGAGCGGCGGCCCCTCGTCAGGTCACACCAACGTCAGAGCTGCTCGACCACGTAGTCGATGCAGGCGGTGAGCGCCTGGACGTCGGCCGGGTCGACGGCCGGGAACATCGCGATCCGCAGCTGGTTGCGGCCCAGCTTGCGGTACGGCTCGGTGTCCACGATGCCGTTGGCGCGCAGCGCCTTGGCGATCGCGGCCGCGTCGATCGCGTCGTCGAAGTCGATGGTGCCGACCACCTGCGAGCGTTCGGCGGGCTCGGCCACGAACGGGTTGGCGAACGCGGACTTCTCCGCCCAGCCGTACAGGTGGGCCGAGGATTCAGCCGTACGGGCGACGGCCCAGTCGAGCCCGCCGTTGCCGTTCAGCCACTCCAGCTGGTCGGCCAGCAGGAAGAGCGTGGCGATGGCCGGGGTGTTGTACGTCTGGTCCTTCGAGGAGTTGTCGATCGCGGTCGGCAGGTCGAAGAACGGCGGGATGTACCGGCCGGAGCCGGCGATCTCGGCGGCCCGCTCCAGCGCGGCCGGCGAGAAGGCGGCCAGCCAGAGCCCGCCCTCGGAGGCGAAGGACTTCTGCGGCGCGAAGTAGTAGACGTCGGTCTCGGTGATGTCCACCGGCAGGCCGCCGGCACCCGAGGTGGCGTCCACCAGGACCAGCGAGCCGTCGCCGGCGGTGCCCGCCGGGCGGCGGATCGGCATCGCCACGCCGGTGGAGGTCTCGTTGTGGGTCAGCGCGTAGACGTCCACGCCGGCCTCGGCGACCGGCAGCGGGTGGGTGCCCACCTCGGACTTGATCACGCTCGGGTCGTCCAGCCACGGCACGGCCTTGACCGAGGAGGCGAACTTCGAGGAGAACTCGCCGAAGCTCAGGTGCTGCGACTTCTGGCGCACCAGGCCGAGGGCGGCGATGTCCCAGAAGGCGGTGGAGCCGCCGTTGCCGAGCACCACCTCGTACCCCTCGGGCAGCGAGAAGAGGCTGGAGACGCCCTCGCGCACGCGCTTCACCAGGTTCTTGACCGGGGCCTGGCGGTGCGAGGTGCCGAGCAGGGAGGTACCGGTGGCGGCGAGGGCACTGAGGGCCTCGGGGCGCACCTTGGACGGCCCGCAGCCGAATCGGCCGTCGGCGGGCTTGAGGTCAGCGGGGATCTGAATCTGGGCCACGGCCGCAGCCTACTGGTACGCGTCACGTGTGTCCGCCCGCTGTCCGGCCGCTGAGATGGGCTCTCGAACGGCCGGTCGGCGGGCGGACAGCGGTGCGGCGGACGGGGTGTCAGTGCGCGATCGACTCGTACCCCTCGACCTCGCGCGGGCTGCGCGGGCCGGGGCCGATGTAGCGGGCCGACGGGCGGACCAGGCGGCCGGTGCGCTTCTGCTCCAGGATGTGCGCGGACCAGCCGGCGGTGCGGGCGCAGGTGAACATCGAGGTGAACATGTGCGCCGGGACCTCGGCGAAGTCCAGCATGATCGCGGCCCAGAACTCCACGTTGGTGGCGAGCACGCGGTCGGGGCGGCGGTTGTGCAACTCCTCCAGCGCGGCCTTCTCCAGCGCCTCGGCGATCTCGAAGCGCGGCGCGCCGAGCTCCTTGGCGGTGCGGCGCAGCACGCGGGCGCGCGGGTCCTCGGCGCGGTAGACGCGGTGGCCGAAGCCCATCAGGCGCTCGCCGTTGTCCAGGGTCTTGCGGACGTAGGCGGCGGCGTCGCCGGTGCGCTCGATCTCCTCGATCATGTGCAGCACCCGGGACGGCGCACCGCCGTGCAGCGGGCCGGACATCGCGCCGACCGCGCCGGAGAGGGCGGCGGCCACGTCCGCGCCGGTGGAGGCGATCACCCGGGCGGTGAAGGTGGAGGCGTTCATGCCGTGCTCGGCGGCGGAGGTCCAGTAGGCGTCGACGGCCTTGACGTGCTTCGGGTCGGGCTCGCCGCGCCAGCGGATCATGAACCGCTCGACCACGGTCTCGGCCTTGTCGATCTCGCGCTGCGGGACCATCGGCAGGCCCTGGCCGCGGGCGGACTGGGCGACGTAGGAGAGTGCCATCACGGCGGCCCGGGCCAGGTCGTCACGGGCCTGGTCGGCGTCGATGTCGAGCAGCGGCTTGAGGCCCCAGACCGGGGCGAGCATGGCGAGCGCGGACTGCACGTCGACCCGGATGTCGCCGGAGTGCACCGGGATCGGGAACGGCTCGGCGGCCGGCAGGCCGGGGTTGAACTTGCCGTCCACCAGCAGGCCCCAGACGTGCCCGAAGGAGACGTGGCCCACCAGGTCGTCGATGTCCACGCCGCGGTAGCGCAGCGCACCGCCCTCGCGGTCGGGCTCGGCGATCTCGCTCTCGAAGGCGACTACTCCCTCAAGCCCGGGTACGAAATCGGACATCACGCGGCTCCTCAGTGACGTGACGGGCCGGGCCGCCATGGTGGGGCGGCACGGCCGGTGACCGTTTGGTGTTTGGCACTCGGTGCCAGGGTGACAGGCACTGGGTGCATTGCGCCATACACCACTGCGGTGATGTTTCCCGGAGGACCGCCAGGCCTCACGTCGCGCCCGGCTCGAACCGGGGATCTTCCGGTACGAATCGGCCGCTACCGGACATGTTTCCGACACGGTGTCGGCCTCGCGGTGGCGAGTCACCATATCTCTTGATGTCGAGATTCCATAGGCGGAGCATGGTTCGCCGCTTGTCGTACGGGATGATGTTGGCGTGCAGACCCCGGACCGCGCCCAGCACGCGCCGCAGACCTCCGTCCCCAACCTCGCCCGGATGCGCCGGCAGTACGCCGAGGAGGGACTGGCCGAGACCGAGCTCGCCGACGACCCGGTGACCCAGTTCAGCCGGTGGTTCGCCCAGGCCGAGCGGGTCGGCCTCACGGAGCCCAACGCGATGGTGCTCTCCACCGCCGACGCCGCCGGCCGCCCCAGCTCCCGCACCGTGCTGCTCAAGGGCTACGACCGGCGCGGCTTCGTCTTCTTCACCAACTACGGCTCCCGCAAGGGCACCGAACTGGCGGCCAACCCGCACGCCTCGCTGCTCTTCCCCTGGCACCAGATCGACCGTCAGGTGATCATCGCCGGGCGGGTCGAGCGCACCGGGCGGGACGAGACCGCCGCCTACTTCCGGGTCCGCCCGCACGGCTCCCAGCTCGGCGCCTGGGCCAGCGAGCAGTCCAGCCCGATCGCCTCCCGCGAGGTGCTGGAGCAGCGGTTCGCCGAGCTGGAGGCCCGCTACCCGGAGGGCGAGGGGGTGCCGGTGCCGCCGTTCTGGGGCGGCTTCCGAGTGGTCCCGCACACCGTGGAGTTCTGGCAGGGCCGGCCCAACCGGCTGCACGACCGGCTGCGCTTCACCGCCGCCGGGGACGGCTGGGAGGTCGAACGGCTCTGCCCCTGACCGGCTGAGCCGCTGATCACGTTTCAGCTGCCGGATCGTCAGTTCCGATCGGAGCCGCCACCAACCGGGTCGCGATCCGGTCTAATGGTCATCCGACCTGACCGCGCAACACGGTGAACCGCTCGGGGGAGAGACGCGTGGCGAGCATAGTGGTGGTGCACGGCACCGGCGTGCGGGAGGCCGGCTACCGGCAGGTCCTGGGCAGGTTCACCGCGCGCCTGGCCGAGGCCGGCGGCTCCGCCGCCACCGTGGTGCCCTGCCTCTGGGGCCCCGAGCACGGCGCCCGGCTGCGGCACGGCGGCCGCTCGCTGCCCGACCGCCCGGCCGCCGACGTCTTCGAGATCGCCGCCGTGCTCGACGACTACCGGGCCGAGCTGCGCGAGCTGGCGCTGATCGAGCGCGGCCGCCCCGGCGCCGCCGGCCCCGCCCCCGCCCGGGAGCTGGCCGGACTGCTGCGCGAACTGCCCGGGGACCGGGAGGTGCTGGCCGCCCTCGCCCCGCTCGGCCTGACCCGCACCGACCTGGACGCCGCCACCGCCGAACTCGGCCGGGTGCTGGTCACCACCCTGCACGGCGGCGGCCTGGAGCGGGCCGACCTGGTCAAGGCCTCCGCCCGGGCCCTGGAGGCCCGGCTCGCCCTGGTGCTGGACGAGCAGTGGGACGAGGCCGGGGCCAGCCTGGACAGCGAATCGCTGGAGCCGCTGCGCAACGCCGTCCTCACCGCGCTCGGCGAACCGCCCGGCCGGCTCGGCCTGGGCGGCCGGATGCTCGGCGCACTGGCCGCCGCCACCGGCGCCGAGCGGCTGGCCTCCTGGCGGTTCCGGGCCGCCCGCCCCGGCCTGACCGAGAAGAGCACCCCGCCGCTCGGCGACATCCTGCGCTACCAGGCCCGCGGCAACGGCATCCGGGACGCCGTCGCCGCCGCGGTGGCCGACGCCGAGCCGCCCGTGGTGCTGGTCGCCCACAGCCTCGGCGGAGTGGCCAGCGTGGACCTGCTGATCGAGCGCGACCTGGCCGACCGGGTCTCGGCGCTGGTCACCTTCGCCTCCCAGGCGCCGTTCCTCTACGAGATCGACGCCCTGGTCTCGCTCCGCGCCGACCAGCCGCTGCCCGCCCACTTCCCGGCCCGCTGGTTCAACGCCTTCGACCCGCGCGACCCGCTCGGCTACGCCGCCGAGGCCGTCTTCGGCCCCGACCGGGTGACGGACCGCCAGTTCGACACCGGACGGCCGCTGCTGCGCGCGCACACCGCGCTCTGGGACCACCGGCCCTTCTACGACTGGCTGGTGAAGGACGTCCTGGGGTGAGCGGCCCGCCGGTCGACCCGGCCCGCACCCACGCCCTGGTGGTGGCCGCCGAGGAGTACGGCGACGCCCTGTGGAACACCGACGGCCCGCACACCGACGCGCTCGCCGTGGTCGACTGGCTGATCCGCTGCCGGGTGCCGCGCGAGCAGATCACCGTCTTCACCGCGCCCCGGCGCACCCGCAGCCAGCCCGGACTGCCGGCCGGCGTCGCCGGGCTGGCCAGCCCCGAGGAGCTGGCCGACTTCCTCGGCGACCAGCTCCGGGACGCCGCCGGCGACCTGCTCTGGGTCTTCTTCTCCGGCCACGGCATGCTCGACGACCAGGGGCGGCACCAGCTGCTGCTGCCCGGCTCCCGGCGGGGGGTGCTGCGCACCATCGGCGCCGCCGAACTGCAACAGGCCCTGCTCTCCGACCAGGTGGGGCTCTCGGTCGGGCTGGTGGTGCTGGTGCTCAACGCCTGCGCGGACCAGCAGCCGGCCAACAGCGTGCGGACCAAGCCGCTGCCGGTCCGGATCGACCCGGTGGAGGTCGTCCCCGACCGGGGCTTCTTCGCGATCCAGGCCGCCGGCCCCGGACGGGCCGCCTGGACCGTGCCCGACCGGGACCGGCAGCCGGGCGAGCCCGCCGGCCGGCTCCCGCGCGAACTGCTCGCGGTGCTCGGCGACCGGCTGGTGATGCGGCCCAGCCTGCTCCAGGAGGCGCTGGACGACCGGTTCGGCGAGCTCTTCAAGACCCGCGGCTGGCACGCCTACGACGCCCAGCTGCCCGGCTACCAGCGGTTCAACTGGCCGCACGAGCGCGACACCGTCGCCGGCCCGCTGGACCGCTGGGCCAGCACCTGGCGGTACGCGCCGACCCGGGCCGAGGAGCGGCTGCAGGAGTCCCTGGCGCCCTGGCTGCCCGCCGACGGGCTGCGCCCGGTCCTCGCCGAACTGCGCACCGGCGGGCTGGAGCTGGCGGGCTGGGCCGGTGACGGGATCCCCCAGCTGGTCTTCGCCGCCCGGCACGACGCGCACGGCCTGCCCACCGTGGTCGAGGCGCTGCTCGACCGGCTCGGCCCCGGCCGGCCCGCCGCCGACGACTGCCGGGAGCTGTGGGACCGGGTCGCGCAGATCGGCGACGAGTACCTGACCCGGCAGGAGCACCGGGAGCTGCTGGAGCTGCTGGCGCCGGTGCCGGTCGCGGGGCTGCTCGGCCTGCTCGGGCTGCGGCACGAGTGGCGCGAGCACTGGGAGCGGCAGCCGGCCGGCGAGGCCTCGGCCGAGCGGATCGTCCGGGCCCTGGAGGCGCCCGGCCCGGTCGGCCCGGTGCCGGTACTGCTGGAGTACCTGGCAGCGGTCGCCGCCGCGGTGGGCGAGGGCGCCCGGGGGCTCACCGGGTGGTGCGGGCGGCTCTGCGCGCGGCTGGCGGTGGAGCCCGGGCGGCTGCGCGAGCAGGCCCGGCGGCTGCTCGAGGCGGCCGGGCGGTGCGCCGGATCGCTGGTGGTCGAGGTGGTCGAGGCGGACGGCGGGTTCCGCTGGCACGCCTGGGCGGGCGACGCGCTGGCCGACTACCGCGAGCTGCGGGCCGCCGAGGAGCACCGGCGGAGCACCGACTGGGCCGGGGTGGAGCAGGAGGTCGGCGCACTGCTGGCCGCACGCCTGGAGCCGGACCGGCCGGTCGAGTTCCTGCTGCCCGCCGACCGGGTCGACCTGCCCGTCGAACTGCTGCCCGTGCCGGCCGGCGGCCCGCCGCTGGGCGCCGGCGCGGACGCCCGGGTGCGGCTGCGCCGTCCGCGGCCCAGCCAGGGCGAATGGCGCCGGCGCAGCCGGCAGCTCTACGCGGCGGAGGCTCCCGAGGGCCGCTGGATCAGCCACCACCCGGCCGACGGCCCGTCCGCGCTGGCCGCCGAACTGGACCGGCTGCCGCTGGCGGCGGGTGTCGAACTGCTCGGCGCGCTGGCCGAGCAGCGCGCCGCCCTGGACCTCTGCGTCACCCGGGGCGTCCCCGTGGTCACGGTCTGGCGCGGCGGCGGTGCCGACCGGCCGAGCACCCGTCAACTCCTGGGCGGCGCCGCCCTGGCCGAGCTGCCCGCCCGGGTTCGCCCGGAGCGGATCACCCCTGTGCAGGGGGCGGACTCGGTGATAGTCGTAAGCGACGACGCAGAGCGGATGCCGCCCGAACCGCGCTGGCTCCACTCGCCCAGAAGGAGGATGCGGAGATGACGACCGACGGCGGCACCTGGGAGCTGTTCCGGCCCACCGACCCGACGGGCGACGCGGTGGCGAGCCCCGGCGCACCGGTGGCACTGCCGCCCGGGCCGCCCTGGCGGCAGTTCGGCGCCGGGCCGCGCCCGCGTCCGCGCTACATCGTGCGCCCGGGCGATGCGGAGGTGGTCAACGCCGCGCTGCACCTGCGGCGGCCGCTGCTGGTCACCGGCTTCCCCGGCGTCGGCAAGTCCTCGCTGGCCGAGGAGGTGGCCCGGCAGCTGGGGCTCGGCGAGGTGCTCCGCTGGCCCGTCAACTCCCGCTCCACGCTGGCCGAGGCGCTCTACCGCTACGACGCGGTCGGGCGGCTGCGGGACGCCAACCTGGCCGACCGCCCCCGCGAGCTGCCCGAGTACATCACCCTCGGACCGCTCGGCACCGCGCTCGCCGCCGAGGCCGGCAGGCCCCGGGTGCTGCTGATCGACGAGCTGGACAAGGGCGACTTCGACCTGCCCAGCGACCTGCTCACGGTGCTGGAGGACGGGGCCTTCGAGATCCCCGAACTCAGCCGGGACGCCGGCGAGGACACCGGGCACACCGCCCGGGTGCGGCTCACCGTGCCCGCCGCCGAGGCCGGCCGGGCCCCCGCCACCCGGGAGATCACCGGCGGCTGGCTGCACTGCCGGGAGTTCCCGGTGGTGGTGATCACCAGCAACGGTGAGCGCGACTTCTCCCCGGCCTTCCTGCGCCGCTGCGTCCAGCTCGACCTGCGGCACCCCGACCGGGAGCACCTGGACGCCATCGTCCGGGCCCAGTTCGGCGAGCGGCTGACCGGCGTGGACGGACCGGTGCGGGCCGACATCGCCGACATGATCAGCGAGTTCGCGCTCTCCGCGGAGCAGCACCGGCAGGCCACCGACCAGCTGCTCAACGCGATCCACCTGCGGCTGCGCGGAGTTCCGCTGAGCGCCGAGGCGCTGCACGCCGTGCTGCGGCCGCTGGACGCGGAGGCCGCCGGGCCGCCGGTGGAGGCGGCGAGGTGATCGCGGACGCGCTGCGGGAGGCGCTGCGGGCGGCCGGGTACGAGGCGACGCCGGAGGAACTGGCGGACATCCTCTGGCTCGCGGGGCGGATGCCGGCCCGGGGCGGATCGGCGGCGGGGGAGTGGACCGCCGCACCGGACCACTCGCCTTCCGCGGAGCACGCGGAGCCCCTGGAGCGCTCGGGCGCGCCACGGCCCGAAGGCGAGCCCGTGCCGCGGCAGCCCGCCGCCGGGGGCCGCGAGGTGTACCCGCCGGCCGGGCACCCGGGGGGCTTCGGGCCCGGCGTCGTGCACGGCTACCTGCCCGTGCCGCGCGCACTGCCCGCGCCGCTGCGGGTCGGGCGGGCGCTGCGGGCGCTGCGCAGCACCGTGCCCTCGCGCACCGAGCAGCGGATCGACACGCCCGCCACCGTTCGGGCACTCGCCGACCGGCTGCCCGAGGTGGTGCTCGCGCCCGTGCAGGAGCCCGAGCTGGAGCTGCTGCTGGTCGTCGACGACGGCGAGTCCATGGCGGTCTGGGCCGAGTTGGCGGAGGAGCTGCTGGCACTGCTGCGCCGGATGCGGGTGTTCCGGCGCTGCGAGGTGGTCGGCATGGACAGCGACCGGGGCGAGCGGGTGCGGTTCAACGCCGTGCCCTTCCGCGACCGGCCGGCGGCCGAGCCGGCTGGCGGCCCGCGGCGGCTGGTGCTGGTGCTGACGGACGGGGTCGGCGAGGCCTGGCTCAGCGGCGTCGCCCAGCGGCAGCTGGCGGGCTGGGCGCGGCGGGGGCGGGTCGGCGTGCTGCAGGTGCTGCCGGAGGAGCTGTGGGGCGGGGGCGGGCTGGCGGTCCGGCGGGAGGTGTATCCGCAGCCGGGCGGTGGGGTGGTGCCCGTGGCGGAGCTGCTGGCGGACGGCGCGCTGCGGAGCTGGGCCGGCGCGGTGGGGCAGGCGCGGCGGGGACGGGTGCTGCCGGTGGCGCGGGTCGACGGCGGGGTGGAGGTGTGGGAGGAGGAGTACGAAGAGGTCGAGCCGGAGGTGCTGCTCCGTCACTTCCTGGGCTCTGCCGACGAGCCGACCCGGCTGCTGGCCGCGCACCTGGCGGAGGTGGCGCCGCTGACGATCCCGCTGATGCGGCTGGTGCAGCAGGCGGTGGCGCCGGGGGCGGGGCTGGCGCAGCTGGCGGAGGTCTTCACCTCGGGGCTGCTGCGGGCGGAGGACCCGGAGGAGGCGGGGCGCCTGCCGGTGGCACGGCGGACCTACGGGCTGGACCCGGAGACGGTGCCGCTGCTGCGCCGCACCATCGGGCGGGCGGAGGGGGCGCGGACGCGGGAGCTGGTGAGCGCGTACCTGGCGCGGCAGGAGCAGTCGACGGTGGCGGCGCGGGCGCTGCTGGCGGCGGGGGAGGGGGAGGGCGGGACGCCGTGGTCGGGGCTGGGGGCGCCGGTGGCGGTGGTGGAGGGGGCGGGTGACCCGGAGGAGGAGTGGGCGGAGGCCGAGGTGGAGTGGGTGGCGGCCTCGCTGGTGGGGGTGGGGGAAGCGGCTCGGGCCGCAAGGGAGTTGCTGGACGAGCGGGAGTACCGGCAGGCAGTCGACCTGTGTACCCGGGCGCTGGCGGCGGGGCCGGATCTCGAACTGCTGATCGCCCGGGGTGATGCGTTCCTGCGGCTGGGCGAGTCGGGGTCCGCGCTGGCGGACTTCGACGCGGCCGCTGCGATCGATCGGAACGACGCGCGGGCGGTGGCGGGGCAGGGGATGGCGCTGGCTGGGCTGGGCGAGCTCTGGCCGGCATTGGATGCGCTCACCTCGGCGCTGCAGTTGGCACGGGGCGCGGCCTGGGTGCTCGCGGAGCGGGCGGTGGTGCGGTACCGGGTCGGGCAGAAGGAGCAGGCGGCGGAGGATCTGCGGGAGGCGATGCGGCGGAACGGCGAGTGGTCGCCGTCGCCGCTTCTGGAGATCGCCGAGATGCTGGGCCGTGCGGGGCGGGCGGCGGATGAGCTGTCGGCGCTGGAGCTGGCGGTACAGGCCGCACCGGGGGAGCCGGAGTACTGGTTCGCCCTCGGCGAGGCGTTGATGGGGCAGCAGGAGTACCAGCGGGCCGGCGATGCGTTCGCGATGGCCTGGCGGCTGGACCCTGGGAACCTGCCCGCGCTGACCTCCCAGGGCGCGGCCTACCTGCGGGCGGGCGACAACGAGGCTGCCATGGCCGTGTACCACGAGGCGCTGGAGCGGGACCCGGAGAACGCCGTGGCCCGCGAGGGGCTGGCCAACGCACTGGAGTGGGCGGGGCGGTACGCGGAGGCGCTGGTGCAGCTCGACGTGCTGTTCGCGGCGGATCCCGAGAACGCCGATCTGCGGGAGCGGCGGGACCGGTTGGCCGGGGAGGCCGGTACGGCGAGCGATCTGCGGAGCGCCGCCTTCCTCATGCGTGCGGAAGGCCGCCACGACGAGTCCCTGGAAGCCCTCGACAAGGCCATCCGCCTCGACCCCGGCCACGCCCGTGCCCACGGTGAGCGGGCCGAGACCCTGAGGTTCATGGGCCGCACCGCGGACGCGTTGGACGCCATCGAGCGCAACCTCCGACTCGACCCCGCCGACACCTGGGCGCTCGGCCGCCGTGCGCTGATCCTCGGCGAACTCGGCCTGCGCGAGGAGGCGATCGCCGACCTCAACGCCTACCTCACCCACGAGCCGGACGCCGAGTGGGCCCTGCGACTCCGTGTTCCGTACCTCCGCGAGGCGGACGAGGACGAAGCGGCCCTCGCCGACCTGGACCACCTCCTCGCCGTCGCCCCCGACGACCCCTGGGCGCTCGGCGAACGGGCCAGGATCCACCGCGCGGCGGGACGACTCGACGAGGCGCAGACCGACCTCGACCGGCGCCTCCAGCAGGACCCCGAGGACCCGTGGACGCTCGGCGAGCTCTCCCTCCTGCAGCGCGCCCGTGGAGAGTTCCAGGCCGCCCTCGACACCCTGCGGCGCCGGCTGGAAGCCAAGCCCGACGACCCCTGGGGCCTGGGCGAGTTGGCCCTGGTCCACCGCGAACTCGGCGACCTCGACGCCGCGCTCGTCTGCCTCGACCGCCGGATCCGCCTCGGCCCCGACGACGCCTGGGCGCTCGGCGAGCGCGGCCGGGTGCACCGTGACCGCCGCGAACTCGCCGAAGCCCTGCGCGACTTGGACGCGAGTCTCAAGCTGGACAGCCGCCGCGCCTGGGTGCTGGGCCTGCGCGGTGAGGTGTACCGCGACCTCGGGGACTACGAGGCCTCGCTCACCGACCTCGCGCTCGCCGTCACCCTCCGGCCCGACGACGCCTGGCTGATGGACGCCCGCGGCCAGACCCTGCACCGGGCCGGCCGCTACGAGGAGGCGCTGGCCTGCTACCAGCGGGCCCTGGTGATCGACCCCTCCTACGGCTGGTCGATCACCAACCGCGGCCGCCTGCAGCATGCGTGGGGCCGCGACCAGAAGGCGCTGGAGGACTACGCACTCGCGCTGGAGACCGGAGACGAGCGGAGCCGGCTCTGGGCCCGGGACTCGCGGGCCGACTGCCTGGTGAAGCTCGGGCGGCTGGAGGAGGCGCTGGCCGACTACGACGTGGTGGTCGAGCACAACCCGTCCGACGCCTGGGCCCTGGGCCGTCGCGCCCAGGTGAAGCTGCGGTTGGGGCGGGCGGCCGAGGCGCTGGCCGAGGTGGAGGACGCGATCGTGATCGGGACCGGTGATCGGGACCTGCGGGTGGTGACGGACCGCGCGGCGTTCCGGGAGTGGCGGGACCGGCAGTCCGACCCGGCCGAGGCCCGGCTCCTGGTGGCGCTTGCCACCACCCGGGTCGAGGCGCTGAACCGGCTCGGCCGTCACGAGGAGCGGCGGGAGGCGAACCAGGCGATGGACGAAGACAACCCGCCCCAGTAGACGCGGCGCGCCGAAAGTTCCCGTCGTCTACGCGATTCGGCCTAGCCCCACCGGGTGATCTTCGATGGTCGGATCGGGCCATCCTCTTCGCGCCGCCGCAGGTCGGCGCAGTTCGCGGCCACCATGCGGACCCGCACCGGCGTCGAAAGCCCCTCGGGCGGTCGCCGAGCGGCATGCTATGGCGCTCCGGGCGGGCTACCTTTACCCACACCGGGTGCGGTTGAATCGCATCTCTCCCTGAAGAGGATCTGACGCCATGACCACTGTCCTGACTGCCGAGTCCACCGAGCACGCCGGCGCGCAGGCCGATGCCCGGATCCCGCTGGACCAGCTGGCCGCGCTCGGTGCCGCCGAGCTGACGGCAGCCCTGCACCGGGCCCTGCCCGGTGGGGAGTCGGGCCAGGTTTCGGTCGCCGCGTTCAACTCCTCCATCTGACCTCCGACACCCGACATCTGACCGACCCACAGCCGCCTGGTGCGTGACCCCGTGCTGGTGCCGTTCGCGCAGTTCGTGCTCAAGGTGCACAGTCGCTGCGACCTGGCCTGCGACCACTGCTACGTCTACGAGCACGCCGACACCAGCTGGCGCGGCCGCCCACGGGCGGTCAGCCGCGAGGTGCTGGACCAGGCGGCCCGGCGGATCGGTGAGCACGCCCGCGCCCATCGCCTCCCCGCCGTGCACGTGGTGCTGCACGGCGGCGAGCCGCTGCTGGCCGGTCCGGAGCTGCTGGGCCACGCGGCCCGTACGCTACGGGCCGAACTGCCGGGCGGCTGCGCGCTGGACCTGCGCATCCACACCAACGGGATCCGGCTGGACACCCGGTTCCTCGACCTCTTCCTGGCCGAGCGGATCAAGGTCGGCATCTCGCTGGACGGCGACCGGGCCGCCAACGACCGGCACCGCCGTTTCGCCGACGGCCGCAGCAGCCACCCCCAGGTGCTGGCCGCCGTCGACCTGCTGCGCTCCCCGCGCTACCGCGAGCTCTACGCAGGGCTGCTCTGCACCATCGATCCGGCCAACGACCCGGTCGCCGTGCTGGACGCGCTGCTCGCACTCGACCCGCCGCACCTCGACTTCCTGCTCCCGCACGCCACCTGGGACGCCCCGCCTCCGCAGCCGAACGGCGACACCTCCTACGCCGACTGGCTGCTGACGATCCACCAGCGGTGGCTGGAGCTCGGCCGTCCCGTCCCGGTCCGCAGCTTCGACTCGGTCCGCCGCACCCTGCTCGGCCTCTCCAGCCTCACCGAATCGCTCGGCCTGGACCCCGCCGACCTGGTGGTGATCGAGACCGACGGCAGCTTCGAGCAGGCCGACAGCCTGAAGACGGCCTACGACGGCGCACCCGCGACCGGCTTCGACGTCTTCGCGAACAGCCTGGACGAGGTCGCCCGGCACCCGGGCATGATGGCCCGTCAGTCCGGCCTGGCGGGCCTCAGCGCGCAGTGCCGGGCCTGCCCCGTGGTGCGCAGCTGCGGCGGCGGGCTCTACGCACACCGCTGGCACAGCGAGACCGGTTTCGACAATCCTTCCGTCTTCTGCGGAGACCTCATGCGCCTGATCACCACCATCCGGGACCGGGTCGCCCCCGTCCTGCCGGCCGGCACCCGGCCCGGTACCGAGCTGGCCGAGGAGCAGCTGGACCAGCTGGCGCTCGGCCTGGGCGACGGCGCCACGGTGCGGGCGCTGGCCGCCGCCCAGCTCGACCTGACCCGGCGCCTGCTGGCCGCCGTCGGCCCGGCGGCCGACCCGGCGGCCTGGCAGCTGCTCACCGTGCTGGACCAGGAGGCCCCGCACGCCGTGGACGCGGTGCTCGCCCACCCGTACGTCCGGGCCTGGGCGGTGCGCACCCTGCGCGAGCCGGGCGCGGACGGGGCGGCGCCGCTGGCCGAGCTGGCCGCCGCCGCCTCGCTGCGGGCCGGGCGGAGCGAGGAGCTGCCGGTGCCGGTGCGCGGCGGCGAGCTGCAGCTGCCCACCCTGGGCCGGCTGCTGGTCGGCGGCAGCGGCGAGGCGGTGCTGCGCGGCGGGCCGGCCGGCTTCGCGGTGCGGGCGCCCGGCGGCGCGGCCTTCGAGGTGGCCTTCGACCAGCCCGGCGACGAGCGCTGGCTGCCGGTGCGCCGGGTGGAGCTGCCCGGCTGGACGGTGGCGCTGGAGGACCTGGACCCGTACCGGGACAGCCACCAGTGGCCGGCCGAGCAGCGGCTGACCGAGGCGGCGCTGGCCGACTGGAGCGGTGCGCTGCGCGAGGCCTGGGAGCTGGCCCAGCGGGACCTGCCTGCCTACGCGGCGGGCATCGCCGCCGGCCTGAGCACCATCACCCCGCTGCGCTCCGGCCCGAACGGACGGGACGTCAGTGCGGCCGCCCGGCAGGCCTTCGGCGCGGTCGGGATCGCCCGGCCGGCCACCGCGCCCGCCCTGGCGCTGCTGCTGGTGCACGAGTTCCAGCACGTCAAGCTGGGCGCCGTGCTGGACTTCCACGACCTGTTCGACCGTGCCGACCAGCGGCTCTACGAGGCCCCCTGGCGGGAGGACCCGCGCCCGCTCGAGGGCCTGTTCCAGGGCTGCTACGCGCACCTGGCGGTGGTCGAGTTCTGGGCCGGCCGGGTCCGGGCGTACGACGGGGTGGCGGGCGAGGCGGCCGAGCACGCCCGGGAGCAGCTGGCGCTGTGGCGCGGCCACACCGACCGGGCGGTGGACACCCTGCTCGGCAGCGGCTCGCTGACCGCGCTGGGAGAGCGGTTCGGGCGCGGCATGCGCACGGCGCTGGACCGCCGGGTGCCGTGGCCGGCCGAGCCCGCGCCGGCTCCCGCCGAGCAGCCGGTGTGATGGACGGATCGACCTCGCGCCTGACGGCGGAATTGCGTGATCTCGGCGTGGGCCCCGGAACCGGGGTGCTGCTGGTGCACGGCGCGCTGCGCTCGCTGGCCGGCTGGGCGGGCGACTCCGCCGCCGTGCTGGCCGGGCTGCGGGCGGCGCTCGGCCCGGACGGCACCCTGGTGGCGTACACGGCGACGCCGGAGAACTCGCTCACCTCCCGGTTGCACACCGAGGCAACGGCCGGCCTCGGCCCGGCCGAACTGGCCTCCTACCTGGCGCGGATGCCGGCCTTCGACCCGGCCGCCACGCCCTGCTCGCCGACCGTGGGCCGGCTCTCCGAGGAGCTGCGGCGCACGCCGGGCGCGGTGCGCAGCACCCATCCGCAGACCTCCTTCGCGGCGCTCGGCCCGCGCGCGCCGGAGCTGACGGCCGGTCACGCGCTCGACTGCCACCTCGGCGAGCGCTCCCCGGTCGGCGCGCTCTACCGGGCCGGCGCCCAGGTGCTGATGCTGGGCGCGCCGCTGACCAGCTGCACCGTGCTGCACCTGGCCGAGTACCGGCTCCCGGACCCGCCGCGCAAGCGCTACACGGCCCGGACCGCCGACCGCGGCTGGGTGCACTTCGACGGGGTGGACGTGGACGACCGGCACTTCGGGCCGATGCTGCGCGCGGTGCTGCCGCAGGGCTTCGCCCGGACCGGCACGGCGGGCGGGGCGCCGGCGGTGCTGCTGCCGGTGCGGGCGGCGGTGGACGCGGCGACGGCCTGGCTGGGCGAGGCGCGGGTGGCGGGTGCGGCGGGTGGGGCGGAAGGTCGGATGCGGGCAAACTCCTGACAGTCGGCGGCGCACTGACGCATGATCAGTGGTGTGGGTGGCGGCGGCACTATTCCCTCGGGGAAGGCCGCCTTCCTACACTGGAGCGCTCCCCCCGCGGGGAGGCACGGCCGGCGCCGGGGGAGGCTGAGTGAACGACGCTGAAGGCGGGCGGACGGCCTCGGCGAAACCGCACTTCTTCCTGTCGTACGCGCACATGCCGGCCGTCGGCTCGCGCAACCCCAATCTGCGGGTCAGCCAGTTCTACGAGGACCTGTGCGAGGCCGTGCTGCAGCTGACCCCGCTGCCCACCGCCGACCCGGTCGGGTTCATGGACGAGACTATGCACCAGGGCGACAACTGGGCGATGCGGATCTCCGAGGCGCTGGCCACCTGCCGGGTCTTCGTGCCGCTCTACCACCCGCGGCTGTTCCGCTCCACGCCCTGCGGGCAGGAGTGGTACACCTTCGCCCGCCGGGCCGCGAACGCCCCCGGCGGCCCGGCCCACAACACCGCGATCGTGCCGGTGCTCTGGGTCGGCATGCGGGAGGGCGCGCTGCCCTCGGTCGCCGCCGAGGTGCAGTACAACCACTCCTCGATGCCGCGCGCCTACACCGAGGACGGCCTCTACGCGCTGATGGCCCAGCGGCACAACCAGGGGCTGTACGAGAAGGTGGTCTACAAGATCGCCCGGCGGATCGTCGACGTGGCGCTGGAGACCGTGGTCCCGGTGGTCGAGCCGGTCGACTTCACCAGCAACCCCTCGGCCTTCCCGAGCCGTTCGCCGGCCGACGAGCTGACCATCGCGGTGCTCGCGTTCAAGGACTCCGAGGTGCCCGAGCACCGCGACCCCGGCTGGTACGGGGCGCTGCGCACCGACTGGCAGCCCTACGTGCGCGGCGGCGCCGGCGGCACGCTGGCCGAGAAGGCCGCCCAGCTGGCCCGGCAGTGCGACCTCAACCCCACCGTGCACGAGTTCGACGCCCGGGCCGAGCACCTGATGGAGCTGGAGCAGCCGCAGGGCCCGGGCGTGGTGCTGCTGGACCGCTGGGTGCTGCAGGACCCGGGCCGGGCGGCGCTGGTCGCCGAGTTCGCCCGCCGCAACCCGGCCTGGGTCACCGTGGTCGAGCCGTGGAACCGGGACGACCCGCAGTGCGCGGCCGAGGCCGGCGCGCTCGCCGGGCTGACCGACCGGGTGCTGCGCCGCCGGGCCGGCGGCGCCCGTCCGTCGTTCCGCCCGAGCGCCGGCGACCGGATCGACACCGAGGGGGTGCCCACCGCCAGCGACTTCGGCCTGGCCTTCCAGCACGCCGCGATCCGGGCGCAGAAGGCCTTCAAGGAGCGGGCGCTGCCGCGCCCGCCCGCCACCGGGGAGCCCCGGCCGCGACTGACCGGCGCGTTCGGCGATCCGCCGCGCGGACCGCGCCGCCCGCCCGCCGCCACCGACGACCAGGACCGCGAGAGCGACCGAGGGGGAGAAGACGATGCCTGAGACGTCCGACACGACCACGCGCAACCTGCGACTGGGCGGGCGCGGTTCGTCCTCCGCGCGGGCCGAGCAGTCGCCGGCCGTCCAGCCGGTCCGCCCCCCGGTCGCCGACGGCGCGGACCGGCAGGGCCGGATCGTCACCTTCTACTCCTACAAGGGCGGCACCGGGCGCACCATGGCGCTGGCCAACACCGCCTGGATCCTGGCGGCCAACGGCTACCGGGTGCTCACCGTGGACTGGGACCTGGAGGCGCCGGGCCTGGCCAAGTTCTTCCACCCGTTCCTGGACTCGGCCGAACTCGCCGAGGCCCCGGGCGTGATGACGCTGATCAACGACTACCGGGAGGAGGCGCTGCGGGAGACCGAGCTGTACGCGGACGCGCTGCTGGAGCCGGAGCGCTACCAGGAGGAGCTCCGCGGGATCGGCCACCACCCGGGCTGGCACCTGGACTTCGCCAAGGTGGCCGGGCACACCGTGCCGCTCTCCTGGGGCGGCTTCCCGCCCGGCGGCGGCATCGACTTCCTCTCCGCGGGCCGTCAGGACCGGGACTACTCCGGCACCCTGGGCGGGTTGGACTGGGACCTCTTCTACGAGCGGTTCGACGGCGGCCAGTTCTTCGACGCGCTGCGCGCCGACATGCGCCGCCGCTACGACTACGTGCTGATCGACAGCCGCACCGGCCTCTCCGACACCGCCGAGATCTGCACCGTGCAGATGCCCGACGACCTGGTGGTCTGCTTCACCCTCAGCGACCAGTCCATCGACGGCGCCTCCCGGATCGCCCAGCACATCAACGACCGCTACCGGGACCGGGGCATCCGGATCCTGCCGGTGCCGATGCGGATCGACGACTTCGAGAAGGAGAAGGCCGACGCCGGGCGGGCGCTGGCCCGGATCCGGTTCGACGGCCTGCCCTCCGGTCTGTCCGGCGAGCAACTGGTGCACTACTGGGGCTCGGTGGAGATCCCGTATCGGCCGTTCTACGCCTACGAGGAGATCCTGGCCACCTTCGGCGACCAGCCCGGCACCCCGACCAGCATGCTCTCCGCCTGCGAGCGGCTGACCGACGCGATCACCGCCGGCGAGGTCAGCTCGCTGCCGGCGATGGACGAGGAGGTGCGGGCCCGCTACATCGAGGCGTTCACCCGCCGCCGCCCGACCGTGCCCGCCGACATCTACCTCAGCTACGTGCCCGAGGACCGGATGTGGGCCGACTGGATCGAGTACGTGCTCGGCGCGGCCGGCTTCCGGGTGCTGCCCCGGGACGTCAGCGCGGGCGCGGACACCCGGCTGGAGACCGAGCGCTCGGTGGACGCCGCCTTCCGCACCGTCGCCGTGCTCTCGCCCGCCTACCTGCGCTCGCCGCAGGCCCGGGCGCTCTGGGAGTCGGTGGCCGGCTCCGACCCGTCCGGCACCCGGCGCCAGCTGATCCCGGTCCGGGTCGGTTCCACCCCGCTGGCCGCGCCGTTCAGCAGCCGCAACCCGGTGGACCTGGTCAACCTCAAGGAGCCGCAGGCGCTGGCCGCCCTGGTCAAGGCGCTGGGCCGGGAGGAGCTGCCGACCATCGACCCGGCGGCCGGTCCGCGGTTCCCCGGCACCCAGCCGGAGATCTGGAACGTGCCGCCGCGCAACACCTACTTCACCGGCCGGGCCGAGGTGCTGGAGCGGCTGCGCAACCAGCTCGGCGGCGGCACCACCGCGGTGCTGCCGGTGCCGCAGACCCTCTACGGCCTCGGCGGCGTCGGCAAGACCCAGGTGGCGCTGGAGTACGCGCACCGGTTCATGGCCGACTACGACCTGGTCTGGTGGATCTCGGCCGAGCAGGAGGAGGAGATCCAGGGCCAGCTGGCCGAGCTGGCCCGCCGGATGGGCCGCTCCACCAACGAGCCGGTGGCGCACGCGGCGGAGATCGCGCTGGAGGCGCTGCGCCGCGGCGAGCGGGCCAAGCGCTGGCTGCTGATCTTCGACAACGCCGACGAGCCCGGCGAGATCCGCCGGTTCTTCCCCGGCGGCCCGGGCCACGTGCTGGTCACCTCCCGCAACCAGGCCTGGTCCACCGCCGCCGAGGCGCTGACCATGGACGTCTTCACCCGTCCGGAGAGCATCGACCACCTGACCCGGCGCACCGGCGGCGCGCTCGGCCGCCCGGACGCGGACGCGGTGGCGGAGGCGGTCGGCGACCTGCCGCTGGCGGTCGAGGTGGCCGGCGCCTGGCTGAAGGCCACCGGCACCCCGGTCGCCGAGTACATCGAGGCGCTGCGCACCGAGGCCGCCCGGGTGCTGGAGCTGGAGCGCCCGGTGGACTACCCGATGACGGTCGGCGCGACCTGGCGGGTCTCGATCGCCCGGCTGCGCGGGCAGTCCCCGGCCGCGGCCCGGATGCTGCAGCTGTGCGCCTACTTCGCGCCCGAGCCGATCTCGATGAACCTCTTCTACAGCGACCAGATGATCCGCGCCCTGGTGCCCTACGACCCGGGCCTGAGCGACAAGTTCCTGCTCGGCCGGGTGATCCAGGCGATCGGCCGGTACGCGCTGGCCAAGGTGGACGCGGGCGCCAACAGCATCCAGGTGCACCGGCTGGTCCAGGAGGTGATCCGCTCCGAGATGACCGCCGTCGAGCAGAACGACACCATCCACGAGGTGCACCGGATCCTGATCGGCGCCCGCCCGGTCGTCGGCGACACCGACGACCCGGCCAACTGGCCCGCCTTCGAGGAGATCTGGCCGCACCTGTCGCCGTCCCGGGCGCACGACTGCGAGGAGGCGGACACCCGGCAGCTGATGATCGACCGGGTCCGCTACCTGTGGAAGCGCGGCGAGTACATCCAGGCCCGGCGGACCGGCCACCTGCTGGACGAGGCCTGGACCGCCAAGCTCGGCGAGGACGACCGGCAGACCCTGCTGCTCCGCTTCCAGCTGGCCAACGTGATGCGCTCGCAGGGCCAGTACGCGGCCGCCATGGAGCTGGACGAGGACACCCTGGAGCGGCAGCGCCGGGTGCTCGGCGAGCACCACCCGTACACCCTGATGACGGCCGGCTCGCTGAGCGCCGACCGGCGGGCGCTGGGCGAGTTCGCCAAGGCGCTGGAGCTGGACCGGGAGATCCTGGAGCGGTTCCGCGAGCAGTTCGGCGAGGACAACCCGCGCACCCTGTCGATCGCCAACAACCTGGCCATCGACCACCGGCTGGTCGGCGACAGCGCCGCCGCCCTGGAGCTGGACCAGGACACCCTGGACCGGCGGGCCCTGGTGCTCGGCCCCAAGCACCCCTACACCCTCTCCAGCAAGTCCAACCTCGCCCGCGACCTGCGCGAACAGGGCGACTACGAGGCCTCGGTCTCGGTCCACCAGGAGGTGGACGCGGCCTACGCCGAGACCCTGGACATCGACGTGCCGGAGCTGCTGCGCAACGCCAAGGCGCTGGCGGTGGCGCTGCGCAAGGCCGGCCGGCAGGCGGAGGCCCGCCGGCTGACCAAGGAGACCTACGAGCGCTACCTGGAGCGGTACGGCGAGAACGCCCCCGACACCCTGGCCTGCGCGCTCAACCTGGCCGCCGACTACAGCGCGGGCGGCGACAAGGACGCGGCCCGCGACCTGGCCCGCCAGGTCTACGTCGGCCACCAGCAGCTCTTCGGCCACGAGCACCCGTTCACCCTGGCCTGCGCCAACAACCTGGCGATCTACCTGCGCGGCAGCGGCGGCCTGGCCGAGGCGGTGGAGCTGGGCCGGGCCACCGTCGGCACGCTGACCCGGGTGCTGGGCGCGGAGCACCCGTTCACCCTGAACTCGATGATCAACCTGGCGAACGCCTACGGGGACCTCGGCCGCCTGGACGAGGCGGAGGAGCTGGAGCGCGCGGCGCTGGTCGGCCTGAGCGACCGGTACAGCGCCCAGCACCCGGACGCGGTCGCCTGCCAGGCCAACCTGGCGGTCACGCTGCGCGCCCAGGGCCGGGTCAACCAGGCCGCCGAGCTGCGCAGCCGGGCGGTCGCCGAGTTCATCCGCCAGCTCGGCGAGGAGCACCCCAACACCGTCTCGGCCCGGGGCTGGAAGCGGATCAACCGCGACCTGGAGCCGCAGCCGGTCTGATGCGGACTCAGCCGGGGCTCCCGGCTGCCCACTTGACGGCGGCCGTGAGCACCCGGAAGGAGCCGAAGTGCGCCACCCCCGGCTCCAGGAAGAGCGTGGCCTCGGGGATGTGCGCGGCCAGCCAGCGGGAGTGGTCGACCGGCGAGAACATGTCCTCGGCGCCGTGCCAGAGCCAGGTGGCGGCAGCGATGTCCTGCACCTTGAAGCCCCACTCGGTGGTGAAGGCCAGCACGTCGTCGATCCAGCCGTCGGCGTTCTGCCGGAACGCCTCGCGGTAGTTGCGCTGCAGCATCCGGCGGATGCCGGCGTCCGAGACCACCGCCGCGTCGCTGCCGGACAGCTCCCGGCGCAGCCCGGCCAGCAGGGTGGCCGGGTCGTCCCGGATCCGGCGGGCGCGCTGGGACATGGTGGCGGCGATCCGCAGGTGGTCGCGCTCGGCGGCCCGGTAGTCGCGGATGTTGGAGGGGGTCATCCCGGCGTACCAGTCCAGGCCCTCGGCGTCGTGCGGGGCCAGCGGGACCAGCACCGCCACCCGGTGCACCCGGTCCGCCAGCAGCGCCCCGCAGGCCAGCGCGTGCGGGGCGCCGCCGGAGCGGCCGACCACGGCGAACCGGTCCAGGCCCAGCTGGTCGGCGATCGCCTGCACGTCGGCGGCGCCCGCCGCCACCTGCCGCCCGCGCAGCCGGTCCGAGCCGCCGTAGCCGGGCCGGTCGAAGGAGATCAGGTGCACGCCCAGGTGGTAGAGCACGGTCGGGCGCGGGGTCGGCCCGACCCGGCTGCCCGGGGTGCCGTGCAGCAGGAAGACCGGCCGCCCGGCGGGGTCGCCGAAGCTCTGCACGGCCAGGGTCCGACCCTCAGGGGTCATGACAAGTCGCGGCTGCACGGAAGGGCCCTCCAGAGAGTCGAAAGCGGATCGGGTCAGTGCCCGTGCCCGACCTCGCGGCGGGCCTGCCAGGTGGTGTGCTCGCGGGAGACCGCCTCCTCGGCGTCCCGGGCCAGCCGGGCCCACAGCTCCTCGGCGCCGTCCGCCGCCGGGTCCAGCCGGGCCAGCTGGGCGCCGGCCAGGGTCAGCTCCTCGGCGGCCAGCCGGTAGGCGGCGGCCAGCGGGCGGTACTGGCGCAGCTGTGCCCAGGCGGTCACCGCGACCGCCACGGCCGCCACCGTGCCCGCGGTGTCCACCCGCGGCGCGCCCAGCGCCCGCGGCACCGCCAGCACCGCGCCGAGCAGCGGCAGCAGGATGCCCAGCAGCTCGGCGACCCGGCCGGCCCGCTCGCAGTAGCCGGCCTTGGCCCGGTACCAGTCGCGCTGGGACTCCAGCCGCTCCCGCAGGTACACCTCGCGGCGCACCGCCAGCGGCTGCTCGCGCAGCGCGCGCATCGCGGCGGTCACCTGGCCCGGCGCCTCGGCCGCGCCGGCCGGCAGCGCGGAGCTGTCCCGGAAGCCGCGCAGCAGGCCGGCCAGCTGCCGCCGGTAGAGGGGCTCGCCGTCCTCCGGCCGGGAGCGCTGCGGCGGCCGGTGGGCGTCGGCCCGGACCGCGAACTTCCAGGCCAGGGTCTTCACCGACTCGGCGGCCGCCCGCCCCTCGTACCAGAGCGCCTGCGGCTGCTGCCGGTGCAGCCGCACCGCAAGGCCGCAGGCGCCGAGGAAGGCCAGCGCGCACGGCCAGCCGGCCGCGGCCGGGCCGACGGCGCCGGCCGCCGCCGCGAGGATCAGCAGCACCAGCTGCCAGCGGGCCAGCGTGACGGCCCGGCGCTGGCCGAGCGCGGAGGCGGAGTCGGCCAGCCGGAACAGCTCCGGCAGCAGCTCCTCCTCCCGCAGCCGCTCCGTGGGTCCTGCACCGGCAGCCATCCCGTCCCCCCGAGTGCGCGTGGTGTCCGCTGCTCGAAGTATGGGCGGTCACCGCCCCGCGGCACAGGGCGCGTACGCGCCTTTCGGGCGCGTGCGCGCCCGTCCTACGCGATTCGGAGGAGCACCGGCTCAGAAGGTGTAGTAGATCCGGTCCGCGTTCTCCGCCATCAGCTTGGCGTTCCAGTCCGTGCCGCCGTCCACGTTGCCGGAGCGGAAGAGCGGGGGCGTACTTCCTTCACCCCTCAGGGCGCGGTCGGCGAGCTTGCCCACCGCGCTCGCGACCACCGACTGCATCAGCGCGCTGGTGACGATGGTGGAGACCGAGCCGAACCCGGTCTCGGCGCCCGGGTGGCTCAGCTCGTGGTCGCCGACCGCGATCTTGCTGTCCAGCACCACGTCGCAGTGGTCCTTGAGGAAGGTGCCGGAGGGGTGCTTGGAGGTCACCTGGCCCGGGTAGGCGAGCGAGGTCACGCCGACCACGTGCATGCCCCGGGTCCGGGCGTGCGCGGCCAGCTCCACCGGCATCACCTGGCGGCCGGAGAGCGAGATCACGAAGAGCAGGTCGCCGGAGGTGGCCGGAGTCAGGTCCAGGGTGGCGGTGGCCAGCCCGGAGACCCGCTCCAGGGCGCTGCCCAGCTGGGCCGGCATGACGTTCACCCCGGTCATGCCCGGCACGTTCAGCAGGTTGATCACCACCAGGCCGCCGGCCCGGTAGACCACGTCCTGGGCGGCCAGCGAGGAGTGCCCGGCGCCGAAGGTGAAGATCCGCCGGCCCTGCTCCACCGCGTCCGCGAGCAGCGCGGCGGCCCGGTCGATCGAGCCGGCCTCCTCCTCGCGCACCCGCCGCAGGTGGGCCACGGCGGCCTCGAAGTACTGTCCGACCAGGTCGTCCATCGCGATCTTCCCTCTAGAACAGTGGAGAAAGCTACGGCGAGCACGGTGGTGCCTGCACGGGCCCGCTGTCAACAGGGACGAAACCGCCGGGGAAGCACCGGTGGGGCGGCTCGGTTGTCCGAGCCGTACGTCAGAATTAACGGTGAGGACCCCGATGGAACGGAGCCGGCGGCGATGTCTGGGCTGATCGATACCACTGAGATGTACCTTCGCACCATCCTGGAGCTGGAGGAGGAGGGCATCGTCCCCATGCGCGCCCGGATCGCCGAGCGGCTGGAGCAGAGCGGTCCGACGGTCAGCCAGACGGTGGGTCGGATGGAGCGCGACGGCCTGCTGCGGGTGGCCGGCGACCGCCACCTCGAGCTGACCGAGGAGGGCCGCCGGCTGGCGGTCCGGGTGATGCGCAAGCACCGGATCGCCGAGTGCCTGCTGGTGGACGTGATCGGCCTGGAGTGGGAGCAGGTGCACGAGGAGGCCTGCCGCTGGGAGCACGTGATGAGCGAGACGGTCGAGCGCAAGGTGCTCAGCATGCTCGGCCACCCGACCCAGTCGCCCTACGGCAACCCGATCCCCGGCCTGGACGAGCTGGGCGACACCAAGGCCGAGGGCGAGGGCTTCGACGCCGCCCTGATCACCCTGGACACCCTGCGCCCGGGCGACGACGGGACCAGCGTGGTGGTCCGCCGGATCGGCGAGCCGATCCAGACCGACGAGGAGCTGATGCGCACCCTGCGCCGCGCCGGTATCCGCCCGGGCGCCACGGTGCGGGTCGCCCCGGCCGGCGGCGGCCTGCTGGTCGGCTCCGGCACGGACGCGGCCGAGCTCGGCAAGGAGATCGCCCAGCACGTCTTCGTGGCGCACGCGTAGCAAAGGCCGTCCGCGACGGCGCGGGGGAGTGCCGTCGGGCCCGGCACGTCCCCGCGTGCCGGGCCCGACGCCCCCGATCCCTCCCGACCCCTCCGTCCCTCCCGAGGCCCTCCGCCGCCGCCTGGCTTCCCCGTCCAGGCGTCCCCTGCGGCGCTCCTCCGGCCCCTGGTCCGCGTCCGTCCGCCCCGGTCCGTTTCGTCTCGGTTCGGGCCTTTCGCGTCCCGCAGCATTCATCCCCTGGACAGCGGGTGGCAACCCTGCCGCCCTGTCACTCGTCCGAGCGGCTTGCCGGGCCGGCGGCCGGGTAGACCAGCCTTCTTGCCCGGCGAAGGTCTGACGCCGACTCAGGTGACGGATCGTCAGTGCAGGGCGGCCGCCACCTGCTGGGCGCCCTGCGGGGCCGGGGCCTCCCGGCCGCAGGCGTAGGCCAGCGGGTTGATCAGCTCGGTGGCGTCCGGCAGCCAGCGGTTGAGCGCGGACGGCGGCCGGGCCCACTGCGTGAGGCCGTAGGGGCCGATCCGGGACGGCGGCGCCACGATGAAGTCGCCGTCGCCGCGCCCGAGCAGGTCCAGCCGGCCGGGCGCCCAGCCGAGCCGGCGCAGCAGCTCCGGCAGCTTCACCAGGGTGCCCGGCAGCACCAGGAAGATCAGCCGCCGCCCGCGCTGACCGGGCGGGGCCGGCGCCTCCAGCACCGGGCCGAGCTGCAGCTCCATCCGCTCCATCCGGGCCAGCGCCAGGCAGCCGGCCCGCTCCGGCACGTCCAGCGCGTCGAAGGAGCGGCCGGTGGGCAGCAGGATCGCCGCCTCCGGCTGCTCGGTCCACCAGCGGCGCACCACTCCGGGGCCGGCGCTGGCCCGGCGCTGCCAGTCCGGGCTCGCCGGGTGGGCGCCGGGGGCCGGGCAACCGGGCACCTGGCAGGAGCAGCGCGGCGGCCCGTCCCCGTCCACCAGGTGGGTGCCGGGCACCACCTCCCAGTGGCGCTCCTCCGCGTACCGGACCGCCTCGATCAGCAGCGGGGGAACCGGCTTTCCGTCGCTGCCCTGCCGTGGGGCTCCTGGGGTCTCTTCCACGTGCTGCTCAACTACCGGCCTTGGAGCGGGTTACGGGCCGACTCCCGGTGCACGCGCCGCGCTGTGGAATGTCACTCGAAACGGTGATCACGAAGAGTCGGCGCCCGGTCCTGGCGCGGCCGCCCGGGGTGGCGCGCCCTGGCGCGGTACCTGGCGCGGAACCGGCGCCCCGCCTGCGCGGGTGGGGCGGCCGGAGCGGTGGCGGGGGTGGGCGCAGCGGGGGCGCACGGGAGCATTCTCCCGGGCGCGCATGGGAAACAGGTCGATCGCATGGGTATCCCGATGGTGTCGTTGATCGCTAACCTGGCCTCAAGTTCCTTCACTGGCCGGGTAGTCGGCACGCCGCCGTTTCGCCGCTGCGCGAGCGGGCGTCGGCCGGCACCAGAGCAGCAGAGTCGACGCCCGCCGGCCGGAACCGGGGGCGCTGGGGAGGCGAAGCCCATGGCCGCGAGACCACTCGTCGCACGACAGCCCAACGAGCGTCTGCAGCAGCTGATCCAGGAGGCGAGCTGCTCCAACGCGGGTCTCGCCCGCCGGGTCAACCTCTGCGGCGCCGAACACGGGCTCGATCTGCGCTACGACAAGACCTCGGTCGCCCGCTGGCTGCGCGGCCAGCAGCCGCGCGGCCAGGCGCCGGCCGTGATCGCCGAGGCGCTGGGCCGCAAGCTCGGCCGCGGCGTCACGGTGGAAGAGATCGGCATGGCCGACGGCAAGAACCTCACCTCCGGCGTCGGCCTGCAGTTCGCCGCCACGCTCGGCGGGGCGGTCGAACAGGTCTGCGAGCTGTGGCGCAGCGACGTCAGCCGGCGCGACTTCCTGGGCGGCGCCTCGGTGGCCGCCTCGGCGCTGGTCGAGCCCAGCCGGGACTGGCTGATCACCCCGCCGGACCCGGTGGTGGCGCGCACCGGCGGGCCCCGGGTCGGCCCCTCGGACGTGGCGGCGATCCGGGCCACCACCGAGATGCTGGTGGACCTGGACCACCGGTTCGGCAGCGGCCACGTCCGCCCGGTGGTGGTGCACTACCTGAACAGCGTGGTCTCCAGCCTGCTGACGGGCGGTTACCGGGAGGAGACCGGCCGTCAACTCTTCGCCGCCGTCGCCCGGCTGACCGAGCTGGCCGGCTACATGGCGGTGGACACCGGGCAGCCGGGGCTCGCCCAGCGCTACTACATCCAGGCTCTGAGGCTGGCTCAGGCCGCCGACGACCGCGGCTACGGCGGCTACGTGCTGGCCGCCTCGATGAGCCACCTGGCGGCCACCCTGGGCAACCCGCGGGAGATCGCCCAACTCGCCCGGGCGGCCCAGGAGGGAGCCCGCTCGGTCGCCACCCCGACCGCGATGGCGATGTTCTACGCGGCCGAGGCCCGCGGCCACGCGCTGCTCGGCGACGCCCGCAGCTGCGAGCTGGTCGCCGCCAAGGCGGTGGCGGCCATGGAGCAGCGCGACCCGGAGCAGGACCCGGACTGGATCGCGCACTTCGACGAGGCCTATCTGGCCGACGAGTTGGCGCACTGCTACCGCGACCTGGAGCACGGCAAGCAGGCCGAGAAGCAGGCCCGGATCGCGCTCGACCTGCACCCGGCCAGCCGGGTCCGGCGGCGCGCCGTGGACCTGGTGCTGCTGGCCACCGCCCAGCTCCAGCAGCGCGAGATCGAACGCGCCTGCGAGACCGGGGTGCAGGCGGTGCGGCTGCTCGGCGGCCTGCGCTCCAACCGGGGCGTGGAGTACCTGGACGACTTCCGCCGCCGGCTGGAGCCGTACCGGGACCACCGCGTGGTGCGGGAGTTCCAGCAGCGCGCGGAGGTGGAGGCGGCGTGACGGACTGTCGGCGGGCGGTGTCCGAGCGGGGGTGAGGAGGCGCCCGCGTGGTCACCCGTAGCGGTGAACCGGTAGCGTGGGCGCCAGGTTCCGAGGAACTCCAGCAGCAGTGGTCCGCCGTCAGTGATAACGCGCGGAAGAAACCGAGGAAGGCCCGGGTGCTCCGACCGGACAGACAGCGCGGGCGGTCCGCACCACGGACCGCCCGGTCGCCCTTGTCCACGCGCCCTCGGCCGTGCACAGGTGAGGATTCGCGTTGAGCCAGCGCCGCTCGTACCCCAACTCCGGTGACATCAACCTGGAAGACCTGTTCCGCCCGGAGCCGGCCGCACCCGGCGGGCCCGCCGCGCCCGCGGCACCGGCGCCCGCCGCGCCGCCCGCCCCGGCCGGGCCGCCGCCCGGAGTGCCGGCCCAGGGGGCGCCCGAGTACCTGTCGGGGGGCGGCCAGACCTGGGGCGAGCCGCCGGCGGCCTACGCGGCCGAGGCACCCGCCCAGGAGGCCCCGGCGACCCAGTACCTGCCGCCCTACCCGGCCAACGACCCGGCGCCCTCCTACGGGGACGGGGGCCAGCAGGGCTTCGGCGGGCAGCAGACGTTCGGCGGCCAGCAGTCCTTCGGCGGGCAGCAGTCCTTCGGCGGCCAGCCGATCTACGGGCAGCAGTCCTACGACGGCCAGCAGGGCTACGACGGCGGCTACCCGCCCGCCGAGCAGACCACCCAGCTCGGCCGCGCCGGCTCCCGCCCGTCCGGCGGCGGCCGGCTCTCCCGCAAGGCCGTGGTGGGCGGCGTGGTGGCCGTCTGCGCGGTCGGCGGCATCCTGATCGGGGTGCTGGCCAGCGGGGGCGGCGGCGGGCACAAGGCGAAGGCCGCCACCACCGGCGCCCAGACCACCGCGGGCAGCTCCGCGCCGGCCTCCAGCAGCGCCGGGGCGAGCGCGCTCAGCCCGGAGGCGCAGACCCAGGCCCAGGGCGTCTCCAACCTGCTGAGCGGGGCCAACAGCAGCCGCCAGGCGGTGATCGGCGCGGTGGACTCGGTCGCCAAGTGCGACAACCCGGCCGCCGCCCAGCAGGCGCTCACCCAGGCCTCCGCCCAGCGCAAGCAGCTGATCACCTCGCTGGCCGCGCTCAAGGTGGACAAGCTGCCCACCGGCGCCCAGCTGGTGCAGCAGCTGACCCAGGCCTGGACTGCCTCGGCGGCCGCCGACGACGCCTACGCGGCCTGGGCCGGCGACGCGGTCGCCGGCTGCGACCCGGCCAAGCAGGGCGACAACCCGCACCGCCAGGCCGGCAACACGGCCAGCGGCCAGGCCAGCACGGCCAAGAAGCAGGCCTCCGCCACCTGGAACGCGATCGCGGCCCAGGCCGGCCTGCCCACCCTGGGCGACTCCCAGCTCTGAGCGCACGCGGAAGCGCCCCGGGGGAATCCCCGGGGCGCTTCCGCGTTCCGGCGGCTCAGCCCAGCGGGGTGACCGTCGGCGCCGGGCCGCCGGTCAGCACCCAGCGGACGTCGATGAAGCCCGGCTGCTGCTCCACCAGCCGGCCGCCCTGGACCTGCTGGAAGGTCACCGAGGTGTTGACCAGCCGCGGCGAGTCGGCGGCGGCCAGCATGTTGGTCAGGCCCCAGCCGAGCGGCGGGGTGGCGCCGCCGGTCTCGATCGGGGAGCCGGAGTCCAGCGCGTCCCGCAGGGTGTGGTTGTCCACCGGCTTGCCGCCGGGGATGCGCTTGAGGGCCTGCTGGAAGACCTGGTAGGCGACCCAGGTGGTCTGCACCCCGGGGTCGGCGACGTCGATGCTGGCGTCGGCCGCGGCCCGGGTGCGCACGGTGGAGCGCAGCGCGTCCCAGACCTTGGAGCCCTCCGGCGGGAACCAGCCCACCGCGTAGGCGCCGCCGAGCGGGCCGGAGTCGCCGCCGGTGGAGTCCACCACGGACTGCTGGAAGCTGCCGATCACCGAGAACAGCCGGGTGCGGCTGTGCGGCTGGCGGCGCAGCGAGTCCAGCAGGTTGACGGTCGGCAGCGGGCCGAGCGCGGCGGTGACGCAGTTGTTGGCGGCGTCCGAGCCGATCGCGGTCCTGGCCGCCGCCGCGTAGTCGGTGGACTTCTCCTGCACCTTGACGTCGGTGAGCTTCACGTTGGCCGGGTTGAGCGCGCCGATCAGCGAGCCGACCAGGGTGTCGCCTGCCGGGGTGTCCGGGCGGATCAGCGCGACGGTCTTGCAGCCGGCCGCGACCAGCTGCCGCCCGCTGCCGGCGATCAGCGACGGGGTGCCGCCGGAGACCGGGTAGGAGAGCGGACTGGTGAACTCCGGCCCGGAGAGGCCGTAGCCGCCGATGAACGGGATCCGGGCGTTCTCCAGCAGCGGCATGAAGACGTCGCCGTACTGGCTGTAGGAGCCGATCACCGCGATCGCGCCGGCGCTCACGGCCTGCCGGGCGCAGGCCGTCGCGCCGTCGGCGGTGTTGTGCTCGTTGCAGGTCAGCACCCGCAGCTTGCGGCCGGCCACCCCGCCCTGGGCGTTGACCTCGGCGCCGATCGCGGTGGCCAGCTGCGGCATCCCCGGCCGGTCGGTGGAGCCGGTGCCCCAGGGCGCGAAGGTCATCACGGTGAGCTGGCCCTGGTCGGAGGCCGCGTCCGCCTTGCCGCCGCAGCCGGAGGTGGCGAGCAGAGCCGGAACCAGCGCCGCGGTGGCCGCCCATGCCATCGGACGTCCGATCCGGCGTGTCCGGCGCGGAGCCCTCGATGCAGCGGTGGTCACTGGCTGGTCCCTCCCCAGGAGTTTCTCGGTCTGAGACCAAGCCTCATGGGGGGTTCGCTCCTCTAGAGGGACCATCACACAACGGACGGCAAACAGGAGATGAACTCCGAGCTTGGACGCGTGTAGAAGGGGTCCGGTGGGGAACGTACGATCGTTTCCCATGGCGGTCAGCGCAGAAACTTCGAACGGCTCTCCCGGAAACCCTTCTCGTGCGGGGCGCCGCTCCAGCACCATGGGCGGCATGCCGCTCAACGACCTGCCCTGGTGGCGCTGGCGCGCCCGTCTGCGCTCCGCACTGCACATGCTCGCCGACCCGGCCTTCCAGCAGGAGTACTGGGCGACCGGCCGGGACGGCTTCGGTGACGTCACCGACGCCGTCTACCGCCTGGTCGAGGACAGCTGGCTGGACCGCTGGTCGGCCGAGAAGTACGTGGGCACCATCCTGCGGGACGGCACCGAGGCCGCCCTGGTGGACGCCGCGGTGCTGCGGGTGCTGCGGATCCTGCACGAGGTGGGCGCCGACGCCCCCTCCACCAGCTACCTGGCGCACCCGGACTGGCCGGCCGCGGTGGGCGCGGCCCGGGCGGCCCACGAGCTGCTCAGCCGCAACGACGGCGAGGACCCCGACCTCCCGCCGCGCTCGCTGGAGGTGCTGCGCATCCTCACCCGCGTCGGCTGACCGGACTGCGGACGGCCGCCCCCGCCGGGCCCGGCTGTGCCAGGCTGGGGGATCCGGCGCACCGACCGACACCAGTGGAATCGAGGACCGAGAGCGTGGCGCAGCAGAGCGAGGCCCAGCCGACCCAGTACGTACTCACCCTGTCCTGTCCGGACCGCCAGGGGATCGTCCACGCGGTCTCCAGCTACCTCTTCATGACCGGCTGCAACATCATCGACAGCCAGCAGTTCGGCGACCGGGACGGTGAGCAGGGGCTCTTCTTCATGCGGGTGCACTTCTCGGCCGAGCCGCCGGTGTCCCTGGAGAGCCTGCGGGCCAGCTTCGCCGCGATCGGCGCCTCCTTCGGCATGGAGTGGGCGCTGCACCCGGCCGAGCGCAAGATGCGCATCGTGCTGATGGTGAGCAGGTTCGGGCACTGCCTGAACGACCTGCTGTTCCGCACCTCGATCGGCGCGCTGCCGGTGGAGATCGCCGCGGTGGTCTCCAACCACACCGACTTCGAGGAGCTGACCGCCTCCTACGGCATCCCGTTCGTGCACATCCCGGTCAACCGGGAGAACAAGCCGGAGGCCGAGCGGAAGCTGCTGGAGCTGGTCGAGACCGAGCAGGTCGAGCTGGTGGTGCTGGCCCGGTACATGCAGGTGCTCTCGGACGACCTGTGCAAGGCGCTCTCCGGCCGGGTGATCAACATCCACCACTCCTTCCTGCCGAGCTTCAAGGGCGCCAAGCCGTACCACCAGGCGCACGCCCGGGGCGTGAAGCTGATCGGCGCAACCGCGCACTACGTCACGGCGGACCTGGACGAGGGCCCGATCATCGAGCAGGAGGTGGCCCGGGTGCAGCACGACGTCTCGCCGGACCAGCTGGTCGCGATCGGCCGGGACGTGGAGTGCCAGGCGCTGGCCCGCGCGGTCAAGTGGCACAGCGAGCACCGGGTGCTGCTGAACGGCACCCGGACCGTGGTCTTCGCCTGACCCGGGGCGGCTCAGGGCCGGGAGAGCAGCGGCACCGCCGCCAGCACCTCCCGGATCGCCGCCCGGTCGCCGTACTCGCCGACCGGCAGCCGCTCCGGATCCCGGTGCGCGGCGGCCAGCTGGCAGAACTCCACGCCGTCCATCACCAGCTCGGCCACCGGCTCGGGCTCGGCGGACCCGCTGGGCGGCCCGCCCGGCTCGACCGGCCGGTCCAGCGGGATCAGCCACTGGCCGGCCGCCGGACCCTCGATCACCAGCCGCACGGTGCGGCCCGGCCCCTTCTCGGCCAGGCCGCCCGCGTAGGCCGCCTGCCGCCGCCCGACCAGGGCGCCGGGCAGCATCCGGGCCGCCAGGTCCACCATCTGCCGCAGGTGCGCGGGCGAGGGCTGGGCGTACGGGTAGGCGACGGCCCGGGCCACGTCCTCGCCGTGTATCCAGGTCTCGAAGGCCCGGTCGATGAAGGCGTCCCGCACCCGCACCTCGGCGAAGCCGTAGTCCACCGTGCGGTCGCCGGCCTCCGGCACCGCCTCGCGCAGCAGCGCCTGGGACTGCGTCCGCCAGAACTGGCGCACCTGCTGCGGCGGCGCCTGGGCGTAGCCGGCGGCCAGCCGCTCGCCGCGCTCCACCAGACCGGCCCACGGCGGCGGGACGGCCGTGCCCTGGACGGGCACCCGGCCGGTCGGGCCGGCCGCCGGGTCGGGCAGCCCGAGCGCGGCGCCGACCAGCGCGTCCACCCCGGCCAGGTGGCACAGCACCTCGGCCGGGCGCAGCCGCAGCGCCCCGCCGTGCCAGGGCAGTTCCGCCACCTCCTGCCACTCGGCCCGGCCCAGGTCGCGCAGCAGCGCGTCCAGCTTGGCGGTCTCGGCCGCGTACGGCGCCGCCCAACTGGCCAGCGGGCGGCCGGCGGCCCGCCGGGTCAGGCAGAAGTCCAGCACCTGCTGGCGCAGCCCGTCCGGCTGGTCCAGCGGGTCGTCGGTGCTGAGCCGGCCGGCCGCCCGGCTCAGCTGGTCGGCCTCCTGGGCGCACTCCCGGCAGCCGCCCAGGTGCCGCTCCAGCTCGGCGGCCTCGTCCGGCCGGCAGGCCCGCAGCGCCCACGCGCCGAGCAGGCCGCGCAACGCGTCGTGCTCCTGCTCAGTCATCTGGCCCCGTCCCCCGCTCCGTCCCCCGTCAAGACCCGAACTCCAGTTCATTGGCCAGCAGTTGCAGGCCCAGCCGGAGGCGCTGGCGGGCCGCCTGCTCGCTGATGCCGAGCTGTCGGGCGGTCTCCTGGTAGGTCCGGCCGTCGTACCAGGTGGTCTCCAGGGTCTCCCGCAGGGCCGGCGGCAGGGCGGCCACCACGTACTGCACCTGGGCGGCGGCGGCCCGCTCGCGGATCTCCTCGGCGCCCAGCTCCTCCCGCCGCAGCCGCTCCACGGCCCGCCGGTGGGTCAGTTCGCCGACCCAGGAGCGCAGCGAGCGCTGGTCGGGGTCGAACTCCTCGGGGTGCTCCCAGAGGTGGCCGAACACCTCGCGGGTGAGTTGCGCGGCCGCCTGCTCGTCGCCCAGGATCCGGCCGGCCAGCCCGTGCACCAGGGGCGACAGCTGGTCGTACAGCTCGCCCAGCGCGCTCTCCTCGCCGCGGGCCAACCGCGACCGCATCTGCTGGTCCCAGTCCGGTGCGGTCATGGAACCACGGTATCGCCGGGCCGGGTTCGGGGGAGGCGAATTGTAGGAAGAACACTTCTCCGGCGGGACGGCCGGTCTTCGCGCGGCGGACGCCGCCCGGTCGGGTCGCGGGGCGTAGGTTCCACAGCACCCGTGCGAAGGTCGTTGCGATCCTCGGCCGGGCGAGCGGGTCAGTATGCGCCGTCGTGTCCCCCGATCGCTGGAATATGCCCGAAGCGGTTGTCGGGCCGGTTTCCGCCAATCATCCTGAGCCCTATTCGTGCCGACGACATGGACAGTCCAACCGGTAGCTCGTCATGCAGGTGGTGGAGCGGTGCAGGTGGTTCAGGTACAGCTCGCGGTGGCAGCCGACGCAGCGGAGGTCGGCCGGGCCCGGCAGTGGGTCCGGGGCAGGCTGCTCGCACTCGGGGCCGACCCGACGGCGGGCTACGCGGAGACGCTGGTGCTGCTGGTCTCCGAACTGGTGACCAACGCGGTGGTGCACACCGGGCGCCCGGCGGTGCTCCGGCTGCACTGGCCGGAGCACGCGGGGCCGGTCCGGGTGGAGGTGGCGGACGCCAGCGGTACCGCCCCGCTGCCCCGGCACGCCTGCGGGGAGGCGACCAACGGGCGCGGGCTCGAACTGGTCGAACTGCTCGCCGTCCGCTGGGGCTGGGTGCCGGAGGGCGCGGGCAAGCTGGTCTGGTGCGAGGTGGACCGGGACGGCCCGGGGGAGGGTGCGGCCGGGGCCGGCGCGGACCTGCTGACCGGTGGGCGGCTGCCCGCCTGACCGTGTACGGACGGCCGGTTTTCGATCATTGCGCGGCTGAAATGGCATGCAACCGTTCCGAATTTCGGACGACCCATTGACGTGATGTGGCGGGCTGATCACTCTTGGGTCAGCTCTCCGTCGCGAGGGGACGTCAAGAGGCCGCCGGACAGCGGAAACTGACCGGGCGACAGCCGCTTGGCGAGTGCGGAGCAGCCCGTAGTGCGGGGCAGGGCCCGTACCGGCGGGCGGTCCAGGCGGGGGTGCCGGGGACCGCCCGCCGTCGCTACCCGCGTCGGCGCGTGGTGTGAGCCGCCGTCAGCCGACCGCGCGGAAGGTCCGCCGGTAGGCGCTCGGCGCGAGGTCCAGCCGTCCGCGCAGCTGCAGTCGCAGCGAGGCCGCGGTGCCGAAGCCGGCCCGGCGGGCCACCTGGTCGATGCTCAGCTCGGTGCTCTCCAGCAGCTCCCGGGCCCGCGCGGTGCGCTGGGTGGTCAGCCACTGGCCCGGGCTGGCGCCGGTCTCCTCGCGGAACCGCCGGGTGAAGGTGCGCACGCTCATCCCGGCCCGGTCGGCCAGCAGCCGCAGCGTCAGCGGCTCGTCCAGGTGGTCCACCGCCCACTCCCGGACGGCGGCGGTGCTGCCGGCCGGGCGCTGCTCGGCCGGCACGTGCAGGTCCACGTACTGGCGCTGGCCGCCCTCCCGCCACGGCGGCACCAGGCAGACCCGGGCGACGTGGTTGGCCACCGCGCTGCCGTGGTCCCGGCGCACCAGGTGCAGGCAGAGGTCCACCCCGGCGGCCACCCCGCCGGAGGTGAGCAGGTCGCCGTCGTCCACGAAGAGCACGTCCGGGTCGAGCCGGACCTTCGGGAAGAGCCGGGCGAACCGCTCGGTGTAGGACCAGTGGGTGGTGGCCGGGCGGCCGTCCAGCAGGCCGGCGGCGGCCAGCAGGAAGGCGCCGGTGCAGATCGACACCACCCGGGTGCCGGGCCGGATCCGGTCCAGTGCGGCCAGCTCCGGTCCGGACAGCTCGCCGTCGACCACCCGGGCGTGGATGCCCCGGGCGGCCGGCACCACCACCGTGTCGGCCCGCTCCAGCAGCTCCGGGCCGTGGTCCACCTCGATCCGGAAGTCGCTGCTGGTGCGCACCGGGCCGCCGTCCACCGTGCAGGTCGCCACGGTGTAGAGCGGGGCGCCGTCCGGCCCGGTGGCCGACTCGAAGATCCGGGACGGGATGCCGAGCTCGAAGGCGATCACTCCGGGCAGGGCCAGCACCGCCACTCGGTGGGGGGTCTGCGCAGCCGTCATCCCCGTATTGTGACCCGAAATCGCTGGAAAACCAGCAGTGGTCTGGACCACCCTGCTGTCGTGCCAGCTCCACAGACCCCCGCCATCTGGTCCCGCTCGTTCCGGCTCTACTTCACCGCCCGCAGCAGCGGCCTGCTCGGCGACGCGATGCTGCCGGTCGCCGTCGCGGCCGGACTGATCGGCTCCGGACACCCCGTCAGCACCGTCGGCTACGCGCTCGCCTGGTGGCTGGCGCCGTTCGCCGGCCTGATCCTGATCGGCGGCGTGCTCGCCGACCGGTTCACCGCGCGCCGGATGATGATCGGCGCCGACCTGGCCAACCTGGCCACCCGGGTGCTGCTCGCCGCGGTCTTCTTCGAGGGCGTCCACCACCCCTGGCAGCTGTACGCGCTGCTCGCGGTGGCCGGCGCGGCGGCCGCGATGTTCCAGCCCGGCGCGGCCAGCACCGTGCCGCTGGTGGCCCGCGACGTGCAGGGCGCCAACGGGGTGCTGCGCACCTCGGAGGCGGTCACCGCGCTGGCCGGTCCGGCGCTGGCCGGCACCCTGGTGGCCACCGGGTCCACCGGCTGGGTGATGGTGATCGCCGCCTGTACCTTCGGCCTGAGCGCGAGCTGCCTGCTGGCGCTGCGGCTCGGCCCGGTGCCCGCGCCGCCGCCCGGTGACAGCCTCTGGCGCAACCTGGTGGTCGGCTGGCGGGAGTTCCGGGCCCGCCGGTGGATGTGGGGCGTGATCCTGATCTGGACCGTCTACAGCGTCTTCGGCTACGGCCCGCTGATCCCGCTGGCCGCCGGGGTGCTGGTGCCGGCCCACGGCTCGGCGGTCTACGGCCTGCTCAGCGCGGTGTACGGGGTCGGCACGGTGGTCGGCGGGCTGGTCGCGATCCGGTTCAAGCCGGCCCGCCCGCTGGCCGCAGGCAGCCTGGCGATGCTGGCCGCGCCGCTCTACCCGCTGGGCATCGCGCTCGACCTGCCGGTGCCGCTGCTCGCCTGCTGCCTGCTGATCGCCGGGGCCGGCTACACCTTCTGGGGCGTCATGTGGGCCACCAGCGTGCAGACCCAGGTGCCCGGCGAGGTGCTGAACCGGATCCACGCCTACGAGGTGGCCGGCTCGGTCTGCATGGTCCCGCTCGGCAGCGCGCTGGCCGGCCCGGCCGCCTCGGCCTGGGGCGCCCGCGCGGTGCTCAGCGTCGGCGCGGCCGTCACGGTCGGGGTGGTGGCCGCGCTGCTGCTCACCCCGGCCATCCGCGGCCTGCGCCGGGTGCCGGAGGGCCCGGTGGCCCAAGGCCCCGCCGGTGGCCCGATCCTGACGGAAGATGGCAGTCAGGCCACTCGTCCGGCCCCGGCCGGGCGGCGAGACTCTCCGGTGTGACCAAGCTCGAAGCCACCCCAGCCGGCACCGCCGACCTCCCCCAGCCTTCGGCCGGGGGCGCCCCCAAGCGGCCCCGGCTCCACTACTCCTGGGTGATCGCCGCCCTCTCGCTGCTGGTGCTGGTCGGCTCGGCCGGCTTCCGCTCCACGCCCGGCCTGATGATGACCCCGTGGAACAGCGAGTTCGGCTGGTCGCACGGGATCATCAGCCTGGCCGTCTCGATCAACCTGGTGCTCTACGGCCTGACCGCGCCGTTCGCCGCCGCCCTGATGGACCGGTTCGGGGTGCGGCTGGTGACGGTCTGCGCCCTGCTCACCATCTCGGTCGGCTCCGGCCTCACCGTGCTGATGACCCAGAGCTGGCAGCTGCTGCTCTGCTGGGGCGTGCTGGTCGGCTTGGGCAGCGGCAGCATGGCCGGCGCCTTCGCCACCACGATCAGCGGCCGCTGGTTCCAGGCCCGGCAGGGCCTGGTCACCGGTGTGCTGACGGCGGCCGGCGCGGCGGGCAACCTGGTCTTCCTGCCGGTGCTCTCCTGGCTGGTGCAGGCGCAGGGCTGGCGCACGGCCGTGGTGGTGGTCTCGCTCTGCGCCACCGCCGTCTCGGTGCCGGTGCTGCTGCTGATGCGCGAGCACCCGTCCGACCTGGGGCTGCTGCCCTACGGCGCGAAGCCCGGTGACGAACTGCCCGCGCGGATCTCCGGCCGGGCCGTCTCCCGCACCGTGCGGGTGCTCCGGGACGCCATGCGCAGCGGCGTCTTCTGGCTGCTGGCCGGCTCCTTCGCGATCTGCGGCGCCACCACCGTCGGCCTGGTCGGCACCCACTTCATCCCCGCCGCGCACGACCACGGGATGCCGGAGACCACCGCGGCGAGCCTGCTGGCGCTGATCGGCCTCTTCGACGTGATCGGCACGATAGCCAGCGGCTGGTTCACCGACCGCTTCGACTCCGGCCGGCTGCTGATGGTCTACTACGGGCTCCGCGGCTTCTCGCTGCTCCTGCTGCCGCAGCTCTTCGACGTCTCGGTGAAGCCGCCGTTCCTGGCCTTCGTGGTCTTCTACGGCCTGGACTGGGTGGCCACCGTGCCGCCGACGGTGGCGCTCTGCCGCCGCCACTTCGGGGCGGACGCGCCGATCGTCTTCGGCTGGGTGCTGGCCTGCCACCAGATCGGGGCCTCGATCGTCTCCACCGCCGCCGGCGTGATGCGGGACAAGTTCGGCGACTACGACCTGGCCTGGTACGGCGCCGGCGCGCTCTGCGCGATCGCGGTGGTCTGCTGCTTCGCGGTGAACCGGCGGCCGCTGCCGGGCGGCCTTGTCGTCGCGGCTCAGTAAGGTCGCGGGCATGAGCCTGCACTTCCTCCTCGACCCGGAACCGACTCCCGAGCTGCGCGCCGAGATCGTCACGCTCTGGACGGACGCGACCAACGCCGGCGGTGCGATCGGCTTCGTGGCGCCGGTCACCGAGGAGGAGGTGGGGCCGACCGCGGACAAGCAGCTTGCCGGCCTCGGCGCGGTGGAGGACCCCGACGCGGACCGGCTGCTGATCGCCCGGGACGAGCAGGGCCGGCTGGTCGCGGCGCTCTTCTTCGAGAGCATGCGGTTCGACCTGATGGCGCACTGGCGGCTGCTGAAGCGGGTGATGGTGGACCCGAAGCGGCAGGGCCGCGGCCACGGCCGGCAGCTGCTCGCCGAGGCCGACCGGGTCGCCCGCGGCTGGGGCCTGGCCGGGCTGCGGCTCACCTGCCGCGGCGGGCTCGGCCTGGAGCGGTTCTACACCTCCTGCGGCTACACCGAGGTCGGCCGGGTGCCGGGCGCGATCCGGGTGGCTCCGGGGGACGACCGGGACGAGATCACCCTCTGGCGTTCCCTCGTCTGAGAGAGGTCCTCGAAGATCCGCCGGGCAGGCATGCTTCACTGGGAGACCGCCGCACCCGCGAGAGAGCCGAAGGACACCACCGTGAGCAGCAAGAAGCACGCCACGCTCCGCTACACCTCGTTGCGGGCCAGCATCTTCCTCGCCTGCCTGCTGGTCACCTCGCTGCTGGGCCACTTCGGCGTGATCCCGGTGGTCGGCGCGACCGGCGCGGTCTTCCTGGTGCTGCTGGCCGCACTGGTCTCGGCGCCGATCAGCTACGTGGTGCTCAGCAAGCAGCGCGACGAGATGTCCGCACAGGTGATCGACAAGGTCAGCGGCATCAAGGAGCGCACCGCCCGCCGGATCGCCGAGCAGAACACCGGCGAGGACGAGGCGGACGAGGCCGCCCGGGCCGCCGCCGGCCAGCAGTAGGACCGTGGGCACCCCCGCGCGCCGCCCCACCGGACGGGACGTCGCCCGGCTGGCCGGTGTCTCGCAGGCCACCGTCTCGCTGGTCTTCTCCGGTGCCGAGTCCGGCCACCGGGTCTCCGCCGCCACCCGGGAGCGGGTGCTGGAGGCCGCCCGCGGCCTCGGCTACCGCCCGCAGGCGGCCGGGCGCCAGCTCCGGCTGGGCCGCAGCGGCATGGCCATGCTCTCGGTGCCCAACCTCCAGGGCCCGTTCTTCGGCCGGGTGCTGGCCGGGGTGCACGAGGAGGCGGCCCGGCACGGGCTGGCCGTGGTGGTCAGCTCCGGCTGGACCGCCGCCGGGCTGGCCGAGGCCGCGACCACCAGCCGGTTCGACGGCCTGCTGATCTGCTCGCCCGACGACAGCCAGCTCGGCGAGCTGCCGCCGGGCACCCCCGCCGTCTTCCTGGACGCCGACCCGGCCGCGGCCGGCGGTGCCCCGACCGTGGAGCTGGACCTGGCCGGCGGCATGGCCGCCGCGGTGGCCCACCTGACCGGGCTCGGCCACCGCCGGCTCGGCCGGCTGCGCTCGGTGCACAGCGCGCACACCTTCCGGGTCCGCCAGGCCGCCTTCGAGCGCGTCGCCGCCGGGCTGGAGGTGCTGGAGTACGGGGTCTCGCTGAACCGCGGCGAGTCCGCCGCCCGGACCGCGGCCGCCGAACTGCTGGGCCGTCCGGACCGCCCGCACGCCGTGCTCTGCGACGACGACGTGGTGGCCTCCGGGCTCTACCAGGCCGCCGCCGACCTGGGCCTGCGGATCCCGCAGGACGTCTCGGTGGTGGGCATCGACAACATCTCGGTGGCGGCGCTGCTGACCCCGCCGCTGACCACCGTCGACCTGCCGGGCGAGCAGCTGGGCCGCACCGGGATCGCCGCGCTGGCCGCGCTGCTGACAGGCGGTCAGGTGGAGCCGGTGGCCCCGCTGGCCACCCGGCTGATCGTCAGGTCGTCCACCCGTGAGCCCCGCTGAGTCGAACCGCCGTACGGGTGAATTCGGGTCGGCCGCGTTCGAGTCGTCCGGGCATCAATGGGACAGTCGGATGAACTGCACAGTATGCGCACACCCTTCCGGACCGGGCGGATCGTCTCGGTTCTCGCCCTCCTGGCAGGCTCACTGCTGGGCAGCGGCATGCTGGCAACGCCAGCACAGGCCGCCATCTCCTTCACCAAGAGCGTGGACAAGGCGACCGCCTCTCCGGGGGAGAACGTCACCTTCACGCTCAAGTACACCTGTTCCGTCGCCGAGTGCACCGGCGGGCAGATCACCGACACCCTGCCGGCGAACATGCAGTTCGTCGGCTGGACGCCCGACCCCACCTCGGTGGACGTGGCGGGCTCCACCGTGCCGGCCCAGGGGGCCATGGGCGGCACGATGAACATCAAGCTGAACAACCTCAGCCCCGGCACCACCGCCTCGATCACGGTGGTGATGAAGTACCCGAACTTCTCCACCCCCAACGGCGCCGCCTCCACCAACTCGGCAACCCTCTCGGCCACCGGGGAGACCACCCAGACCGCCACCGCCGACACCAAGGCGCGGGTCGAGCCGGAGTACAGCGTCACCAAGGGCATCCAGACCAGCAGCCAGGACGGACGGACCGTCACCTACCAGTTCAGCACCTGCGCCACCGGCAACGTGCCGAACGTCAACCTGGAGCACAACCGGCTGCTGGACACCCTGCCGGACGGCGCGGTGGTGGACACCGGCCGCTCCCCGGGCTGGACCCAGGTGACCACCAGCCCCAACGTCTGGGCCTACGACAACGGCGACTTCACCACCCCCAACGGCGGCTGCAAGCAGCCGGGCGCGATGGTGGTCAACTACCCGGACCCCGCCTTCCCGACCGGGACCATCGCCACCAACAACGTGGAGCTGCGCGGCACCCCGCTCGGCGGGACCGAGCGCCGGCTGGACACCGACAGCGCCACCACCGGCCCGTTCCAGACGCCGGTGACCGGCGTGGTGGTCACGGCCAGCAAGGTGTGGGGGGCCAACTCGGTCGCCGGTGACATCAACACCCTCAGCCTCTCGGCCACCAACACGGCCGGCCCGGCGACCAGCCTGAACATCACCGACCCGGGCGCGGGCAGCACCGGCGGCGTCTTCAACTGGATCCGGGCGCAGTCCTTCCAGTTCGAACCGTGGAACCCGACCAGCATCGTGCTGGACCTGAAGTACCGGCTGAACGGTGACCCGACCTGGCTGACCTTCAGCCCGAGCAGCCCGCTGAACGGCTCCAGCGCCCGCCGGATCACCTTCGTCGACGGTGCGGGCGACCCGGCCGACGACCTGCTGGGCATCCCGGCCGGCCGCTGGCTGGACGGCATCGACCTCACCTGGAACGGCCCGATCCCGACCGGCTGGAGCCCGGGCAACGCGGTGCAGCTGGTGGCCCAGACGATCACCCCCGGGCACGACGGCACCGCCGCCCCGGACCCGCTGACCAACTGCGTGGACACCGCCGCCACCGACGGCACCACCAACGCCAGTGCCAACTCCTGCGCCCACTCCACCGTCAAGGCCGCCACCAACCTGGGCGCGGCCAAGACCACGGTGGCCGGCGCGGTCTCCTCGCCGGGCGGCACGGCCACCTTCCAGGTGATCCCGTACAACCGCACGGGCCGGGACCTGGACCGCCCGCTGGTGCTCTACGACCTGCTGCCGGCCGGCCTGGTCTACGTGGACGGCTCGGCCCGGCGGGACCCCGCCTACCCGGACACCGTCGCCCCGCAGTCCGTCACCGTCACCCCCGGCCCGGACGGCCGGCAGATCATCAGGATGGAGTGGCCGGCCGGCGCGCCGGACATGACCTACCTGCACGACGACAAGGCCTACCGGACGCTCTTCGACGTCCAGGTGGCCGGCAGCGTCGGCGCGGGCACCCTGGTCAACGACGTGTACGTGACGGTCGACCAGCCGACCCTGCCGGTGGCCTGCTCCTACTTCGGCTCCGACAGCGGCAGCACCCCGGACGTGCTCGACCTGAACGGCAACGGCGACACCTCCGAGCTGCTGTGCCACGCCTCCTCCAACGTGCAGGTCGACGCGCCGAGCGTGCTGCGCTCCTACAAGGAGGTCAAGGGCGACCTGGACGCCGACTACGGCAGCATCGGCACCTCGACCCCCGGCGGCCAGATCTCCTACCGGATGACGGTGCGCAACGACTCGCCGGACCCGGTCACCAGCTTCATCGCCTACGACAGGCTGCCCGCCCCGGGCGACACCTACGTGCTCACCCAGGACGCCCCGCGCGGCTCCGTCTGGACCCCCTCGCTCAGCCAGCCGATCACCAGCAGCGACCCGACCGTGCTGATCGAGTACACCACCGACGCCAACCCCTGCGTGGAGACGGCGCTGGTCACCCGGGTGGGCTGCAACGCCGGCGCGGTCTGGAGCAGCACCTTCCCCGGCCCCGGCACGGCCACCTGGTTCCGGGTGCACCGCCCCGGCACCCTGGCCTCCGGCGCCTCGTTCACCCTGACCTGGCCGATGGTCGCCTCGGTGGACGCGGCGGACGGCGAGTACGCCTGGAACAGCTTCGCCTTCACCGCCACCGACCACAGCGGGCAGCAGCTGCTGCCCGCCGAGCCGGCCAAGGTCGGCGTGGCCGTCAAGCAGACGGCGCCGTCGAACAACGCGCTCGGCGACTTCGTCTGGCTGGACCGGAACGACTCGGGCATCCAGCAGGGCGGTGACACCGGTGTGGCCGGGGTCAAGGTCAACCTGCTGGACGGGAACGGGCAGCCGGTCCGCGACAAGATGGGCCGGCCGGTCAGCACGGTGACCGACGCGAACGGGCACTACCTGTTCGACAACCTGCCGGACGGTGCCTACCAGGTGCAGTTCGACCTCACCACGCTGCCGGCCGGGGCCACGGTCTCCAGGCAGCACCAGGGGACGGACGGGGCGAAGGACTCGGACGCCGACCAGGCGACCGGGATCACGCCGACCGTGCACCTGTCGGGCGGGCAGCGGGACCTGGACGTGGACATGGGGGTGGTGGAGCAGCCGACGCCTACGCCGACGCCGACTCCGACGCCCACTCCGACCCCGACCCCGACCCCGACGCCCACTCCCACGCCCACTCCGACCCCGACGCCCACCCCGACCCCCACGCCCACCCCGACTCCTTCGCCGACGGTGTCGCCCACCGAGTCGCCCACCGAGTCGCCGAGCCCCAGCGCCACGGTGACGCCGGAGCCGACCCGGACGGTCACCCCCACCCCGTCGCCGAGCAGCACCTCGCTGCCGAACACCGGTAGCGGAGTGCCCGGGGAGTTCCTGACCGCGCTCGGCGCCATCGCGGTGCTCGCCGGTGCCGTGATCTGTGCGGTGGCCTACCGCCGCCCCGGGAAGCACAGCTGACGCACCACCAGTGACTGACCGAACGTCAGACCGTCACACCCAGTGGCGCCGCCGCCGGCGGCGCCACTGGCGCGTCCAGCCGCCCCCGGGCGGCGAACAGCAGCACCCCGCCGAGCGTCACGCCGCCCACCGCGCACCAGGTGACGGCGGTCAGCGAGACCGAGACCAGCGCGCCGGAGACCGCGTAGCCGAGCGAGTTGCCGGTGGCGAAGAGCGTCACCAGCCAGGCGAAGGCCTCGGTCACCGTGCCGACCGGCGCCAGTTCGGCGACCAGCACGAAGGCCGCTGCCAGCAGCGGCGCCAGCCCGAGGCCGGAGAGGAAGGCCAGCGCGGTCATCGGCCAGGGCGCGGGCAGGGCGAGCAGCGGCAGGTAGCAGGCGGCCATCCCGAGGGCCAGCGCCCAGGTGCGGGTGCCGGTGGAGCTGCGCCACTTCACCGCGCCGTAGCCGAGCGCGCCGAGCAGCCCGGCGAAGGCGGCCACCGCGAGCAGCAGCCCGGCACCGCCGGGGAGCGCGCCGCGGTGGCGTTCGGCGTAGGCGATGAAGAGCACGTTCTGTGCGCCGACCGTCCAGCCCGCGCCGGCCAGACCGATCAGCAGCAGCACCAGCCCGGGGGAGCGCAGCGGCCCGAGGATTCCGCTGCCGTGCGCGCGGGCCGGCGCCCGCCAGCGGCGGGCGGGGGCGGTGGTGGCCACCACCAGCGCGCCGACGAAGCCGAGGCCGGCGGCCGTCCAGAGCGCCGTCACGGGTCCGGCGGTGCCGGCGATCAGCGCCACCGCGAGCGGGCCGGCCACGTAGAGGATCTGCTGCGAGGCGGAGTCGAAGGCGTAAGCGGTGTCCAGCTGCTCCTCGGCCACCACATCCGGCCAGAGCGAGCGCAGGCAGGGTTCCAGCGGCGGCATCGCGAGCCCGGCGACGGCCGCGCCGGCTATCGCGGCGGGCGCACTGCCGGGCGCGAGGGCGAGCAGCGCGTAACCGAGCCCGGCGACCAGTGCGGAGCAGAGCAGCACCTTGGGCTGGCCGGTGCGGTCGACGATCCGCCCGAGCACCGGGCCGCCGATCGCGGCGGAGAGCGCGTAGGCGGCGGTGGCCAGCCCGATCCGGCTGTACGGCGCGCCCGCCTCGCGCAGCGCGAGGGCGATCACCAGGGCGGTCATCCCGGCGGGCAGCCGGCCGAGCAGGGTGCCGCCGAGCAGTCGGAGGACGTGCGGGGCGCGGAGCAGGGCCAGGTAGCCCACGGGGATCTCCCGGGAGTGAGTCAGGGGGGCGGTGAGCTTGAAAGTTATACGTATAACAAGGCTGGGGTCAACCGAGCAGGTGTCTGGGTGCGGGGGTCGTTCGTGGCCGGATCTGAAACTTCTACTTTGAACATCTCAAAGGTTCGCTGCTAACGTGTCGGCCATGACCACCCCAGGAGCACTCCGGCAGCAGGGCATGAGCGGTTCGCTCATGCCGCGCGCCGCGCTGTGCTCAGGGGTCGAGGAGTGCCGCTGCGTCCGCTCGTGTCGAGTTCCGAGCTGTAGCTAGGCGGCGTACCGCCCGCTCCGGCCCCGTGCGGCCGGCTGCCCCTCCCTGCGTGCGCCGCCCTGCCCCCGCCTCCCCCCGTTCCCGCCACACCCCGGAGTAGCACCCCCATGTCCTCCACTCCCGCGCCCCCGGCCCTCGGCCGCCTGCGCCGCACCCCGTTCTGGGTGCAGATCGTCGCCGGCCTGGTGCTCGGCGTCGTGCTGGGCTTCATCGCCCGGCAGAACGATGTCTCCTGGCTCACGACCACGCTGGACACCATCGGCAAGACCTTCGTGCAGCTGCTGAAGCTGGCGGTGCCGCCGCTGGTCTTCACGGCGATCGTGGTCTCCATCGCCAACCTGCGGAACGTCGCGAACGCGGCGCGGCTGGCGGTCCGGACGCTGCTCTGGTTCGGCATCACCAGCCTGATCGCCGTGTCGATCGGCCTGGCCATCGGCCTGCTGACGGACCCGGGCACCGGCACCCACCTGTCCACGACCGGCCTGAAGGCGCCTCAGGACTCCGGCTCCTGGGTCGACTTCCTGACCGGGATCATCCCGACGAACATCGCCGACGCGTTCCTGAAGGTGAACGTGCTGCAGATCGTCTTCCTGGCGATCGTGGCCGGCGCGGCGATCCTGAAGGTCGGCGCCAAGGCGGAGCCGATCCTGAAGCTCAACGAGTCGCTGCTGGAGCTGGTGCAGACGGCGCTCTGGTGGGTCATCCGCCTGGCCCCGCTCGGCACGCTGGGCCTGATCGGCAAGTCGGTGGCGAAGTACGGCTGGGACCTGCTCCGTCCGATGGCCACCTTCACCGCCGACATCTACGTCGGCTGCGCCCTGGTGCTGTTCGTCGTCTACTCGCTGCTGCTCCGCTTCGCGGGCGGGCTGAACCCGGTGCGGTTCTTCCAGGGCGCGTGGCCGGCGATCCAGCTGGCGTTCGTCTCGCGGTCCTCGGTCGGCACCCTGCCGGTGACGCGCCGGGTGACGGAGCGGCTGGGCGTGCCGAGCGAGTACGCGAGCTTCGCGGTTCCGTTCGGCGCCACGACGAAGATGGACGGGTGCGCCGCGATCTACCCGTCGATCGCCGCGATCTTCGTCGCGCAGGTCTACGGCATCCACCTGGGCATCGGCGACTACCTGCTGATCGCGTTCGTGTCGGTGATCGGTTCGGCGGCCACCGCCGGCCTGACCGGCGCCATCGTGATGCTGACGCTGACCCTGTCGACGCTGGGCCTGCCGCTGGAGGGCGTCGGCCTGCTGCTGGCGATCGACCCGATCCTGGACATGATGCGGACGGCGACGAACGTCGCGGGGCAGGTCGTCGTGCCGATCCTGGTCTCGGCGCGGGAGAAGACGCTGGACCTGGCGGCCTACAACGCGCCGAAGGAGCTCTACGACGAGCCGGCGGTCCCCCTGGCCACGGCGGCCTGATCCGCCGTCACGCCGCAGCGAACCCCTGGTGCCCACCGGCGCCGGGGGTTCGCTCGTTCGTGTGAGCGGAGCGGGAGCACCGGGCGGGGCGGGGATACGGTGGCCGGCGAACCGGAAGGAAGTGCCATGGGCGCGGAGCGGGCGCGTGAGTACGAGGTCGACGATCCGGAAGCGGCGCTGAAGTTCGCCATTCGCCACATCGAGGGCGATCGGGTGGAAATCATCGAGGGGGTGATCCGGCACGAGTCGCCGAGCTGGTACCACGAGTCGGTGACCGACGTCCCGCGAACTGGCAAAGGGCGGAAAGTCCCTATTGCCCGAGCAGACGCTGATGGTGGTCGAGGTGAGCTCGGAATCAAACGGAGATACGGATCGGCTGGTGAAGCGACGCCGATATGCGGAGTACGGTGCTCCGATTTATCTCCTCGTCGACCGGCGGCAACGCTCTTGCACGCTCTTCGCCGAACCCGGCTCGCCGGGCTATCCGCGCGTATCGGGCCCGCACCCGTTCGGCACCCCCGTCGAACTCCCCGAGCCCTTTGCGCTGGCGCTCCGTACCGACGAGTTCTGACAAAACGGCAGGGGGCCCGCAGAGGGCCCCCTTGGTACTGCTATTCATGCTCATGGGGCCCCTTGGCCGGGCCGCCGGCGGGCCCACGGGGGCCCGGAGCGATCAGGTGATCATCAAGTGATCAGACAGGGGTGACGTTCTCCGCCTGCGGACCCTTGGGGCCCTGGGTGACGTCGAAGCTGACCGACTGGTTCTCCTCCAGCGAGCGGAAGCCGCTGGCGTTGATCGCGGAGTAGTGGACGAAGACGTCCGGGCCGCCGCCCTCCTGGGCGATGAAGCCGAAGCCCTTCTCAGCGTTGAACCACTTGACGGTTCCCGTGGCCATGCCGTTCTCCTTGCGAGGGACGTGTTGGACGCCACACGTGTTGTGACGTCCGGTCCGCTGCGCTGATCGCCCCGCCTCCGGGATGTGGGCCCGGAGTTTTTCGCATAATGCTGCAATGCTGAAAAACTACAAAAAGCCTGCGGTTACATGCTCCGCAGGCTTCAAGTACTGCAAGGGGAATCAAACTGCAACTGAGTGAAACCGTAGCACGGAGAGGCGGGCTCGACCAGGGTGTGTCCGAAGCTGCGCGAGGGGCGTGTCGGGGTGTGTCGCACGGGGGTCCTGACGGTCTGCGGAGCAGCCGGGCATACCCTGCCAGAACAGCTTGAACAGGCAGAGGGAGCAGGCAGTGGCCGATCTTGTGGAACGCGTTGACGAGGGTATCGGCGCCGCCCCCGGCGGGGGCCGGCAGGCACGTCCCCGGGTCGGCCACATCGAGTTCCTGAACTGTGTTCCGCTCTACTGGGGGCTCGGGCGCACCGGGGCGCTGCTCGACCTCGACCTGACCCGGGACACCCCCGAGAAGCTGAGCGACCAGCTGGTGGAGGGCCGGCTGGACATCGGCCCGATCACCTGCGTCGAGTACCTGCGGCACGCCGAGGAGCTGGTGGTGCTCCCGGACATCGCGGTCGGCAGCAACGGGCCGGTGATGTCCTGCGTGATCGTCAGCACCGTGCCGCTGGACCAGCTGGACGGCCGTCCGGTCGCGCTCGGGTCCACCAGCCGGACCTCCGTCCGCCTGGCCCGGCTGCTGTTGGAGGAGCGGGACGGGGTGCGCCCCGAGTACTTCAGCTGCCCGCCCGACCTGGACGCGATGCTGGCCCGGGCCGACGCCGCCGTGCTGATCGGCGACCCGGCGCTGCGGGTGACCCTGGAGGCCGACCGGCACCCCGAGTACACCGTGCACGACCTCGGGCAGCTCTGGAAGGAGTGGACCGGCCTGCCGTTCGTCTTCGCCGTCTGGGCGGCCCGCCGGGAGTTCGTCGAGCGCCGGCCCGAGCTGGTCACGGCCGTGCACCGGGCGTTCCTGGAGTCCCGCGACCTCTCCCTGCTGGAGGCGGGCGAGGTGGCCGCGCACGCCGCCCGCTGGGAGGGCTTCGACGCGGCGGTGCTGGAGCGCTACTTCAGCGAGGCGCTGGACTTCTCGCTCGCCGGGCCGCAGCTGGCCGGCATCGCCGAGTTCGCCCGCCGGGTGGCCCACGACAGCGGCTTCGCGCCGGACGTGACGGTCCGGCTGCTGGAGCGGGCGCCGGTGGTCTGACTCCGCTACCCGTCGGCCGCGCGGCCCGCACCCGGTACGGTGCGGGGTGTTCGACGACGGGGGAGAGGGGACGGGGCGGATGGAGCCACTGGAGGCGGCGGACCCGAGGGAGCTCGGCGGCTACCGGCTGCTGCGCCGGCTCGGCGCGGGCGGCATGGGCCGGGTGTACCTCGGGCGTTCGGCCGGCGGGCGCACCGTAGCGGTCAAGGCGGTCCGCCCGGAGCTGGCCGACGACCCGGAGTTCCGCGCCCGGTTCCGCCAGGAGGTGGCCGCCGCCCGCCGGGTGGACGGCCGCTGGACCGCGCCCGTGCTGGACGCCGACACCGAGGGCCCGGCGCCCTGGGTGGCCACCGGCTACATCGCCGGCCCCTCGCTGACCAGCGCCGTGCAGCGGTTCGGCCCGCTGCCGGCGCAGACCGTCCGGGTGCTCGGCGCGGGCCTGGCCGGCGCGCTGGCGGCGGTGCACGGGCTCGGCCTGGTGCACCGGGACGTCAAGCCGTCCAACGTGCTGCTGGCCCTGGACGGGCCGCGGCTGATCGACTTCGGCATCGCCCGGGCGCTGGACGCCGGCACGCTGACCCAGTCCGGCTTCGTGGTCGGCTCGCCCGGCTTCCTCTCGCCCGAGCAGGCCCGCGGCGACCGGGTCGGCCCGCCCAGCGACCTCTTCTCGCTGGCCGCCGTGCTGGCCTACGCGGCCACCGGGCGCTCGCCGTTCGGCGAGGGGGTGAGCGCGGCGGTGCTGCTCTACCGGGTGCTGCACGAGGAGCCCGACCTGGCCGGGCTGCCCGAGGGCCCGCTGCGCGCGCTGCTCGCCGAGTGCCTGGCCAAGGACCCGGCCGCCCGTCCGACCCCCGAGCGGCTGGCCCAGCGCCTGCTCGCCCTGGAGACCGTGCAGGCCCTGGACTCCGCCGCGGCGCCGGCCGGCGACCAGGCGACGGTCCGGCTCGGCCGCCCCGGCTGGCTGCCCCCGGCGGTGGCGGAGGCGGTGGGCCGGCAGGCCGTCGAGCTGCTGGAGCTGGAGGCGGAGCCGCCGTCCGCACCGCCGGCTGACGCCCCGTCGGCCGGCCGCACCCCGCGCCGCCGCACGCTCGCGGCGGTGCTGGCGGGCGTGCTGCTGCTCGGCGCGGGCGGCGGGCTGGTCGCCTGGCACCCGTGGGCGGCCGCGACGAAGAACCAGGGGGACTCCTCGGACGACCGCAGTTCACCGGCCGAGTCCGCTCCGGACGCTCCGTCCGACTCCCCGTCCGAGTCCCCGTCCGCCGCCGAGTCCCCGTCCGAGAACGACCCGCCGGACTCGCCCGCCGCCGGCTCCCCGACCGGGGGCACCGCCCCGCCCCTCCCCCCGCCCTCCCCGGGGCCGAGCGGCGCCAGCGCCGTCCCCGTCGCCTTCCTCGGCACCTGGAGCGGCCAGGTGACGACCGACCACCTCGGCAGCCTGGGCCAGCAGTCCATCACGGTGACCGTCCGGGCCGCCGACCTCGGCGCCGAGAACACCACCAGCGTGGACGCCAGCGGCCTGCTCAACCTCACCTGCCGGGGCGCCTGGACCCTCACCTCGGCCACCCGGACCGCGCTGGTCTTCCACTCCCGCCTGGTGGCCGGCACCGGCTGCACCGACGGAAGCACCGAGGAGCTGGACCTGAACGGCGACGGCACGCTGGCCTACCACTCGCAGGACGGCCCCGCCGGCAACCCCAAGGCCACCCTGCACAAGGCGGGCTGACCGGCCGCCGCAGGGCCCGACCGGGCACCGGTCCGGCCGGACCCTCTGGCGTAGGCTGAGCCGGTCAGCACCCTGGACATACCGGAAGAAAGAAGGCCGCCAGGTGACCGAGGTAGCCGCGCCCACCGCCGCGCCCAGCAGCAGCGACCTGCAGGCCGTCCTCGACCGGGCCGCGGCCGGCGGTCGGATCACCCCGGAGGAGGCGCTGGAGCTCTACCGCTCCGCGCCGCTGCACGCCCTCGGCACCGCGGCCGACGCGGTGCGCCGGCGCCGCTACGCGGGCACCGAGCACATCGCGACGTACATCATCGAACGCAACATCAACTACACCAACGTCTGCGTCACCGCCTGCAAGTTCTGCGCCTTCTACGTGCCGCCGAAGAGCGACAAGGGCTGGTCCCGGGACCTGGACGAGATCCTGCGCCGCTGCGCGGAGACGGTGGAGCTGGGCGGCACCCAGATCATGTTCCAGGGCGGCCACCACCCGGACTACGGCGTGGAGTACTACGAGCGGAACTTCTCCGCGATCAAGCAGGCCTTCCCGGAACTGGTGATCCACTCGCTGGGCGCCTCCGAGGTCGAGCACATGGCGAAGATCTCCGGCGTCTCCATCGAGGAGGCGATCTCCCGGATCCACACCGCGGGCCTGGACTCCTTCGCCGGCGCCGGCGCCGAGCTGCTGCCGGAGCGCCCGCGCAAGGCGATCGCGCCGCTCAAGGAGTCCGGCGAGCGCTGGCTGGAGATCATGGAGACGGCGCACCGGCTGGGCGTGGAGTCCACCTCCACCATGCTGATGGGCACCGGCGAGACCAACGCCGAGCGGATCGAGCACCTGCGGATGATCCGCGAGGTGCAGGACCGCACCGGCGGCTTCCGGGCCTTCATCCCGTACACCTACCAGCCGCAGAACAATCACCTCAAGGGCTCCACCCAGGCGACCGTCTTCGAGTACCTGCGGATGATCGCCATCGCCCGGCTCTTCCTGGACAACGTGGCGCACATCCAGGGCTCCTGGCTGACCACCGGCAAGGAGGCCGGCCAGCTGTCGCTGCACTACGGCGCGGACGACCTGGGCTCGGTGATGCTGGAGGAGAACGTGGTCTCGGCGGCGGGCGCCAAGCACCGCTCCAACCTGACCGAGCTGATCCACCTGATCCGCACCGCCGGCCGCACCCCGGCCCAGCGCTCCACCACCTACCAGCACCTGCGGGTGCTGGACGACCCGGCGAACGACCCGGTGGACCCGCGGGTGGCCTCGCACATCGCCTCCACGGCGATCGAGGGCGGCACGGCGCATCCCGAGCTGAAGATCCTCGACAACGCCTGATGCTGACCCTCCACCAGTGCGCCGACGGACCGTCGGTGCTGGTCCGCGACGACCGGATCGAGGCGATCGGCCCCGCCGCCGAGCTGGCCGGCGCGCACCCGGGGGCCCGGGTGCGCGACTGGCCCGGCGCCCGGATCACCGGGGGCGCGGTCGAGCAGGCCGGCGGCGAGCTGCTGGAGCGGCGCTACCACCCGGACCCGCGCGAGGGGATCGGCACCGAGCCCCGGGAGCTGCCCGCCGGGCTGACCCCGGCGGGCCTGGGCGGCAGCGCCCGGCGCGGGCTGCAGGCGCTGCTGGCCCGCGGGGTGACGGCGCTGACCGGGCCGTTCGAGCGGCCCGAGGTGCGCACGGCGGTGGCCCGGTCCGGGCTGGCGGTGGTCGCCGCCCCCGGGGCGCGGGAGCCGGCGGTCGGCGGACGGGCGGATTTCGTCGTGCTGGAGGCCGGATCCGATCGCTGCCTGGCCACGGTACTGGCCGGTAGGATCGTCTACCGGGCCCGCGGCTGACGGCGTTCGGCTTGCGGCTGACGGGCCGTCGGTTCACGAACTCCCGGTGTCGGGCAGTGGTCTGATTCGGACTCGCCGTGACCTGAGGGGCCGCCAGCGGTTACGATCCCGGTCGGTCCCGCCGGACGGTGTCCCCCCGAACGGCGTGCCCCCTCACCGTCCCCTACGGGAAGCCAGGCCCCCGTCCATGCGATCCCCGTCCGCGCCCGACGCCCCCCGGATGGGCCGCGGCTGGTACCTCGCCGCGCTGCTCAGCGCCGTGGTGGCGCTGGGCATGTGCCTGCTGGGCTGGCGGCAGTCCGAGCTGGCCGACAAGATCGGGGCCCACCCGGTCCGGGTCCAGGGCACGGTCACCCAGCTGCCCGGCGGCAGCGGCACCTACAGCGCCGTCAGCTACCCGGCGGGCGGCCAGCAGCACTCGGCGGCCGACCTCCAGCTCCCGTCGGGCGCCAAGGTCGGCGACCCGATCTGCCTGGAGCACGCGGCCTCCGACGCCGGCGCGGTCCGGGTCTGCAACCAGACCTACCCGCAGCCCGCCGGGGTCCGGCTGGCCCAGATCAGCGTGCCGGTGGCGGTGCTGTTCTGCGGCCTCTGCCTGCTGCGGATCCGCCGCCACCACCGGCGGGTCGCCTTCCGCTCGGGCCGCGGCACCCAGGTGATGGCCACCGTGGCGCTGGCCACCGAGGCCCTGGCCGAGGGCATGCCGGCGATCACCCAGGGCAAGCGCTCCCGCCGCCGCCACAAGGCCGTGCGCCGCCCCGCCCGCTGACCGCACTGCGGACCCCTGGCGGGGTACCGGGCGCCCAGGGTGAACAATGGGGTACGTGACCCGAGCCAATCTGGACAAGCAGCCGCACGAAGTCGCCGCCATGTTCGACGACGTCGCGGCCAAGTACGACCGGACCAACGACGTGCTCTCGCTCGGCCAGGCCCGCGCCTGGCGCCGCGCGGTCGCCGACGCGGTCGGGGCCGGGCCGGGCGACCTGGTGCTCGACCTCGGGGCCGGCACCGGCACCTCCTCGCTGCCGTTCGCGGCCGCGGGCGCCAAGGTCGTCCCCTGCGACTTCTCGATCGGCATGCTGGCCGAGGGCAAGCGCCGCCACCCCGAGCTGGCCCTCACCGCCGGCGACGCCACCAGGCTCCCGTTCGCCGACGACTCCTTCGACGCGGTCACCATCTCCTTCGCCCTGCGCAACGTGCACGCCACCGAGGAGGCGCTGGCCGAACTCCTCCGGGTCACCAGGCCCGGCGGCAAGGTGGTGATCTGCGAGTTCTCCACCCCCACCTGGACCCCGTTCCGCACCGTCTACACCGAGTACCTGATGCGTGCCCTCCCCCCGGTCGCCACCCGGGTCAGCTCCAACCCCGACGCCTACGTCTACCTCGCCGAATCCATCCGCGCCTGGCCCGACCAGCCCGCCCTCGCCGCCCTCCTCCAGCAGGCCGGCTGGCAGCGCGTCGCCTGGCGCAACCTCACGGGCGGCATCGTGGCGCTGCACCGGGGGTTCAAGGCCTGAGCCGTCAGGGGCGAAGCGGCAGCCGGAGGATCAGCCGGTCGTCCCCGGGCCCGAAGTAGTCCGGCCGCTCGCCGGCGAGCGTGAAGCCGAGCGAGCGGTAGATGTGCAGCGCCACCGTGTTCTCCCGGTCCACGCTGAGCCGCAGCTCGCCGACCCGGTCGGCGGTGAGGAGGGCGATCGACTCCTCCATCAGCTGCCGGCCGTAGCCGAGGTTGCGCAGCTGCGCCAGGACGCCGAGCCCGAGTACCCAGCTCTGCGCGTGGTCCGGGGTGGTGGCGAGCAGCGCGTAGCCCGCCAGCTCCTCCTGGTGCTCCAGCACCAGGAAGCGGCCGCCGTGCACCTCGAAGAGCTGCCGGAGTACGAAGAACGGGTACGGCTCCTCGGGGAAGATCTGCTGGTCGATCCGCTCCAGCCGGCCCAGGTCCCGCTCGGTGGCGAGCCGCACCAGGCCGGGCTGCTGGTGCTTGAGCGACGGCTGTACAGGGTGCATGGGATTACCCTCTCGTCGGCTGACCATACTGCGCTGGAAAGGGGCCAACTCCCCTTGCAGTACGGTACGATGACACCCTTTCAGGAACCAGCGCTCGTACGGGCGGAAATGCGCCAGTCCCGGCCACCACTCCCCCCGGGGCGCCGCAGGGAAGTTGTGAGTATGGATGCCACCCCCGCGCTCGACGCCAGGGCCCTCACCAACAGCCAGGCCCCCTGGGACTCCTTCGATCCCGAGGCCTACCTGGAACACAACTACCGGACGCTGCGCGCGGACGACCGGCAGATCCTGGCGGCGGTGCGGGACCACTTCACCGCGCACTTCGAGCAGCGCCCGGCCGCCGGGCTGCGGGGCTTGGACGTCGGGGCCGGCACCAACCTCTACCCCTCGCTGGCCATGCTGCCCTGGTGCGAGCGGATCACGCTGTTCGAGCGGTCCAGCGCCAACGTCGGGTGGCTGGAGGCGGCGGTCCGGGAGTACGGGACCAACTGGGACCCGTTCTGGGAGGTGCTCTGCGAGCAGCCGGCCTACCGCGGGCTGCCCGATCCCCGGGCCCGGCTGCGCGAGGCCGCGGAGGTGGTGCGCGGTGACCTCTTCGCCGAGCTCGACCTGCCCGAGCGGGCCGCCGACATCGGCACCATGTTCTTCGTCGCCGAGTCGCTCTCCACCGACTACGACGAGTACCGCGGCGCGGTCGGCCGGTTCGCCCGGGCGCTGCGCCCCGGGGCCCCGTTCGCGGTCGCTTTCATGGAGAACTCGACCGGTTACGCGGTCGGGGGCGAGACCTTCCCGGCCTGCAAGATCGAACAGCCCGACGTGTTGAACGGTCTCCAGGGCTACGCTGAAGATGATCTGACGATCAGTCATATCGATGTCCCGGGGAGTTCGCCGCTGCGCGACGGGTACAGCGGCATGCTGCTGGCCCTGGGGCGGCTGCGCGGCTGACCCGGCCTAGTCGGAACCGAGGTGGGACGTGCGGATCAAGCCACGCCAGCAGTTGCTGGAGATCTGGGAGGCGGTCGCCCCCCAGCTCCAGCACGAGCACCAGCCCGGCGCGCTGCCCAACTGCGTCAGTGAGGCCGAGCGGCTGCTCTGCCTGCTCTACCCTGCCACCGAGGTGCCGGTGCTCCGCCTCGACGAGCCGGACCGGACGGCCGAGGACGTGCTGGCCGCCCTGCGCAAGCTCGGCGACAGCGTGGAGATCCCGCGTGCGCTGATGGATGCCGCCGCCGACTACTTCGAGCGGAACAGCATGTCCGGGGTGCCGACCTTCGGCGCCGGTGACTACTACCGCTCCGACGAGGCGGACGCGGAGATCACCGAGGAGCAGCTGCGGCTCGGCGTGGTGGACTCCTACTCGCTCTCCATCACGCTCTGCCTGGCAACCCTCGGCTTCCTCAAGGTGTTCAGCCGCAACCTGACCCGGTCCGACCTGCGCCGACGGGCCGACGAACTGCAGGAGGCCGCCTCGGTGCGGCTCTCCGCCGCGATGGCCGCGCTGCTGCGCTGCTTCACCGTCTCGGTCTTCGAGGCCGACTCCGAGCGCGGGCAGGTGCTCTGCGAGCGGATCAACCGCGCGGGGCTCTCCAACCGGGCCGTGGTGCAGAAGCTGCAGACCAAGCTGCAGCCGCTGCGGGCGAGCATCCGCGACCAGTTCACCCTCGGCCTGGCGGGCGGCGACGCGCTGGAGAACGAGAACCTGCTCTTCGAGTGCGGCTGGTCCTGGGGCGTGGTGGAGGGCGCGCCGCCGGTCGACACCCCGGAGGACATCGGCCCGCAGCCGGCCGGAGTGGCCCAGAACGCGCCCTACCTCTACTTCACCGTGGTCGCGCTCGACGGCATCGCCGACCTCTTCTCCGACCGCACCATGATCCTCGGCCTGCTCAACGAGGGCCAGCAGCGCCTGGCCAACGCGCTGCAGCTGCGGTGGAAGCTGACCCAGGAGTACTGGTCCACGCTGGCCCGGTTCGAGGACCAGGCCTGGCCGCTGGAGGACATCCCCTGGCGCACCACCGACGGCCAGGACTCCCTCTACTTCTCCCTGCTGGTCAGCTCGATCCTGGTGCAGGACCTGCTGCGCCGCCGGGCCACCGACGCCGACCTGAACCGCACCGTCAACGTGCTGGAGGAGCTGGGCGTCCGCTCCAAGACCACCCGGCGGATGGTGCCGGGCGATGCCGGGCTGAGCCTGCACCGCCAGGGCGTACCGCTCACCCTGCTCGGCAGCGAGCGGCTGGGGCCGATGCTGCGCTGGTCGGTTGCCGACTTCTCGCCCCAGCTGCTCAAGCGCACCGTCCAGCTGGCGAAGCTGGCGCAGGCCGTCGGCCCGCACGACCGGCTGCTCCGGCTGGCCGAGCAGATCATGGACCACCTCTGGCAGCGGCGAATCCCCAGCGGCCAGTTCGCCCGCCTCTGGGACGACCTCAGCGCCGTCTCACCGGACGTGGAGACGCACACCGAGGCGGTCTCCTGGAGCCTCACCGAGCGAATGGTGGAGGCGCTGATCGCCACCGCCGACATGATCGGTGAGACGCCGATCCGCTCGCCCCGGCTCACCGAAGTCGCCACCGACCTGCTCGGCGAGGCGGACCACCTGCTCGACAAGGAGATGATGGCCGCGGCGGCCGGCGGCTTCGCCTCGGTGCAGAACACCCTCAACCAGGCCGAGTCCCGGCTGCAGCTGGCCCGGCGGCTGCTCCGCGACAGCCCCGGCACCGCCTGCGCGCTGGCCGTCCAGGTGCTCACCGCGCTGGACGAGCTGGCTGCCGCCCGCCGCACCGCCGCCTGGGGGAGTTGACGCCCGGTGCTGATCTTCGCCACCTCGGACAAGGGCGGCACCGGCCGCTCGGTCACCAGCGCCAACATCGCCTACCGCCGGGCACTGCGCGGCGACGACGTCTGCTACCTGGACTTCGACTTCGGCTCGCCGACCAGCGCCGCCGTCTTCGACGTGCCGACCGCGCTGCGCGGCTCCGAGCAGCCGGGCCTGCACTCCTACCTGCGCGGCGAGGCCGCCGAGCCACGCCGGCTCGACATCTGGTCCGAGTCGGAGAGCCAGGCGCTGCACCGCCGTCCGGCCGGGTCCGGCCGGCTGGTGCTGCTGCCCGGCGACCAGGGCGGCGGGGAGTTCGTGCTCGGACCGGACACGGTCCGGCGCTGCACCGAGCTGTTCCTGCGGCTGGCGGAGGAGTTCGAGATCATCCTGGTGGACCTCAGCGCCGGCCGCTCCTACGCCGCCCAGCTCGCCCTGGAGGCCACCTCGCAGCCCGAGCTGGCGATGCTGACCGCCAGGTGGCTGGTCTTCCACCGCTGGACCCGTCAGCACATCATCGCCGCCGCCGGGTTGGTCTACGGGGAGCGGGGCATCATGGCGACGGCGGCCTCCCGCGGCCACGACGCACAGCTGATGCGGGACTCGGTCAGGTTCGTCCGGGCGGCCGTGCCCGATGCCAGATCACCGATGTTCACCGATCTGCGCCCGGCCCAGGCGCAGTGGCTGAGCATCTGCGACGAGGAGCTGAACCGGCTCGCCGCCCAGCACCGCCTCGGCCCGACCCTGACCCTCGGTAAGGTCCCGCTCGACCCGGTGCTGCAGTGGCGCGAGCAACTGATCACCGACGACGACGTGCTGCTGCACCAGGTGGCCAATCTGGAGACCGCCCAGGCCTTCGCCGACCTGGCTGCGGCACTCACCGACGACCAGCGCTGGGAGTCGCCGTTGTGACCGACGGCGGGGGAGGGGCGATGGAGACCACGTTCCGGGAGGCCTCGGCCGACCCGCGCACTGCGGCACTGCCGCTGGCCCACCTCTCGCTGGAGCTGGGCCACCTCTACATGGACGACTTCGCCGCCGGACCGGACCGGCTGCGCGAGCATTTCGCCCGGGTCCGGCCGTGGGCCGACGCGGCCCGCGAGAGCTGTGCCCGCGGCCGCTCGCGCCGGCCGCGGGTCAGCACCTGCTTCCTGATCGACGACTACTTCACCCGGTTCTCCTCGCCCGCCGAGGTGGTGCCGCAGATCATCGAGCAGGCCGCCGCGGCCGGCCTGGTGATCGACTACCTGGCCCGTGAGTCCGCCTGCGCCGAGGCCGGCGGCGTCCGGCCCGCGCAACTGGTCGAGGCCCGGCTGGTGCAGTCGCCGCCGCCCGGCAGCAACGGCTCCCGCCCGCCGGCCAGCGAGAGCGGCTGGCTGAGCAACGGCGAGCGCTCGCCGGCGGACTCCCTCGCCGAGGCGATGAGCGCGTCGGCCGGCTGGCGGCCGCCCCGGGAGATCGAGGCCCGCAACCACTCGGTCTTCCTGGACGTGGAGCTCTGGGACGAGCGGCACGGCCGGCGCACCTGGTCCTGCCCGTTCCTGGCCGCCGTCTGGCAGCTGCTCCGGCTGGGGCTGCTCCGCGACCAAGGGCAGGAGGTGCTGCGGCCGGCCGACCCGCCGGAGGCGTTTCCGGCCTCCTGGGATGCGCTGGCGCCGCTGGTGCGGCTCAACCCGGGCGCCGCGCCGTTCGCCGCCTACCGCACCTTCTCGGTGCTGGCCGGGCGGTTCCTGCCGATCGAGCACGCCGTGGCGGTGATCCTGGACCAGTGGTCGCCGGAGGAGCCGGTGCTGCGCCAGCTCGCCGACCGGGCCCGGCAGGAGGGGATCGAACTGCCGGACGGGGTGCGGGCCCGGGTGGACTACCTGTTCAACGGGCCGTCATGAGCGGCCGGCTGGTTCTGGGCGAGGTCCGCACCGGACTGCTCCAGCACTCGGTCGAACTCTCCCACCCGGTCGCGCTGCAGCTGCTCCACCTGCGCCACGGCGAGCGGGTGCGCAGCTCCGCCCGGCCCAACCAGCAGGTCCGCTCGGCCGAACTGCTGACCGGAGTGGACTGCCCGCTGCCGACGGCCTCCCGCAAGGCGGTGCGCGGGGTCGGCACCGCGGTGGCGCAGGCCGTGCTCACCGAGGGGCGGGTGCTGCAGGCCTCGGTGCGGGCCGGGATCGGCGAGCGCGGCGTCGGGATGCGGCTGCCCTGGGGCCACTACCTGGCCCGGCCCGGCACCGTCGAGCCGACCGGACCGGTCACCGACGCCGAACTGGTGGCGGGCTTCCTCGAGGTGCCGTCCGGCGGGCAGCTGGACCTCGGGGCGATCGCCGAGCGGCTGCTGACCGACCTGCAGGGCCGTCCGCAGCTGGACCGGCGGGCCCCGTTCAAGTCCCGCCGCACCCGGCTGCTGTGGAGCTGCGAGCAGGGTCCGCCCGGCGCGCACTTCACCATCGAGGACGGCACCCTGCGCACCTTGCGGCTCAGCCTGGAGCAGGTGGACCCGATGGCCGTCGCGGCCTTCTGCGAGGACCTGGCGCTGCACGACTGGCTGTTGACCGCGCTGACCCAGCTGATCGAGCGCAGCGGCCTCGGCTCGGTGCCCGGCGCCGAACCCGTGCTGCGGCTGCGCCCGGCCGTGAACCATCTGCTCCATCTGTGGATGCCCGGCGCCCGGGTGGACCGGTTGCTGGCCCAGGTGTGGGGACACCTGGAGACCAGCCCCGGATTCACCCGCCAGTGGGCGGCGGCCGTCCAGCGGATCCGCGACCAGTTGGCGTTGCAGGCCGTCGGCCTGAGCGCCCCGATACCTGAGCGCTAGTCACACCGTCCCGGGGGAGAACACGATGATCGAGCGTCACGCACCACTTCTCGGATACCAAGAGTCACACCGCGGACGCAGTAGGTCAGCAGGGCGGATGTCGCCGCTGATCCGCAAGATCCTCACCACCAGCATCTCGGGCGGCGGCACCCTGGCGATCACCGAGCTCACCAAGCAGGCGTGGACCACCAGCGTCAACCTGTCGGTGCTGGTCGGCGGAGTCGTGCTGCTGGTCGAGTTCCTCCGGGACTTCGAGGTCCGGCTGGCCGAACTGGAACAGGGCATCGCGGAGCACAACGAGCGGATGCACGGACTGGTCGAGGACGGTTTCGCCCGGGTCAACAAGGCCACCGAGCTCTACGACCGGCTGCGCAGCACGCCGTTGGCCGGCGGGGAGATGACCCAGCTGGCCGAGAACCTGGCCGGCCTGGGCGGAGACCAGCCGCCGATCGTCGGCGCCTTCACCCAGCGCGAGCTGCGCCGGGTGGCGGACCTGGTGAAGGAGCTGATGGCGGGCCAGGCCGCCTACGACGGGGAGGACCAGGACTGGCTGCTCACCCTCACCCACAGCGCCGCCACCGGCATCGACGCGATCAGCACCGCCATCGACATCGGCTTCTGGACCACCGAGCTCGGCCGCCGCTACCTGGAGGCGCAGCGAGCGGCGGTGCGCCGCGGGGTGCCGGTGCGCCGGGTGTTCGTGGTGCAGAGCGCCGACCAGCGGGTGCTGGAGGGCATCCGCCAGGTCGGCCGCAGCCACCAGCAACTGGGCCTGAGCGTGCGGATCGTCGCGGTGCGGGACCTGCCGCACTGGGCCAGGCGGCCGATGTCGGACTTCATCGTCTTCGACCGGTCCGTCAGCTACGAGGTGCAGACCGACACCAGCGGGCACGAGGGCGATGGGGACGGGGACGGGGTACCGGGTCCCGACCTGATGGTGGCCAGCACCCTGCTGGTGCTGAGCGAGGACAAGGTGGCCCGGCGGATCCAGCGGTTCGAGGACCTGTGGGCAGTCGCCAGGCCCGTCGACGGGGCCACCCCGTAGACTGCCGGAGACCCGTTCCAGTGCTGCTGAGTGGCGCTGTCGTGCATCAGGAGTGTTGCCATCGTGACCGAGAACACCGTCGAGAGCAGTGCTGACGTCATCGTGGTCGGCGCGGGCCCGGCGGGCTCGGCCACCGCGTACTACCTGGCCCAGAGCGGGCTGGACGTGCTGCTGTTGGAGAAGACGGAGTTCCCGCGCGAGAAGGTGTGCGGGGACGGGCTGACGCCGCGGGCCACCAAGCAGCTGGTGGACATGGGGATCGACGTCTCCACCGAGAACGGGTGGCTGCACAACAAGGGGCTGCGGATCATCGGCGGCGGGGTCCGGCTGGAGCTGGACTGGCCGGAGCTGTCCTCGTTCCCCGACTACGGGCTGGTGCGCAAGCGGGCCGACTTCGACGAGCTGCTGGCCCGTCAGGCGGAGAAGGCCGGGGCGCGGCTGTACGAGAAGTGCAACGTGTCGGGGCCGGTGCTGGACGACCGGACCGGGCGGATCACCGGGGTGACGGCGAAGCTCGGGGCGGAGAAGCGCGAGGTGGAGTTCCGGGCGCCGCTGGTGGTGGCGGCGGACGGCAACTCGACCCGGCTGTCGCTCGCGATGGGCCTGCACCGGCGCGAGGACCGGCCGATGGGTGTGGCCTACCGGACGTACTTCACCTCGCCGCGCTCCTCGGACGACTACCTGGAGTCCTGGCTGGAGCTGTGGGACACCCGGGGCGGCGAGCGCAAGCTGCTGCCCGGGTACGGCTGGATCTTCGGCATGGGCGACGGCACCTCCAACGTGGGCCTGGGCATCCTGGACTCCTCGCCGGCCTTCGGCGAGCTGGACTGGCGCGAGGTGCTGAAGTCCTGGTGCGCGAGCATGCCGGAGGAGTGGGGCTACACGCCGGAGAACATGACCGATCCGATCCGCGGCGCCGCCCTGCCGATGGCCTTCAACCGCCAGCCGCACTACACCCGCGGCCTGCTGCTGGTCGGCGACGCGGGCGGGATGGTCAACCCGTTCAACGGCGAGGGCATCGCCTATGCGATGGAATCCGGCCAGATCGCCGCGCGCACCATCATCCAGGCCCACGCCCGGGTCACCCCCGCCGGGCGCGAGCGCGCCCTGCAGGGGTACCCGGCGGTGCTGAAGGACGTCTACGGCGGCTACTACACGCTGGGCCGGGCCTTCGTGAAGCTGATCAGCAACCCCAAGGTGATGCAGCTGGCCACCCAGCGCGGGCTCACCCACCCGATGCTGATGCGGTTCACCCTGAAGCTGCTGGCCAACCTGACGGACCCGCAGGGCGGCGACGCGATGGACCGGATCATCAACGGCCTGACCCGGGTGGCGCCGAACGCCTGACGGGCGGTCAGGCGGCCGGCTCGCCGAACCAGCGGGCGAGGTGGGAGGCCAGGTCGCGCTGGTCGTCGCCGATCCAGGCGACGTGGCCGTCGGGGCGCAGCAGCACGGCGGGGGCGCCGAGTGCGGCGGCCGGGTCGGTGACCCGGTCGACCCGGTCGGCCCAGCCGGCGGTGGAGAGCGTGCCGGTGGTGTCCAGCAGCAGGCCGCGGCCGGTGCGCAGCAGTTCGTAGAGCCGGCCCGGTGCGAGCGGGAGGTCGCGCAGGCGGCGGCCCAGCAGGTCGGGGCCCTCGCCCAGGTCGTAGCGGACGTCGATCGCGGTGATCAGGCCGGTCAGGTAGCGGTTGACCTCCGCGAAGTCCATCAGCCGGCCGAAGAGTTCGCGCAGCGCCACCGCGCCCGGGTCGGTGCCGAGCAGGGTGACCTGGGCCCGGGTGTTGTCCAGCACCCGGGCGCCGACCGGGTGGCGTTCGTCGTGGTAGCTGTCCAGCAGCCCCTCGGGCGCCCAGCCGTTGACCTCGGCGGCCAGCTTCCAGCCCAGGTTGAAGGCGTCCTGCAGGCCGAGGTTCATCCCCTGCCCGCCGGTCGGCGGGTGGATGTGCGCGGCGTCGCCGGCCAGCAGCACCCGGCCCGCCCGGTACTGCTCGGCCTGGCGGGTGGCGTTGCCGAAGCGGGAGAGCCAGCGGGGTGCGCGGGCGCCGAAGTCGGTGCCGGCGACGGCCCGCAGCTGCCGGCGGAAGTCCTCCAGGGTCGGCTGGGCGGAGCGGTCCTGCGCCAGCCCGTCGGCGGGGACCACCACGCGGTACCAGCCGCCGCCCAGCGGGCTGGCGCCGAACCGCAGCTGGGTGCGGCGGACCTCGGCCATCACGGCGGTGATCTTCTCCGGATCCTCGGTCAGCTCCAGCTCGCCCAGCAGCGTCTCGAAGGTGGCCGGCTCACCGGGGAAGCCGATGCCGAGCTGCTTGCGCACCAGGCTCCGGCCGCCGTCGCAGCCGACCAGCCAGCGCGAGCGCAGCTGCTCGCCGCCGGCCAGCCCGACGGTCACGCCGTCGGCGTCCTGGCTCACCGCGACCACCTCGCAGCCGCGCCGCAGCTCGGTGCCGTTCTCCCGCGCGTAGGCGTTGAGCAGCTGCTCGGTGACGGGCTGGGGCACGGCCAGCCCGTACGGGTGCGCGGTGTCCATGCCCTCCGGCCACTCCCGGTGCATGCCGCCGAACATCGCGCCGACCCGGAACTCCTCACTCACCGCCCGGAACCGCTCCAGCAGCCCGCGCTGGTCCATGATCTCGACACTGCGCGCGTGCAGCCCCTGTCCCCGCGACTCCCGGGTCGGCTCCGCCAGCCGCTCCAGCACCACCACCCCGACCCCGGCCAGCCGCAGCTCCCCGGCCACCATCAGCCCGGTGGGCCCGCCGCCCACCACGATGACGTCGATCATCCGCACGTTCTCCCTGCTCGCACCCGTGTGACCCGCAGAGTCTGCGGCACGGCGGGGGTCTTGTGGCAAGGCCCGGGGTGCGCTATAGGTTGAGAGTGGCGGGGAGTGGTGACTCCTTGCCTTTCGTGTGTCCGGGCCAAGGCGAGCACGGCATGGCCCGTGCGGGCGCCCCCGCGGGGTCAGCGGTTCTCGATCTTCACCTTGCGCAGGTCCACCGGCAGCGTCGGGTAGCCGTCGCCGGGGCCGTTCTGGTCGTCCTCGCCCGCCGCGGCGATCTTCTGCAGCACGTCGAGGCCGCCGGTGACCTTGCCGAACGGGGTGTAGAGCGGGGGCAGCTTGGTGTCCTGCCAGACGAAGAAGAACTGGCTGCCGTTGGTGTTGGGGCCCGCGTTGGCCATCGCGACGGTGCCGGCGGGGTAGGTGGCGCCGGTCAGGTTCTCGTCGTTGAAGGAGTAGCCGGGGCCGCCCGCGCCGGTGCCGGTGGGGTCGCCGCACTGCAGGACGAAGATGCCCTTGGTGGTGAGGCGGTGGCAGTGGGTGCCGTCGTAGTAGCCGTGGTCGGCGAGGAAGCGGAACGAGAAGGTGGTGCAGGGGGCGGCCGCGGTGAGGGCCTGGAAGGTGACGGTGCCCTGGCTGGTGCGCAGGCTCGCGTGGTACGGCTTGGCGGCCTTGGCGGCGTCGAAGACCGGGATGCCCTTGAAGTCGTCGGCCGGGACCGCCTTGGTGAAGCCGCAGTCGGCGGCGGCCGCGGGGGCGGCGGCCGGGGCGGCCTTCGGGGTCGCGGTGACGGTCGCGGCGGAGGCGGCGGTGGTCGCGGTGAGGACCAGGGCGGCTGCGGCCGCCGCGACGGTGAGGCGGTTGCGGGACATCTGACGGCCTTTCGGGCAGGAGGGGACGGATGGTGGTGCCTGGCATGTGCACAACGTCTCTGCCCCGCGGTCCGGTTGTTCATTCCTGGTGCTCCACCGCGCGTCCATGACCGCTCAACCGAGACGTAAAGCTGTTGATCGGTTCGGTGGCTCTGCGTCAAGATCCGCCCATGCGAAACCCTTCACAAGCCGCCGCCCCGCGCGGGCTCGTCACCGACCTGCCGTTGCTGCTGGTGGCGGTGGTGTGGGGGTCCAGCTTCCTGGCGGTGAAGCACCTGGCCACCGCGCAGACCGTGCTGCCGACGCTGGTGCTGCGGTTCGTGCTGGTGCTGCCGCTGCTCGGGGCCGTGGTGCACGGGCGGCTGCGCGGGCTCAGCCGGACGGAGTGGGTCGGCGGGGCGCTGCTCGGGGGCATCCTCGGCGGGATCTTCCTGCTGGAGACCTTCGGCGCCGTGCACACCTCCGCCACCAACGCCGGGCTGATCATCAGCCTCAACATGCTGCTCACCCCGCTCGGCGAGAGCGCGCTGAGCCGCACCCGCCCGTCGCGGCGGTTCCTGCTGGCGGCGGGCGCCTCGCTGCTCGGGGTGGCGCTGCTGACCCAGGGCAGCGGACTGCGCGCGCCCTCCTTCGGCGACCTGCTGATGCTCGGCGCCGCCATCGTGCGCACCGTGCACGTGCTGGTGATGGGCCGCACCAAGGCGCTGCGCGGGACCGATTCCGGCGCGCTCACCTGGGTGCAACTCGCCTCCGCCGGAGTAGTGTTCGCTCTTGTGAGCCCGTTCACCGGGGCACCCGCGCCCTGGCGCCTGGCGGCCGGCTACGGGGCGCTGCAGTGGACCCTGCTGCTCTACCTCGCGCTGTTCTGCACGCTGTTGGCCTTCGCGGTGCAGATGTGGGCGGTGCGGGCCACCTCGCCGTCCCGGGTCTCGCTGCTGCTGGGCACCGAACCGCTCTGGGCCGCGGTGCTCGGGATCGCGCTCGGCGGCGACCGGCTGACCGCCGGCGTGGTGGCCGGCGCCCTGCTGGTGCTGGTCGGCACCGAGGCCGGCCGGCGGGCTTGTGAACCCGGGGTCAAGGAGCGGGCTCCGCGCAGGTCACCCGGTCGAGTGGGGTCCATTAGCACGCGAAGGTAAAGCCTAGAAATTTGCCTTGATCGCGAGATAGTTGATATAGGAACGGCGCCCTGGCCAGCTGGCTTGCCGTGGAATATGACAGATAGCGATCGTCTGCGTTCGATGCGTTCACGAGTCTCCCCAGGTGGACGCGGCTGCCGCCCGCCGGGGTGGTGTAGATCACAGAACCCATCCCGAACTGCGTGTCGCAGATCACAAGCCGACGGGCATAGGATGCGCTCGATCCGGGGCTTGTGAACTGCCTCACATGAGGTGGATCTCGGGAACCGGATCACCGGATCACCCCACAGTGATCCGGCGGTTCCGATCTGCAGTCAAGGACGACTGGACGGAGGGAGCGACGGCGATGAATGCCTACGCGCCGATCCTCGTACTGGGTGCCATCGCGGCGGCGTTCGCGGTCGGCTCCGTGGTGATGGCCTCGCTCACCGGCCCGAAGCGCTACAACCGGGCCAAGCTGGAGGCCTACGAGTGCGGTATCGAGCCGACCCCGCAGCCGGTGGGCGGCGGTCGGTTCCCGATCAAGTACTACCTGACGGCGATGCTCTTCATCGTCTTCGACATCGAGATCGTCTTCCTCTACCCGTGGGCGGTCAGCTTCGACGCCCTGGGGATCTTCGGGCTGGTCGAGATGCTCCTCTTCATCGCCACCGTCTTCGTCGCCTACGCGTACGTGTGGCGGCGCGGCGGCCTGGAGTGGGACTGACGGCCCCGAGCGAGGGCCCCGACCTGCCAAACCACTGAGAGGGATGGGTAGATGGGAATCGAGGAGAAGCTGCCGAGCGGCTTTCTGCTCACCACGGTGGAGAGCGCCGCGGGGTGGGTGAGGAAGGCCTCGCTCTTCCCGGCCACCTTCGGGCTGGCCTGCTGCGCGATCGAGATGATGACCACCGGCGCGGGCCGGTACGACCTGGCCCGGTTCGGCATGGAGGTCTTCCGCGGCTCGCCCCGGCAGGCCGACCTGATGATCGTGGCAGGCCGGGTGAGCCAGAAGATGGCCCCGGTGCTCCGCCAGGTCTACGACCAGATGGCCAACCCCAAGTGGGTCATCTCGATGGGCGTCTGCGCGTCCTCGGGCGGCATGTTCAACAACTACGCGATCGTCCAGGGCGTCGACCACATCGTCCCCGTGGACATCTACCTGCCCGGGTGCCCGCCGCGCCCGGAGATGCTGATGGACGCGATCATCAAGCTGCACGAGAAGATCCAGCACGAGCCGCTGGGCGTGAACAAGCGCAAGGCGCAGGAGCTCGCCGAGGAGCAGGCCCTGACCGCCGTCCCCACCAGCGAGATGCGGGGGCTGCTGCGATGAGCGAGGAGCAGAGCGGCCAGCCCGTGCCGCGGGGCCGCACGGAGCTGGCGGTCGAGGTGATCGGGCAGCGCAAGGGCATGTTCGGCACCCACGGCACCGGCGACACCTCCGGCTTCGGCGGCCTGAACGCGGCCATCGCGCTGCCGGCCCCCGCCGAGCGCCCGTACGGCGGCTGGTTCGACGAGGTCGCCGACGAGCTCGAAGGCGCACTGGAGGAACAGGGCCTGACGGTTGGCCAGGTGATCGAGAAGACCGTGGTGGACCGCGGCGAGCTGACCTTCCAGATCGCCCGCGAGCACCTGCTGCAGACCGTGCGGACCCTGCGCGACGACCCGGCGCTGCGCTTCGAGCTCTGCCTCGGCGTCAGCGGCGTGCACTACCCCTCGGACCAGGGGAGGGAGCTGCACGCGGTCTACCAGCTGCGCTCGATCACCCACACCCGGCTGATCCGGGTGGAGGTCACCGCGCCGGACGACGACCCGCGGATCCCCTCGGTGGTGAGCGTCTACCCGACCAACGACTGGCACGAGCGCGAGGCCTACGACTTCTTCGGGATCGTCTTCGAGGGGCACCCGGCGCTCACCCGGATCATGATGCCGGACGACTGGCTGGGCCATCCGCAGCGCAAGGACTACCCGCTCGGCGGCATCCCCGTCGAGTACAAGGGCGCCCAGATCCCGGCGCCCGACCAGCGGAGGTCGTACTCCTGATGAGCACTCAATACGAGCAGGCGGGGTCGCGCGAGACCACCGAGGGGCGGGTCTTCACCGTCACCGGCGGCGACTGGGGCGAGGTGGTGGACGCCGTCGCCCGGGCCGACGACGAACGCATCATCGTCAACATGGGTCCCCAGCACCCCTCCACCCACGGGGTGCTGCGGCTGATCCTGGAGATCGACGGCGAGACGGTGACCGAGGCCCGGTGCGGCATCGGCTACCTGCACACCGGCATCGAGAAGAACATGGAGTTCCGCTCCTGGGTGCAGGGCACCACCTTCGTGACCCGGATGGACTACCTGACGCCGATCTTCAACGAGACCGCCTACTGCCTGGCGGTGGAGAAGCTGCTCGACATCACCGCCGACGTGCCGGACCGGGCCAATGTCATCCGGGTGCTGATGATGGAGCTCAACCGGATCTCCTCGCACCTGGTCTGCCTGGCCACCGGCGGCATGGAGATCGGCTCCACCACGCTGATGATCTACGGCTTCCGGGACCGCGAACTCATCCTGGACGTCTTCGAACTGGTCACCGGCCTGCGGATGAACCACGCCTACGTCCGCCCCGGCGGCCTGGCCCAGGACCTGCCGCCCGGCGCCGTCGACCAGATCCGCGAGGCGGTCAAGCTGCTCCGCTCCCGGATGCACGAGTACGACAAACTCGCCACCGGCAACCCGGTGTTCAAGGCCCGACTGGTCGACGTCGGCTTCCTCGACCTGCCCGGCTGCCTGGCGCTGGGCGCCACCGGCCCGATCCTGCGGGCCACCGGCCTGCCGCACGACCTGCGCAAGACGGATCCGTACTGCGGCTACGAGAACTACGACTTCGAGGTCGCGGTGGCCGACACCGCGGACTCCTTCGGCCGGTTCCTGATCCGGCTGGAGGAGATGCACCAGTCGCTGGGGATCGTCGAGCAGTGCCTGGACCGGCTGGCCCCGGGCCCGGTCATGGTGGGCGACAAGAAGATCGCCTGGCCGGCCCAACTCGCGGTCGGACCCGACGGGATGGGCAACTCGCTGGACCACATCCGGGAGATCATGGGCACCTCCATGGAGGCCCTGATCCACCACTTCAAGCTGGTCACCGAGGGCTTCCGGGTCCCGGTCGGCCAGGCGTACGCGGCCGTCGAGTCCCCCAAGGGCGAGCTCGGCGTGCACGTGGTGAGCGACGGCGGCACCCGGCCGTACCGGGTGCACTTCCGCGACCCGTCCTTCACCAACCTGCAGACGATGGCGGCGATGTGCGAAGGCGGCCAGGTCGCCGACGTGATCGTGGCGGTGGCCGGGATCGACCCGGTGATGGGAGGCGTGGACCGGTGAGTTCGGAAGCACAGCCCAGCGTGGCGCTCGGCCTGCCGGCGATGCCGGCCAAGCCGTACCCGCCGGAGGTCAGGCAGCGCCTCGCTGCCGACGCACGGGAGCTGATCTCCCGCTACCCGCAGTCCCGTTCGGCCCTGCTGCCGCTGCTGCACCTGGTGCAGGCCGAGGAGGGCTTCGTCAGCCCGACCGGAATCCGGTTCTGCGCCGAGCAGTTGGAGCTGACCACGGCCGAGGTCACGGCCGTCGCCACCTTCTACACGATGTACCGCCGCCGCCCGGCCGGCCGCTACCACGTGGGCGTCTGCACCAACACGCTCTGCGCGGTGCTCGGCGGCGACCAGATCTTCGAGGAGCTCAAGGAGCACCTGGGGATCGGCAACAACGAGACCACCGAGGACGGCGCGGTCTCGCTGGAGCACATCGAGTGCAACGCGGCCTGCGACTACGCCCCCGTGGTGATGGTCAACTGGGAGTTCTTCGACGACCAGACCCCGGAGAGCGCCCGCCGGCTGGTCGACGACCTGCGGTCCGGCGCCGAGGTCCGGCCGACCCGCGGCGCCCGGCTCTGCGAGTTCCGCGAGACCGCCCGCATCCTGGCCGGCTTCCCCGACGAGCGGGCCGGCGCCAACGACGAGTCCGGCGCGGGCGGCGCACCCAGCCTGGCCGGCCTGCGGCTGGCCCGGGGAGAGTCGCTGCCCGGTGCCCCCGGCGCCCGGGTGGTCTCGCCGCGCAACGAAGGGACGGAAGCGTGATGACCGCCACCGAGCCGGCCGAGAAGCTGCTCACCCCCGTGCTCTCCGCCTCCTGGGACGACCACCGGCCGTGGTCGCTGGAGACCTACCGCCGCCACGAGGGCTACCAGGGCCTGCGCGCCGCGCTGGCCATGGAGCCGGACGCGGTGATCGCGCTGGTCAAGGAGGCGGGCCTGCGCGGCCGCGGCGGCGCCGGCTTCCCGACCGGCATGAAGTGGCAGTTCATCCCGCAGAACGACGGCAAGCCGCACTACCTGGTGGTCAACGCCGACGAGTCCGAGCCCGGGACCTGCAAGGACATCCCGCTGCTCTTCGCCAACCCGCACGCGCTGATCGAGGGCATGGTGATCGCCTCCTACGCGATCCGCTGCGACCACGCCTTCATCTACCTGCGCGGCGAGGTGGTCCCGGTGCTGCGCCGGCTGCACGCCGCGGTGGCCGAGGCCTACGCGGCCGGCTACCTCGGCAAGAACGTGCTGGGCAGCGGCATCGACCTGGACATCACCGTGCACGCCGGCGCCGGCGCCTACATCTGCGGCGAGGAGACGGCGCTGCTGGACTCGCTGGAGGGCCGGCGCGGCCAGCCCCGGCTGCGCCCGCCGTTCCCGGCCATCGCCGGCCTCTACGCCTGCCCGACCGTGGTCAACAACGTGGAGTCGATCGCCTCGGTGCCGCCGATCCTGGCCCGCGGCAAGGAGTGGTTCACCTCGCTCGGCACCGAGAAGTCGCCGGGCTTCACGCTCTACTCGCTCTCCGGCCACGTCACCAACCCCGGCCAGTACGAGGCCCCGCTCGGCGTGACGCTGCGCCAGCTGCTCGACATCAGCGGCGGCATCCGCTCCGGCCACCGCCTCAAGTTCTGGACGCCGGGCGGAAGTTCCACCCCGATGTTCACCGAGGAGCACCTCGACGTGCCGCTCGACTACGAGGGCGTGGGCGCGGCCGGCTCGATGCTGGGCACCAAGGCGCTGCAGGTCTTCGACGAGACCACCTGCGTGGTCCGGGCGGTCACCCGGTGGACCGAGTTCTACGCCCACGAGTCCTGCGGCAAGTGCACCCCGTGCCGTGAAGGCACCTACTGGCTGGTCCAGTTGCTCAAGCGGATCGAGGCCGGCCAGGGCGAGCCCGGTGACCTGGAGAAGCTGCTGGACATCGCCGACAACATCAACGGCAAGTCCTTCTGCGCCCTCGGCGACGGCGCGGCCAGCCCGATCGTCTCCTCGCTGAAGTACTTCCGCGCCGAGTACGAGCAGCACCTCGCCGAGCGCCGCTGCCCGTTCGACCCGGCCGCCAGCACCGTCTGGGCCGACGGCCGGCGCGCCGCGGCCCCCCGCCCCGCCACCGAGAGGGAGGTGCACGCGTGACCGTCACCGAGCCATCGGCGCAGACCGCCGTCGAACTCGTCACGCTCACCATCGACGGCGTCGAAGTCCAGGTCCCCAAGGGCACCCTGGTGATCCGCGCGGCCGAGCAGATCGGCACCCAGGTGCCCCGGTTCTGCGACCACCCGCTGCTCGACCCGGCCGGCGCCTGCCGCCAGTGCATCGTGGAGATCGAGGGCCAGCGCAAGCCGGTCGCCTCCTGCACCATCCCGGTGGCCGAGGGCATGGTGGTCCGCACCCAGCTCTCCTCGCCGGTGGCCGAGAAGGCCCAGCGCGGCGTGATGGAGCTGCTGCTGATCAACCACCCGCTGGACTGCCCGGTCTGCGACAAGGGCGGCGAGTGCCCGCTGCAGAACCAGGCGATGTCCAACGGCCAGGCCGAGTCCCGGTTCGACGGGATGAAGCGGACCTACGAGAAGCCGGTGCCGATCAGCAGCCAGGTGCTGCTGGACCGGGAGCGCTGCGTGCTCTGCGCCCGCTGCACCCGGTTCTCCCAGCAGATCGCCGGCGACCCGTTCATCGACCTGGTGGAGCGCGGCGCGCTGCAGCAGGTCGGCACCGGGGAGGGCGACGACTTCGAGTCCTACTTCTCCGGCAACACCATCCAGATCTGCCCGGTCGGCGCGCTCACCTCGGCCGCCTACCGGTTCCGCTCCCGCCCGTTCGACCTGGTCTCCTCGCCCAGCGTCTGCGAGCACTGCTCGGCCGGCTGCGCCCAGCGCACCGACCACCGGCGCGGCAAGGTGCTGCGGCGCCTGGCCGGCGAGGACCCGGCGGTGAACGAGGAGTGGAACTGCGACAAGGGCCGGTTCGCCTTCCGCTACGCCCAGCAGCGGGACCGGCTGAGCAGCCCGCTGGTCCGCGACGCGGCCACCGGCGAACTGGTGCCCACCTCCTGGCCGCAGGCGCTGGCCGCCGCCGCCGAGGGGCTGCGCGGCGCCCGGGCCGGTGTGCTGACCGGCGGCCGGGTCACCGTGGAGGACGCCTACGGCTACGCCAAGTTCGCCCGGGTGGTGCTCGGCACCAATGACGTGGACTTCCGGGCCCGCCCGCACAGCGCCGAGGAGGCCGACTTCCTGGCCGCCGCGGTGGCCGGGCACGGGGTCGATCTCGACGGCGGCGGCGTCAGCTACCAGGATCTGGAGCAGGCCCCGGTGGTGCTGCTCGCGGGCTTCGAGCCCGAGGAGGAGTCGCCGATCGTCTTCCTGCGGCTGCGCAAGGCGGCCCGCACCGGACGGCTCAAGGTCTACGCGATCGCCGACCACCGCTCCCGCGGCCTGGCCAAGCTCGGCGGCACCCTGCTGCCGGCCGCCCCGGGCACCGAGCCCGAGTGGCTGGGCACCCTGGCCGAATCCGCCGGACTGGACGGCGAGCCGGAGGGGGCCGCCGAACTGCTGCGGCAGCCGGGCGCGGTGATCCTGGTCGGCGAGCGGCTGGCCCCGATCAGCGGAGCGCTCACCGCGGCACTGCGGCTGGCGCACGCCAGCGGCGCCCGGCTCGCCTGGATCCCGCGCCGGGCCGGCGAGCGCGGCGCGCTGGAGGCCGGCGCGCTGCCCGGCCTGCTGCCCGGCGGCCGCCCGGTCACCGTGCCGGCCGCCCGCGCCGAGGCGGCCGCCGCCTGGGGCGTCGCCGAGCTGCCGGCCCGGCTGGGCCGGGACACCGGCCAGATCCTGGCCGCCGCCGCGGCCGGCGACCTGGACGCGCTGGTGATCGGCGGGCTGGACCCGGACGACCTGCCGGACCCGCAGCTGGCCGACGAGGCGCTGGCCCGGGTCGGCTTCACCGTCGCCCTGGAACTGCGCCCCTCGGCCGTCACCGAACAGGCCGACGTGGTGCTGCCGGTGGCCGCCGTGGCCGAGAAGGCCGGCACCTTCCTGGACTGGGAGGGCCGGGTGCGGATGTTCGAGGCCGCGCTCAAGCCCGACCAGCTGATGGGCCGTCATCTGCACCCGGACGTCCGGGTGCTGAGCATGCTGGCCGATGCGATGGGCCACCGCCTCGGACTGCCCGATGTGCGGGCCGCCCGGATCGAGCTGGACGCCTTCACCCCCTGGGAGGGCGACCACCCGGCGCCCCCGGCCGGTCACCCGGCCCCGCTGCCCCGGCCGGCCACCGGCCAGGCGGTGCTGGCGGGTTGGCGGCTGCTGCTGGACCGCGGCCGGCTGCAGCAGGGCGACGAGCACCTGGCCGGCACCCGGCACGCCGCCGTCGCCCGGCTCTCGCCCGGCACCGCCGCAGAAATCGGAGCGAGCGGAGCCCCGGGCGCCCGGCTGCGCGTCACCGGCCCGGCCGGCTCGCTGGTCCTCCCGCTGGAGATCACCGCCGAGCAGTCCGACCGGACCGTCTGGGTACCGGTCAACAGCGCCGGCGAGGGCATCCACCGCACCCTCGGCACCACCGTCGGTCACCTGGTGACCATCGCCCCCGCAGGGGAGGAGGAGTAATGGCACCCACACTGCCGGCGGTCCAACTGGCCGCCGCCTCCGGGAGCCTGGAGTACTTCGGGCGCGACCCGTGGTGGCTGGTCCTGCTCAAGGCGGTCTTCTGCTTCGCCTTCCTGGTGCTCACGGTGCTGATCGCGATCGTCTGGGAGCGCAAGGTCGTCGCCTGGATGCAGCTGCGGATCGGCCCCAACCGGCACGGGCCCTGGGGCCTGCTGCAGTCGCTGGCCGACGGCATCAAGCTGGCGCTCAAGGAAGACCTGGTGGTCGCCAAGGCCGACAAGGTGGTCTACGTCCTGGCGCCGATCGTCTGCGCGATCCCGGCCTTCATGTCCTTCGCGGTGATCCCGTTCGGCCCGGCCGACGACGAGGTCTCGATCTTCGGCACCCGGACCCCGATGCAGCTCACCGACCTGCCGGTGGCGCTGCTCTACATCCTGGCCACCGCCTCGGTCGGGATCTACGGCATCGTGCTGGCCGGCTGGTCCTCCGGCTCGACCTACCCGCTGCTCGGCGGCCTGCGCTCCTCGGCGCAGATGATCTCCTACGAGATCGCGATGGGCCTCTCCTTCGCCGCGGTCTTCATCTACTCCGGCTCGATGTCCACCTCGCAGATCGTCAGCTCCCAGCAGCCGACCTGGTTCGCGGTGCTGCTGCCGGTCTCCTTCATCGTCTACATCATCGCGATGGTGGGCGAGACCAACCGGGCCCCGTTCGACCTGCCGGAGGCCGAGGGCGAGCTGGTCGGCGGCTTCAACACCGAGTACAGCTCGCTGAAGTTCGCGATGTTCATGCTGGCCGAGTACGTCAACATGGTCACCGTCTCGGCCGTCGCCTCCACCCTCTTCCTGGGCGGCTGGCGGGCCCCCTGGCCGATCTCGGCCTTCTGGGCCGGCGCCAACCACGGCTGGTGGCCGATGCTCTGGATCGTCGTCAAGATCCAGCTGCTGCTCTTCTTCTTCATCTGGCTGCGCGGCACGCTGCCCCGGCTGCGCTACGACCAGTTCATGAAGCTCGGCTGGAAGGTGCTGATCCCGGTCTCGCTGGTCTGGCTGGTGATGGTCGCCTCGGTCCGGGCGCTGCGCAACGAGGGCCAGGACTTCGGCAACGTGGTGCTCTACGTCGGGGCGCCGGTGGTCGCGGTGCTGCTGCTCTCGCTGGTCCGGGACGTCTTCCGGCGCAAGGAGAAGGTACAGGCCTTCGAGCCGCCGGCCGAGTTCGACCCGATGGCGGGCGGGTACCCCGTGCCGCCGCTGCCCGGCCAGCAGCTGCCGCCGGTCCCGCGCCGGCGCAGCCGGGTGCCGCGGGTGCAGCCGCCCGCCGACGAACCACTGCAGGACGCGCTCAACGGCGCCAACCAGTCCGAAGGGAGCTGATCCGGGATGACCCAGCCCGAGAACGACAAGCCGTCGCTGCTCGGCCCGGCCGCAGGCTTCGGCGTGACCTTCACGGCCATGTTCAAGAAGCGGCTGACCGAGCAGTACCCCGAGCAGAAGAAGCCGACCGCCCCCCGCTTCCACGGGCGGCACCAGCTGAACCGGCACCCGGACGGACTGGAGAAGTGCGTCGGCTGCGAGCTGTGCGCCTGGGCCTGCCCGGCCGACGCGATCTACGTGGAGGGCGCCGACAACACCGAGGAGGAGCGCTACTCCCCGGGTGAGCGGTACGGCGCGGTCTACCAGATCAACTACGCCCGCTGCATCCTGTGCGGCCTGTGCATCGAGGCCTGCCCGACCCGGGCGCTCACCATGACCAACGAGTACGAGCTGGCCGACTCCTCGCGCAAGGACCTGATCTTCACCAAGGAGCAGCTGCTGTCCGGCCTCACCGAGGGCATGGTGGCGCCGCCGCACGCGATGTTCCCGGGCACCGACGAGGGCGCCTACTACCGGGGCGAGGTCACCCAGGCCGCCCCCGGCACCATCACCCAGGAGCAGAGTGAGCGCGAGGTGACCTCATGACCTCCACGGGCGAAGCGGTCCAGTTCTGGGTGCTCGCGGTGCTCGCGGTGGGCGGCGCGCTCGGCACGGTGACCATGCGCAAGGCCGTGCACAGCGCGCTCTGCCTGGCCGCCACCATGATGGCGCTGGCGGTCTGCTACCTGGCCCAGGGCGCGGTCTTCCTGGGCGTGGTGCAGATCGTGGTCTACACCGGCGCGATCATGATGCTCTTCCTCTTCGTGGTGATGCTGGTCGGCGTCTCCACCGCCGACCAGCTCAAGGAGACCCTGAAGGGCCAGCGGATCGCCGCGGTGCTCTGCGGGCTCGGCTTCGGGGTGCTGCTGATCGCCGGCATCGCCAACGCCAGGCTGGGCCACTTCACCGGGCTCTCCGAGGCCAACGCCGAGGGCAACGTGCAGGGCCTGGCCCGGCTGATCTTCACCAAGTACGTCTGGGCCTTCGAGGTCACCGGCGCGCTGCTGATCACCGCGGCGATCGGCGCGATGGTGCTGACCCACCGCGAGCACGTGGTGAAGCCCAAGACCCAGCGCGAGCTGGCCGCCGAGCGGGTCCGGGAGAACAAGCAGGTGCCGCCGCTGCCCGCGCCCGGCGTCTACGCCCGGCACAACGCGGTGGACATCGCCGCTCTGCTGCCGGACGGCACGGTCGCCGAGGACTCGGTGATGTCGACGCTGCGCGAGCGCGGCCAGATCCGCGACGTCAGCCAGGACATGCTGCGCCGGATGGCCGAGCTGGAGAACAGCACCGCCGACTTCCTCGGCCGGCCCGCCTCCGAGCGCCCGGCGCCCGGCCGGCCGCGGCCGGCCCTGGAGACCGTCCCGACCAACCAGCCGACACCGGAGGAGGCGGAGTGAACCCGGTCAACTACCTCTACCTGGCAGCCCTGTTGTTCACCATCGGGGCCGCGGGGGTGCTGGTCCGGCGCAACGCCATCGTGCTCTTCATGTGCGTGGAGCTGATGCTGAACGCCTCCAACCTGGCCCTGGTCACCTTCTCCCGGCTGCACGGCAACCTGGACGGCCAGATCATGGCCTTCTTCACCATGGTGGTGGCCGCGGCCGAGGTCGTGGTGGGGCTGGCCATCATCATCTCCATCTTCCGTACCAGGCATTCGGCTTCGGTCGACGACAGCAACCTGATGAAGCTGTAGGGGCCGAAGTGAACACTCTCATCCCGCTGCTCATCGCGGCGCCGCTGGCCGGTGCTGCCCTGCTGCTGCTCGGCGGCCGGGCGCTGGACCGGTTCGGGCACTGGCTCGGCACCCTGGCGGCCGCGCTCTCCTTCGTCTTCGGGCTGGTCCTGTTCAGCCAGATGCTGGGCCGCTCGGTGGACCAACGAGCCGTCCACGTCAAGCTGTTCAGCTGGATCCCGGTGGCCGGCTTCAAGGCCGACGCGGCCTTCCAGCTGGACCAGCTGTCGGTCACCTTCGTGCTGCTGATCACCGGGGTCGGCACCCTGATCCACCTCTACTCGGTGGGCTACATGGCCCACGACGAGCGGCGGCGGCGCTTCTTCGGGTACCTGAACCTCTTCCTGGCCGCCATGCTGCTGCTCGTGCTGGCGGACAACTACCTCCTGCTGTACGTCGGTTGGGAGGGCGTCGGGCTCGCCTCGTACCTGCTGATCGGGTTCTGGCAGCACAAGCCCAGCGCGGCCACCGCGGCCAAGAAGGCCTTCCTGGTCAACCGGGTCGGCGACGTCGGCCTGTCGATCGCGATCATGCTGATGTTCACCCAGTTCGGCGACTTCTCCTTCAGCGGCGTTTTCGGCGCGGCCCACCAGGCCGGCGAGGGCAAGCTGACCGCGATCGGCCTGATGCTGCTGCTGGCGGCCTGCGGCAAGTCGGCCCAGGTGCCGCTGCAGAGCTGGCTCGGCGACGCGATGGAGGGCCCGACCCCGGTCTCCGCGCTGATCCACGCGGCCACCATGGTGACCGCCGGCGTCTACCTGATCACCCGGTCGAGCGCGATCTTCGACCTCGCCCCGGACGCCCAGACGGCGGTGGTCTGCGTGGGCGCGGTCACCCTGCTCTACGGTGCGATCGTCGGGTGTGCCAAGGACGACATCAAGAAGGCGCTGGCCGGCTCGACCATGTCGCAGATCGGCTACATGATCCTGGCGGCCGGGCTCGGCCCGATCGGTTACGTCTTCGCGATCATGCACCTGGTCACCCACGGCTTCTTCAAGGCCGGGCTCTTCCTCGGCGCCGGATCGGTCATGCACGGCATGGACGACGAGGTGGACATGCGGCACTACGGCGGGCTGCGCAAGTACCTGCCGGTCACGTTCGTCACCTTCGGCCTCGGCTACCTGGCGATCATCGGGTTCCCCGGCCTGTCCGGCTTCTTCTCCAAGGACAAGATCATCGAGGCGGCCTTCGCCAAGGGCGGCACCGAGGGCTGGATCCTCGGCCTGGTCACCCTGGTCGGCGCCGCGGTCACCGCGTTCTACATGACCCGGGTGATGCTGATGACCTTCTTCGGCGAGAAGCGCTGGCAGCCGGACGCGAACGGCGAGCTGCCGCACCCGCACGAGTCGCCGAAGACCATGACCCTGCCGATGATCGTGCTGGCCTTCGGCTCGGTACTGGCCGGCGGGCTGTTCAGCCTCAACGACGCCTTCGTCAACTGGCTGCAGCCGATCACCGGGCACAGCGAGGGCAACTCCCCGCTGCCGTCGATCGCGGTCACCGCGATCACCATGGTCTGCATGCTGGCCGGTGTCGGCGCCTCCTACCTGGTCTACGGGCGCAACCCGGTGCCGGTCACCCCGCCGGTGGGCTCCGCGCTCACCCGGGCCGCCCGGCGCGACCTGCTGCAGGACGACATCAACCACGCGGTGCTGGTCCGGCCCGGCTCGGCGCTCACCGCCGCGCTGGTCTACTTCGACAGCAAGGGCCTGGACGGCGTGGTCAACGGCCTGGCCGCGACCATCGGCGGGCTCTCCAGCCGGGTGCGCCGGGTGCAGAACGGCTACGTCCGTTCCTACGCGCTCTCCATGTTCGGCGGCACGCTGGTGCTGGTCGCCACCACTCTCCTGATGAGGTCGGTATGAGGAACCTGACTGATCTGGCCTGGCGTCAGGAGGTGGCGGCATGAGTGTCCTGCTCACCACCGCCTGCGCCGTCCCGGCCGCCGGGGCGATCGTCACCGCCGCGCTGCCGGCCGGGACCACCGAGTCCCGGCGGCGCACCACCAAGGCCGTCGCGCTGGCCTTCTCGGTGGCCGCCCTCGGGCTCGCCGCGGCGATCGCGGCGCGCTTCGACTCCGGCGGTCCGCGCTACCAGCTGACCGAGCACTACAGCTGGATCCGGGCCTTCGGGATCAGCTTCTCGTTCGGCGTGGACGGGATCGGCGCCGTGCTGGTGCTGCTCACCGCGGTGCTGGTGCCGCTGGTGATGCTGGCCTCCTGGCACGACGCCACTCCGGACACCGGCGACTCCGTCGCGGGAGGCCCCGCTCCGGAGGGGTCGTTCGGCAGCAACACTTTCGAGGGGCGCCGTCGGACCCAGGGCTACTTCGCGCTGATCCTCGCCGTCGAGGCGATGGTGCTGGTCTCCTTCCTGGCCACCGACGTCTTCCTCTTCTACGTCTTCTTCGAAGCCATGCTGATCCCGATGTACTTCCTGATCGGCGGCTTCGGCGACAAGGCGGGCGGCCCCGAGCAGGCCCGGCAGCGGTCCTACGCGGCCGTCAAGTTCCTGCTCTACAACCTGCTCGGCGGCCTGGTGATGCTGGCCGCGGTGATCGGCCTCTACGTCATCGCGCAGAACCAGAACCTGGGCACCTTCGACCTCCAGGCCCTGACCTCGGCGATCGCCGACGGCAAGCTGGTGATCGACCCCAACGCGGAGCGGGCGCTCTTCCTCGGCTTCTTCTTCGCCTTCGCGGTGAAGGCCCCGCTCTGGCCGCTGCACACCTGGCTGCCGAACGCGATGGGCGAGTCCACCGCCGGAACGGCCGTGCTGATCACCGCGGTGGTGGACAAGGTCGGCACCTTCGCGATGCTCCGGTTCTGCCTGGGCCTGTTCCCGAACGCGTCCAAGTTCTTCGCCCCGGCGATCCTGGTGCTCGCCGTGATCGGCATCCTCTACGGCGCGCTGCTGGCGGTGGGCCAGAAGGACATCAAGCGGCTGGTCGCCTACGCGTCGATCTCGCACTTCGGCTTCATCATCCTGGGCATCTTCGCGATGACCAGCCAGGGCCAGAGCGGCGCCACCCTCTACATGGTCAACCACGGCATCTCGACCGCGCTGCTGATGCTGATCGCCGGCTTCCTGATCTCGCGCCGCGGCTCCCGGCTGATCGCCGACTACGGCGGCGTGCAGAAGGTCGCACCGGTGCTGGCCGGCACCTTCCTGATCGGCGGCCTGGCCACCCTCTCGCTGCCCGGGCTGGCGCCCTTCGTCAGCGAGTTCCTGGTGCTGGTCGGCACCTTCACCCGGTACCCGGCGCTCGGCATCGTCGCCACCCTGGGCATCGTGCTTGCCGCGCTCTACGTGCTCGTGCTCTACCAGCGCACCATGACCGGCCCGGTCAAGGCGAGCGTCAGCGGGATGCCCGACCTGAAGGCCCGTGAGCTGCTGGTGGCCGCGCCGCTGATCGCGCTGACCATCGCGCTCGGCGTCTACCCCAAGCCGCTCACCGACCTGGTCAACCCGGCCGTCGCGGACACCCTCTCCCAGGTCCACCGGACCGACCCCGCCCCGGCCCACCCGGTGGCGGCCCCCGCAGGAGGTGAGACCAAGTGAGCGCTGTCCACAGCCTGTGGCTGCTGCACGACCAAACGCTGCTCGCTGCTTCGGGCGGCAACACGCCGAGCATCCCGGCGCCGCAGATCGAGTACGGCCAGCTCTCCCCGATGCTGGTGGTCTTCGGCACGGCGGTGGTGGGCATCCTGCTGGAGGCCTTCGTGCCCCGCCGCTGGCGCTACCGCGCGCAGCTGGCGGTCGCGCTGCTCGGCCTGGCCGGCGCCTTCGCCGCCGTGGTGGTGCTGGCCAGCGAGGGCTACGCCACCACCAAGAGCGGCCTGCTGGCGATGGGCTCGGTGGCGCTGGACGGCCCCGCGCTCTTCCTCCAGGGCGTGATCATCCTGGCCGCCGCGATGTCGGTGCTGCTCTACGCCGAGCGCGGGCTGGACCCCCGGGTGGAGGGCGTGCCGCAGGACCCCTTCGCCCCGCAGGCCTCCGCCACCCCCGGCGGCGAGCAGGAGCGGCAGGCGGCCCGGGCCGGCTTCGCCAGCACCGAGGTCTACCCGCTCACCCTGTTCGCGGTCGGCGGCATGCTGCTCTTCCCGGCCGCCAACGACCTGATCACCATGTTCGTGGCGCTGGAGGTCTTCTCCCTCCCGCTCTACCTGCTCTGCGCGCTGGCCCGGCGCCGCCGGCTGCTCTCCCAGGAGTCGGCGGTCAAGTACTTTCTGCTGGGCTCCTTCTCCTCGGCCTTCTTCCTCTTCGGCAGCGCGCTGCTGTACGGCTACGCCGGCACCTTCCGGCTGCCGGAGATCGCCGACGTGGTCTCCGGCACCGCCCCGGCCACCCCGGCGCTGGCCGTCTCCACCCAGAACGACGCGCTGCTGCTGATCGGCCTGGCGATGCTCGCGGTCGGCCTGCTCTTCAAGGTCGGCGCGGTGCCGTTCCACGCCTGGACCCCGGACGTCTACCAGGGCGCCCCGACCCCGGTCACCGGCTTCATGGCGGCCGCCACCAAGGTGGCCGCGTTCGGCGCGCTGCTGCGGATCTTCTACGTCGCCTTCCCCGGCCTGCGCTGGGACTGGCGGCCGGTGATGTGGGGCGTGGCGATCCTCACCATGGTGGCCGGCGCGGTGCTGGCGGTCACCCAGCAGGACGTCAAGCGGCTGCTGGCCTACTCCTCGATCGCGCACGCCGGCTTCATCCTGACCGGCGTGATCGCCACCAACCGGCAGGGCCTGGGCGCGGTCCTCTTCTACCTGCTCGCCTACGCCCTGGTGACGCTGGGCGCCTTCGCCGCCGTCACCCTGGTCCGGGACTCCCGGGGCGAGGCCACCCACCTGTCCAGCTGGGCCGGGCTGGGGCGGCGCTCGCCGCTGCTGGCGGCGGTCTTCGCGCTCTTCCTGCTCTCCTTCGCCGGCATCCCGCTGACCGCGGGCTTCACCGGGAAGTTCGCGGTCTTCCAGGCCGCGGCGGCGGGCGGGGCGACCCCGCTGGTGATCGTCGGTGTGCTGAGCTCGGCGGTGGCCGCGTTCTTCTACATCCGGGTGATCGTGCTGATGTTCTTCTCCGACCCGCAGCCGAACGGTCCCGCGGTGGTGATCCCGAGCACCGCGACGGCCACCGTGATCTCGGTCGCGGTGGCGGCCACCCTGGTGCTGGGCCTCGCGCCGCAGTACTTCCTGGACCTGGCGTCCAAGGCGGCGATGTTCGTCCGCTGAGCGGCCCGCCCCGCACGGACTGCCCGACAGGGCGCTGAACGAGGTGTGAACAACCGGGTCCGGGGCGGCTGTCCCCGGGCCCGGTGCCATCTTCGGTCTCCGACCAGCACGCCCGTACAGTGATCCACTCGTGACCCGATACGCTGCTGGTGATGGCAGCGGCCGCAACAGGGACCGGACCGCATGATCGACCGGCGACAGGAGTGGTCTTCGTGACCGTCGTAGGACCCTTCGGGCTCAGCGTGCAGGACCGCGATCTGACCCGTGACGTCCAGGCCGGACTGGAGGCGGTCGAGACCGCCCTCGCCGAGGCCGTCAAGAGCGACATCCCGTTCATCACCATCACCGCCAGCCACCTGATCGAGGCCGGCGGCAAGCGGTTCCGCCCGCTGCTGGTGATGCTCGCCGCCCAGTTCGGCGACCCGACCGCGCCCGGGGTGGTCCCCGCCGCCGTGGTCGTCGAGCTGACCCACCTGGCCACCCTGTACCACGACGACGTGATGGACGAGGCGCCGGTGCGCCGCGGCGCACCCAGCGCCAACGCCCGCTGGGACAACTCGGTGGCCATCCTCACCGGCGACTTCCTCTTCTCGCGCGCCTCCCAGGTGCTGGCCGACCTCGGCCCGGAGGCCGTGCGGATCCAGGCAGACGCCTTCGAGCGGCTGGTCACCGGCCAGATCCTGGAGACCGCCGGCCCGCAGCCCGGCGACGACCGGCTGAGCCACTACCTGGACGTGCTGGCCGGCAAGACCGGCGCGCTGATGGCCGTCTCCGGCCGGTTCGGCGCGCTGATGGCCGGCGCCGAGCCGTGGATGGTCGACATCCTCACCGAGTACGGCGAGAAGATGGGCCTGGCCTTCCAGCTCGCCGACGACGTGCTGGACATCGCCAGCGACGGCCACGAGTCCGGCAAGACCCCCGGCACCGACCTGCGCGAGGGCGTGCCGACCCTGCCGGTGCTGCTGCTCGACTCGATGCCGGTCAACGAGGACGACGCCGAGGACCTCCGGCTGCGCGAGCTGGTCGGCACCGACCTGACGGACCCTCAGCGGCACGCCGAGGCGCTGCGGCTGCTGCGCCGGCACCCGGCGCTGGAGCACGCCCGCCGGGAGACCCTGCGGTACGCCGAGGAGGCCCGGGCGCTGCTCGCCCCGCTGCCGGACTGCCCGGCCAAGGCGGCCCTGCAGGGGCTCTGCGACGCGGTGGCCATCCGTACCATGTGAGGCAGCAACGTCCCGCCTGGGGGCGTCTCACTGGGGGTTCCGCACATGCTGCGCGTCGTCATCGCCGAGGATTCGGTCCTGCTCCGGGAGGGCCTGACCCGGCTGCTCACCGACCGCGGCCTGGAGGTGGTCGCCGGGGTGGCGGACGCCGCGGCGCTGCTGAAGACGATCGACGAGCTGGCGGCGGGGGACGGGCTGCCGGACGTGGTGGTGGCCGACGTGCGGATGCCGCCCAGCTTCACCGACGAGGGCGTGCGGGCCTGCGTGGCGCTGCGGGACAAGTTCCCGGGACTCGGCGTGCTGGTGCTCTCGCAGTACGTGGAGGAGCAGTACGCGGGTGAGCTGCTGGCCGGTTCCACCCGGGGCGTCGGGTACCTGCTGAAGGACCGGGTGGCCGAGGTCCGCGAGTTCGTGGACGCGGTGCAGCGGGTCGCCCAGGGCGGCACGGCGCTGGACCCCGAGGTGGTGCAGCAGCTGCTCAGCCGCAGCCGCAAGGGTGACGTGCTGGTCGGGCTCACTCCGCGTGAGCGCGAGGTGCTCGCCCTGATGGCCGAGGGGCGGACCAACGCGGCGATCGCCAAGCAGCTGGTGGTCTCGGACGGCGCGGTGGAGAAGCACGTCTCCAACATCTTCCAGAAGCTCGGCCTGGGCCAGAGCCAGCAGGACCACCGCCGGGTGCTGGCGGTGCTCACGTACCTCAACTCCTGACGCCCCGCATACCCCGACTCGCGCCTCCCCGCCACCTGAACTCCTGTTCGCCTGGGCCGAAACGGGCCTCCTTCGGCCAATCGCTCGAGTCAGGGTCCAAGCTTGCTCCAGTTACCGCCCCAGCAATCCCACCGCGCATAGGATGCGAGCGGTGCACCAGGCGGACGGGGCACAGGGCCCACTTCCGCGGCTGGTATCCCTGAAGGAGGTCCGCGGCAGTGACCAGCGAGGTCGATCAGGTAACAGCGAGTGGTGGCCCGGGCGGTTCCGGCGACGGCCTCGATGGCAGGCCGGGGCCGGGAGCGCCCAGGCGGAGCAAGCCGATCCGGCGGGTGGATCGGGTGATCATCCGGTTCGCGGGGGACTCGGGTGACGGGATGCAGCTGACCGGGGACCGCTTCACCTCGGAGACCGCCTCCTTCGGCAACGACCTGTCCACGCTGCCGAACTTCCCGGCCGAGATCAGGGCGCCCCAGGGCACCCTGCCGGGTGTCTCCAGCTTCCAACTGCACTTCGCCGACCACGACATCCTCACCCCCGGGGACGCGCCGGACGTGCTGGTGGCGATGAACCCGGCGGCGCTCAAGGCGAACCTGGCGGACCTGCCGCGCGGCGCGGAGATCATCGTCGACACCGACGAGTTCACCAAGCGGGCGCTGGCCAAGGTCGGCTACGCGGCCGATCCGCTGCAGGACGGCTCGCTCAGCTCCTACCACCTGCACAAGGTGCCGCTCACCACCCTCACGCTGGAGGCGCTGAAGGAGAGCGGGCTGGCGCGCAAGGACGCGGAGCGGGCGAAGAACATGTTCGCGCTCGGGCTGCTGTCCTGGATGTACCACCGGCCGACCAAGGGCACGGAGTCCTTCCTGCGGACCAAGTTCGCCAAGAAGCCGCTGATCGCCGAGGCCAACATCACGGCGTTCCGGGCGGGTTGGAACTTCGGCGAGACCACCGAGGACTTCGCGGTCTCCTACGAGGTGCCGCCAGCCAGGCTGCCGGCCGGCACCTACCGCAACATCTCCGGCAACCTGGCGCTCTCCTACGGGCTGATCGCCGCCGGGCAGCGCTCGGGCCTGCCGCTCTACCTGGGCTCCTACCCGATCACCCCGGCCTCGGACATCCTGCACGAGCTGTCCAAGCACAAGAACTTCGGCGTGCGGACCTTCCAGGCCGAGGACGAGATCGCCGGCATCGGTGCCGCGCTCGGCGCGGCCTTCGGCGGAGCGCTGGGCGTGACCACCACCTCGGGGCCCGGTGTGGCGCTGAAGTCGGAGGCGATCGGCCTGGCGGTCTCGCTCGAACTCCCGCTGCTGGTGGTGGACATCCAGCGCGGCGGCCCGTCCACCGGCCTGCCCACCAAGACCGAGCAGGCCGACCTGCTGCAGGCGATGTTCGGCCGCAACGGCGAGGCCCCGGTGCCGATCGTCGCCCCGGCCACGCCCGCGGAGTGCTTCGACGCGGCGCTGGAGGCGGCCCGGATCGCCGTCACCTACCGCACCCCGGTGATGCTGCTCTCGGATGGCTACCTGGCCAACGGCTCGGAGCCCTGGCGGATTCCGGCGGTCGACGAACTCCCGGTCATCGAGCCGGACTTCGCGACCGGCCCGAACGCCGAGGGCGGCGCCTTCCACCCGTACAAGCGCGACCCCGAGACGCTGGCCCGCCCCTGGGCGGTGCCCGGCACGCCCGGTCTGGAGCACCGGATCGGCGGCATCGAGAAGCAGGACGGCACCGGCAACATCTCCTACGACCCGGCCAACCACGATCTGATGGTCCGCACCCGGCAGGCCAAGATCGACGGCATCACCGTGCCGCAGCTGGAGGTCGACGACCCGGACGGCCGGGCCCGGGTGCTGGTGATCGGCTGGGGCTCCACCTACGGTCCGATCGCCGCGGCCGTGCGCCGGGTCCGCGCGGACGGCGGCCACGTCGCCCAGGCCCACCTGCGCAACCTCAACCCCTTCCCGGCCAACCTCGGTGTGGTGCTGGATAGTTACGACAAGGTGATCGTCCCCGAGATGAACCTGGGCCAGCTCGCCCTGCTGCTGCGCGGCAAGTACCTGGTGGACGCCCAGTCCTACAACCAGGTCCGCGGACTGCCGTTCAAGGCAGCGCAGTTGGCGGACGTGCTGTGGGCGGCGATCGGCACCCTGGACGACGGAGAGACCCGATGAGCGAGCTGCGTTCCCTTTCGCTGGTGCCCAAGGCCGAAGCACTGCAGACGGCCAAGGAGTTCAAGACCGACCAGGAGGTGCGCTGGTGCCCGGGGTGTGGGGACTACGTGATCCTCAACGCCGTGCAGGCCTTCATGCCCGAGCTGGGCATCAAGCGCGAGAACACCGTCTTCATCTCGGGCATCGGCTGTTCGTCCCGGTTCCCGTACTACATGAACACGTACGGGGTGCACTCCATCCACGGGCGCGCGCCGGCGATCGCCACGGGGCTGGCGACCTCGCGGCAGGACCTGTCGGTGTGGGTGGTCACGGGGGACGGCGACGCGCTGTCGATCGGCGGCAACCACCTGATCCACGCGCTGCGGCGGAACGTGAACCTGAAGATCCTGCTCTTCAACAACCGGATCTACGGATTGACGAAGGGTCAGTACTCGCCGACCTCGGAGGTCGGCAAGATCACCAAGTCCACCCCGATGGGTTCGCTGGACGCGCCGTTCAACCCCGTCTCGCTGGCGCTGGGGGCCGAGGCCACCTTCGTGGCGCGGGCGATCGACTCGGACCGGGCCGGACTGACGTCGGTCCTGCGCACGGCGGCGGCGCACGAGGGCACGGCGCTGGTGGAGATCTACCAGAACTGCAACATCTTCAACGACGGCGCTTTCGACGTGCTGAAGGACTCGGAGAGCGCCGAGCGTGCTCTCATCCGGCTGGAGCACGGCCAGCCGGTCACCTTCGGCGGGCGGGGCGTCTTCCGCGACGCGCGGAGCGGCGAGCTGACGACGGCGGAGCTGACGGAGGCCAACCGCTCGGACGTGCTCGTGCACGACGCCCACGCGGCCAGCCCGGTGAGCGCGTTCGCACTCTCGCGGTTGGCGGACAACGACACGCTGCACCAGACGCCGATCGGCATCTTCCGGGATGTGCAGCGGCCGGTGTACGACACGTTGATGGCGGAGCAGTTGGAGACGGCGGTGGAGCAGAAGGGGGCGGGTGACCTGGCCTCCCTGCTGGCGGGGCCGGACACCTGGACGATCGCCTGACGGAGGATGGTCGGTCGGCCCCTCGCCTGGGAAGGCGAGGGGCCGTTGTCGGTCAGTTGCCGAGTTCGGTGAAGTGGTCGAACTCGCCGGCCTTGACGCCCTGGAGGAACTTGGCGAACTTGGTCGGGCTGGTGCGGACGATGATGTCGCCGTCGTCGGACTCGCGGAGTTCGATGAGGCCGTCGGCGGCGCGGACCTCGACGCACTCGTCATGATTGGCGGAATAGCTTGATTTCTGCCAGGTAGAGCTATGCATGCTTGTCTTCCACTTTCCCCTTGATGGACCGGATGAGCTCTCGTGACTCCCTCTCCGGGAGGGCGCTGGACCCCAACCGGGCGATGATGGCTCGAAACCTCGCCAGATGGGCTGGAGCGTCGAAGACCTGCCCGCCATGACCAGTGTCCATCTGTGCGAAGTCCAGTTCGGAGATCGGACCAGCCATGTAGGTGAAGTTCTCACTGGGACTCGGGAGAGCGTCCGAGTCGAACGGGAGCACCCTGATGGAGGTTCCGGGACGCTCGGAGTCGACGATGAGTGAGTCGAGCTGGTCGGCGAGAATCCTGGACCCGCAGAACCGCATGCGGAGCGCGGCTTCATGGATGTACACCGAGTTCGGCAAGCCACGTGCTCGGGCAGCCTCCTGTCGTTGCATCCGGAACCTCACTCGGAGGTCGACCTGCTGCTGTGCGAGGGGCGGGTGGGCCTGGGCGAACAAGGAGCGGGCGTAGGCGTCGGTCTGAAGCAGCCCGGGCATGAAAGTGCTCGTGTAGGTGACCAGATGTTCTGCTCCGCGTTCCAGCTCAGCCACCTCAAGGAAGTCGGTCGAGAGGACTCCTCGGTACTCCTCCCACCAGCCGCCCTTCTCGCGATCCGCGATGATGTCGAGCAGCGCGTCAATCAAAGGCTGGTTCGCACACATGCATGTGGCAGCGATGGCATGCAAGCGCTCCATGCTGACGCTGGCCTTGCCGTTCTCCGCCTGCGCCACGTACGCGGAGGTGGCACCGAGCAACCGGGCCAGCTGACTTCCGCTGAGGCCGGCCTGCTCTCGCATCCTCCGCAACTCAGCACCGAGGCGGCGCTGACGAAGCGTTGGGTTCTGGCGACCGGGCATGGACGTCCTCTCGGCGGTTCGTGGTATCAGTGTGCCAAGTCCGTGGCGAGCGAGGCCAGCCGTCACTCGGGAGGTGGAACCTTCCCTGAAGCTACTTAGAACTAAGTGCTCGTGGGCTATGGTCGATGTCGTAAGTCCGATCCGACGGATCGTCAGTAACGCCTCTTATCAGGGCAGTAGGCTCCGCTGCCCCGCACCGCAGAGCAGCCACACGCGACCCCAACCAGTCCCGTCCTGGCCTGGCTCACGGCGACGCATCCGCCGATCGGCGAAACCTCACCGCACCTCACGGAGGTTCCACCATGTGCAGCACCTTCAGCCTGCCCAGCTCCCCCGAATCCCCCGAGCCGCCCGACTGGTCCGCTGCCCGGGAGGAGCTGCGCGACCTCCTCGTCACCGCCGGGTGGCCCGACGACCTGGTCCGCGACGCCGAACTCGCCCTGCACGAGCTGTTCGTCAACGCCTGGAAGCACGGCGGCAGTCCCGCGCCCGTCGTGGTCGTCGCGCTCCGCACCCGTCGCACGCTGCGGGTCTCCGTTGCCGACGAGAGCCCCGTCCTGCCCGAGCAGCGCACCGGTTCCGCCGACCCGTACGAGCTGTCCGGTCGGGGCCTGCACCTCGTCCAGTCGCTGACCCACCGCTTCGGCACGGCGCCGGCGAAGCGGGGCAAGCGGGTGTGGTTCGAGCTGAACCTGGAGTCCGCCGCGTGAGCGGCGCCCTGGCGATGGAGGTGAACCCGTGGGAGTCCTGATCCAGCTGCCGCTCCACGTCGAGCGCACCACTGTCGCCCACCTCGATGTGGAGAGCGCGCCCGATGCTGCCGTCCAGCTTCGCGCCGCCGTCGACTTCGGTGTCGAGGTCGCCCCCGGCAATCAACTCGCCCTCGCTCTCAGCCGCGAGCAGGCCGAGCACCTGCTCCAGGACCTGGCTGCCCGCCTCGGCCACCGCGTGATCGGCCCACGGCGGTGAGGCCCGGCGCCGAGGACGTCCTGATCACGGCGGCCCTGGCGATCACGTTCCTCCTCGCCCTCGCCGGGGCTGCCTTTGGCGTCGTCAGTACTCGCCACATGATCAGATCACTTGAGAGGGAGGCAGTTTGCTGCGACCACCGTGCCCCGATCCGAAACGTAGCCGACTGACAACAGCTCGCTGAGAGCCGAGCAGGTGGCCACGGCGGCGTAGCAGGTCAGGTCTCGGCGCCAGTCGGCCAGGCGCCGACCGGCACCGGCTCAAGAATCAGGGCGATCCCGCAGGTGCCCTGGACCTTCCGTGCGAGGCGGTGGAGGACATCGCGAAAGCTGGTAGCCGTCGCCCCGTCGTGGACGGTCAGGGTGAGCGCACGGTGGCGTGAGCACTTGATGCCGTCGGCCCGCCATTGGCCCGGCCCGTAGCCGGCTTGCTCCATCAGCCAACCCGCGCTGGCTCGGAGCCGACCGTCGCTGCTGGTGTGGACCGGGCAGCCGACCGCTGACAGGTCGGCGGCCTGGACGACGGTGACGGGCGGGTTGAGGAAGATTGAACCCACCTGGCGGGCCTCGGGACCGTGCGGGTCGAGCAGGAGGCCGCGGCGGTGGCGGTTGGCGAGGACGCCGGTGATCACCTCGGGCACTGGTGCTCGGTAGCCCAGCGGCAGGTCGAGTTCGTCGGCCAGCTGCTGGTAAGCCAGCGGCGTTGACTTCTCTGCCCGGGTGAGGTGGAAGGTGGCGGTGAGGATCGTCCAACGGCCGGGGTGGGACTTGAAGATGCTGTGGCGGTAGCGGAAACGGCAGGCCTGGGCGGGCAGTGTGCGCAGTCTCCGGTGCTGCCAGTCCCAGGCGGTGACGTGGTGGAGGGCTTCGGCGATCTGCTGGCCGTAGGCTCCGGCGTTCTGGACCGGGGCAGCCCCGGTCGTGCCGGGTATTCCGGCCAGGCACTCGATCCCGGCCAGGTGCTCGGTTGCAGCCCAGGCGACGAGGTCGGTGAGCGGGTGGCCGGCCTGGACGGTGACGGCCACCGTGTTCTCGTCCACGTGCTCGGCGGTGATGCCTCGGGTGTTCATCACCAGCACCGTGCCCCGGTGTCCGGCGTCGGAGGCGATGACGTTGCTGCCGCCGCCCAGGACGGCCGGGGCCGGCTCGTCGTGCTGGTCGACTGCTCGGACGGTGTCGGCCCAGTCGGCCGGGTCGCAGAGGGTCAGGATGCGGTCGGCGGGTCCGCCGAGCCGCAGGGTCGTGAGGGGTGCGAGCGTGGTCGGTGCCACGGCCGGTTCCTCCCTAGGGTTCGGCGGTGACCGCCTTGAGGGCGAGGTTCCGCAGCGGTGCGAGGCGGGTGCGGTTGTCCTGGTGGTGGTAGACCGCGTTGGTGCAGATCACCAGGTAGCGGCCGGTGGCCGGGGCGAGGTAGAGGCTCGTGCCGGTGAACCCGTGGTGGTAGGCCACTCGGCCCCCATCAGCGAGGATCCAGGCCAGGCCCCGGTCGATGCCCGGCTCGATCGCGGCCTGCGGAACCATGCTGCGGGCCAGCCAGCCGCCCAGTCCGGTGCCGTCGCGGTGCCCGGCCAGCAGCGCGGTCGCGTAGGCGGCCAGGTCACCGGCGGTGGTGAAGACGCCCGCGTGCCCGGCGACGCCGCCCAGCAGGGCCGCGTTGTCGTCGTGCGGGATCCCCCACAGCCGCGGGGCACCGGCCAGTCGCTGTTCGGTCGGTGCGACCCGGTTGGAGCGGCTGATCGGCCCGTAGACAGTGTTGATCATGCCGAGCGAGGCCCAGAGGTCCACGGCCAGGTCGTCCAGGCGGCGGCCGGTGGCCTGGGCGAGCAGGAGGCCGGCGAGGATGAAGCCGCGGTTGATGTAGCGGTGCCCGGCACCCGGTTCGGCGATCAGGTCCTCGCCGCAGATCAGCGCGGCCAGGTCCTCGCCCCGGTTGCGGTACTGGTCCAGGCGGGTGTCGGCCCGAAGCCCGGTGGTGTGGGCCAGGATCTGTCCCACCGTCACCCGCCCGCCCGGCGCGTCGGCCGACACCGTGGGCAGGTAGGTGCGGACCGGGGAGTCGAGGTCGATGCCGGCGGCGTGGACGAGTGGCCAGGTCGCGACCACCTTGGTCAGCGAGGCGACGTCGTAGACGGTGTCCGGGCCGGGCCGGGCGTTGCCGCACTCAGGCGCGACGATTCCTGCTGCCAGGAAGCCGGGCACCCCGTCGAGGGTGCCGTGGGCGATGACGCCGCCGGGCACGGTGCCGTCGGCGGTCATCAGTTCCAGGCACTCGCGCAGGTCAGCAAGCTGGGCGGGCTTCCACGAGGTGATGGTCACGGCATCTCCTGGTCGATCGTCAGTTTGGCACCGAGCGAGGAGAGTTTGGGCAGCAGGCTGCCGTAGCCGCGTCGCAGGTGGTACATGCCTCGGATCGTAGAGGTGCCCTCGGCGGCCAGGGCGGCGATCAGCGCGGCGGTGGCCGCTCGGATGTCCTCCCCGGCCACGTCGGCGCCGGTCAGCGGGGCGGGACCACGGACGGTGATCGCGGCCCCGTCGGCGTTGACGGTGGCGCCGAGCGCCCGCAGCGGGCCGAGGTGGGTGGTGCGGTCGGTGTAGACGCGTTCCTCGATCCGGGAGGTGCCCGGGGCCTGGGTGAGGAAGGCAGTCAGCTGGGGCTGCACGTCGGTCGGGAAGGCGGGGTGGGGGCCGGTGGCCAGGTGCACGGTCCGGGGGCCGGCCGGGCAGTGGGCGAGGGTGCCGCCGTTGACCGGGGTCAGCTCGATCCCGGCGTCGGCGAAGACGGCCATCAGGCCGGCGGGGAAGTCGCTGGTCGGGAAGTCGTCGAGTTGGATGGTGCCGCCGGTGATCGCGGCGGCCAGGACCAGGGTGGCGGCCTCCAGCCGGTCCGGCGGGACCAGGAAGGCGCCGCCAAGGATCCGGTCGGTGCCGGTGACGTGCAGGGCGGTAGTGCCTTCCCAGGTGATGCCGACCCCGCTGGCCGCGAGCACGGCGGCGGTGACCATCACCTCCGGTTCGACGCTGGGGTTCAGGATGCTGGAGGTGCCCCGCAGGCGGGCGGCCAGCAGCATTGCGGTGACCGTGGCGCCCAGGCTCGGCCCCCACTGCCGGGTGGCGGCGTCGGTGGTGAAGGCGGCCGAGTCCCAGGAGGCGGTGCGGGCCTTCACGTGGGTGTCGGTGACCGCCAGGGTGGCGCCCGCTGCCTCCATGGCGGCGAGGTGGCGGTCGATCATGCGGCGGCAGAACGCGTCGCCGCCGGGCAGCGGGAAGCTGACCTGCCCGGCGCGGGCGAGCAGAGCGGCGGCCATGACGGCGGTGGTGCGGATGCGGCGGCCGAGTTGGTCGGGGATGACCGGGTACCAGGCAGCGGCCGGGGTGGTCTCGAAGCGGTCGCCGACGACCTTGGTCGGGGTGCCGGTGTGGTTGAGGATCTCCGCGCAGACCAGGGTGTCCAGGATCTCCGGGGCGCCGGTCAAGATCAGCGGCTCGTCCGCCAGCAGGGCGGCGGCGTACAGGTGCAGGGCGATGTTCTTGCTTCCCTGCACGGCCACCGTGCCTTCCAGGCGGTGGCCGCCAGTGACGCGGACGGTGCGGGGGTCGGTGGTGGGCGGCAGCGGGAGCTGGTCGTTCATGGTCACCTTCCTTGGCTTCCGGCGGGGAAGAAGCCCCCGACCTGGGTCTTGGGGTAGAGCACGGTGTGGGCGCCGATCAGGGTGGCGGGCTGCAGGACGGTCCCGGCCGGGATGATCACGCCGTCGCCGACGACGGCGCCGAACTTGGTCTGGCCGGTGGCGATGCGGTGTCCGTCCAGGTGGGCGCAGACCTCCTCGGTGGCCGGTTCGGTGACCGGCCCGGAGGTGACCCGCAGGCCGGTGGTGGAGACGAAGGCGCCGATGTTGACGCCCAGCCCGAGGACGGAGTCGCCGACGAAGCTGGTGTGCTTCATGAAGACGCCGCCGACCAGCAGGCTACGGGTGACCTCGGCGCCGAAGCCGATACGGCAGTCGGGGCCGATGACGGTGTTGTCCCGGACCCGGGCGCCGGCCTCGATCACCGCCCCGGGGCAGACCAGGACAGGGCCGGTGACGAACGCGCCCTCGGCGATGACGGCGCCAGCCGCCACGATCACCTTGCCCCGCACGCTCGCGCCGGGCTCGATGACGCCCTCCGACGCGGGCAGTGCAGTCTCGTCCCGGCCGGTCAGCAGGTCGGCCACGGCCTTCTTGAGGCCGAAGACGGTCGGGCAGCGATCGAGCAGCCGGAGTACGACCGGGTCGGTGACGCACTCGGTCTCGAAGTAGTACTCGGGAGTGGTTCGGTGGTCGACGCGCGCCAACTCTGCCCCGATCGACGGTACTTCAGTGAGATGGTGCATGACTTGTTCTCCTCTCGGACGAGCGAGTGAAGAGGTGCCGGACCTAGACCAGGGGTCGGTCTGGGGGCGGTGGCCGGTGCCGCTGGGGGCGCGGCCTGCTCGCCCGGGTGGACAACCAGGGTGAACGGCATCAGCACGGGAAGGTGCAGCACTGCCTAGGAGGCGGTCAGAAGTCGTCGAGCCGGTCCCGGGCCGTCGCACGGTGGTGCGGGCCGGAGACGGCTGGGGCAGAAGGGCTGTTCGTCGGCATACGGGGGCTTTCGTCAGCGGGGACGGGAGTGGTGTCCCCAGTGAAAGGCCCAGGCGAAGACCAGATCCGTAATCGGCTTACGGGCCCGTAAGCCGATTACGGGTCAGCCGAGTTGCAGACCGGACCGAGCGGCGAAGTCGCGGATGCCGGGTAGCGAGCGGTCGTGCCGCAGCAAGTCGGTGGCGACCTCGCGGACCGCGCTGCGGCGAATCTCCTGCGGGGCGGCCTGTTCAGCGGCCAGCAGGGCGCGGAATGCTTGCTCGGGCTTGCCCCACTGGTCGAACGCACGGGCCACGTCGGTGAAGAACCGGGCCTGCCGCTCGGCTGTGGGCAGCGTGGCCGGGTTCACGGTGCGGGCCAGCTCGATCGCCTGGCCGGAGTCGCCGAGTTCGTAGTGCACCGACAGGTGGTGCAGGGCGACCCCCTGGACGCCGTCCACCTGCCCGGAGGCGCGGCCGGCCGCACGGGCCTTGTCGGCAGCCTCCGCGATCAGCGAGTGCGCGTAGGGGCGGTCGCCGAGCTTCGCGGCGGTGTAGGCGGCGGTGGCGAACAGGTCCCCCTCGGCGGCGAGACGAGCCGTCTCGGGGACGCTCGCATCGCGCTGCAGGTCGTGGGCGGCGCGGACCGCGATGTCGGTGGCCCGGCTCAGATGGCCCTGGCGCCGCCAAGCACTGGAGACCATGCGCTGGGCTTCGGCGATGATCAGCCCGTCGCCGCCCGCGCGGGCGGCGGTCAGGGCCCGGTCGGAGGTGATGGCGACGAGCCCGTTGTCGCCGATCTTGATGCACAGCCGGACCGCGAGGTTGTAGAGCGCAGCCACGTTCCGGGTCGATTCCTCAGCAGGGCTGATGCTCTGGGCGGCGGCGATCCACCCCGGCAGAGCCTGGGCGAGAGCGTCGTAGCGGGCCGCGCGGAAGTCCTGACGTGCGAACAGGATCGAGGCTTGGATCGAGGACGCGGTGGGCTCGCGCTGGCCGGGGATGGTGCCGACGGTGCCGTAGAGCACCAGCTCCTCCAGCGGGGCCAGCGGCGCCGGGCTCGCTGCGGCCGGCTCGGTGCCGAGCACCGGCGTGAAGACGGCGGCAGCGGCAGCGGCCAGCAGTTCGCGGCGTCGCACCTCGTCGTCATCCTCCTCGGCAGCCGGATTGGGCGTCAGCCTAGCGGAGCTGACCTTTCGTCGAGGCGAACTGGACACGACCCGCGCAGGTTGCGGGCAGGCCAGCAGTATCTCCAGGGTCGTGCCTAGTACGCGAGCGAGTAGCGCCAGCATCTCGACGTTGCGGACCGGAATCAGCCCCCGCTCGACCCCGGACACCCACTCCTCGCTCCGACGGACCTCGGCGGCGAGATCACGTTGGAACCAGCCCTTGCGCGTGCGCAACCTGGCGATGAACTCGCCGAAGGTCGCTTCCCCGCCCCCAGCCACGGCCTGCCCCTGCCGCTCGTGTCCGGACAGTTACAGCAAGCAACCGTACTCGCTGTCTGGAACTTGATGCAGGGGATCAGCTGAGAACCCAGGGTTGAGGAGTGAGCATCAGAGGGCGTCCAGTGGGCTCTCGCACCCGTAGTGGTCGTTGCGCCGGGGCTCCGCGCTGCCGAGTGGTGGCCGGAGCCGTCAGTTCCGTTCCGCCGGAGGGCCGGCGCAGGCGCCCGTCTCGCCGTCGATCAGGGACAGGCGGTCGTGCTCGGTGCCGGTGTCCACCAGCAGCACCTGGTCGTCGACCGGCACCGCCAGGCACGGCCTGCCCTCGCGCCGCCAGAGCACCCGGTTGCCGCGCAGTGCGATGGTGCGGCCCGTCCCGTCGCGGTGCCACCCGTGGACGTAGGCGTGGTTGCGCCCCGCTGCCAGCTCCCCCCACATGACCTCCCGTTCGCCGCGCGGGACCGCCTCGGGCCAGCGGACGGGGGTCAGCCGGCGGTAGCGGCCGGGGCGGTTCACCCGGGCCGCCACCACCAGGGTGCCCCGCCGCTCCTCCCAGGGGGTGTCCCGGCGCTCGAAGGCCGGATGGGCCATCGCGTAGAGCCAGCCGGCCGCCTCGACGAATTCGGGACTGCTGTGGGCCAGCCGGCGGGGCAGCGGGGTGAAGGTCCGGGTGCGCAGCCGGGCGGCGAACGGGCGCAGGCGGTCGATGCGGCGCTGGTCGTTGGTCGTGAGCCAGAGGCTCTCGCCGTCCGCGCGCACCAGCGGGTCGTCGCTGCTGTAGAAGCTGATCCTGGGGCGCACCACGAGGGAGCCGAGCCGCTCGCCGGTGGCGGGGGAGAACCACCGCAGCTGCTTGCCGAGCCAGTTCCAGGCCAGCACCACCGGCTCGGCCGAGGGGCCGCGCTCCGACAGCCGCAGCGACTCCGGCCAGCCGTGCTCCTCGCTCCGCCACACCTGCTCGCCGCTGCACAGGTCGTAGGCGCGCACCTCGCGCTTCCCCTCGGCGGCCGTACTGGCGACGACCCGGTCGTCGGTGGGCAGCACCGCGCGCAGCGCGTCGAGGTCGAGCCGCCACCGCAGGCCGCCGGTGGCGAGGTCCACCGCCGTGATCGTGCCCCGCTCCTCCTGGTCGAGCCGCCAGAACACCAGGGTCCGGCCGTGCGCCGAGTAGCCCGAGACCAGCTCGGGCTCCCGGGACCAGCAGAGGCCACCGGTCGCGGCGCTCAGCACGGCGAACGAGATCATGTCGCCCTTGGTCATGTAGGCAAGGGCGTCGGGCACTACGAGGTGCTCGCCGACCGCGAAGACGGCGCTCACGTAGTCGCTGTGGAACTCGACCCGGTGCGGGGTCTGCCAGAGCACCCGGCCGGTGGCGCGGTCGAGCGCGGTGACCCGGCCGTCGACCGGGAGGTAGACCCGGTCGGCGGAGACGACCGGCGCACCCATCGTCCCGGGGGGTGCACTCAGGGTCCAGAGCCCTGAGACGGCGTCATGGCGGACGGACATCGGAACGGTATCGGCGGCCACAGGACTCCCCCGAGCTTGGCAGTACGCCGGATGATCATGGCGGACGGAGTGACGCATTGTCACGCGCCCGGTCGGTCCTCCTCGGGCGGCCGGCGGATCACCACCTGCCCGGACTCCAGGTCGATCCGGTGCGGGTGCGGCGCGCCCGCCGACTCGTCGTCGCGCAGGCTCAGTTGGCGCTCCCGCTGCTCGTTGGCGTGGCGCTGGGCGGGGGAGAGCAGGGTCTGCAGCTCGTTGAGCGCGCTGTACACCGACCCGCCGCCCGGCTCCGGCTGCCGCTTGCGCCAGTAGACCCAGCCGTGCCGCTCCAGCAGCAGGAGCAGCCGGTCGCCGAGGAAGAGCACGACGGGCAGAGCGAGTACGAGCCACACCGGCCACGGCATCAGCGGTCACCCCCCACGAGGGCAACGCGCGGCGCGGAGCCGCCGTGCCCGTCGGGCGTGAGGTCTGGGAGCCTGGGGCGGTGACCACGGAGCAGCGCGAGGACCCGTTCGAGGACCCGTTCGAGGACCCGTCGGAGGAGCGGATCGAGGACCGGACCGAGGACCCGCTCATCGAGCACCGGCGGCTGCTCTTCGGCACCGCGTACCGGATGCTGGGCAGTGTCGCGGACGCCGAGGACATCCTGCAGGACGCCTGGCTGAAGTGGGCCGAGGCGGACCGGTCGCAGGTGCGCAACCCCCGGGCCTACCTGGTGCGGACGGTGACCAACCTGGCGCTGAACCGGCTGGCCTCCGCGCAGGTGCGCCGGGAGGCCTACGTGGGGCCGTGGCTGCCGGAGCCGCTGCTGACCGCGCCGGACACGGCGGCGGAGCGGGCCGAGCTGGACGAGTCGGTCTCGCTTGCGATGCTGGTGGTGCTGGAGACGCTGAGCCCGCTGGAGCGGGCGGTCTTCGTGCTGCGCGAGGTGTTCGGCTACTCCAACGCCGAGCTCGCGCAGACCCTGGAGAAGAGCGAGGCGGCCGTGCGCCAGCTCGCGCACCGGGCGAAGGCGCACGTGCAGGAGCGGCAGCCGCGCTACGAGACGGACCCGGGCGAGCGCCGGGCGGTGACCGAGCGGTTCCTGGCGGCCTGCGCGACCGGCGAGGCGAGCCGGGTGATGGAGCTGCTGGCGCCCGGGGTGGTCTCCTGGTCGGACGGCGGCGGGGTGGTCCGCGCGGCGCTGCGGCCGGTCCGCGGGGCGGACAAGGTGGCGCGCTGGGCGCTCGGGGTGCTGGCCAAGCCGGAGATGGCCGGGGCCACCGCGGAGTTCGCCTGGGTCAACGGCGAGGAGGCGCTGCTCTTCCGCACCGCCGAGGGATCGGTGCTGGCCGCCGTCGCCTACGCGGTGCGGGACGGGCTGATCCAGGAGATGTGGACCCAGCTGAACCCGGCCAAGCTCTCCGGCCTGGCCGCGGGGGAGCCGTACCCGGTCTGACAGATGTCAGGAGCTAAAACAGAAGACGGAGATGACAGGGGGCTGCTCGGCCAGCTACCTTCGGCTCGGAACACGTGCGAGCCGGAGAAGAGGACGCGATGCCGCAGGTTGCCCGCAGCGAGACCGGGAAGGGCCTCTGGTTCGGCTTCGCCGCCTACGGCATCTGGGGGCTCTTCCCGCTCTACTGGCCGTTGCTCGAACCCAGCTCGGCGATGGAGATCCTGGCGAACCGGATGGCCTGGTCGCTGGTGGCGGCGGTGGCGATCCTGGCTGTGCGCCGGCACTGGGGCTGGCTGCGCCCGCTGCTCGCGCAGCCGCGCCGGCTGGCGCTCAGCGCACTGGCGGCCTGCGTGATCGCGGTGAACTGGGGCGTCTACATCTGGGCGGTCAACGCGGGGCACGTGGTCGAGACCAGCCTCGGGTACTTCATCAATCCGCTGGTCACCATCGCGTTCGGCGTCGCGGTCCTGCACGAGCGGCTGCGCCGCACGCAGTGGGCGGCGGTCGGGATCGGTGCGCTGGCGGTGGCGGTGCTGACCGTCGGCTACGGGCGGCCGCCGTGGATCGCGCTCATCCTGGCGTTCAGCTTCGGCAGCTACGGGCTGCTGAAGAAGAAGGTGGCGCTCGGCGGGCTGGAGAGCTTCGCGCTGGAGGCCGCCTTCCTCTTCCCGTTCGCGGTGGCCTACCTGGTCTACCTGTCGGTGACCGGCCACTCCACCTTCACCGGCCACGGCGCCGGGCACGCCTCGCTGCTCGCGCTGACCGGGCTGATCACCGCCGTGCCGCTGCTCTGCTTCGGCGGTGCGGCGATCCGGCTGCCGCTCTCCACCCTCGGGCTGATGCAGTACCTGGCGCCGGTCTTCCAGTTCCTGATCGGCGTCGCCTACTTCCACGAGACCATGGAGCCGGCCCGCTGGGCGGGCTTCGGGCTGGTCTGGGCGGCGCTGGCGGTGCTCACCTGGGACGCGCTGCGCCGGACCGCCCGGCAGCCGGTCAGCACCACGGTGGTTCCCGCCCAGGGTGAACCGGCGGTCGGCGAAGGCGTAGCCTCCGGTACGTAGTCGAACGGACGGGGAGCGCGCGATGGCGGTACTGGCGTTTCTGGTGGGGCTGGCCGGACTGGTGACGGCGCTGCTGACCCGCGGCCAGGCGAAGAAGGCGATCGCCCGCGCCGAGGCCGCCGCCGCCACGGCGGAGCGGGCCGCCCGGGAGGTGGTGTCCGCGGCCGTCGAGGCGCGCGCACTGCCCGAGCGCACGGCCAAGGCCAACGCCAAGGCCCTCCCCGCCCCGGTCGTCATGACCAAGCGCCGGCCCGCCCCGATCGGCCGGGACACCCTGCTCGCCGTGGTCCACCATCAGCTCGCCACCCTGGAGCACCGCCGCCGCGCCGAGCTCCCGGCCCCCGCGGACGCCGTACCCGGCGCCGCCGGCCCGTTCCGCGGGGAGGACGGCCTGCCCCGGCTGGCCCCGGCCGCCGGCCCGCGGGACGTCCCGACCACCGTCCCGCAGCGCCACGACGGCGAGCCCTTCCACTGGTCCGGGACGTTCACCGAGCGGGGCATCGAGGAGTTCCCGATCGACTGGCCGCAGCCCGGCAAGGCCGCCATGGCCCTCGTCACCGCCAAGGCCGCGCAGCAGTACCTCACGGTCACCCCGATGACCCGCACCCGCAGCCGGGTCGCCACCCACGCCGTGCTGCTGAACGCCTTCTCCAGCGACGGCCTGGTGCGCCGCCGGGCCCTGCTGACCCCGGAGATGACCCACCTCAAGGTCGAGGGGCGCGGCGGCCTGGGCGAGTGGTCGGTCCAGCTGGTCGGCCCGGCCGACCTGGAGCGGCTGCTGGACCAGCGCGAGGGCACCGGCTCCACCGTGCTGGCGCTGCCCCAGGGCACGCCGCTCGAACTGGTGGTGCACGCCAACTCCAGCAGCTGGCACTGGGAGTTCGTCTGCGGCTGCTGGGCCGGCGAGGACTGCGTCTGCCCGCCCCCGGAGGGCCTGGACTGGTTCTCCCGGATGCTCTCCGGCAACGGCGAGGGCATGGGCACCCTGGTGATCCCCCGCCCCGGCCTGCTGGTCGGCGAGCTGGACGGGGAACAGGACCCCTGGCGCCTGCGCCTGCGCCCGCTGGGCAGTGAGGACTGACCCCAGCGGGCGACCCGGCAGGCCTCAGTGCCTCAGGCCGTGATGTCCCGCGAGCTGAACCGCGCCCAGGCCGCCGAGCCGAAGACCGCGACGTAGAGCGCCTGCAGCCCGAGGTTGCGCAGCACCTCGTCCCAGTACATCGGCTGCCGCAGCAGGTCCGCGAACGACAGCCAGTGGTGGGTGAAGAGCCAGGGCTGCACGGCGTGCAGCTGCGGGAAGCTGTCCAGCACCTGCACGATGATCACCAGGCCGACGGTGCTCGCCATCGCCGCGATCCCGCTGTTGGTCAGGGTGGAGATGAAGAGCCCGATCGCCACCAGCCCGGAGAGCGAGAGCGCCACCACCCCGGCGATCAGCGCCATCCGCAGCAGGCCCTCGCCGAGCGAGATGGTGTCGCCGGAGAGCAGCGCCACATCGCCCACCGGGAAGAGGACCGAGCCGACCAGCAGCCCGGCCAGCGCCACCGACAGCGTGGCGGCCAGGCAGAAGGCCAGCGCGGCGGTGAACTTGGCCGCCAGCAGCCTGGTCCGGCCGGCCGGCGCCACCAGCAGGTAGCGCAGCGTCCCGGTGGCGGCCTCGCCGGCCACCGAGTCGCCGGCCACCACGCCGACCGTCATCGGCAGGAAGACCGGCAGCGAGGCGGCCAGCGCGGTGAAGGTCAGGAAGACGCCGTTCTGGGTGACCTGGGCGAGGAAGGCGGGGCCGCCGCCGTCCCCGCGGCGCATGTTGCCGGTCTCCAGCTTGACCACCACGCCGATCAGGATCGGCACCAGGGCCAGCACCCCGAGCAGCGCGACGCTGCGCACCCGGCGGAAGGTCAGCCCGAGCTCGCTGCGGAACAGCGCCAGGAACCCGGGCACCGTCTGCGCCCGGGCCCCGACGGCGGGCGCCGCCGCCACCGGCCGCGCCGGAGCCTCAACCCGCGACATCGAATCCCTCTCCGGTCAGCGCCACGAAGGCGTCCTCCAAGGTCCCCCGCTCCAGCCCGAAGCCGCGCACCCGCACCCCGGCCCCGACCAGCGCCGCGCAGATCCGCGGCAGCAGCTCGTCGTCCGAGGAGGCGTCCGCCCCCGCCGGATCACCCGTCACCTGGCCGTCCGTCACCTGCAGCCCCGTCACCCGCTGCTCCGCCAGCACCCGGGCCGCCTCCTCGGTGTCCGGGGTGCGCACCACCAGCCGGCCCTGCGCCCGGGCGGCCAGCTCGGCCACCGTGCCCTGGACCAGCAGCCGCCCCTTGGACATCACGGCGGCATGGGTGCAGACCTGCTCGATCTCGTCCAGCAGGTGCGAGGAGAGGAAGACCGTGGTGCCCTCGGCCGCCACCTCGCGGACCAGCGCCCGGATCTCCCGCATGCCCTGCGGGTCCAGCCCGTTGGTCGGCTCGTCCAGCACCAGCAGCTCGCGCGGCTGCAGCAGCGCGGCGGCCAGGCCGAGCCGCTGCTTCATGCCCAGCGAGTACGCCCGGGCCTTCTTGCCCGCCGCGGCGGCCAGGCCGACCCGCTCCAGCGCCTGCCCCACCCGGGCGGACCGGGTGCGCGGGTCGGAGGTCGGGTCGGCGGAGTCGAACCGGACCAGGTTCTCCCGGCCGGAGAGGAAGCCGTACAGCGCCGGGCCCTCGATCAGCGCGCCGACCCGGGGCAGCACCCGGTTGACGGACTGCGGCATCGACTCGCCGAGCACGGTGGCCATCCCGGAGGTGGGCGCGACCAGGCCCATCAGCATCCGGATGGTGGTGGTCTTGCCGGAGCCGTTCGGCCCGAGGAAGCCGAAGACGCTGCCGCGCGGCACGGACAGGTCGAGCCCGTCGACGGCCAGCTGGCCGCCGCTGAAGCGCTTGGTCAGGCCCTGGGTGCGGATCACCGGAGGCGCCCCGGCGGGGGGGGGGGGCCGGGGGGGCCCCCCCCCCCCCCGGGGCCCCCCCCGCGGGGGGGGGGGCCCCCCCCCCCCCCCCCCCCCCCCCCCGCCGGGGACTCCAGCGCGGGGGAGTGCGCCACCTGCTACTTCACCCCGGCCGCGGCCTGCAGCACGGGCAGCGTGACCGCGCCCGCGTAGACCCGGTTGTCGTCGGTGATCAGCACGTTGAGCACCTTGCTGCTGATCAGCGTGCCGCCGGCCACCGGCTTGCCGAAGGACTTGACCAGCGCCAGCGGGCTGGTCGCGCTCCTGAGGCCCTTGGCGCCCTTGCGCTCGCCGGAGCCGGCCGGCGGGGTCTGGTTCAGCTCGGCGGGCAGCTGGGCGGAGAGCACCGCCGTCCAGCCCTGGCCGATCACCTTGGCCCGGCCCTGCTCGCCGGCGCCGCCGGCCAGGTCGCCCTTGGCGCCCTGCGGCTTCTCGTTCCCGGCCGCCTTCTCGGTGACGGTCGCGCCCTTGGGGGGCGTGAAGTCGAAGGTGGCGGCGCTCGGGTGGCCGAAGGACACCTCGGAGAAGCGGCTGTCGAAGACCGTGCCGCCGGAGGTGCCCAGCGCCGTCACGGCCAGCGGGGTGCCGGTGGCGGAGTCGACCGCGATCCGCACCTCGCCGATGGTCGAGCCGGACTGCTTGGGCTTCACGCTCAGCTGGTAGGCGCTGCGGCCGGCCACGCTGGCCGTGCCGCCGAGCGAGACGTCCGAGTCGGTGGCGCTGGCGGCCAGCAGCTGCTGGGCGGCCTGCTGCGGGGTGGCGGGCACCTGACCGCCCGGCAGGTCGCCGTCGTCGGCGCCGGCGCCGGAGCGCAGACCGGTGTAGTGCACGGCCTGCTGGCCGGAGCTGTCCCAGGCCCAGGCCTGGGTGCCGTTGTGCACCAGGTCGTACTCGGCCATGTTCTGCACCAGGGCGATCCGCTGCTTGTCCGGCCCGTCCGCCGCGATCCGCAGGGTGTGGCTGCCGGAGAGCAGCTCGGCCAGCTGCGCCGTCGGGTCGGCGCCCGAACCGGCCTTCTCCTTGGCCTGCCCGCTGCCGCCGGCCGCGCCAGCCGCCCCCGCGGCACCGGCCGCGCCGCCGCCCTGGCCGAGCACGCTGGTCAGCTCGCTCGGGATGCCCAGGTCGGTGCTGACCTGGACCGTGCCGCTGAGCGACTGGGTCTGGTTCGCCAGCACCTTGGTGACCAGCTGCTCGGCCGTCAGCTGCGGCAGCGACGGCGCGCCGTCGCTCGCCAGGGCCGGCACCACGGCGGCCGCGGTGGCTGCCGCGGCGACCACCGCGATCGGCACCATCAGCCGCAGCGCGGTGCGCCGGCGGGCCCGGTACGGGCTCCCCGCCCCGTCCTGCTGGTCATCGAATCCTGCGTACTGCGTCATCGGTTCAGCCCCTCCGTGGTGTCCAACCCTGGCACTCGGTCTGATGACATCCATTAGAGACCCGCGGGGCCGCCCGGGGCATCGCTCCTCAGGGCCAAACGAAAGTACATCCGAGGATTTAGTCAACCCTGATGTCCCCTCAGGGTTCCCGACCCGGGCCGGTCCTCCTCCTGGCGTAGGGTCAGGTCATGAGCGCCAGGGGAGACCAGTCCGCACCGACCGAGACCGCCATGCGCCGGGCCCTGCGCCGGGCCAGTGACGGGGTCGCGCTGGACCGCGCCGAGGCCGCGGTGCTGCTCCAGGCCCGGGGCGCGGACCTGGCCGACCTGTGCGCGACCGCCGGCCGGGTCCGGGACGCGGGGCTGGCCGAGGCCGGCCGCCCCGGGGTGATCACCTTCTCCAAGAACGTCTTCATCCCGCTGACCAGGCTCTGCCGGGACCGCTGCCACTACTGCACCTTCGTCACCGTGCCCGGCAAGCTGCGGGCGGCCGGCCACGGCATGTTCCTCTCCCCGGACGAGGTGCTGGAGATCGCCCGCCAGGGCGCCGCGCTGGGCTGCAAGGAGGCGCTCTTCACCCTCGGCGACCGCCCCGAGGACCGCTGGCCCGAGGCCCGCGAGTGGCTGGACGCGCACGGCTACGACGACACCCTGGCCTACGTCCGGGCGATGGCGGTCCGGGTGCTGGAGGAGACCGGCCTGCTGCCGCACCTCAACCCGGGCGTGCTCAGCTGGACCGAGTTCCAGCGGCTGAAGCCGGTCGCCCCCTCGATGGGGATGATGCTGGAGACCACCGCCACCCGGCTCTGGTCCGAGCCCGGCGGCCCGCACCACGGCTCGCCGGACAAGGAGCCCGCCGTCCGGCTGCGCGCCCTGGAGGACGCCGGGCGCAGCGCCGTCCCGTTCACCACCGGCCTGCTGATCGGCATCGGCGAGACCTTCGAGGAGCGGGCCGAGTCGATCCTGGCGATCCGCTCGGTGGCCCGGCGCTACCACGGCATCCAGGAGGTGATCGTGCAGAACTTCCGCGCCAAGCCGGACACCGTGATGCGCGCCCGCCCGGACACCGGCCCGGCCGAGCTGGCCGCGGCGATCGCCGTCACCCGGGTGGTGCTCGGCCCGTCGGCCCGGATCCAGGCGCCGCCGAACCTGGTGGCGGGCGAGTACGAGCAGATGATCAGCGCGGGCATCGACGACTGGGGCGGCGTCTCGCCGGTCACCCCGGACCACGTCAGCCCCGAGGCGCCCTGGCCGGCCATCGAGGAGCTGGCCGCCCGCACCGCCGGGGCCGGCTTCGAGCTGCGCGAGCGGCTGACCGTCTACCCCGAGTTCGTGCTGCGCGGCGAGCCCTGGCTGGACCCGCGGCTGCTGCCGCACGTCGGCGCGCTGGCCGATCCGGCCACCGGACTGGCCCGCCCGGACGCGCCGCTGCTCGGCCGCCCCTGGCAGGAGCCCGAGCAGCTGCCGGCCGCGAGCGGCCGCACCGACCTGCACCGCACCATCGACACCGAGGGCCGCAGCGCCGACCGCCGGGCCGACTTCGAGGAGGTCTACGGCGACTGGGAGGCGCTGCGCGAGCAGGTCGCCGCGATCCCGGCGGCCCGGCTCGACGGCGACGTCCGCGCGGCCCTCGCGGTCGCGGCCGACGACCCGGCGAAGCTGACGGACGACCAGGCCCTGGCCCTGTTCCAGGCCGACGGCCCGGCGCTGGACGCGCTCTGCGCCATCGCCGACGCGGTGCGCCGGGACGCGGTCGGCGAGGAGGTCACCTACTGCGTCACCCGGAACATCAACTTCACCAACGTCTGCTACACCGGCTGCCGGTTCTGCGCCTTCGCCCAGCGCCGCACCGACGCCGACGCCTACACCCTCTCGCTGCAGCAGGTCGCCGACCGGGCCGAGCAGGCCTGGGAGGTGGGCGCCACCGAGGTCTGCATGCAGGGCGGCATCCACCCCGACCTGCCGGGCACCGCCTACTTCGACATCGCCCGCGCGGTGAAGGAGCGGGTGCCGGGGATGCACGTGCACGCCTTCTCGCCGATGGAGGTGGTGAACGGCGCCACCCGCACCGGCCTGTCGATCCGGGACTGGCTGACCGCGGCGAAGGAGGCCGGCCTGGACTCCATCCCGGGCACCGCGGCGGAGATCCTGGACGACGAGGTCCGCTGGGTGCTGACCAAGGGCAAGCTGCCCGCCGCCACCTGGGTGGAGGTGGTGAGCACGGCGCACGAGCTGGGCATCCGGTCCTCCTCGACCATGATGTACGGCCACGTGGACACCCCCGCCCACTGGCTGGGCCACCTGCGGCTGCTGGCCGAGCTCCAGCAGCGCACCGGCGGCTTCACCGAGTTCGTCACGCTGCCGTTCATCCACACCAACGCGCCGGTCTACCTGGCCGGGATCGCCCGCCCGGGCCCGACCCACCGGGACAACCGCGCGGTGGTCGCGATGGCCCGGCTGCTGCTGCACCCGCACATCCGCAACATCCAGACCAGCTGGGTCAAGCTGGGCGCGGAGGGCGCCGCCGAGATGCTCCGCAGCGGCGCCAACGACCTGGGCGGCACGCTGATGGAGGAGACCATCTCCCGGATGGCCGGCTCCGCCTACGGCAGCCACAAGTCGATCCGCGAGCTCGAAGCGATCGCCATCGCGGCCGGCCGCCCGTCCCGCCAGCGCACCACCACCTACGGCGAGGTCCCGGCCGAGCGCCGCGCCGCCGCCCTCGCCTCCGACGGCCACCTGCCGGAGCTGCTGCCCGTGCTCGACTGAGCAGCCCTGGCGTTGACGTCGGGGTCAAGGTCTACCGTCACGGGGAGAGCGTGGACGGAGGACCGGGATGCGGATCGGCGAACTGGCGGAGCGGGCGGGGACGACCACCCGGACGCTGCGGTACTACGAGTCGCGCGGGCTGCTGACCGCGCGGCGTACCGGCAACGGCTACCGCAGCTACGGCGAGGCCGAGCTGCAGACCGTCCGGCAGATCCGGCTGCTGCAGGACTTCGGCTTCGAGCTGGAGGACACCCGGCCGTTCGTCGAGTGCCTGCGCGCCGGCCACCCGGAGGGCGACGCCTGCCCGGCCTCGCTGGAGGTCTACCGGCGCAAGCTGGCCGAGCTGGACGACTGCCTGGCCCGGCTGGGCGAGGTCCGCGAGCAGGTGGCCGGCCAGCTGGCCCGGGCCGAGCTGGCCGCCGCGAGCACCGCCGATCCGCGCTGCGAACTGACCGACGAGTGGAGGGACGGGGACGATGGCTGACGGGATCGCCGAGGTGACCGACGAGACCTTCGAGCAGGAGGTGCTGGGCAGCGGGCTGCCGGTGCTGGTGGAGTTCACCGCCGACTGGTGCCCGCCCTGCCGGATGATCGCGCCGGTGCTGGCCTCGGTGGCCGAGGAGCGCGCCGGGCGGCTGCGGGTGGTCGCGCTGGACGTTGACCGCAACCCGGCCACCACCGCCGCCTACGGGGTGCTCTCGATGCCCACCCTGATGGTCTTCCGGGACGGCGAGCCGGTGAAGTCGATGGTCGGCGCCCGGCCCAGGGCCCGGCTGCTGCGCGAACTGGACGAGGCACTGTGAGCCCGGACTGACCGGGTATCAGCTGACGGCCCGTTGAGCTGCGCCCGTCGCGGTCGGCACCGTCACGAACTACAGTGCGAGGCTGCGCCCGGGGCCGTCCCGGGCGCGGTCCCGTAGTCCACTGAAAGGCCGTCGATCCGTGATTCCCCTCTGGTCGCGCACCCAGCAGCAGGAGTACCGCAGCAAGGTGCGCGGGGTGCTGCTCGGCGGGGCGATCGGCGACGCCCTGGGCGCCGGGATCGAGTTCGACTCGCTCGACGCGATCCGGGCCGCGCACGGCCCGGCCGGGGTGACCGGCCTGGTGCCCGCCTACGGGCGGCGCGGCGCGGTCACCGACGACACCCAGATGGCGCTCTTCACCGTGGACGGCCTGATCCGGGCGCACGTGCGGCAGTCCGCCGGCGGCTGGCACCCGCCCACCGACGTGCACCACGCCTACCTGCGCTGGGCCGCCACCCAGCGCGACTGGGGCCCGGACGAGCGCCGCAAGGACCTCGGCTGGCTCGGCCGCGAGGAGTGGCTGTACGCCCGCCGGGCCCCCGGCAGCGCCTGCCTGGCCGGCCTCACCGGCCCGGACGCCGACCGGCTCGGCACCGTCGAGCAGCCCAAGAACCCGGACTCCAAGGGCTGCGGCACGGTGATGCGGGCCGCGCCCTTCGGCCTGCTGATCGGCTGGGAGCCGGCCCTGGTCTGCCAGCTGGCGATCGAGTGCTCGGTGCTGACCCACGGCCACCCGACCGGCTACCTGGCGGCCGGCGCCTTCGCGGTGATCGTGCACGCCGTGCTGCGCGGCGCCACCGTCGAGGAGGGCGTGCAGCAGGCGCTGGCGCTGCTGGCCGAGCGGCCGGGCCACGAGGAGACCACGGCGGCCCTGCGCGGGGCGCTGGCGGCCGTGCGGGCCGGGGAGCCGTCCGCCGAGCGGGTGGCGGAGCTGGGGCAGGGCTGGGTGGCCGAGGAGGCGCTGGCGATCGGCGTCTACTGCACCCTGGTCGCCGAGGACGTCCGGGCGGGCCTGCTGCTGGCGGTCAACCACTCCGGGGACAGCGACTCCACCGGCACCGTCTGCGGCAGCCTGCTGGGCGCGCTGCACGGGGAGACCGCGCTGCCCGGCGAGTGGCTGGCCGAGCTGGAGGGCCGGGGCACCATCCTGCAACTGGCCGACGACCTGGTGCTGGAGCTCAGCCAGGGGGCCGAACTGCACGGCCCCGGAGCCGGACCGGCCTGGCGGGAGCGCTACCCGGTCGGCTGACCGGAGAGCGGCCCCGCCAGGCCGGACCGGTGCCTTCGGGCGGCCGCTCCGGACGGTGCCCTGAAAACCGTCGCGGGGCGGTGAGCCGTCAGGCGGTGGTGAGGCGGTCGAGGCCCGCCGCGCCGGCGAAGGACTGCCAGGCGGCGGGGGAGAACTGCAGACGCGGGCCGGCCGGGTCCTTGGAGTCGCGGACGGCAACCACGGCCGGCGCCGGGACCGCGACCTCGACGCAGTTGCCGTTCGGACCGCTGTGGCTGCTCTTGCGCCAGCCCGGCTCAGCGGTCAGCGGCTTGAATCCCATTCTCGTACTCCTCCGCGTAGGTGGTGATCAGCGACCTGGACTCGGCGACGCTGAGCGCCGCCGCCCTGAGGTGGTCGTAAAGACCGGTATAGCGGCGGACGTCCTGGTCCTTCTCCAGGTAGAGGTCGCTCGTCACACCTTCGAAGTAGACAACCGTGGAATCGGCAGACTCCGGGAACTCCAGCAGGGAGAATGTCCCGGTCATGCCGGGGTGTGCGCCATGGGTGAAGGACACCACCTGGATGTTCACGTTCGCCCGCTCGCCGACCTCCAGCAGCTTGCGCAGCTGACTGGCCATCACCGCCCGGCCGCCGACCTCCCGGGCCAGCACGGCCTCGTCTATCACCGCCCAGAAGCTGGACAGCTGCTCCTCGCCGGAGATCCGGTCCTGCCGCTTCAGCCGCACCTCGACCCGGCGGTTCATCGACTCCTGGTCGGTGTCCGGCTGCACGCCCATCACCGAGGCCTCGGCGTACTCCCGGGTCTGCAGCAGGCCGGGGACGAAGGAGGACTCGTAGGAGCGGATCGAGTAGGCCTCGGTCTCCAGGCCGATGTAGACGCTGTAGGGGATGTCGCCGAAGTCGTTCCACCAGCCGCGCTGCTTGGACTCCTTGGCCATCTCCATCAGGCTGTTGCGCATCTTGTCGTCTTTGACGTCGTAGACGTCGCACAGGTCGCGGACGTCCCGGGGGCTGATGCTGCGCCGCCCGTTCTCCAGCCGGCTGATCTTCGACTGGGAGACCATCAGGCGCTCGGCCACCTGCTCGGCCGTCATGCCCTTCTGCTCGCGCAGCCGGCGCAGCTCCGCGCCCAGCCTGCGGCGTCGGACGGTGGGATTGACGCTGGCGGACACATCGACCTCCGGCAGTACCTCTGGGGTGGGTGGCGGTGCGTGGACGTACGGCGGAGTCGGGCTGCCTGTCCGGACTCCGCCAACCCCCGGCCCCAGCAGCATGGCATCCCGCCGCGGCCGATCGCCCGGAAACGGTCCCACCTGGCCCGGAGTAGGCGATTCTGGCCCGGACCGGGGTGCTGAAGTGGTAATGAGATGGAACGACGGAGGGCGGCCGCCCCCGCTGCTCAAGCGGGGACGGCCGCCCCTGGGACCGTGCGGGCCCTGGCGGGCTGTCAGGGCACGGGTGGGCCGACGGGTCAGCGGGCGCCGACCCGGCTGGGTGCGGCGGAGCCGGCGCCGGTGCGTGGGGCCGGCGCGCGCCCGGTGGTGCGGGCCTGCTGGGTCGGCAGGCCGTTCTGCACGTCCATCACGGCGTGCGCGACCATGCCGCCGAGCGGGTCGTAGCGGATCAGGTCGCGCAGCCGGGACCGCGAGGACCGGCCCTCGTTGCCCGGGTAGAGGTGCTTGCCCAGGCCGACCGCGTGCGCCAGTGCCGCCAGTGCCGCCGTTCTCGGGTCCGGCGGCACGCCGGTCCGGATGGCGGTGTCCAGCCGCTGCTTGATCGCCGCGTTGGTGCAGTCGTCCGACGCCTGGTACCGCGTCGTCGGCAGCACCCCGCACACCTGGCCCTGTACGGCGGCGACCATGCCGCACCGCTCCAGGTGCGCCAGATAGGTCTGCCGCAGCCCCAGTCGGGGCCCGCCGATCCAGTGCGCGGCACGCACCGGACTGCCGCGACGGCGCAGCAGTTCCAGGGCGTGGTCCAGGGTGGGGTCACCGGTCGGCCGCGGCAGCACCACGGCGATCCGGTCCCCGTCCGGGACGATCCGTCCAGCCAGGGACAGCTCGACGAGCTGCGCCCCGGCGAGTCCGAGGTCGAGGGTCTGCGGCTGCGCCGTGGTGCCCGTGGCCGGGTCCAGAGCGAGCAGCAGGAGTTCCTCGGGAATAGTTCTACGGCTCTTGCCCATCCAAGCCTCCCCGCGTGGATGAATGACAGCGTGACGCCTCTCACACGGGCTTGTCGAGTACGCCTCCGAATCGTGACCTTGCGGGGGGAACCGTTTCTGCAGCGGTGGTGGGCGGGGAACCGGGGCCCGGTGAGCGGACGTCTGTTCCCGGGATGGGCCGTGCGGGCGGAATAACCGCCGGTCGGACGGGGTGTGGCGGCCCGCCGGGGAATGCCGCTGGCGGAGACTGTAGCGGTGCGCGCCGATCGGGACCGCCGCCGCTGATGGCACTCAGGATGCCGATCGGTGTCGTGCGTCGGAGGTGCCGGAGGCGCCGCACGGGACCGTGACGAGAGCGCGAGGAGGTCGGGAGACGTGGGCGAGGGCCCGGAGCAGGTGCAGGACGGCGAGGGCGGGCGGGAGCGGACGGCGGATGGTGCCGGGACGCCGCCGCGGGAGCCGGCCCCGGCGGGAGGCGGCGGCACTGTCCATCTCCGCATCCGCGATGTGGACAGTGCGACGACCTTCCTGCGGCTCCCGGAGCCCGAGCCCGCGGCGCCGGCGGCGGAGAAGCCGCAGGCCGTCGACCCCCGTCTCGCGATCCGGGACGGGAGGGCGGCCGCGGATGAGACGGCGGAGGGAGATGAGGCGGCTGACGAGGAGCTGGTGTCCGCCGTCGAGGCGGCGGTGGAGGAGGCTGAGCTCGAGGCGGACGCGGCGCCCGTGGAGCCGCTCCCGGCGTCCGCGACGGTGATCCTCAAGAGCCCGGCGCCGGTGCCGGCCGCTGCGCCTGTCGCCGGGTCAGCCGCCGCGCCTGTGGCCGCGCCGGTCGCTGCGCCTGTGGCCGCGCCGGCCCCGCCGTCTGTCGCCGCGTCGGCCCCGCCGCCCGTCTTCGTGCAGCCGCCGACCGCACCCCCGGCGGCCCCGCCGGCCGCGCCGCCGCTCGACCCCCCGGCCGACCCGTCGGCCCCGCCGCCGCTCGGCTCCCCGGGCCGCCGGGCCCTCCGCGGTGCCGTCGTCTGGACCCTGGTGGCCGTCCTGGTGATCGGCGCGCTGGTGGCCGCCCAGCTGCTCCGCCCGCTGCCCGCGCCGCGGATCTCGGTGACGGCCCCGACCTCCTACACCTTCACCGGCGACCCGGTGGCCCTCCCGTGGCCGGCCAAGGGCCAGGCCGCCGCCGAGGTGGTCGGCCTCGGTTCGCTCGGCAGCTCGGGCCCGGCCGACACGCCCGTGCCGATCGCCAGCGTCACCAAGGTGATGAACGCCTACCTGGTGCTGCAGAAGTACCCGCTCAAGCGCGGCCAGTCCGGCCCGACGATCACGGTGGACCAGGCCGCGGCCCAGGAGTCCAACCTCCCCGACCAGTCCACCACCAAGGTGACGGAGGGCCAGCAGATCAGCGAGTACCAGGCGCTGGAGATGCTGATGCTGCCCAGCGCCAACAACATCGCCCGGCTGCTCTCCCGCTGGGTGGCCGGCAACGAGCAGGACTTCGTCCAGCAGATGAACCAGCAGGCCGCCGCCCTCGGCATGGCGCACACCAGTTACACCGACGCGGCCGGCTACAGCGCCAACACCAAGAGCACCGCCACCGACCAGCTGAAGATCGGTGAACTGGCCATGAAGGACGAGGTGTTCCGGCAGATCGTGGCCGAGACCAGCGCCACCGTCGGCGGCTCGGTCATCAAGAACACCAACGAGCTGATCGACCCGAAGACCGGCGTGATCGGCGTGAAGACCGGCTCCTCCACCCCCTCCGGCAGCTGCCTGATGTGGGCGGCCACCAAGGAGGTCGGCGGCACCCAGCAGCTGCTGCTCGGGGTGACCCTGGGTCAGCCCCCGACGGCCACCGACAACATCATCAAGGCCGCCCAGAGCGTCAGTTCACGGATCATCACGGCCGGCCAGGCCGCCGTCACCGGCCACACCCTGGCCAAGCAGGGCGAGGTGGTCGGCTACGTGGACGACGGCCTCGGCGGCAGGGTGCCGCTGGTGGCGGGCAAGGACCTCACGGTGCCCGGCTTCACCGGCACCTCCACCTCGGTCACCCTGCAGCGCACCGGCTCCCTGGGCCACTCGGCCCCGGCCGGCACCCAGGTCGCCACCCTCACCGCGGGCAGCGGCCCCGGCCAGGTGCAGGTGCCGGTGGTGCTCCAGCGCGACCTCGCGCCCCCGGCCGTCCTCTCCCGCCTGACCCGGCTCGGCTAGCTTCCCGCCCGGAACAACGACGAAGCGGCCCGCACGCTCGATCGCGTGCGGGCCGCTTCCGTCGCTCCGACTACCGGCGCTTCTTGCCGGTCAGCTTGCCGAGGCGGGCCTGGAGACCCCAGACGGTGACCCGCCACAGCGCCTCGACCACGATGTTCTTGCTCATCTTCGAGGCGCCGTGCTCGCGCTCCACGAAGGTGATCGGCACCTCGGCGACCTTGAAGCCGCTGCTCACCGAGCGGAAGGCCAGGTCGACCTGGAAGCAGTACCCGGCCGAGGCGACCTGGTCCATGCCGAGGCCGAGCAGGGTCTCCTTGCGGAACGCCCGGTAGCCGCCGGTGACATCGCGGATCGGCACACCCAGCATCAGGCGGGAGTAGGTCGAACCGCCGCGCGACAGCAGCAGGCGGGACTTCGGCCAGTTGACCACCTTGCCGCCCGGCACCCAGCGCGAACCCAGCACCAGGTCGGCGTTGCGCAGCGCGGTGAGCAGGCGGTACAGCTCCTCCGGCTGGTGCGAGCCGTCGGCGTCCATCTCGACCAGCACGTCGTAGCCGTTGTCGATGCCCCAGCGGAACCCGGCGAGGTAGGCCGCCCCCAGGCCTTCCTTGCCCTTCCGGTGCAGCACGTGGACGTTGCCGTCCTCCTTGGCGATCTTGTCGGCGGCCTCACCGGTGCCGTCCGGGCTGTTGTCGTCCGCGACCAGGACGTGCACCTCGGGGACCGCTGCCCGGACCCGGGAGACGATCCGCTCGACGTTCTCGATCTCGTTGTAGGTCGGGATGATGACCAGAACCTTGCCGAGGTCGGCGAAGGAGGTCTCCTGGGGCGCAGACACGTATGAGCCTTTCGGGGGTTTTCACCGCGTCCCAGCCCGGACCGCGGGGTTCATTACCAGTGCCGATGGTAGCGACCCCGGAAGGCATGTCGTTACCCAGCCGGGACCCGGCCCCGGGCAGCCCCCCGCGGTGTGGCCCCCACCACACCGCCGACCTGCTCACTCCCCCTCTTCGGGCCCCCGCTCCTCGGCCAGCGACTGCTTCAGCCCGTCCAACAGCAGGACGAAGTTCTCCAGGTCCCCGCTCTGCAGGTACTCGGGTGGCACGGTGGTCGGCGCGATCGGCTCGGTCATACACCGACGCTAACCGGAGCCGATCAACAACGGATAAGCGAACGGGACGGATTGGCGCCCCCGCCGGCCCCCGTGCTAGGCCGCCCGGCCGCCATCACCTCGGCTGCGCCTCGCCGAGCGGGCCATCCGCTAGGCTGTCCGGGGTTGGGCCCCAGTAGCTCAGGGGATAGAGCACAGCTCTCCTAAAGCTGGTGTCGCAGGTTCGAATCCTGCCTGGGGCACGCGAAGCGGACGTTCGTCCGCAGCGAGACGGACAAGTCGGGCGCGTACACTGCGCCCGACTTTTCTGCTTGGGTAGGGCATTTCCGCAGGTCAGAGCCTACGTGCTGCTCGGTGGCTGTCGGCGGCGGTCGACGAGTGCTGCGGGAGGCGGCGGACGAAGTCCAGCAGCAGGGCGCAGAACGCCGCGGGCTGTTCCAGTGGCGCGAGGTGTCCGGCGCCGGGGATGACCGTGGTCCGGCCCGCGTCGAGGTCGCGTGCCAGTGCCTCGCCGCCCTCGTGGAAGTCGGGCATGTCGTGCTCGCCGACGCCGACCAGAGCGGGCATGCCCCTGAGCGCGTGCAGCACTGCGGGGCCCGTGCCGAGGGGATCCGCTGCCTGCGGCGGTTCGCCGTGGGCGGGTTGTCCGGTCAGCCGGCGGTGGAGCATGAGGGCGGCGCGGGTGCGTACCTCCTCTGCGGCGCCGTCCGAGATCCACGCCTCGACGCCGGCTCGCACCGCGGCGTCCAGGTCACCGGCGGCCAGCGCCGTGCGTTCGGCCTCCCAGGCGGCGTCCAGACGTGCGGAAGCGGGCTGGTCGTGGGGCCGGTACCCGACCAGGACCAGGCCCTCCACCCGCTCGGGTGCCGTGACGGCGGCCTGGAGCGCCACCAGGGCGCCCAGTGAGTTCCCGGCGAGCACGAAGCGGTCGGCCCCGAGGTGGTCGAGCGTGTCGAGCACGTCCGACCACGGGGCCACCTCGCGCCGATCGGGCACGGTGGCGTCGCCGTGGCCGGGCAGGTCCAGGGCGATGGCCCGCACGCCCGCCTCGGCGAGCAGCGGGAGATGGGCGTTCCACATGGTGCGGTCGGTGGGCCGGGCGTGCAGCAGGACGACGGGCCGTCCCCGGCCTGCCTCGGTGGAGGGGAGCAGCATGGCTTGAGGTGCCTTCTTCGGTGGTGAGTTGGTGGGACGGGGCCGCGGGGGCGCGGGTCATGCGGCGCCGGTGAGTTCGCCGAGTTCCGTCTCGGTCAGGTTCTCCTCCAGGTACGCGACCTTGGAGGTGCCGGCGGTGCCGGACGGGGCGTCGGTCATGACCGGACGACTTCTTCCCCTTCTTCCTCTTCGGCGATGTCCTGAACGGTGGGAGCCGAGCCCTGCTCCGCCAGCCGGCAGAGCAGGGCCAGGGCATCGGCGCTGGCGCTGCCCGGTTCCGCGCTGTAGACGGACAGGTGTTGACCCGGGGCACTGGTGACGGCCAGCGCCTCGAAGTGCAGCAGCACCTCACCCACGCGGGAATGCCGCAGGCGCTTGTCCTCCCGTGTGCGGGGACGGACCTCGTACCGTGCCCACAGGCCGCTGAAGGCGGGGCTGCGCACGCTGAGCTCGCCGACGATCTGCTCGATTCGCTCGTCCTCGGGGAACTGCGAGGAGGACGCCCGCAGGTTGCCCACCGCGGTGCGCGCCGCCTTGTCCCAGTCGACGTAGAACTCCCGCGCGAACGGGTCGAGGAAGATCATTCGCAGCAGGTTGTCGTACCGGGCGAACCCGCGGTACAGCTCGGACGCCATCGCATTGGCGGCCAGGACGTCCTGCGCCGCGCTGACCACGAAGGCCGGCACGTCGCGCATGCCGTCCATCAGCCGCACCAGTTCCGGGGCGACGGCAGGTGCCGCGGCCGCCCTGGCGAAGACGGGCAGGCCGAGTCGGAACAGGTGCCCCGTCGCGTCGCCGTCCAGCCGCAGTGCCGCAGCGATCGCCCGGAGCACCTGCTCGGACGGGCTCCGCTCACGGCCCTGCTCCAGGCGGATGTAGTAGTCCGTGCTCACCCCGGCCAGGAGCGCTACTTCGTCCCGCCGCAGCCCCGGCACCCGCCGGTCCCCGCCGTCGGGCAGCCCGGCATCCCGCGGCGTGACCGTCGCGCGGCGAGCACGCAGGTACTCGCCGAGCTCGTTGTTGCTTTCCATGCCCGCCACGCTAGACCCGCCCCACGGGTCGGTGCGTGGGTGCGATGCACCCACCCGGGGCTGCGGGGATTTAAGGTGCACACAGTTGTCGGGCGCGGTCAGCACCCCGTCGTTCTCCCGGATGAACCACATGCACGTACGGTCGTTCGGTTACGCTGGCCCCGTCCTGACGTACGCCCGACCGACGCAGCGGAGCATCCGAGATGACCGAGCACGCCACGTACGCTTCCGACGCCTCCGACCTCGACTCCGGGCTGCTGTCGCCGGTGCGGGTGGGGGCGCCGGTGGAGCGGGAGACCGGGGACACCGCCTGGCTGCAGGCGATGCTGGACGCCGAGGCCGGGCTGGCCCGGGCGCAGGCGCGGTTGGGGACGGTGCCGCAGGGGGCGGCGGAGGTCATCGGGCGGTTGGCGAAGGCCGAGCGGCTGGACCTGCGGGCGCTGGCGGTGGCCGGGCGGGAGGCGGCGAATCCGGTGGTGGGGCTGGTCCGGGCGCTGACCGCCGTGGTGGCCGCCGAGGACCCGGGGGCCGCCGAGTACGTGCACCGCGGGTCGACCAGCCAGGACGTGCTGGACACCGGCTCGATGCTGGTCGCCAAGCGGGCGATCGCGGTGATCCTGCCCGACCTCGACCGCGCCGCCGCCGCGCTCGCCGCGCTGGCCGCCGAGCACCGCGCCACCACGATGGCGGGCCGCACCCTGGCGTTGCACGCCGTGCCCACCACCTTCGGGATCAAGGCGGCCGGCTGGCTGGAGCTGGTCCGGACCGCCCGGACCCGGCTGGCCGAGCTGGCCGACCGGCTGCCGGTGGAACTCGGCGGCGCGGCCGGCACGGTGGCCGGGTACCTGGAGTACGCCGAGGGCGCCGGGCCGGACTACGCCCGCCGGCTCACCGAGGCCTACGCGGCCGAACTCGGCCTGGCCGCACCGGAACTGCCCTGGCACGCGCTGCGCACCCCGATCGCCGACCTGGGCGCCGCCTGCGCGCTGCTCACCGGGGCGCTCGGCAAGATCGCGGCGGACGTGCAGGTGCTGGTCCGCACCGAGGTCGGCGAGCTGGCCGAGCCGGCCGCCGTCGGGCGCGGGCGGTCCTCCGCCATGCCGCACAAGCGCAACCCGGTGCTCAGCACGCTGATCCGCTCGGCCGCGCTGCAGGTGCCGGTGCTCTCGGCCGGCCTGGCGCAGTGCCTGGTCGCCGAGGACGAGCGCTCGGCGGGCGTCTGGCACGCCGAGTGGCTGCTGCTGCGCGAGTGCCTGCGGCTGGCGGGCGGCGCGGCGCACCTGGCGGCGGAGCTGACGGAGGGTCTGGAGGTCCGCCCGGAGCGGATGCGGGCCAACCTGGACCTGACGGGCGGCCAGCTGGTCTCCGAGCGGATCGCGGCCGTGCTGGCCCCGCTGCTCGGCCGCGGCACGGCCCAGGAGCTGCTGAACCGCTGCTCCACCGTCGCGGCCGCCGAGCGCCGCCCGCTGGGCGTGGTGCTCGCCGAGCAGGAGGAGGTCCGGGCCAAGCTGACGGAGCAGCAGCTGGCGGAGCTGCTGGACCCGGCGAACTACACCGGCGCGGCCGTCGAGTTCACCGACCGGGCCGTGCGCGGCGAGGCCTGATCCCGCCGCGCAGCACCAGGGCGGGCGCGCCGTCGTCGTAGGCGCCGCAGGCGGTGGCGGACCAGGGCGAGCGGGACTGCGGGACGGCGTAGTACGGGACCAGCAGGCGGCGGGTGCGGTGCCAGGCGCGCCGCACCTCCAGCAGCGCGGGCAGCACGTCCGGCCGCTCGCCCGCCAGGATCGCCCGCCGGCAGGACTCGCAGGCCGGTCGCCGGTCGGCGGCCGCCTCGCGCGGGCCGGTCCGGCGGCGGGCCTGCTTCCTGGCGGGCCTGGCCGCGGCGGCGGGCGGGTGCAGGGGGTTGTAGAAGCAGCGGACCGGCGGGGCGGTCGGCCGCCGGCCGGCCAGCCGCTCGTGGGCGGCGGCCAGCCGGTCCACGGCACGCTCGGCCAGCACCACGGCGGCGGCCAGGTCGGGCAGGTCGGCGCCGTCCTGGTCGAGCAGCTTGCCGGCGGCCTGGTAGGCCTCCACCGCCCACAGGTAGTCGGCGCCGGCCGGGCCGTCCGCCGCGCCGGGCGGGAAGTCCGGCTCGGCCGCCCGCAGCACGTCCCCGACGAGGGCGACCCGCTCCTCGGCGAATCCGCGCAGCCGCTCCCGCAGGGTGTGCCACTCCTCGAGGACCAGCTCCTGCTGCTCCTTGGTCATCCGCGGGGCGCGCGGCGCGGGCGCGGCCGTTTCCCGGTCGCCGAGCAGCCGCAGGAACCACCAGTGTCGGAACACCCCGCCCGCCTCCGTTCGCCCGCGCTCGGGACGGAACGCTGCCACAACGCACCGTCAGGCGGAACGGCAGGGCGGGGCACCGGGCGCCGGGGCCCGCCGTGGGGCTCCCCGCCGAGGCTGAGGAGCGGGGAGGTCCACCGCGGGAACCGGCGCCGATCACCGGGCGGCCCCGGCGCCTGGGGCACCAGTGAAGCAAGTGCCGCAATGGTGCGGGCAGTGGTGCCGGGCACCAGGCGCGAGGGGGTGGTGTGGATGATCGACCAAAAGGGTTCAACCTCCCGTGCCATCGCATTTACCATGCCTCTGCACCTGAATCCCTGGCTGTTAAGAGGGCCGGCCGGGTGCGGTGCCCGCTCGGCGGGCGCTCGGCATGGAGGAGTCGTCCGGTGATCGTCGCTGATCTGCTGCAGGTCCCCGACCTTCGGCTCTCGCTGGCCTGGGGGCCGCCGGAGCTGCTGGAGCGCCAGGTCACCGGAGTCACCTCCACCGACCTCCAGGACCCGGCCCGCTACCTGCAGCCCGGCGAGCTGGTGCTCTCCGGCCTGGTCTGGTGGCAGCCCGGCCACCCGGAGGCCCGGGCGCTGGCGCTGCGCTTCGCCACCTCGCTGCGCAGCGCCGGGGTGGCCGCGCTGCTGGCCGGCGAGGGCACCCACGGCGAGGTGCCGCCCGCCCTGGTGTCCGCCTGCGAGGTGCACGGCATCCCGCTGCTCTCGGTACCGGCTGGCACCAGCTTCCGGGCCGTCACCGACCGGGTCTACCTGCGCCTGTGGGGCAGCCTGCAGCCGGCCGTGCCCGAGCAGGCCCGCCGGGAGCTGATCGAGCTGATGTACCAGGGCGCGCCGGCCGGGGTGGTACTGGACCGGGCGGTCTCCGGGCTCGGCTGCGGGCCCTGCTCGCTGGTCTCCGCCTCGGGCCGGACCATCGCGAGCTCGGCCGGCGCGCCCGAGCCGGACCCGGAGGAGGTCCGCGCCGCGCTGCCCGTCCCGGGCGCCGAGCACCCGCACGGCGCGGCCGCGCTGCCGGTCGGCGAGGGCGACGGCAACCCGTTCGACGGCTGGTACCTCTACCCGCACGGGCGGCCGGCCGGCCGGGCCGCCGTGCTGCACGGCCTGGCCGAGGTGCTGGGCACGCTCTGGACCAGGGCCCGCGGCGAGGCCGCCGAACGCCGCCGGGCCGCCGGCCGGCTCGCGGCCCTGCTCACCGAGTCCGGCCCGGGCCCGATGCACGCCGCCGCCCTGCTGGAGGCGCTGGCCGCCTGCGGGCTGCCGGCCGGGCAGCCGCTGGTGCTGGTGACGGCCCGGATCGACGGCCAGGACGCACCGGGCGCCGCCGCCGACGCCCTGGCCGAGGCGCTGCACGGTGCGGCCGCCGGCTTCGCCGTCGGCACGAAGGCGGACGGGGGCGCCCTGGCCGTGGTCGCCACCGACGACCCGGCCGCGCTCGCCGCCGGCCTGCGCGAGGTCTGGCCGCGGCTGCAGGCCCGGCTGCCGGAGCGGCACCTGCTGCGGGCCGGCGTCGGCCCCCGGGCGGACCGCCCGGCGGCCGAGCTGGCGGCCGGCCTGCGCCAGGCCCGGTACGCGCTGGACGCCGCCGCGGGCGCCGCCCCGCGCACCGGCACGGTCGGCGCCAGCGGCGAGCTGGACTCGCTGGCCGCCCTGGTCCGCGGCATCCCGGCCGAGGTGGCCCAGGCCTTCCGCCGCCGCCTGCTGGAGCCGCTGGTCGAGCACGACCGCGGCACCGGCGGTGCGCTGCTGGCCACCCTGGTCAGCTTCCTCGAGCACGACTGCTCCTGGGCCCGTACCGCCGAGGCGCTGCACGTCCACGTGAACACCGTGCACTACCGGATCCGCCGGATCGAGGAGCTGACCGCCCGGGACCTGGCCCGGCTGGACGACCGCCTGGACCTGCGCGCCGCCCTGCTCTGCGGGACGCCCTAGCCGAGCGACACCGTGCGCCGGCCCTCGTCGGCCACGGCGTCCCGCAGGGCGAGGTCGGCCAGCATCTCCAGCTCCCCGCGGACGGCGCGCAGCACCGCCGGGTCCAGCTCGGCGACCGCCAGCGTGCCGTCGGCCTGGCCGGCCTCGATCAGCAGCGTGCCGTCCGGGGCCCAGACGCCGCTGCCGCCGCAGGTGTCCCAGCCGCCGGTGGCGCCGATGTGGTTGGCCAGCAGCGTGTAGCAGGTGTTGTCCAGCGCCCGGGCCGGGAACCAGACGGCCCGCTGGACCCGGCCGTGCCCGGTGCCGAAGAGCGCGCTGGCCAGGTAGGCGTGGCAGCCGTCCAGCGCGGCGTCCCGGGCGTGCTCGGGGAAGCCGGTGTCGTAGCAGATCGCCAGGCCGAGCCGCCAGCCGTCCAGCTCCAGGGTGCACCCGGCCTCGCCGGGGGAGTAGATCCCCTTCTCGCTGGTGAACAGGTGCTGCTTGTCGTAGCGGGTGAGCACCGTGCCGTCGGCGCCGAAGACCAGCACGGAGACCCGCAGCTCCCCGGGCACGGCCGAGCTGGCCGCGCCGACCACGGCGGCGGTGCCGGTCTCCCGGCAGGCGGCGGCGATCGGGGCGAGCCGGGGGTCGTTCTCGGCGACGGTGTAGCGGGCCGGGTCGGAGACGATCAGCTCGGGCTCGTAGCCGGTGAGGAACTTCTCCGCGAAGACCACCAGCCGCACGCCCTCGGCCGCGGCCTGCCGGATCAGCCCGGCGGCCCGGGCCGCGTTGGCGTCGACGTCACCGGGGACCACGGAGCACTGGGCCGCGGCGATCCGCAGCGGCGCGTCGGGCAGGGCGAAAGCGGAGGGCTGAGAGGGTGTCATGTTCGTTCACCCTATCGAGGCCGCCCCGGCAGGGCCGCGGTCAGCCCCGGCGGCGGCGTCCGCTCGGCTCCGGCTCGACCGGGAACGGCACCCGCAGCTTGCGGGCCAGCGGCGCCACGATGCTCGCCGCACCCAGCGGCTTGGCCAGCAGGAAGAGCGAGACCAGCACCGCCACCGAGCCCAGCCCCAGCCCGATGCCGTTGCCCAGCACCGAGACCACCAGGCTGCCGCTCAGCGCCCCGCTCACCGCGTCCGCCAGGAAGTGCCCGACCAGTGCACCGGGCAGGCAGGCCAGCACCAGGCCCAGGTGCAGCCCGAAGACCCGCCGCCCGTCCAGCCCGCTGCGCATCGGGTTGCGCAGCAGCGAGCGCAGCACCTCGGCCCGCCGGTCCGGGTCCTCCGGCACGGCGTGCGGCAGCGAGCGCAGCCGCCGAGCCAGCGCGAAGCCGGTGATCACCATGGAGACCGCGCAGGCGACGCTCTGTGCCCCGGCCATGCCGACCACGATCCAGCGCGGGCTGAACACCAGGTAGGCCAGGTAGGAGAGGAGCACATTGGTGCCGGAGGCGACCACGGTCAGCCAGAACGGGGTGCGGGCGTCGCCCATCGCGTAGAAGCCGCGGGCCAGCGCGTACTGGGCGCAGAAGAACGGGATGCCGAAGGCGAAGGCCAGCAGCGACTCGGAGATCACCGAGAGGCCGACCCCCTGGTGGCTGCCGTAGCCGTAGGCGAGGTGGGTGATCTGCCCGGCGAAGGCGATGAACAGCACCGTGGCGGCGACGATCATCGCGGCCGAGTTGCGCAGCACCCGGGACAGGTCGGAGCCGATCTTCGGCAGGTTGCCCTCGGTGGCGGCCCGGGACATCTGCGGCAGGATCGCGGTCACCATCGAGATGGTGATCACGCCCTGCGGCACCACGAAGAGCGCGTAGGCGTTGGTGTAGGCCGCGTTGCCGACGCCGAGCAGGCCGATGTTCTTGCCCATCTGGTCCACGCTGGTGGTCAGCGCGGTCAGCACGGTGAAGGCGACCTGGGTGGCGATCATCAGCAACAGCGCCCAGGTCGCCTGCCGCAGCGGCTTGCTCAGGCCCGAGCCGCGCCAGTCGAAGCGCGGGTGCCAGCGGAACTTGGCGGCCTTCAGCGAAGGCAGCAGGCCGAGCACCTGCACCACCACACCCAGCGTGGTGCCGATGCCGAGCAGCATGGTCTGCCCGGTGGTCACGTGGCCGGCGTCCTGGGCCTGGCCGCCGATCACCATGTAGAGGCCGAAGACCGCGATCGCCACCACGTTGTTCAGCACCGGCGCCCACATCATCGCGCCGAACCGGCCGCGTGCGTTGAGCACCTGCCCGAGCAGGGTGAAGAGCCCGTAGAAGAAGATCTCCGGCAGGCAGAACCGGGCGAGCGCCACCGTCAGATCGCGCTGCGCGCCGGTCCACTCGCTCGCGTAGATGGTGACGAGGGCGGGGGCGACCAGCACCGCGACCACCGTGAGCACCCCGAGCGCCACCGCGCAGACGGTGAGCAGGCGGTCGGTGTAGGCGACGCCGCCGTCCGGGTCGTACTTGGCGGCCCGGACCAGCTCCGGCACGAAGACCGACTGCAGCGCGCCGCCGATCAGCATCATGAAGACCACGTTCGGCAGCGTGTTGGCCACGTTGAAGGCGCTGCCCAGTGGACCGATGCTGAGCGCCGCGGCCAGCACGGCGCTGCGCACGAAGCCGAGGCCGCGCGAGGCCAGGGTGCCGATCGCCATGATCAGGCCGTTGCGGTTGGCCGTGGCCTGCTCGGACTGCTCGGGCTTCGGGGCCGTCGGCGGGGCCGTGGGCTCGGCCGGGCGCGGCTGGGGCAGGGAGGGCGGTGCCGTCGGGGCCGGCGGCATCTGGAAGTACTGCTCCTGTGCCGTGATCGCGCGCAGCGACATGGTGGGCGGGTCGTTGAAGGTGTGCGGCAGCGCGTAGTCGGCGGGCAGCAGGTAGGGCTCGGACGGCTGGTAGCCGCCGTGCTGCTGCCGGCCCTGCTGGTGCTGCTCCGGCCCGGGGTAGGGCTGGTAGGCCGGGTACTGCTGCTCGTACTGCTGGTACGGGGGCTGCTGCGGGGGTGGCGGCTGCGGCGGCTGCTGGTACGAGGGCTGCTCGTCCCGGAACAGCGGGCGCGCCTGCGGCGCCTCCGGCTGCGGCGGCTGCTGCTGGTAGCCGTACGGCGGCACCTGCGGCGGCTGGTCGTACGAGTACTGGGGCTGCGGCGGCTGCTGCTGCGGCGCGGCCTGCTCCGGCTGACCCTGCGCCGGCATCGCCGGGTACGGCTGGGCCGCCCCGTACGACTCGGGCGAGCCGTACGACCCGTACGGTTCACCCGCCGTGTGCGTGGTCATCGGACTCCCGTGGCTCGGTTCCTGGGCAGGTGCTGCTGCGGGGTGCCGCAGGTCAGATGCTCGGTTCCCCGAGCCGGGCACAGGTATGCCCAGCCGAAGCAGTCTGCCGCATCAGGGCACTTGATGGGGAGCCGGGTGCCGGGTGATCAAGGTCCCAGGGGTGGGAATCGACCTTTTTCGGACAGTTGCGGGCATCGTGAAATGTCGCGAATGTGGTCCGTTATGCCCGAGTTCATGAGGATTTCTGCCTCGGTTCGGCCGCCGGAGCCGGCCACGTCCCGTGGCGGGAAGTCGACGCCGGGTGTTCGTCACCCGCCCGTGTGAGCTAGCTCACTGGTCGTCAGCTCGCGGGGTGATCCGCTGCTCCGCCCCCCGCTCGCCGAACGGCAGTTCCGGGAACGGCACGCTGCCGGCCAGCACGCTCTGCACCCGCGGCCTGGTCCGCCAGTCCACCCGGCGGACGTCCCGGGAGAGCGCGCCGGGCAGCCAGAGCTCCAGCGCCACCGTGGTCCCGCCCAGTACCGCGGCGGCCAGGAACCAGCCGCCCAGCACGTCGCTCGGCCAGTGCACGCCGAGCGCGATCCGGGTGAACCCGATCAGCAGGCTGGCCGCGACCGCCACCGCCGAGCAGGCGATCCGGGCCGGCCGGTCCACCCGCGGCCAGACCAGCGCGACCAGGGTGGCCCCGGTGATCGCCACGGCCATCGCGTGCCCGGACGGGAAGGCGGGGCCGGGGGCGGTGGCCACCGGGTCCGGCCAGCTCGGCCGCGGCCGGTCCACCAGCAGCTTGACCGCCCACTGCACGCCCCAGCCGACCAGCGCCTGCGCCGCGGTCCAGGCGGCCAGGGTGCGGGCGCCGATCGCCCAGAGCCAGGCGGCGGCCAGGCCGAGCAGCGCGCGCATCACCACCGGGCCGCCGAGCGCGCTGGTGGTCTGCATCGAGGCGGTGAAGGCCGCGTGGTCCCGGGCGAACCGGTGCAGCCCGTCGGTCCAGGAGCGGTCCAGCCGGGCCAGCGGCGCCCAGCCGCTCTCGACCAGCCCGAGCAGCAGCGCGGAGAGCGCGAGCGCGCCGAGGGCCACCGCCGCGTAGCGGGGCAGACGGGCGCGGAGCGTGGTCCGCTGCCGTGGCTCGGCGGGCCGGTTCCGGCCGGTGGTCAGGTGCATGGCTGACACCTTCCCAGTCGGGTGAGTCGATCCGATGGGCGACCGGTCGCGATTCGGCATCTTTTGGGCGGTGCATCCCCGGGATCGTTCGGGGCATCCGAGGCGTTGGGGAGGTGCGGCTTGGCGCGTGCGGTCCGTGCGTGTCCGATCAGATGGGCCGGCGGCGGCGCGCATGCGAGCCTGGCGGCGCGTGATCGGCCGTGCGCGCCGGGTGCGTTGAGCGGTGCGCCCCCTCGCGGCGGGTGCGCGTCCGGTCACGGCCGGTCGCGGAATCCGGTGAAGTGGCGCAGGATACTGCATCTTTCGAGGAATCCGGCCGACTTGGGAATGTTGTCCGGAATCTGTTCGTTGGATCGTTACGTGCGAGGCCCCCGGGGTCCCGCATCACCGGGAGGCGCGCGCCGTCGCCGCCGGCGACCCGCTTGCCGCAACCCCGCGGGACCCAGACCCGGGCATCAACAGCAAGGGAGCAAGCATGGCCACCCGTGCCGTCGTTCGCGACAGGGCCGACCGGACTCGTACGGCCCGCCCGACCAACCTCGAGGCCGACCGCGACCTGGTCGGCATGTACCTCGACGAGATCGCCAGGACCCCCCTCCTCGACGCCGCCGAGGAGGTCGAACTGTCGCTGCGGATCGAAGCCGGCGTGTACGCCCAGCACCTGCTGGACGAGGCCGGCGACGGCGGGGCCGCGCTGCCCGAGGGCGTCACCCGCGAGGAGTTGGAGGCGATAGCCGCCGACGCGGAGCGGGCGAAGGACGTCTTCATCCGCTCCAACCTGCGCCTGGTCGTCGCGGTCGCCCGCCGCTACCCGCGCAGCGGCCTGCCGCTGCTGGACCTGATCCAGGAGGGCAACGCGGGCCTGGTGCGCGCGGTCGAGAAGTTCGACTACGCCAAGGGCTTCAAGTTCTCCACCTACGCGACCTGGTGGATCCGGCAGGCGATCACCCGCTCGATCGCCGACCAGTCGCGCACCATCCGGCTGCCCGTGCACCTGGTCGAGGAGCTGGGCCGGATCCGGCGGGTCCAGCGCGAGAAGTCCAAGGAGCTGGGCCGCGAGGCCGAGCCCGCCGAGATCGCCGCCGAGCTGGACACCACCGAGGCCCGGATCAAGGACGTGCTGGACTGGGCCCGCGATCCGGTCAGCCTCAACATGGCGGTGGACGACGAGGGCGAGACCCAGTTCGGCGACCTGGTCGAGGACACCGGCGCGGTCTCCCCGGAGGACGCGGTGCTGGTGATGCTGCGCCGCGAGGAGCTGGACGACCTGATCGGCCGGCTCGACGACCGCACCGCCTCGATCATCCGCTCCCGCTACGGGATGGAGGACGGCCGCGAGCGCACCCTCACCGAGGTGGGCAAGCAGCACGGCCTGACGCGTGAGCGGATCCGCCAGATCGAGAAGCACGCCCTGGCCGAGCTGAAGAAGATCGCGGGCCACTCGGGCTTCGAAGCGGCCTGAGGCGGTGGCGCTCCGGCGCCGTCGCCCCACTCGGGGGCCGCCCCGGTGTGACGCCCCGCGAACCAGGGTGAATGTCCCGTGTCGGCTGCGGAGTTGCACGGGCTGCGCTATTGACGCGTCGTCAGCACGGGGCTGGGATGGTGCCCCGGTCCGGGCGGCGGTGGCATGCACTTGCTGTCAGGTGCATGCCATTAGTCATTTCGGGAGGCGGTCTTGTCGGAGCCGGGTGCCGCGGTCGGACTGCACGGCAGGGCGGCCGAACTGGCCGCCGCCCGGCAGGCGCTGCACCGGCACGGCGCCGTGCTGCTGACCGGACCGCCCGGCATCGGGCGCAGCGCGCTCGCCCGGGTGCTCGCCGGGGAGGCGGCGGCGCAGGGGCGGCTGGTGCTGCGCTGCGCGCCCAGCGCGGAGGAGCGCGGCCTGCCCTGGGCCGCGCTCGGCGACCTGTTCGGCGCCCTGCCGGAGGAGCGGTTCGACGCGCTCGGCCCGGTGCTGGGCGGCGCCCTGCGGGCAGTGCTGCTGCGGCGGGCGGCGCCGGAGGGCGGGGCCGGGCAACTGGCGGTGCGGCGGGCGGTGCTGGAGCTGCTGCTCGCCCTGCGGCGCGAGGCGGGCGGCGTGCTGCTGCTGCTCGACGGGGTGCGGTGGCTGGACCCGGCCAGCGCCTCGGTGCTGCGGTTCGCGGTGCGGCGGGCGGTGGCAGCGGGGGTGCGGGCCCTCGTGGTGGGGGAGGGTGGCGACGGGTTCGGGGAACTGCCCGAGGTGGCTCTCGGGCCGCTGCGGGCGGGCGCGTTGGCGCGGGTGCTGGCGGAGCGGGCGGCGGGGTGGCCGCTGCCGGCCCGCGTGCAGCGGGAGGTGCAGCGCGGGGCGCTGGGCAACCCCGGGGTGGCGCTGGCGCTGGCGGGCGCCGACCTCGGTGAGGATCGGGCGACGGTGTCCCGACGGATCGCCAGACTGGCGGAGCGTCAGCGCAGACACGGGCACCAGGTGGGTGCGGCCGTGCTGCTGGAGAGCGCCCGCACCGCCGCCCCCGAGCAGGCCTGCGCCCTGGCCCGGCAGGTGCTGGCCCAGAGCCGGACGGCGGCGCTGCGGGCCCGGGCCCGGCTGATCCTGGTCCGGGCGGCCGCCGTGGGTCAGAGTCTGGCCGCCACCGGGGAGTTGATAGCCGCCGGATTGGCCGAGGCGCCCGCGCAGAGCCGGGAGGCGGCCGAACTGCTCCGCTGGGCCGCCGAGCAGCAGCTCTCGGCGGGCCGCCCGGCCGTGGCTCTGGGCCACGCCGAGGCCGCCGCCGCGCACCCGAGGGCCCACCCGGCCGCCGGTAGCGTGCTGGCCCGGGCCAGGGCGGCGGTCGGGGACCTGGCGGGCGCCAGGACGGCCGCCTCCGGCCTGCCGTCCGCGGTGGAGGCGCTGCGGGTCGCGCTGGCCCTCGGGGAACCGGCTCCCGCGGAGGCCGGCCGGTTCGGGGCCGGCGAGCCCGAGGAGCAACTGGCGGCCCTCACCCTGCTGGTCACCGCGCAGGCCACCGCCGGGGAGGACGCGGCCGCCGCGCTCGAACTGGCGGGCCGGCTGGAGGACCTGCTCGCCTGGCAGGGCGAACCGCTGGCCCTCACCGCCCGGCTGGACGCCGTGCTCGCCGTCGCGAGCGCCGAACTCGCCGGGGGCAGCACCGACCGCGCCCGCCGACTGGCCGAACGGGCGGCGGCGGGCTGGGCGGCCGCCGGGGACCACTGGCAACAGGCGCAGGCGCTCACCGTCGCGGGCGAGGCGGACCTGCTGCTCGGCACCGCCGCCGGGTACGCGGCCGCCACCGAACTGCTGGAGGCCGCCTGCCGGCTGCCGCCCGGCACCGGCCGTGCCGACCCGGCCGGCATCCGCACCCGGGCGCTGCTCGCCGAGGCGCTGGTGGCCCTCGGCGACCACCGGTGCGCGCAGGAGGTGGTCAGCACGGCCCGGCAGCTGACCGAGTCCTGGGACCGCCGCCCGCTGTTCGCCGACGCCCCGCTGCGCCGCGCCGAGGCACTGGCCCTGGCCGGGCTCGGCCGGGCCCGGGAGGCGGTGGCGCTGCTGCGGATCGCGGCGGACCAGCAGCGCGCGGCCGGGCACCGGCTCGAACTGGCCCGCACCCTGCTGGCGCTCGGCTCGGTGGAGCGCCGCCTGCGGCACCGGACCGGTGCGCGGGCCGCGCTGCTGGAGGCACGGGCGCTCGCCACCGCCGCCGGGGCCGGACCGCTGCTGGCCCGGGCCGTCCAGGAGCTGGACCGGCTGGACGAGGCCGCCGGGCACCCGCTGCTCACGGCCACCGAGCAGCGGGTGGCCCGGCTTGCGGCCGAGGGGGCGACCAACCGGGAGGTGGCGGCGGCGATGTTCCTCAGCGTGAAGACGGTGGAGGGCACGCTCTCCCGGATCTACCGCAAGCTGGGCGTGCGGTCCCGGGCCGGGCTGGGGCGGGCGCTGCCGCTGGGCGCGGCGGGGGAGGGCTGAGGAGTCCGTCAGTCGTCGGCGCGGGCCGGGATCCGGCGGTCCAGCACGGTGAGCAGCAGGCTGATCAGCCCGATGCCGATCGTCACCCACCCGATGGTGTGCAGCCCGGCGTCCCCCGCCCGCCCGCCGAAGGCGAGGCCGATCAGGCTGGCCGAGAAGATCGCGCCGACGTAGGCGAAGGTGCGGTACAGCCCCGAGGCCACCGCCACCTCGGCGGCCGGCGCCTGCACGTAGAGCGCGGCCTGGTTGGCGAACCCGCTGAACCCGTTGGCGAGGCCGAAGAGCAGTGACATGCCGATCAGCACCAGCACCGGGGAGCCGTGGGTGATCCGCAGCAGCACGGCGCCGGTGAGCAGCAGGCAGAGGCCGGTCAGCACCAGCGGCCCCCGGATCACGCCCCGGTTGGAGACCAGCCGGGCCAGCACGATGCTGGAGCCGGAGAGCGGCAGCATGATCAGCCCGACCTGCGAGGCGCTGTAGTGCGCGGCCTGCTCCATCCACTGGCTGGTGCCGTAGAGCGCGGTGTAGGTGCCGAGCGCCACCACGGTCTGGCGCAGGTAGGTGCGCAGCAGCGGCAGGTTGCGGCCGAGCATCCGCACGTCCACCAGCGGCCGGGCCGCCCGCCGCTCCCAGACGGCCAGGGCGGTGGCGAGCAGGGTGAAGAGGCCGAACTGCCACCAGACCGGGCGGGTCAGCCGGGAGAGGAAGAGCAGCAGGCTGGTCACCGTGCCGGCGAAGAGCAGCACGCCGGGCAGGTCGACCAGCACGGCCAGCGGCTCCCGGCCCGGAGCCTCGGCGGGGCTGTCACGGGGGACGCCGGTCAGCGTGAGGACCAGCGCCAGCAGTGCCAGCGGCACGTTGACCAGGAAGAGCGCGCGCCAGCCGAACGACCCGGCGAGCACCCCGCCGAGCGGCAGGCCGACCACGACGGTCACCTGGGCGGCGATCGAGAAGTTGCCGAGCACCCGGCTGGGCACCCCGCCGCCGGTCCGGTCGGCCCGGCGGCGGACCAGCGCCATCGCGGTCGGGTAGGCGGCCGAGGTGCCGATGCCGATCAGCGCCCGGGAGAGCAGCAGGAACCCGAAGGCCGGTGCGGTGGCCCCGATCAGGCCCGCCAGCACCAGCACCAGCAGCCCGCCGACGAAGACCCGGCGGGCGCCGAAGACGGTGGCCAGCTTGCCCATGGTCGGCTGGGCCACCGCGCTGCACAGGTAGAGCACGGAGATCAGCGAGGCCGTGGTGCCGGGGCCCTTGTGGAAGTCCAGGCCGATACCGACCAGGCCGGTGGCGATCATCGAGCTGTTGATCGGGTTGAGCGCCGAGCCGAGCAGCAACGGGCTGACGAACCGGCGGCCGAACGGCTGGGGCTCGGCGTCGGTGACCGGTCGGTGGAGCGCGGTGGCGGGCACACCGCAGTGTAGGCAGAAATACAGCGAGCTGTACAGCTTGGCTGTAGAAAAGATTTTTCTGCCGAGCCCGTCACATCCGCCGTTCGGGCTTCGTCAGGGTGGTGCAAGCAACGCTACGGGCCGCTTACGGGCCGCCTAGGGACCACTGAGGAGCACACCATGGACGCGCGGATCGACTTCTACAGCAACGCTGTCGGCGCCAAGTTCGCGAAGTACATCAACTCGGCGGGCAAGGTCATCTCCGACTCCACGCTGCCGGCCCGGGTGCAGGAGCTGGTGAAGCTGCGGGCCAGCCAGATCAACGGCTGCGGCTTCTGCACCGACATGCACAGCAAGGACGCCCTGCACGCCGGCGAGGAGCAGACCCGGCTCAACCTGGTCGCCGTCTGGCGCGAGGCCACCGTCTTCACCGAGCAGGAGCGGGCCGCGCTGGACCTCGTCGAGCAGGGCACCCGGATCGCCGACGCCGCCGGGGGCGTGCCGGACGCGGTCTGGGCGAAGGCGGCCGAGCAGTTCGACGAGGAGCAGCTGGTGGCGCTGGTCTCGCTGGTCGCGCTGATCAACACCTACAACCGGTTGAACGTGCTGGTGCAGCAGCCGGCCGGGGGGTACCAGCCCGGCCAGTGGTGAGCGGGGCGGGCAGGGGCGGCCGCTGATCCATCAGCGCACCAGGTCGGACGGGTCGGTGTTGGCGCCGCAGAGCACCACACAGACGCGCTCGCCGGGCTCGGGCTCGTAGGCGCGCGTGGTGAGCGCGGCCAGCGCGGTGGCGGCGGCGTGCTCGACGGCCAACCGCCGGTCGTCCCAGAGCATTCGGCGGGCCCGGACGATCGCCTCGTCCGGCACCAGGACGGTCCGCACGTCGCCCTGGCGGGCGGCGGCCAGCGCCAGCGGGGTGGCGCGGCGGGCGCCGAGGGAGTCGGCGGCGACCGAGTCCACGGGGACGTCCACCGGCTCGCCGGCGGTGAGGGCGGCGTCGAGGGCCCGGCAGTTCGCCGGCTCGACGGCGACCGTGCGGATGCCGTGCTCGCGGGCGGCGGTGGCCACCCCGGCGAACAGCCCGCCGCCGCCGACCGAGACCACCACCGTGTCCAGCTCGGGCAGTTGGCGGCGGATCTCGTCCACCAGGGTGCCCGCGCCGGCCGCGATCAGCGGGTGGTCGTAGGCGTGCGAGGCGAGCGCACCACTGGCGGCGGCGAACTCCTCGCAGGCGGCCAGTGCTTCGGCGTACTCGCTGCCGGTCAGTCGCACCTCGGCGCCGTAGCCGCGCAGCCTGGCCACCTTCACGGCGGGCGCGTTGGCGGGCAGGAAGACCGTCGCCCGCACCCCCGACTCCCGCGCCGCCCAGGCGCAGGCCAGCCCCGCGTTGCCCCCGGAGGCGATGGTCACGCCCGCCTCGGGCAGGGCGCCCGCCTCCTGCTGCGCCTGCACGAAGTTGCGCGCGCCCCGGGCCTTGAAGCTCCCGGTGTGCTGCAGCAGTTCGAGTGCCAGCCACCGGTGGGGGCCGGCTTCGGCCACGGGCACCGGGCGCAGGTGGCCGGCGATGCGATCGGCGGCGGCCTTGACGTCGCCGTAGGAGAGGTGGGGCATGGGGCGGGCTCCTGGTCGGCTCGTCAGCGGGCCATGGTGCGGGAGAGCTCCCGGGTCATGGCGCGCAGTTCGGGATGCGGGGTCAAGTCGGGCGCGGCACCGGCGCGTTCGGCGAGGGCGAGGAGGGTGGCGGTGAAGCCCCCGGAGAGCGCGCGGATGACGGGGTGGCGGGTGCGCTGGTGATGGGCGAGGACGGCGTCGGCGAAGGGGGCGAGCTCGGCGGGGGCGATCCGGCACTCGTCGGAGTACATCGGTCCGATGCCGGAGGGCAGGCCCAACTCGGCTTCGAAGACGGCCAGCTGGCGGAGGAAGAGACGGGAGACGCCGGTCGCCGCGTTCCAGAGGGTCGTGCCGTCCAGCTCGTAGTACTGGCTCACCCGGGCCCCCTTCGCTTCGTTCTGCTGCGAAGGGCCAGCCTAGCCGCGCAGGAGGTCGATCGCACCGGTCGGATCCTCCGGGCCCCGGCGAGCCGAGCGCGGTGCCCCTCGCGCCGAGGCCGAGCAGGATGACCGGCTCAACAGGGGTGTGTGTCATGGGAATCAGCCCCGTGTCCACGATTCCATGATCAAGTACGCGCCTCGAAGTGGGTGGCTACGCTGAGGCCAGCGACGGACCGAGTGGGGGCGGGAAGATGGCGACGGTGCCGCGACCGGCGGTGGGGGCGTACGTGTGCGGGATAGACGCCGCGATGGACGTGATCGGCGGCAAGTGGAAGGTGCTCATCCTCTGGGCACTCGACGCCCGCCCGCAGTGCCGATTCGGCGAGCTGCGGCGCTTGGTCCCGGGCATCACGGAGAAGGTGCTCTCCGCGCATCTGCGGGAGTTGGAGACGGACGGGATCGTGCACCGGAAGGCGTACGAGGAGGTCCCGCCGCGGGTGGAGTACTCGCTGACGCAGGTCGGGCGGGAGCTGAACGCCGCACTGAAGCCGCTGGGGGCCTGGGGGCGCGAGCACGTACCGGGTGCCGGAGGCCCTGCGTGAGAACCTGATGCGACAGCGCGCCTTGCGGTGGCGGCCGGTGCGGTCGGGAGGGGGACCACACCCGCGCTCGAAGCCTGGTGCGCCGAGCACGGGTTCTGAGCCGGTCCCCCTGACCCGTCAGCCGAAGTCCGGGATCGGCTGCCCCGGGGCGAGGGCGGCGGCGATGCGCTGGGTGATCAGGTGGGCGGTGTGGCCGCCGGGGGAGCCCGGGTCCTCGGTGGTGGCGACGGCGATCGCCAGGTGGTCGCAGGGGAGGTAGGCCTGGGCGGCGGAGTAGCCGAAGAAGAGCGGGTGTTGGGCGATCCAGCCGTTGAGCACGACCACGCCCATGCCGTAGTGGGTGGCCTCGGTGTTGGGGAGGCAGATGTCGGCCGGGCACTTGGCGGTGGGGTGGCCGAGGCCGACCGTGCCCGGGTCGAGCAGCTTCCGGTAGCCGGCCGGGGAGAGCAGTTCGCCCGAGCCGATGCCGGCGGCCGAGCGGGCCAGGTCGCAGATGTCGGTGGTCTCGACGGCGCCCGGGGCCGTGGTCCAGGAGGGGTTCCAGAACGTCGACTCCTCGTACGTCCCGCGCTCGGCCGTGAAGGCGTGCAGGACGGGGGTGGGGATGTCGGGGGTGTAGCTGTTGCGGGTCTCGTGGAGGGCGAGCGGGTCGAGGACGAGCTGCTGGATCAGCTGGTCGGTCCGGATGCCGGTGATCTTCTCCAGCGCCTCGCCGAGGATGACGAAATTGGCGTGCGAGTAGCTCCAGTTGGTGCCCGGGTCGTAGAGCCGGTCCCGACTGGTCGACAGGTTCACCAGCTCGTCCGCCGTCCACTGGCGGAACGGGTCCGCGTAGACGGACTGCCCGAAGCCCGGGACCTTGACGTAGTCGACCAGCCCGGTGGTGGAGGCGCCGAGCATGCCCAGGGTGATGCCGTCGGCGTTGCGGAGGTCGGGCAGCCAGCGGGTGACGGGGTCGTCGAGGTCGACCCGGCCCCGGTCGGCGAGGCGGAGGAGGGCCGTGCCCAGGTAGCTGATCGCGATGTTGCCGTTGCGGAAGTGCATCGCCGGCTCGGCGGGCACGCCGGTCATCGACTCGCCGAGGGCGGTGGTGACGAGTTCGTGGCCGTCCTCGGTGACGCGCAGCAGGACGGACTTGAGGTGGAGCTCTGCCTTGGCCTGCTCGGCGATCCGGACCACGTCGAGCGCCGGGCCGCCACTGGGGCGCGGGGAGCCGGCGCAGGGCCGGGAAGCGGCGTCGGAGGTGGCGGGGGTGGCTGCGGTCGCGGCGGGGACGGAGAGCGCGAGGAGGGCGGTGACGGCGGCGAGGCGGAGCAGGGCGGTCCTGGGGAGGGGGCTCATGGGCGGAGTATCGGGCGGCGGATGACGGCGGGAGCGGGAGACGCGCGCGGCGGGCCGTCGGGTGTCACCCGGAAAGACCGCAGGTCAGGGGATCAGAGCAGACCCAGGTGGTCCAGGGCGAGGTAGGCGGCGGCGGGATCGGAGAGGCGGCCGCTGCGCAGCACCCGGGTGTGGAACTCGGCGAGCGGGAGGGTGGTGACCTCGATGAACTCGGCCGGGTCGTGGTGGGGTTCGGCGACCAGGGCGCAGTCGGTGGCGACGCAGGCGTAGCGGAGGGCGTCGGAGTAGGCGTCGTGGAAGAAGGAGGAGACCAGGCGGAGGTCGCCCCGGTAGCCGGTCTCCTCGAGCAGTTCGCGGGCGGCGGCCGCGGCGGGGTCCTCGTCTGGTTTGAGGAAGCCGCCGGGGAGGTCCAGGAAGATCTGCGCCGGCCCGGGGCGGTACTGCCGGGTGAGGACGACCTCGCGCTCCGGGGTGAGCGCGAGGACGACGGCGGCGGGGCGCTCGCGCTTGAGGTAGAAGGTGCGCTTGTGGCCGTCGGGGAGTTCGAACTCGACGCGGTCGGTGGAGCGGCCGAAGTGGGAGAGGAGGGTGGTGCGGTCGAGCTCGCGCCAGGTGAGGTCCATGAGGGGACTGTAGAGGGAGGGGACTGTGGAGGTCGGTGGAGCCGATCGGATGCGGAGGGTGTCGCCGGGGCCGGCGACACCCTCCGGGACTCGACCCCCGTCCGCCGCACGGACTCAGGACGAGGCGCCTGGCGTGATCGGCCCCGCCGGCTCCTGGCGGTGCGACGGCTCCCCGACCCCGTCCGCCGGCACACCGCTCACCAGGGCACTTCGCCGGCGTCCTCGAAGAACCCGCCAGTGGGGCCGTCGTCGGGCAGGGTGGCGAGCTTGATGGCGATCGCCGCGCCTTGTTCCGGGGTGCGCACGCCGCGGAAGCCGTTGAGGTCGGTCGCGACGTAGCCGGGGCAGCCGAGGTTGATCAGGATGTTCGTCCCGCGCAGCTCGCGGGCGTACTGCACCGTGAGGGCGTTCAGGAACGACTTCGAGGGCGGGTAGCCGGCGGCCAGCGGGCCGATGGCCTGCACGTCGTCGGTCTCGGACTGCCGGGTCAGCGAGCCGACGCTGCTGGACATGTTGACGATCCGCGGTGAGGCGGAGCGGCGCAGCAGGGGCAGCATCGCGTTGGTGACGCGGAGGACGCCGATCACGTTGGTCTCCACGACCGTTCGGATGGTGCCGGGGTCGATCCGGGTGGGCTCCTGCGGCCAGTCGCCGGTGATGGCGGCGTTGTTGACGAGCACGTCGAGGCGCCCGGCGCGGTCCTCGAGCAGCCGGGCGGCGGCGGTGGCGCTCGCGTCGTCGGTCACGTCCAGCGGCACGCCGAAGGCATCGGCACCGGCCGCGCGCAGGCGTTCCACCGCGGACTCGCGGCGCTGCTCGTCGCGGGCCCCGACGCCGATGCTCCAGCCGAGGGCGCCCAGGCCCGCCGCGATCTCGTAGCCGATTCCCTTGTTCGCGCCGGTGACCAGCGCGATCGTTCGTTCGCTCATGGGCACCATGCTGCTCCCGGCCCTGGCCGGAGGTCCAAGACCGATCGGGTGGACACCCATACCGCCCGGGTATGGATCCGGGGTAGCGTGGCCGCATGGAGACGCGGGAACTGCGCTACTTCGTCGCGGTCGCCGAGGAGTTGCACTTCGGGCGGGCCGCGGAGCGGCTCGGGATGGCTCAGCCGCCGCTGTCGCGGGCCATACAGCAGCTCGAACGCCGGCTCGGGGCAAGGCTGTTGGACCGGACCAGCCGTACGGTCACGCTGACCGAGGCCGGTTCGGTGCTGTTGGTCGAGGGCCGGGCGGCGCTCGACGCGGTCGAGGCCGCCGAGCGCCGGACCCGCCGTGCCGCCGGCTCCGCGACCGGCCGTCCCGGTCTGACCCTGGTCACCAAGGCCAGCGCGTCCCGCGAGCTGCTGGCGGAACTGCTCGACGCGTATGCCGCCGAACCCGGCGCGGTCGCCGTCGACGTCATCCTCTGTGGACCGGCCGAGCAGGAGCGGTTCCTGCGCGAGGGCCGGGCCGATGTGGCGCTGCTGCACCGGCCGTTCGACTCGACGGCCGGGTTGCACACCGAGGAACTCGGCACGGAGGGGCAGGTGGTGGTGCTGCCGGCCGGGCACCCGCTCACCGCGCGGGCCGAGGTGCGGATGGCCGACATCACCGGGCTCCCGGGTCTGCCGCTGCCGCGCTGGCCCCATCCCGACGGCAGCTATCCGCCCGGCCCCGGCCCCCAGGTCCGCGACCACGCGCAGCTGTTGCAGCTTGTCGCGCTCGGCCGGGCCTGCTCGGTCTCGCCGGAGTCCTGCCGGTCCCAGTTGCACGGCGATCTCGCCACCGTGCCCGTGCTGGACGCGCCGCCGGTCACCACCGTGATCGCCTGGCCGCCGCAGAGCCGGTCCAGGGCCGTCGCCGACCTCGTGCGGATCGCGACGCGCCTGCGGTAGGCCGTACTCGGTGCTCAGGCGCACAGTCTGCGGTGGGGGGGGGGGGGGGCGGCGGGGGGGGGGCCCCCCCCCCCCCCCCAAAAACCCCCCCCCCCCCACACATACCCCCCCCCCCCCCCCCCGCCCCGGCCGGCGCGCCCCACC